>NZ_AOII01000069.1 GCF_000337615.1 Natrinema pallidum DSM 3751
GAAAGCCGATGCTGACCGGATCATCGAAACCGACGACTCCGTCGAGGAGGCGCTCGCGCGCGTGTTGAGCGGGGGCTTCGGTGACTCAACGCACCCGCAGCGACACACGGAGTCGCCGTTGGGTCCGTCGGGGGACCGATCGACGGACGAGGAGTGACGGAAGACGGTCCCGGTGAAGACGATACTCGACGCGAGAGCACGGCCGGCGTCCCTCGAGCGGCGGTCGGCGTCCGTCAAATCCGGTCGGGAATTTATGCGACACTGGGTGGAGCGGGACCGACGCATGTCGACGCTGCCGCCATGGATCGAAGATCGGATCGACTCGAGGCCGAGCCGTGCGCTCACACAACGCCGCGTCGCCGAGGTGATGCTGACAGCGGACCGGCCGTTCTTTCTCGGTCTCCCAACTCGGCGCGCGGCTCGGGCCGGATGTCGGCGAGGACCAGCTCCGGGAGCGGCTCGCGGAACTCCGCGAGCGCGGCGTTGTCGCCGTCGAGACGTATCCGGCGGCGACGACCCTCTACTATATCGATCACCCCGGAGCGACCGACTCGTACCCCGCAGGCGAGACGCCGACGCGGTCGGCCGCGAACCCGCTCGATCGGCTCTCGGCGAGGGACTTCCTGTTGCTTCGCGAACCGGACGCGATCGGGACGCTCGTCCTCGCGGGCTATCAGCTCAGCCTGGTGTTGTTCCTCGTCGGGACCGTCCTGACCGCCGTCGGACTGGAGGCACCGGTCCATAGCGACCACGGACTCTGGACCGCCGCACTGAACCTGCTCCTGCTCTGTGTCGTGCTCCGATTCGCCGAGCGCACCGCGCGACGGGTCCGCTCGCGACGGGATCGGTCCTGACTCGCGCCCGCACCCAGCGGGCGTCGCACCCGGTTATTGATCGGGTTTGCGGGCGCAACATCGCGTTTGGTGCCCGCCAAATCCATCTGGGGGTTTAATTTCTCCCCCGCTGATTGCTCTGCTAACGATGGCGACGCTCCCAACGTGGATCGACGAACGGCTCGATCCGACGCTCGACAAGAAACTCACGCAGCGACACGTCGTCGAGGTCATGGTCGAATCCGACCGCCCGTTTTTTTCGGTCCAGCAACTTCGCTCGCGCGTCAGTCCGACCGTCAGCAAAGAGACCGTTCGGAACCGGCTCGACGAACTCCGCGAGATCGATGTCGTCGCCGCGGAGACCTATCCGGAGACGATCACGCTGTACTACATCAACCACCCGGAATCACCGTGGCCGCTCTCACCGGCCGGGCAACGCGCGCTCGATCACGATTCACCCCTCGAGACGCTGTCGCTCGCCGACTTCCTTCGACTCCGGAACCCGGCCGGCATCAGGACGTTGGTGTTGGCGGGCTTGCAACTCAGTCTGGTGCTGTTCTCCGTCGGCGTCGGGCTGATCGTGCTGTCGATAGACGCCCCCGTCGAAGCCAGCCACGGGCTGTTGGGTGCCNCCGGCCGGGCAACGCGCGCTCGATCACGATTCCCCCCTCGAGACGCTGTCGCTCGCCGACTTCCTTCGACTCCGGAACCCGGCCGGCATCAGGACGTTGGTGTTGGCGGGCTTGCAACTCAGTCTGGTGCTGTTCTCCGTCGGCGTCGGGCTGATCGTGCTGTCGATAGACGCCCCCGTCGAAGCCAGCCACGGGCTGTTGGGTGCCGCCGGCAACCTCTTCGTCGTCTGTCTGGTCTTGCTCGGTGCCGAACGCCTCGCTCGAGCGGTCCGCGACGACGGCGTCAGTGGAGCCGTGCCGACGCCGAACAGGTCCGGTCCGAAGTAACGGCCGCCGACTCTCCCCACACACTCAAACCGATGTCAACGAACTCATCACCGACCGAATCGCCCACGACCGAACCCGGCCCGTCGATCCTCGCGGAGCGGACGCTCCTGGGAATCTTCGTCCATTTCATCGCGATACTGCCGTTTATCGGCCCGATCGCCACCGTCGTCATTTATCTGGCCTCGAGCCACGAGTTCACGCGAGCGAACGCTCGGAACGCGCTCGACTGGCACCTGTTCGTCATCGGATCGGTTCTCGCGACGTTCGCGCTCCTGATCGGGCTGGACACGCTGTTCGAGTACGTCACGGTGCCGGGTTCCCTCGAAGCCGCTGTCTTGCTTCCCGTCTTCGTCCTGGTGTTCGCCGCGATGTCCCTCGGCCTGCTTAGCGCCGTCATCTGGATCGTCGCGATGGCGAAAGCCATCTTCGGCGAGGCGTGGCGCTATCCGTTCGCCCCCGAACTCGTGTGACCGCCCGTGACCGTCGCCGAGAACCGGAGGAACACCCTTACGCGTGGCTCCCCAGGGCACCGATATGCTCCCGCCCATCGCGAACCGGTTCGTTGCGGGGGAGTCCCCCGCAGAAGCGCTCGAGCACGTCCGTCGGTTGAACGAGCGCGACGTGAAGGCGATCGTCAATCTCCTCGGCGAGCACCACGACGACCGCGAGACCGTCGACGCCGACGCCGCCGAATACCGACGCCTCGTCGCCGATATTGCGGGCTCGCGGCTCGCGGCTGCCGTCTCGGTCAAGCCCTCGCAACTGGGGCTTGACCTCGACAAGGACGTCTTCCGGACGACGCTAGCCGCCGTCGTCGACGCGGCGGCCGAACGGGACGTCTTCGTCTGGATCGACATGGAGGATCACACGACGACCGACGCGACGCTGGACGCGTTCGAAGCCCTCGCACGGAACCACGGGGGCGGCGTCGGTGTTTGCGTTCAGGCCAACCTCCGCCGGACGCGAGCGGACATAAGGCGACTGGCCGACGTCCCCGGTAAAGTCCGCCTGGTCAAGGGTGCCTACGACCCGCCGGCCGACGTTTCCTACACCGATTCCGCGCGGGTCGATCGGGAGTACCGGGACCTGCTCGAGTTGGCGTTCGAACGCTACGACGGCGGTATCGGGGTGGGAAGCCACGATCCGGCGATGATCGAACACGCGAAAGCGCTCCACGAGCGCTACGGAACGGACTTCGAAATACAGATGCTCATGGGCGTGCGCGAGGACGCCCAGTACGAACTGGCACGGGAGGACGAGGTCTGGCAGTACGTCCCCTACGGCGACCGCTGGAAATCCTACTTTTATCGGCGGGTCATGGAACGGCGGCAGAACCTCCGGTTCGCACTTCGTGCCGTACTCACCGGCTGAGACGGCCGGACGGTATTGCCACCGTCGCAGCCTCACGCCCGGTAGGCGATGGCAGCGTGGCTATCGGTCGTCCGAGAGCCAGACGACCCACGGGCGGAGCGCGCGATCGCGTCCCGATCTCGAGCGACGACCCACCGCGATCGATCCGGCCGGCTCGCGTCCGGTGCCCGCCGGTCGGGATCAAAGGATAGTATAAAGGCAAACGGCTCCATCGTGGTGGACATATGACGACGACGCTCGGAACCGCAAGCGCGGGGCCCGGCGAGATCGATACGGGCCGTCTCGAGATCGGCGAGACGCGGGACGGGAGCCCGTTCGGACTGCCGGTTGCCGTTGTAAACGGCGCGACTGCGGGGAAGACCCTCTACATGCAGGCGGCCAGTGACGGCGACGAACTCAACGGTATCGGCGTCGTCCAGCGCGTCGTACCGCGGCTCGATCCGGCCGAGATCTCGGGGACGATACTCATCGTCGGGATCGTCAACTACCACGCGTTCCAGGTCGCCGAACACCGCAACCCGATCGACGACACGAAGATGAATCGTGCCTATCCCGGCAACGAGGGCGGTACCTCGAGCGAGCGGATCGCGGCCGCGACGTTCGACATCGCGACCGACGCGGACCTGATCCTCGATCTCCACC
Source organism: Natrinema pallidum DSM 3751 (assembly GCF_000337615.1). Lineage (GTDB taxonomy): Archaea > Halobacteriota > Halobacteria > Halobacteriales > Natrialbaceae > Natrinema > Natrinema pallidum. The sequence goes on from NZ_AOII01000069.1 coordinate 3,806, forward strand.
AGGGATCGACCAGTCGGATGCTGGACGAAGTCCGCGTTCGCTGCGGGAAGCGCCACCGGCTCCACGACCAGTGTCTCGAACTCGCGAAAGCCTTCGGCTGCGGGTACGTGCTCGACCAGAAGGGGCCGGACGGCCAACTGGCCCGCGCGGCTCCCGACGACGGAATACCGACCGTCGATCCCGAACTCGGCGGGGCCGTCGGCTGGGACGAGGACAGCATTCGAACGGGCGTCGACGGCGTGTTCAACGTCCTCCGCTACTACGACTTCCTCGACGGCGACCAGCCGCTCGAGACCCAGACCCGCGCCAGGGGGTTCGAACAGTACGGGGCCCCGGCGGGCGGACTCGTGACCATGCACAAGGACCTCGGCGACCGAGTCCGTGCCGGCGAGACGGTGTTCGAAGTGACGACTCCCTTCGGGGAACCGAAGGCCGAGGTGACGGCCGACGGGAGCGGCATCCTCTGGCGGGCCCGGCGGCTCCCGCAGGTCGCGACCGGCGAGTACGTCTGTTCGATCGGCACCGATGTTGGTGAGTACTGAGATGGCCTCCGATCTCACCTGTCCCGACTGCGGGACCGTCTACGAGGCCGGACCGGACGAACCGTGGCGCTGTGGCTGTGGCCGTGCCCTGGAGTTCACCGAACGGCCACATCCGCAGGGCAATCCGCTGCCACTACACAGCCTCGATACCAGCGAGGGACTGTGGACGTTCTTCGAGTTCCTCCCGATCGAACAGCACGTCACGTTCTACGAGGGCTTTACGCCGACGGTCGAGGCCCCCGACTGGGACGCGCGGTTCAAACTCGAGTACGTCTTCCCGACGGGTTCGTTCAAGGACCGCGGCGCGACGACGACCCTCTCGCGGGCGGTCGAACTCGGCGTTGAGAAGGTGCTCGAGGATTCCTCCGGCAACGCGGGCGCGTCGATCGCGACTTACGCGGCCCGCGCGGGCGTCGACGCGGACATCTACGTCCCGTCGGATGTCAAACAGTCCAAGCTGATGACGATCCAGCGGGCCGACGCCCGCCCGGTTCGCATCGAAGGAGCCCGAGAGGACGTGACCGCGGCCTGTCTCGAGGCCGTCGAAGGCGACGCGAACGACGGCGATCCGACGGGTGACGAGAGCGGAGCCCCGTATCAGACCGGCGAGGGCTGGTACGCCAGCCACGCTTGGAATCCCGCGTTCTACGCCGGGACGATGACGTTCGCGTTCGAGGTGGCCGCCCAGCAGGGGTGGACGGTCCCCGACGCCGTCGTCCTCCCGCTCGGTCACGGCACGCTCTTCCTCGGCGCGTATCGGGGCTTTTCCCTCCTCAACGAGGCCGGCATCGTCGACGGCATGCCGCGCCTGCTCGGCGCACAGGCGGCCGGCTACGCGCCGATCGTCGCCGCGCTCGGCGGCGATACCACCGATGCGGAGGGCGAACGGACGAGCATCGCTGACGGCATCCAGATCACCGAACCCGCCCGCGGCACCGAGATCGTCGACGCCATCGAGGCGACCGACGGCGACGCGATCGCGATCGGCGGGGATGCGATCGAAACCGCGCTGGACCGGCTCCACCGCAACGGCTTTTACGTCGAGCCGACCTGCGCGGTCGCACCGGCGGCCCTCGAGCAGTACCGCGATGACGGCGTCATCGACGCCGACGACGACGTCGTCGTGCCGTTGACCGGCAGCGGACTGAAAACCCTATGACGGTTCGGTACTGAACCGTCGGTAGATGGTTAGCCGACCGCCGACGTTCTGCCCTGACTGCGGCACTCGCCTCGAGTCGATCAGGTTCGACGGTCGTGAGCGCATGCGCTGTCCGCCCTGCGACGCGATCGTCTGGCACAATCCGGTCCCGTGTGCCGGCGTCGCGGTCGTCGACCGATCGGGGCCGGAGTCGGCCGTACTCTGCGTCGAACGCGGCGTCCCGCCGGGGGTCGGTGAATGGACGCTTCCCGGCGGCCACATGGAGATCGACGAGGAGCCGCCCGCAGCGGCCGCGCGCGAACTCCGCGAGGAGACCGGCGTCGCCGTCGATCCCGCCGCCCTCGAGATTCTCAGCGCGTCGACGATGCCACCTCGCGAGGGGAAACACGTCGTGACGGTCCACTACGTGGCCGACCGCGCCGACGCCGCGGGAGACCCGGAGGCGGGCAGCGACGCTGTGGCCGCGCGGTTCTGGACCCCGTCGGCGTTCGACGCCTCGGGCGAGACGTTTCGACCGGTCCACGAGGCCCGGTTTCGCGAGGCCGCCGCGGTGCTCGAGTGAGCGGCAGCGACCGCGACGGGCGGGCGGCGCGGCCGCCGCGGGATCAGGGGATTCATTAGCGCCCCATCCCAGATTCGGACGATGAGTTCACCGTCGTTCGCTATCGGGATCGCCGGCGGGACGGGTGCCGGAAAGACGACGGTCGCGCGCACGGTGTCGGAGACCGTCGGCGAGGCCGTCACGCGAATCCCGCTCGACAACTACTACAAGGACCTCTCACATCTCGCGTTCGAGGAACGCGAACAGGTCAACTACGACCACCCATCGGCCTTCGAGTGGGACCTGCTTCGGGAGCAACTCGAGGCGCTGCTGGCGGGCCGGTCGATCGAGATGCCACAGTACGACTTCGAAGCCCACAACCGTACTGACGACCGCGTCACCGTCGAACCCTCGGAGATACTCGTTCTCGAAGGCATCCTGTCCCTGTACGACGAGGAGATCCGCGACCTACTCGATCTGCGAGTGTACGTGATGACCGACGCGGACGTTCGCATCCTGCGGCGGATCGAACGCGACGTCATCGAGCGCGGACGCGACCTCAAGGGCGTCATCGACCAGTACCTCGAGACGGTCAAACCGATGCACGAGCAGTTCGTCGCCCCGACGAAAAAGCAAGCGGACGTGATCATTCCCGAAGGCGCAAACCGGATGGCGATGGACCTCCTGATCGAGAAGGTACAGGCCGAACTGCCGGACGAGTCGGCCCGGCCCGGCGTCGACCGCGAACTGTCGGTCAACGGCCAGGCGCTCGACTGACGGCCCCGGTTCCGGCGCGACGGTACGAGACCAAACCCGACATTCCTTTACTCGAGCCCTGAATACGGGCGGGTATGTTCCTCTCCCTACGCGCGGAGGTCGAGGACGCCCTCGAGCGGGCGCTCGCCGAACTCGACTTCCCGACGGACGATCTCGGGATCGAAGAACCGCCGGACGACGTCGCGAGCGTCCTCGCCTCGAGCGTGGCGTTCCGACTGGCCGGCGAGGCCGGTGCACCGCCGCCGCAGGTCGCCGGGCGGATCGCCGACGAGATCGACGCCGACGAACTGACCTACGTCGCCGACGTGCAACCGCAGGGGCCGTATCTCAACTTCCTGCCGAGCGACGCCTATCTCGCCGACACGCTCGCCGAAGCGACCGACGAGACGTACGGACACCTGTCGGACCGCGAGGAGTCGGTCGTCGTCGAACACACGAGCGCGAATCCGACGGGGCCGGTCCACGTCGGCCGCGCCCGGAACCCAATCATCGGCGATGCCGTCGCGAGCCTGCTCGATTTCGCGGGATACGACGTCGACCGCCACTACTACGTCAACGACGCCGGCCGGCAGATGGCCGTCTTCACCTGGGCCTACGAGACCTTCGACGAGACTGCTCTCGAGGACGACCCCGAGCGCGACCGTATCGAGTACGACCTCGTGCGCTACTACCGCAAAGGCAACGCCTACCTCGAGAATGCGCCCGAAGCCGAGGCCGAAGCGGCCGAGGCCGAGATCGAGTCGATCATGCAGGGGCTCGAGGCCGGCGACGACGAGGCCTACGAACGGGTCAGCGAGGTCGTCGATCAGGTACTCGGCGGCATGACGGAGTGTCTCGCCCGCCTGCCCGCTGAGTTCGACGAGTTCGTCAAGGAGACGCGGTTCATGCGAAACGGGGCAACCGACGACCTCGTCGACCGCCTGCAGAACCTCGACGAGGCGGTCTACGAGGACGACGCCTGGCAACTCGAACTCGAGGACCACGGCATCGACAAGAACCTCGTCTTCCTGCGGTCGGACGGGACCTCGCTGTACGCGACCCGCGACCTGGCCCACCACGAGTGGAAGTTCGACGAGTACGATCGCGCGGTGACGGTACTCGGCGAGGATCACAAGCTCCAGGCCAAGCAGGTCCGGACGACTCTCGAGTTGCTCGGCAACGAGACCGACCAGCTCCGGCAGGTCCTCTATTCGTACGTCAACCTCCCCGAAGGGAAGATGAGCACGCGCCAGGGGACCGGCGTCGATCTCGACGACCTGCTCGACGAGGCGATCGACCGCGCCCGCGACGAAGTCGAGGACCGACTGGATGACCGCATCCGGGACGACGATCTGGACGAAGGCGACATCGATCGCATCGCCCACCAGGTCGGCATCGGCGCGGTCCGCTACGATATCGTCTCGAAACAGCCGACGAAGGCGATCACCTTCGAGTGGGACCGCGCGCTCGACTTCGAGGCCCAGTCCGCTCCCTACGTCCAGTACGTCCACGCGCGCTGTTGTGGCATTCTGGAAGAGGCCGGTATCGATCCCGAGACCGGACTGGCCGAGGTCGAGACCGCCGTCGACGCCGACCTGCTCGAGACCGAGGCCGAGCGGGACCTCCTCGAGACGATCGCGCGGTTCCCGGCGGTCGTCGACGAGGCCGCCGACGACCTCGAGCCACACCAGATCGCGACCTACACCCGCGAGTTCGCCGACCGATTCAACGGCTTCTATCGCGAGTGCCCCGTCCTGGCCGACGACGTCGACCCCGCGGTCCGCGAGGCACGACTGGCCCTGGTCGCGGCCTCGAAACACGCGGTCGCGAACGCCCTCTCGATCCTGGGCGTGGCCGCGCCGCGGTCGATGTAGGCGCGACGACCCGGCGGCTGGTCGTCGGTGCGGCCGAAAGAACAACGCCGATCAACACGGGCCGTTAGTACGTCTCGTCGGTCGTATCGAGGACGCTCTCGACGAACTCGTCCTCACCCATCTCGTTGTTGAGATACGCGAGGGCCCACTTGACGTCGACGTAGAATGACATTACCTTCGCGCCGTCCTTCTCGATCACCCAGGTGATGCTGTTGATCGCGGCCGCGAGCTTCTCGGCGTCGGTGATCGCCGCGGAGAGTGTGCTTCCGAGCGACTCCAGTTCCGCGGACAGCGTCTCGGGGTCGGTCGTCGTCGTCGTCGCGATGATATCGATTTCGTCGCCGTCCTTGTTCACGTCCTTGATCGAAATCTTGGTGCTATCGATGGTCAGTTTGTCACTGTCGAGACCGGGGATTTCGGTTCCGTCGTCGGTTCCGTCGTTGGTCCCGTCGGTCTCATCGCCACCGTCGTCGTCATCGAGCGGTTCGTCGCCGTCGGAGTCCGACTTGGAATCGTCGTCGGTCTCGTCGCTGGAACAACCGGCGAGCACGGTTGCGAGCGCTGCGCCACTGCCGAGGAGGATTTTTCGTCGCTCCATGGCCGACCCATCGGGAACCGTCATGATTAGTAATCAGTTCGTTACGTGTTCGCTCGTCGAGAACGGCGATGTCGTGAACTGCGACCCGCCGCATCGACATCGGAAGGGAGCGACAAACGGATCGAAACGCGACCGTGTCGGGCCACTCGCGTCGAGACGGACCGCGTGACTGTCAGTCGGCAATGACAGTCACGTCTCGGTGGTAATCACTGCATTCGGCCCATCGAGTCCGAACGAAGGCCGCTTCGGGGGCGGAAAGAATCGATTACCGACGGCCGGCCGTCGGTGGCCCACTCGGCTCAGGGGTCGGATTCGGCTTCCGTGATCGCACTCGAGACGTCGTCGTGAGCCGCTTCCCGACCGTCATCGTCGCTCGCGGCCCCGGCCACGGTGGCGGTCGACTCGGTGTCGGTCTCATCGTCCCCGTCGCCGTCCGCCGGGACCGGAACCTCGACGCCGGTCACCGTCGTCGCGAGCCGGCGATAGGTAATCGCTGCGGGACCTTCGGGCTCGAAGACGACGAGCGGCGTCCCGGCGTAGACGCTGTCGCGGGCCGCCGGGTCTTCGGGGATCGTCCCGAGCAGGGGTACCTCGAGTCGATCGGCGATGTCGTCGTGGGAAATGTCGCCGTCCGGATGGGTGCGGGTGAGGACGAGGCCGGCGACGCTGCCGCCGGACCGGTCGGTCAACTCGATGGTCTTTTTCGTGTCGTGGACCGCAGCGGGTTCGGGCGTCGAGACGAGGATGACGGCGTCGGCCAGTCCCAGCGGCAGGACGGTCTCGTGGCTGATACCGGCACCGACATCGAGAAAGACGTAGTCGAACTGGGACCGTAGCTCTTCGACCGCGTCACGCAGGCCTTCGGGGGAGGTTTCGGCGTACTCGTCGAGGTTCGTCCCGCTCGGAACGGCGACGATGTTATCCGCCAGTCGATAGGTGGCGTCGTCGATCGATGCGTCTCCGGCTAATACGTCGTGTAGGGTGGTCGAGTCGGGGGTGAGGCTGACGAAGCCGGCAAGGTTCGCCATGCCGAGGTCGGTGTCGACGATCGCGACGCGCTCGCCCGCCTCGGCCAGCGCCGTGCCGAGATTGACCGTCGTCGTCGTCTTCCCGACACCGCCTTTCCCGCTCGCGATGGCATAGACCGTCTCGTGGGACATACGTAGATACTGTCCGGACTGTGGAACGGCATCACCTTAAATCGTGACCTCCCGGCTCGCGGCGACCGGCCGGCACGCCACCGGGGCGATCACGACCGCATCGGCCGCTCCACCGGCAGCCATTGGCATCCGACGGGTGTGTCAAAGGATTCTTACCCACAGCCCCGTTTTATACGGCTAATGAGCCAGGAGGGCGAGCAGGAGCAATCCGACCGGAAAAAGTACGAGTTCCGGAAGGTCATCGAGGACCTCAAGGACTACGACGGCTCCGGAACGCAGCTCGTGACGATCTACATCCCCGACGACAGACAGATCAGTGACGTCGTCCAGCACGTCACACAGGAACACAGCGAAGCGGCCAACATCAAGTCCAAACAGACCCGAACGGCGGTCCAGGACGCGCTGACGAGCATCAAAGACCGGCTGCGATACTACGACACCTTCCCGCCGGACAACGGCATCGTTCTCTTTTCGGGTGCCGTCGATTCGGGCGGCGGCCGGACCGACATGGTCACCAAGGTCCTCGAGAGCCCGCCCCAGCCCATCGAGTCCTTCCGGTATCACTGCGACTCGGACTTCCTGACCGAGCCGCTCGAGGAGATGCTCGCCGACAAGGGCCTCTACGGCCTGATCGTCCTCGACCGCCGCGAGGCCAACGTCGGCTGGCTGAAGGGCAAGCGCATCGAGCCGGTCAAGTCAGCATCCTCGCTTGTTCCCGGCAAGCAGCGCAAAGGTGGCCAGTCCGCCCAGCGATTCGCCCGCCTGCGACTCGAGGCCATCGACAACTTCTATCAGGAGGTCGCGGGGATGGCAAACGACCTGTTCGTCCCGAAGCGCCACGAGATCGACGGCATCCTCGTCGGCGGTCCCTCGCCGACCAAAGACGAGTTCCTCGACGGCGACTACCTCCACCACGAACTGCAGGACGAAGTATTGGGCAAGTTCGACGTCGCCTACACGGACGAGTCCGGCCTGAAAGACCTCGTCGACAACGCCGAAGACGCGCTGGCCGACGCCGAGGTGATGAAGGACAAGAAGGTGATGGAGGAGTTCTTCGAGGAACTCAACGCCGGCGATCTGGCGACGTACGGCTTCGAGCAGACCCGCCGCAACCTCATGATGGGGTCAGTCGACCGGCTCCTGATCAGCGAGGACCTCCGGAAGGACGTTATCACCTACGAGTGTCCGGAGTGTGGCTCCACCGAGCGCGAAGTGGTCGACCGTCGCAAGTCGACGCCGACCCACACCTGTACCGACTGTGGCACCGAGGTCGAAGGGTCCGATGACGACCGCGAGGACGCGATCGACCACCTCATCGACATCGCCGAACAGCGCGGCACCGAGACCAAGTTCATCTCGACGGACTTCGAGAAGGGCGAACAGCTCCTCAACGCATTTGGCGGGTTCGCCGGTCTGCTTCGGTACTCGACGGGCGTCTAAGCGGTTCCGGTCTCTCACGTAACTCGCCACGGCGACGGCTTCTGAACGGGTAATCTCGGCCGGTCGGGATGATGGCCATTCAGCCGACGTTACTCGCGGGGAGTCGCCGCTGGCGCGATACCGCCGTCGTTTCTCGTTAAGAGATACAGCACGAACGACGAGAGCCAGTGTGAGCCGGCGTAGTGATCGGTAAATGCCCGACGCAGGCCGCTCTCGACGTGTCGCTCGGCGCTGCGTTCGAACAGGTCGGCGTATCGGTGCTCGCCGAGGGTCGATGCAAGTCCCGCCAGACACCACGCTTTCGAGACGTTCAACCCGAGAAGGTGGTACGCGACGTCCGTGTCGGGATCGGACTCGACACAAACGGGCTCGAGAATCGAATCGTACGGCGAGGCGGTCACGTCCGGCAGGAACCCGTCGATCCAGACTGCGAACTCGTCCCGGTCGTAGATGCGTCGCATGAGGTCCGCTTCCGTCAGCGACGGCGACAGGAAGTCCCAGCCGAGCGGTTCGTACTCGACGGGTGCGTCACGGTCGTCGGCGAAGAACTCGAGTGCCGTCTCGATAACGGCCGCCTCCAGCGACTCGTCGTCAACCGTCCTCGCGTAGTCGAGGATGCAGTGCAGAGCAAACGCCGAATTTTGGTGGGTACCAACTCTAAAGGGGCGGTCCTGCGACAGGAAGTCGGATTCGACCAGTGAGACGATCGTCCGCTCTAGAGGCTCGAGGACCGATTTCCATTCGTCCGCGCGGTCGTCGTCCCAGAGATAGAGCTCCGATGCGAGGTGTAAGAGCCACGCCCAGCCGTACGGTTTCTCGAAGGACGCGTTCGCGTCGAAGAAGTCGACTTCGCGGGCGATGTTGTCGGCGGTAAACCGAGCATCGAGACTCGCGACGATTTCGGATCGTGCGGGATGGTCGTCGAACAGCCGAAGCTGACGAACGAGCGACCAATGGCTGTGTACCGCCGAGTGCCAGTCGTAGCAGCCGTAAAACACCGGATGTTGCTCCGTCGGTCGCTCGACCCCAGCCGGCGAGTCGACCGAGCGAACGAAATGCGGGAACTCGGTTTCGATCGATTCTAACGGGTGGCGCGAAAGCGTTGCCGCCGCGTCCGACCCGAACGGATCACTGTACCCGGACAGAACCGTACTCGTATCAACGTCGTCAGGGAAAGTCACTGGTAATCTAGATCTCAGCTTGTGTCACATAAGTCCTTGAACCGCTCGGATGAGCCGCGTGAAAGACAACAGGATTAACATCACGCCAATGAACCATCGACCATGTCCCTCTCACGCCGAGCCGTACTCGTCACGGGCGGAGCCGGGTTCATCGGTTCCCACCTGACCGAACGCCTGCTCGCCGACGGCGCGACCGTCACGGTCGTCGACGACTGCTCGAACGGCGACCGAAGCCGAGTCCCCGAAGCCGCCGACTTCATCGCGGCCGACCTCACCGACCCCGACGCCCTCGACGGCCATCTCGACGATATCGATCTCGTCGTCCATCTCGCGGCGTCGAAACACGTCGACACGGACCGGCCCCACGCCCAGTTCGATGCCAATACGCGGATGACGCGCAACATCCTCGAGGCGATGGCCGACGCGGGGGTCACGGAGATCGCGTACACCTCTTCCTCGACGGTCTACGGCGAGGCTCCTCGGCCGACGCCGGAGGACTACGCCCCCCTCGAGCCGATCAGCGCCTACGGGGCGAGCAAACTCGCGGACGAGGGGTTACTCTCGGCGCGGGCCCACAGCCACGACCTCACCGTCTGGAACTTCCGCTTTGCGAACGTGGTCGGCCCGCGTCTCCGCGGGGCGGTCATCCCGGATTTCATCGAGAAGCTACAGGACGACCCCGAGCACCTGACGATTCTCGGCGACGGGCGACAGGAGAAGTCCTATCTGCACGTCGAGGACTGTCTCGATGCGATCTGTCATGTGATCGAACACGCCGATCGGCCGATGAACACCTACAATCTCGGCACGCGGACGACGACCTCGGTCGACCGGATCGCGACCATCGTCGCCGAGGAGTTGGGCGTCGACCCCGACCGCGAGTACACCGGCGGCGAACGGGGCTGGACGGGCGACGTGCCGAAGATGCGCCTCTCGATCGAGAAACTCGCCGCGCTTGGCTGGGAGCCCCGCCGCTCGAGCGACGAGGCGGTGCGACGGGCGACCCGCGAGATCAGCGACGAACTGCAGTAAGCCGAGAGGCCCCACGCTTCACCGACCGGCTGCCATCGTTCTCTGCTCCGAAAAACATACTCGAGAGTGATGTTATCCCCCGCCAGGCGGTGTTTTAGGTGGGCTTAAATATCTGGACTCGAAGGTCCCGGGCATGAACGACGGGGGCGAAGGACCGGACTCGCGAGACGCCGACCGCGGGTCGCGGGGAGGGTGCGGACGAGCAGCGAGCAAGCGGCTCGCTACGGCGCTGACTCGCCGTCGGCTGACGATCGTGGGAACGGTGCTCGTCCTCGTGGGCCTGCTCGTCGCCCTCCGAGGGATCGATCTCCGGACCGTTGTGGCCGAAATATCGAGCGCCGATCCGTTCGTGATCGGGGTCGCAGTCGCCGTCTACGCTGCCTCGTGGCCGCTACGAGGTCGCCGGTACGGCGACGTGCTCGCCGCGATGGGGTATCAGGTGGGGACGGTCGGACCGACGCTGGCCGTCTTCGTCAGTCAGACGGCGAACCTCGCGATTCCCGCGCGGGCCGGCGATGCGGTTCGCGCGTACGTGATGCGGACCCGCCGCGATATCCCCTACGCCGCCGGGTTCGCGTCGCTGGCCGTCGAACGGATGTTCGATCTGGCCACGATCGCCGCGCTCGCGGGGCTGGCGACCGGCTGGCTCGCGCTGGGTGGCGGGACCGGACCGCTCGAGATCGTCGCGGCGGCCGGCGGTGCGCGGACCGCTCTCGTCGCCGCGGCGGCCGTGAGCACGGCGACCGTCGGCGTCGGCATCGTCGTCGTCACGTCCGCTCGAGCCGATCACGGTCTTAGTGCGTGGCTCCGGACGCGAGCGGACGGCCGGCCGCGTCTCGCGGGGGCGCTCGAGGCCGGACTCCGATTCGCGGGCGACGTACAGATAGTCGCCCGTCAGCCGAAAGCGGTCGCGGCGATCGGCGTCGGAAGCCTGGTGGTGTGGATACTCGACGTTCTCACGGCGGTGCTCGTGCTTGCGGCGCTGGGCAGCGGGCTGGCGACCTGGCCCCTGCTGGCCGTCGGGACGCTGGCGGTCAGCGTGGGAAACCTCGCGAAGGTCCTCCCGCTGTCACAGGGCGGCGTCGGGCTTTACGAGGCCGCGTTCACGGCGCTCGTGGTCGGGCTCACCCCGATCGGGGCGAGCACGGCGCTGGCCGCGGCGATCGTCGATCACGCGCTGAAAAACGGTGTGACGCTGGTCGGCGGGGGCGGTGCGGTCGCCTCGCTGGGACTCTCCGTCTCGGAGGCGACGGCGGACGGGGGCGACGCGGGAGACCGACAAGCTTTTAGGCGAGCCTAAAAGATTGCGGAGCAATGAGCCAGGATATCTGCGTCGTCGTCCCGACGATCCGGGAGTACGAGTGTATGCGCTCGTACTTCGCGAACGCCCGCAACCACGGTTTCGATCTCGACCGATTGCACGTCGTCCTCGTTACCGAGGACTTCTGTGAGACCGACGAGATGGCGGCCATGCTCGAGGACGAAGGCGTCTCCGGCGAGGTCTTCGACGGCAGCCGCCGCGAGGAGTGGTACGCCGAGCACGGCGTCTCCGAGTACGGCCACGTCGTCCCGGCGGCGAGCCACGCCGAGACGAGTTTCGGCCTGCTCTACATGTGGACTCACGACGAGTTCGACTACGGCTTCTTCATCGACGACGACACGCTCCCCCATCCCGACGAGGATTTCTTCGGCACTCACATGGCGAACCTCGCTTTCGAGGGCGAGATCGAGTCGGTTTCCTCCGACGAGCAGTGGGTCAACGTTCTCTACCAGAACGCCGACGTTCACGGGCTCTACCCGCGTGGCTACCCCTACTCGGCGATGGGCGAGACCGTCGAGACCGACACGACCGAGATCGGCGGCGGCGAGGTCGTCGCCTCGCAGGGCCTGTGGACCAACGTCCCCGACTTAGACGCCGTCCGCATCCTCATGGACGGCGACCTCGAGGGGCAGGCCCAGACTCGGACCTCGAGCGACGACTTCGGCGACGATTTCGTCGCCGATCGGGGCAACTACCTCACCGTCTGCTCGATGAACCTCGCCTTTCGCCGCGAGGTCATCCCCGCGTTTTACCAGCTCCCGATGGACGACAACGAGTGGGACGTGGGCCGGTTCGACGACATCTGGTCGGGCGTCTTCCTCAAGCGCGCCTGCGACGTGCTCGGCACGCGGATTTACAACGGCGCGCCGCTGTGTGAGCACAACAAGGCTCCCCGGAGCACCTTCGACGATCTCAACAACGAAGTACCGGGTCTCGAACTCAACGAACACCTCTGGCGCGTGATCGACGACGTCGGCGGCGACGCGGACTCCTATGCCGGTGTCTTCGAGGCCATGGCGGACGAACTCGCCGATGGAGATTGGGAGGCGTACAACAACGGTGCGTTCTTCAATTACGTCGGCGAACACATGCGCGACTGGCTCGACTGTCTGGCGACGCTGCGCCCGGCGTCCGGTCTCGCGGCCGGCCGCGAGCGCGTCGTCGCGGACGACTGAATCGTCAACTATAAGTTTTTAGGTTAACCTAAACCGAGTATGAACGACGAGCAGGATGATCAGGGGGTTTCGCGTCGCCGAGCGTTACAGGTCGGCTCCGCGTTCAGCGCTGCGTCGCTTGCGGGCTGTCTCGGGATTTTCGGCGACGACGAGGGGGCGGACATCCCGTCGCTTTCGGAGTTTCGGGGCTCCGGATCGCTGGTCGACGGTCGACCGGCACCGGGCGGGACCTCTATCGAGGAGTTACCGGAGCTCTCGGGGGAGCTCGCGCTCTACATCGGCGGCGGCGAAGGGGGAATCTACTACGAGTTCGTGGAGATGCTCCAGGATATTTACCCTGACTTCGAGGTCTATCCGACCGATAACAACTCGGCATCGCTGGCCCAAACCATCGTCGAGGAGGCCGACTCCGGCGCGTCGCAGGCCGACGTGTTCTGGTCGATCGACGCCAGTTCGCTCGGGTTCGTCGCGGCAAACGACGCCTACGAACCGCTGTCGGACGAGGCGGTCGACGCGGTCGGGAACAGCCAGTTCGTCGGCGACGACAACGCGTGGGCCGGCGTCGCCGGGCGCGCACGTGCCGTCCCGTACAACACGAACCAATTGAGCGAATCGGACGTTCCGAACACCGTTCAGGACTTCCCCAACACGAGCGCGCTACAGGACTCGATGGGCTGGGCTCCGACCTACGGTGCGTTCAAATCGTTCGTGACGGCTATGCGGCTGCTCCGCGGCGACGACGAGACCCGCAACTGGCTGCGCAGTATGAAAGATGCCGGGGCTGAACGATACAGCGACGAGTACGCCGTCTCTCAGGCGGTCGCCAACGGTTCCCAGTCGGCCGGCTTCGCCAACCACTACTACGCCATGCGGGTCAAGAACAAGCGGCCGGACGCCCCGATCGATCTGGCCTTCACCGAAGGCGACGCCGGGGCATTGATCAACGTCGCCGGCGCACTGAAGGTACAGGGCACCCAGCGCGGCGACCTGGTGGACGACTTCGTCCGTCACCTGCTGTCGGCGGAGGCACAGGAGTTCTTCGCAACGATCAGTTTCGCCTACCCGATGATCGACGGCGTCGATCCGGTCGGCGGCCTCCCCTCGATCGGCGACCTGAGCCCGCCTGAAATCGATCTCGCAGAACTGGCGAACATCGAGCCGACCCTCGAGTTGATGGACGACGCCGGCGTCTCGGGATGAGCGGTCGGGAACGCGTTGCGAGAGCAGTCGAACGAGCGGGTGACGGCGATAGCGGTGCCGCCGGCGTCGGACTCACCTTCCTCGCCGCAGCTATCGCAGCCGTTCTCGTGTTCCCGTTGCTCTGGCTGGTGGTCGATGCCGTCGGACTCGGCACGCGAGCGTTCGAACTCTCCGTCGACCCCCGGACGCTCGAAGTACTGGGCCGGAGCGTCGCCCTCGTCGCGATCGTGACGGGGGCGAGTATCGTCATCGGCGTGCCGCTCGCGGTGTTGACGGTCCAGGGGGAGATTCCGTTCCCCCGGTTCTGGACCGTCCTCATCGCGCTCCCGCTGGCCGTCCCGAGCTATCTCGGCGCGTTCGCGTTCGTCTCGGCGTTCGGTCCGCAGGGCGAACTCGTCGGCTTCCTCGAGCCGCTAGGCGTCGATTCGCTCCCCTCGGTCTACGGCTTCGCCGGTGCCGCGTTCGTACTGACGCTGTATACCTATCCCTACGTGTTCCTGACGACGCGTGCCTCCCTGCTTTCGATGGACGGCTCGCTCGTGGAGGCCGCTCGCACGCTCAACTCGGGCCGCTGGGAGGCGTTCCGTCGGATCACCCTTCCCCAAATCCTGCCGGGAGTCGCGGCCGGTGCCTTGCTCGTAGCGCTGTACGCCCTCGCTGACTTCGGGACGCCGAACATCATGCGCGTCGAGGTGTTCACGCAGTTCATCTATGCCAGATACAACGCCTTCGCCCGCGACTACGCCGCGTTGCTGTCGCTGCAGCTGTTGACGGTGACCGCGATCATCCTCGCGATCGAGTCACGGATCGGGGTCGACGAATCGGGCGCGTACGAGAGCAGCGGCGATCGCGGCACCGCCGACCTCGAACTCGGCGCGTGGCGATATCCGGCTCTGCTGTTGCCGGTCGTGATCGCCCTGCTCGCGATCGTGCTCCCGATCGCCATCTTCTGGATGTGGCTGAACACGGGCGGCCCCGGCTATCAGGTCGGCCGCCTGAGCTTCGACTGGGAATACGGGTTCAACTCGGCGTACGTCGCTTTGCTGGCTGCCGCGGTCTCTATCCTCGTGGCGCTGCCGATCGCGATCGGATCGGCGACCACCGACTCGCGGATAGCCACGCTGGCCGATCGAGCCCCCTACGTCGGCTACGCGACGCCGGGAATCGTGCTGGCGATCGCGTTGCTCAGTTTCAGCCTCGACGTGCGACCGTCGATCTACAAGACGGTCCCGCTGCTGATCTTCGCCTACGTCGTCCGATTCATGCCCCAGGCGATCGGATCGATCCGGACGTCGACGCTGCAGGTCGACCAGAAGTTAGTCGAAGCGGCCCGAACCCTCGGCCGATCGCGCTTGAACGCCTTCCGAACGGTGACCCTCCCGCTGATCCTCCCGGGCGTGGCCGCTGGGGCCGCACTGGTCTTTCTGACCACGATGAAGGAACTGCCGGCGACGCTGATGTTGCGTCCGCTGGGCTTCGAGACGCTGGTGACGTACATCTGGCGGGTTAAGGAAGCGGGTCTCTACGGACAGGCGGCGGTCCCGGCGCTCGTGTTGGTTGCCATCTCGGGGCTGTCGATGGCCGTCATGCTCGCACAGGACGGACGATGACGAACGTGACACCGGTAATCCGACGGGCGGTGACCACGGTGAGAAAGCGACGGTGGCAGGCCGCGGTTGCCCTCGTCGCGATCACCGGTGCCGTCGCCGTCTGGCTGATCGCGACGCGGACCTTTCCGTACCACTCGCTCAACCACGACGAAGGGGTCTACCTCCAGCAGGCGTCGATGTTGCTCGAGGGCCGACTGTTCGTCCGGCCGCCCGTCGAGGACGCCTTCCGTCCCTGGTTCTTCGTCGAGGACGGCGACCGGCTCTACCCCAAGTACTCGCCGGTTCCCGCGGCGATCTTCGCGATCGGCAAGCTCGCGGGTGGCTCCCGGCTCGTGCTCCCGGGACTCGCCGCCGCTATTCTCGCGCTCGTGGCGCTGGTCGGTCGCGAGGTCTTCGATCGACGGACCGGCCTCGTCGCCGCCGTCGCAGTGTTGTGTTCGCCGCTGTTCCTGATCGAGACGGCGGTGTTCCTGCCGTACGCGCCGACGGCGATGCTCAACTTGACCTTCGCCTACGCCTATCTCAGGGCCGACCGGACGGACGACCTGCGATTTGCCGGTGCCGCCGGTGCCGCGATCGGCGCGGCCTTCTTCGCGCGACCGTACACCGCCATCCTGTTCGCCGTCCCCTTCATCGGCCACGCGTGCTGGTCCCTGTCCCGTGATTTCCGGGGTGTGCTCCCCAGGCAGGCCACGACGGCGGTACTCGGACTTGGCGGCGTCGGACTGGCGCTGAGCTATAACGCCGTCGTGACTGGGTCGCCGCTGTTGTTTCCCTACGAGGCGTTCGCCCCGCTCGACGGGCTTGGATTCGGTCGGCGGCGGATCCTCGAGCACGAGATCGAGTATACCGTCGGACTCGCGCTCCGGTCGAACGCGCTGGTACTGCGGTCGTTTGTCACCAAGTGGCTCGTCGGCGGACTGCTGGGCGCGGCGCTGGCCGCGGTCGGAATCGGCGTCGCAGTCCGCCGCGGCCTCTCAGCACGCGCGGCGATCCTCGCCGGCCAGGTGCTCACGATCACCGGCGGCAACGTCTACTTCTGGGGGAACTTCAACATCCTCGGCGACATCGACCGCGCCGGAACCGGGCTGATCGCCACTCACGGTCCCTACTACCACTTCGATCTCCTGCTCCCGGTCGCGGCTTTCGCCGCCGTCGGCGCGCTGGCGCTGTTCGACGCCGTCCGCCGACGTGCCGACCGATCCCTCTCACCGCAGGGCGCGCGGACAGCCGTCGTCGCAGTAGTGCTCGTAAGCGCGCTCGCGGTCGGCGGGGTGACCGCAACCACCCTCGACGGGACACTCGAGCGAAACGAGGCCGTCACCGAGACCTACGATCGGGTCTACGACCCGCTCGACGGGACGATCGAGGAGCCAGCGGTCGTCTACCTGCCGACGCCGTACGGCGACTGGCTCGCCCACCCGTTACAGGTGCTTCGTAACGACCCCGGGTTCGACGGGGAGCGCGTCTACGCCCTCGACGAGCGACCGTTCGACGTGGCCGACGCGTATCCCGACCGCTCGCTGTACCGACTCGCGTACCGGGGGACCTGGGCACCCCACGCCGGATCGCCGCAGGGTGCCCGTCTCCAGCGGGTCGATCGGGTCGCCGGCGAGACGGTCGCGCTGAACGTGAGCGTTGGCGTCCCGGAGGCGGCCGACAGCGTCACTGCGACCGTCACCACCGACGAGGCCAGCGAGACCTACGCCGCCGACACCGTCTCGACCGCGTCCGAGGCGCAACTGCTCGTCACTGCCGACGCGGTGCGATTGCGCGGGACGGGCTGGGACACCAACAGCACGGTTCCCGTCGGGGCGCGAGACGACATCGCACTGACCGTCTTCGTCGACCGCGGACCCGGAAACAGTTACAGCTATGACCTCGAGTTGCCGGTACAGACGGAAGACGGGACGGTGCGGGCGCTGACGCCCAGCGTGGAACGGTGTAGCGCGATTCGAGAGTGCGGTGGCGAAGCGGCGTATCTTCCCGAGAGCGCGCCGGACGGCACGTTCGTTCGGACCGACCTCACCGCGCTGGATCGCAACCGAGACTGAGGCGTGTGTCGACCGCGGCCCGGGTTCCCAGGTCGAGTGGCTGTGGCGCGACGCCGCGCTTCGGGACGGAGGAACCGGCCGTGACTACTGCGCCGGTCGGTGTGGCAGTTCGCGGAGTCGCTCCTCGAGCGAGACCTTGACGATCGAGCGTGCGATCTCGAGCCCGCCCTGCAGCGGATCGAGCTTCGTCTGACCGGCGCGTTCGCGGTACTCGATGGGGTGTTCGCGAACGTCGTAGCCCCGCAGCAGCGGGCGGATAAGGAGTTCGGCGGAGAGGCCGGTATTCTCGGTCCACTCGATCGACTCGACGACGTCGCGACGGTAGGCCCGCATGCCGGTCGTCGTGTCGTGGACGCGAGTGCCCATCAGAACGCTTGCGACCGCCGCGAAGACCTGATTGCCGAAGCGATTGAATCCGGGCATTGCGTCCGCTCCGTGGTAGAGTCGATCGCCGCTGACGACATCGTGGCCGTCGTTGATCAGGGCGAGGAACTCGGGCAGTTGCTCCATCGGGTAGGTGTCGTCGCAGTCGGTCGTGACGACGATCGGACGATCGGGCTCTAAGATTGCCGCGCGCACGGCGACGCCGTATCCCTGTGGTTCCTGCTCGATGACCGTCGCGCCGTGGTCGCGGGCGATTTCTGGGGTTCGATCCGACGAGCCGTCGACGCAGACGACCTCCGCCTTCCCGTCGGTGACCTCGTCGATGTCGGTCAGTACTTTGCCGATCGCTTCCTCCTCGTTATAGGTGCCCATGACGACGCTGACATCCTCGAAGGTGAACTCGTCGCGGTCGCTTCGGCCGCCGCGTTCGTCCGTCACGTCCGATTCGGACTGATCCCCACTACTCATTGGCGGTACTCTCTGCTGGCCGTATTTATGCGTTTAGGTTCGCCTAAACCCGTTCATAGCGGGAGCGACATCATGGGGACTCGTCAGCCGTTACCCCTACGGGAGACGGGACGGCCGAACCGATCCCGTCGACGATCAGCACCATGCCCGTGGGCGCGAGGTACGGGAACAGGGAGAACTCTCGTACGCCGAGAACAAGTAACACGACACCGCAGGCGACGGCTAGCCAGTCGACGCCGACGAGGAGGTCGACGAGGCCGACGTACGCGAGTGCGAGGATCGTCGCGTAGAACAGCAATCCGGACTGGCTCGGTTCGAGCGCTGTAACGTGACCGCCGATCGCGACCGTGAACGCGCAAACGGTTACGATCGACAGCGCTCTGGTCGCTTTCTGCAGCACCATAGACCCATCTTATGATGGGATTGGCTGGCTGAAAAAACCATCGTCGCGAGCCGATTCGATCTCAGCTTTTAGGTCTCGTCGCCTAATCGATTATGTACCACGACTCGTCCTGCGTGGTGCCGTGATCGTACTCCGTCGACTCGTCGTAGAATTGTTTTTCCTTCCACTGGGACCACTTGCGGCCGCTCGTACAGTAATCAGTCTCGATCTCGCCGTAGAGGAGAGTCGTGTGACCGCTGTGGGTGATTTTGTGGTTATGGGAGCTGTGGCCTTTCCACTGCTGGACGGGAAGACTGATTCCGCCACAGGACCAAGGGAAAGCTCCCCGGAAGTGCGAGGTTCCCCAGACGTAGACGCCGTCCGTGTCCCCAAGAACGTCTCCGTCCAACTCCGTCCGATCTAAGGACCAAGCGCCGAACGGGGTCGAAGTGTCGAAGTCTCCCGAATAGTCGTCGAACGTCGAATCGGACGTTTCCCCCGTAGCTGTCATCTCGCTCGTCCACACCGTCTGTTCGGCGAAGCCGTTGTCGATAGTTTCGAGGTATGTGTTTACCCCCAGAAATCGCAGGAGGACAGTAGGTTCAAAATCGGGGAATTCAATTAGAAATCCGTAAAATTCGACCGCCGNTGAGAGATATATAAATCAAATAGAGGGTGCTGTTTTCAGCCGTCTCAGTGGCTCAGCCAGGAACTCTATGGGGGTAAACACATGCGTTTCGAGTTTCGAGGAGGCCGTGTAACTCTCGGAGTTCGACTGCACCGAGACGGTCGCAGTAGTAGAATTATCGCCATTCGAGTCGGCGGTATCGTCCGTTTCAACCGACTTGACGTCTTTGTCAGGGGAAAGCAGCGTCGGGAGCAGCCAGAATCCCCGTTTCGATTGGCTTGGTGTTTCGCCGGACGTTTCAAGCAGTTCGACATCTAGCTCGTACCGGTCGACGTTCTCGTCCGGTTCGAGCGTAACCGTGGTCGTTTCGATCCAACCACCTCGAACCGAGCCCTGCAGTTGAACTCCGTTGTTCACGCGGTCTACGGTCGTCTCTCCTCTCGGAACGACCGGCTCGAAGGTTCGAACTGGAACCGAGTACCGACCGGTTTCGGCCGTCGAGTCCCGCTCGCGCTCGACCTTGACGTGGACTCGATCCCCATCGCGGTCGACGACCTCGTTGCGAACCGTATACTCGACTTCCAGTTCATCTGCCCGTTTCCGGCGGACTTCATACGTTGCGTACGTGCCCGGTTGGATCGGACTTTCAGAAGTTGCAGCGGTGACTGAGGTACTTGCCGTGATGACGGCACCAGCACATCCAAGCCGTTTCAGCACCTTGCGTCGGTTAGTCCTGTACGATCGATCTGGAGCGGAATTGGAGTTGGCCATCAATGACCACCTCAATACGAATGTATCCTTCCTACACTATGTTACTTTCTAACTAATAAAGATAGAATGTTTTATTTTTATGCGTGTCATACTATATGTAGAACTGCCTTTATTTTGGTGAGCGAGATGCCGCAATTCGTCAGACGGCCTTTCGGAACGCACTTTCCACGTGGTCGGCGGCCTTCAGCGCCAGCGCCGCGATCGTCAGCGTCGGGTTCATCGCCCCGCCGGTCGGGAAAACGCTGCTCGAGGCGATCCAGCAGTTCTCGAGGTCGTGCGTTCGCAGGTCGGGGCCGACGACGCTCTCGGTCGGCTCCGACCCCATCCGGGTCGTCCCCATGTGGTGATAGGCCGGCCCCGTCCCCTCGGGGCCGACCTGCCAGGTGATCTCCGCACCGAGTTCGTCGAGGATTCGTTCCTGAATCTCGTTGACGCGCTCGATCGTCTCGAGCGCGCGGTCGCCCACGGTCCAGTGGACGTCGGGCACCGGGTTCCCGTGATCGTCGGTCGTCGAGGGATCGAGCCCGACGTAGCTGTCCTCGCGGGGGAGCTGTTCGACGAGCCCGCCCATCCCGATGTGGGTGCCGTAGTCCGAGCGGAGCCGCGCGAGCAGGTCGTCGCCCCAGTCGTCGCCGGTCAGCGCCAACTCAACGGGCGAGGGGCCGTCGTAGTTGAAGAACTCGAGCTTGAACGGGGCCTGTTCGGCGTCGGCCTCGTCGTAGAACTGGTGGGACTCGCTGGTCAGGAAGCCGACGTGGTTCTGCCGGGTGGGTTCATCGAGGACCCCGCCGGTGCCCGCGAAGAGGTGGTCCATGAAGTACCGTCCGACGAGCCCGCTCGAGTTGGCCAGCCCGTCGGGATAGTGGCTCGACTCCGAAAGCAAGAGCAGTCGGGGCGTCTCGACGCCGCCGCAGGCGATGACGAAGGCGTCGGCCGACTGACGGTAGCGGTCGCCGTCGGGCGTCGCGTAGACGGCCGCCTCGAGCGCGTCGGGGCCGTGTTCGAGTCGCTGGACCGGCGCGCGATCGATCACCGTCGCGCCCTTCCGCTCGGCGCGCTCGACGTGGACCGTCGCGTCGTACTTCGCGCCCGAGGGACAGACCGGCTGGCAGGTCCCGTAGCCGACGCAGGCGCTGCGGTCGTCGTACCCCTCCGAATTGCGGGCGTTGGGCACCGAGTGCATCGCGATCTCGAGGTCGTCGCAGGCCTCGGCGAACAGCGAATCGCTGTAGGAGGGTGGGAAGGCCGGCATCGGATGGGGCTCCTCCCGGGGCGGCGCGAAGGGATTGTCGTCGGCCCCTGCCACGCCCAGTTCCCGCTCGGCCGCGGCGTAGTAGGGCCGCAGGTCCGCGTAGTCGATCGGCCAGTCGGCCCCGACGCCGCGGGCGCTTTCGGAAGCGAAGTCGTCCTCGTGGAGCCGCATCACCATCCCCTGCCAGTGCAGTGTCGAGCCGCCGACGCCGCGGGCGCGGGCGTGGTTCAGCGGGTAGAAGCGCTCGCCGGTGGACTCGTAGGCATCCCGCTCCGGATCGCCATCCCAGACGTCCGGGCGGTCGTAGGCGGGCCGGATCGCACGTTCCTGTCTGGCGAGCCGATCGTCGGGATCGAACCGCGGCCCGGCCTCGAGAACGACGACCTCACGGCCGGCCCCGGCGAGGCGGTCCGCGACGATCCCGCCCGCCGGCCCCGCACCGATAACACAGACGTCGGCGTCTTCGACCGGCGTTCGGTCGACGTCGTCGGTCACCGGCGACGCCGAACCGGCCGGCGGACGGTCCCAACTCACGCGTTCGGCCCCCGCTGATAGGTCCCGATCCCGCCCGCGTGGCCCTGCGGGTTCTCGAGGCCGACCAGTTCGCCGCCGGTCGGCGAAGCGTACAGCGCCAGCAGGAGATCGTTGACGACGTAGTACCGGACCCGTTCGCTCGCCGTTCCCGACGGGTCCTCGTCGGCGTCGTCGGCCCCCACGTTCCGCAGTACCTGCTCGCGGTCGCCGACCGACAGCGCCGCGAACTCGGCGTCGTACCAGACTCGTGCGTTTCCGTCCAGTTCCGCCACCGCCTCTTCGAGCCCCGCGACGTGGGCCCGGTCCGCGAGCCGTCCCTCGAGGAAGGCCGTGACGAACGGTTCGATCCCGGACACCTCGCTCGGGTAGACGACTTCGGCGGCCGCGACCAGCGTCTCGCGGAGCCGATCGGTATCGACCGGCTCCGAGCCGGGCGGGGCGACACAGCCCGCCAACGTCCCCCCGAGGCCGAGCGCAGACAGCGCGGCGACCGCGTCTCGCCTCGTCAGTTCCATGTGGACGGATTAGGCAGACCTAAACCATATATGCGTTGGAACGGGACGGTCAGGCAGTCTCGAGCGGGTCGATCAGCGATGACTCGTCCGTTGCCGGATCGTTGACCGCCGTCGAGACCGGATACGCCCGCATCTCGTCGGCCGGATACGGCTCGAGGACCGCCCGGCCGGCCTCGCCCGATAGCCACCGCCGTTCGGCGTCGGGGTCGAGGATCACTGCCATCCGATGATGGAGGTCCGAAATGAGGGTGTTGGGCTCGGTCGTGATGATCGTAAACGTCTCGAGTGGGCCGCGTTCGCTCCCGTCGTCGACGCCGCCCCCGAAGGCGTCGAGTCCCGTCTGGGTCGTCTCCGGTTCCCAGCGCTCCCACAATCCTGCCATCGCGAACACCCGTTCGTCCTCGAAGGTGACCCGATAGGGACGTTTCCCATCGTCAGTCTCGACCCACTCGTAGAACCCGTCCGCGGGAACGAGACACCGACCCGCCGAAGGCGTGTCGAGCGCTCGCTCGTTCGACTCGCGAGTACACCGCCGTCCCTCATAGGCCTCCCGAAAGCTCGGCTTCTCGTCGACGGACTCGGCCCGCGCATTGATCAGCCCGCCGCTGTCGTCGTCGGCCCACGACGGGACCAGCCCCCACTCGAGTCGCTGGAACGTCGCCGGCTCCGCGTCCGTGATCACCGGAAGGTCCTGTCCCGGAGCCATGTTGTACCGCGTCGTGAACTCCGCGTCCCGAAACCGGGCGTCGAACCGCGCCTCGAGGGCGTCTTCCTCAGCGACGAGCGTATAGCGTCCGCACATACTCGACCGTCGGGCGGCCAGCACAAAGGAACGTCCGGTCGCGGTCGTCCGGACCGGCCGGGGCTGCCGACGGCTCGAGGAGACCCATCGCTCGCCCACGCGAAATACCGGTTCGGACGACACCCACACACAGTAGTATGACGCGCTTACCTCGAGTCGAGCGACCGGTACGGACCTCGTTACGATACCCGATCCAGGTGACGTTCCCGTCGGGGTCATCGTGGACGACCGGTACGAACTGGTGGTGTGTCACTACGGCCGGCCGAAACTCGGCGATCCGGATGGCCCCCGCTGCTGGATCGCGGCCGACCCCCCTGTCGACCGCGAGCGGTAACACGCTCTTCCGTACCTTCCCCTTCGAACGCGATCGGCGACCTGTCGCTCACGACGCTGTTCGCGACGAAAAACGCCAGGACAGGGATTTGAACAGTTGCGAGACGATCGGCCTCACTCCGTTCGGCCGCTGCGACTCGCGTGTTCGAATCCCGTGTGTCGTTTCGTGGGTTTTGATTACTCGCGACGCTACGCGTCGCTCGTAGCAAATAAAATCACGAAAACGCCAGGACAGGGATTTGAACCCTGAATCCCAAAGGGAACACGCTTTCCAGGCGTGCGCCTTACCGTTCGGCCATCCTGGCTCGGATTGTCCTAACCGCGTCTGTCGTTTAACCCTTACGAGATCCGTTTCCCGTCCCGCGGTCGGCTGCCCACGCGGCGAGTCGCGGCTCGAGCACGTATGCTCCGGTTCCCGCACCGAAGCCGACCAGCAGTGCGAGCCCCAGCGCTCGCGTGATCGTCACGAGCGGCTCGACGAGCAGGGCGTAGCCCTGGACGAGCACCAGAAACGACAGGCAGCCGATGACGCCCCACAGGGCGACGGATTTGGCCCGGGGATCGAGTCCCATCTTCCCGGCGGGATAGCCGCTCACGTCGCCCTCACTCGTCTTCGACGGACGCGATGGCTTCGATCTCGACGCCGACGCCCTTCGGGAGCGCGGCGACCTCGACGGCGCTGCGGGCCGGCGGCTGGTCATCGAAGTAGTCGGCGTAGGCCTCGTTCATCGCCTCGAAGTCGTCGATATCGCCGAGGAAGACGGTCACTTTGAGAACGTCCTCGTAGCTCGCACCCGCTTCGTCGAGGACGGCGTCGAGGTTGTAGAGGGCCTGCTCGGTCTGGGTTGCGATCGGTTCGTCGTCGAGCAACTCGCCGTCGGCGGTCATGGGAATCTGACCGGCGGTGAAGACAAGCGAGTCGTTACTGGTCGCCTGACTGTACGCACCGACTGCAGCAGGAGCATCGTCAGTTTCGATGATTCGTTTCATACTCGGAGCTTCACACCGAGGTGGCATAAAAGCGGGCGAAGTCACATTCCCGCCGGTCGGAAAACGGGACGTGTCGCCACCCAGCCACACTCAGGCGAGCACGTCGACCGGGTACCCCGAATCCCGCAGATCGGCAAGGAAGTTATCGACGTGATCGGGGCCGCGCATCTCGAGTTCGATCTCGACTTCGGTGTCGTTCATCTCGACCTCTCGCGAGGTCCGGTCGTGGTGGATCGCGTAGATGTTGGCCTGGTGGGCGGTAAAGACGTCCAGGAGGTCCTCGAGCGCGCCCGGCTGATCCTTCAGCACGGTCCGGATCTTCAGGTAGCGGCCCGTCTCGACGAGACCGCGAACGATGACGTTCGTCAGCGTGTTGAGGTCGATGTTCCCGCCACAGAGCGCGGGGACGATCGTCTCGTCCGCGTCGTACTGGAACTTCTCGAAGAGAACGGCGGCGAGCGGGACCGCGCCAGCCCCTTCGACGACGGTCTTCGACCGCTCGAGCAGGTAGACCAGGGCGACGGCGATCTCGGGATCGGAGACGGTGACGACCTCGTCGACGTACTCCTGGATGTGCGGGAACGTCCGCTCGCCGACGCTACGGGTCGCGATGCCGTCGGCGATGGTGTCGACGCCGTCGAGGGCGATAGGCTCGCCTTTCTCGAGCGACTTCGCGACGCTCGAGGCACCATCGGCCTGGACGCCGATGACGCGTGTCTCGGGTTTCTGTTCCTTGATCGCGGTCGCGATGCCGCTGATGAGCCCGCCGCCGCCGATGGGAACGACGACCGTATCGACATCGGGGCAGTCCTCTAGGATCTCGAGGCCGATCGTCCCCTGCCCGGCCATGACGTACTCGTCGTCGAACGCGTGGACGTACGTTCGGTCCTCCGCGCGTTCGATCTCGTGGGCGCGTTCGGCGGCTTCGTTGTAGTCCTGTCCGGAGAGGACGACCTCCGCCCCGTAGTTCTTGGTTGCCTTGACCTTCGAGATCGGCGCGTGCTCGGGCATGACGATCTTCGAGTCGACGCCGGACCGCGTGGCCGCGAGCGCGACGCCCTGTGCGTGGTTGCCCGCGCTCGCGGTGACCACGCCCGCGTCCGTCTGTGCCTCGGAGAGCGTCGCGATCCGGTTGGTCGCCCCACGGATCTTGAACGAGCCCGTACGCTGGAAGTTCTCCAGTTTGAGGTGGATATCCGCCCCGGTCATCGATGAATAGGTATGGGAGTGCTCGAGCGGCGTGTGTCGAGATGTCTCCCGGACCCGCTCGCGTGCCTCGAGAATGTCGTCGAGTTGCAGCATATGCCTGTCTACTCGGCGTGGGGTGTAAGGATTACTGTCGGGGATCAGCGGTCCGGCGACGGCCCGCCGATCCGCACAGGGATGTGCCATCGACCTGGATGACACGACAGGGAATACAGGGAATGCACGGCGTGTGACGTGCGAATAGAGAAGCGCACCGTGACCATATAAAACTCATGCACCCGGAGCGGAAGTGAAACCGCAAGCAGGCGTCGGGAAGATGTCGTCGTCAGACGCGGGACAGACGGGCGTCATTCGAGGGGTCGGATCGAGAAATCGGCCCCGGAACGTAGCCCCTCACACGGCCCCGGAACGGCCCGGTCGCGTTCGGCGTCGTCGACGGGAGGCGATGGGACCGATCGCAGCGGTGAGACTGACGTGTCGGGACGGAAAGGGCAGCGAAACCGGGGGCAGGTTTATCGCTCCTCGAGCGGAACGAACTCCTGGTCCTGTGGACCGGTGTAGCGGGCGCGCGGACGAATGAGACGGTTGCTGTCCTGGTACTCGAGGACGTGGGCGATCCAGCCGCCGGCGCGGCTCATGGCGAAGATGGGCGTGTACATGTCGATCGGGATGCCGAGTTGATAGTAGACGGAGCCGGAGTAGAAGTCGACGTTCGGAGCGATCCCCTTCTCGGTGAGGCCCTTCTCCTCGGAGAGGTACTGTTCGATGGTGGTGGTGTAGTTGTACCACTTGTCCTCGCCGTTTTCGGCGAGTTCCTTGCTGCGTTCCTGAAGGATCTTCGCGCGAGGGTCCTTGACGTTGTAGACACGGTGGCCGAACCCGGGGATACGACGGCCCTCTTCGGTCGCCTGCTCGACCCACGCGCGGTGGTCGAGGTCGCTCTCGTCGATCTCGATCAAGACCTCCATGACGTCCTGATTCGCGCCGCCGTGAAGCGGTCCCGAAAGGGCGCTGATGCCGCCGGTGACGGCACTGTAGATGTCGGCCATCGTCGAGCCGATGACCATCGAGGTAAACGTCGAGGCGTTCAGCCCGTGGTCGGCGTGGAGGATCAGCGCCTGATCGAAGGTTTCGGCGGCGATCTCGTCGGGCTCCTCGCCGGTCAGCATATAGAGGAAGTTCGCGGCGAGACCCAGATCGGGGTGAGGATCGACGGGGTCCTCGCCGAGGCGGTAGCGCTCGAAGGCCGCGAGCGCGGTCGGAATCTTGGCCGTGATTCGACGACCCTTCCGGAGCGTCGCCTCGAGATCCTCGGGATCGGCGTCGTCTTCGGGTTCGTAGGCCGAGAACATCGAGACTGCGGTCCGGAGCGCGGCCATCGGCTGTTCGTCGGCGTCGGCGAGTTTCTCCATCGTCGCGAGGACGTCGGCGTCGACCTCGCGTTCGTCCATGAGCGCGTCGGTAAACGGCTCGAGTTCGTCCTCGGTCGGGAGGTGACCGTTCCAGAGCAGATAGAGGACTTCCTCGTAGCTCGCGCCGCGAGCGAGGTCCTCGATCGTGTAGCCGCGGTAGATCAGCCGACCGGCATCGCCGTCGATCGAACTGAGCTCCGATTCGGCAACCAACACACCCTCGAGCCCTTTCTTGAGGTCGTCAGACATAGTCAGGAATTTCGGACGCCAATGGAAAAGCATTATCGTTTGCCCGGTGCCGGCGATCGATACCGGTGATGTTCGGGTTTGCCGGTTTTACGACTACGGACGAACGCTCGTTTCGTGATCGAACGAACAGACAGTCAGTCGATGACCGGCCGAACGACTATAATTGTTTTTCGTTAGGATAGGTGGCCGAAGCCGCATCCGGATCGGTCGGAGACGGCCGCCGCGGACCCCGCCACGGCCGAAAGACCCGAGACGGAGCCGAGTCACGGCGCGCCCGCCCCGCAGACTCGTCGGCGCTCGTCCGACAGTTCTGGCATGCCCCACGCAGAAACGGAGCCGTCACCGGAGCACTGGGACGGCGCGGTCGGTCACCGTCAACACCCCTCTGCCTCGAGAATGGCGTCCATCAGCTTCGTCTGGGCGGCCGCCAGATGTTCGGTGAACGTCGACCGCGCGACGCCGAGTTCCTCGGCGACATCCGTCGCGTTCGCGCCCTTCGGATAGTCGAAGTAGCCCATCTCGTGGGCCGTTTCGATGATCTCCCGCTGTCTGGTCGTGAGTTTCTCGCGGTCGACGACGACCGGGTCGGCGGAAACGTCCTCGTGGTCCTGCGTGAGTTCCTCGACGACGACGCCGTCGAAATACGCGCGCAGTTGGTCGACGATATCGGCGATCTCGGCCAACTCGAGGGTTCGAAAGGAGAGGAGCAACGCCCCGTTCTGGGCGCGAACCGACGAGACCGGCGTTCCCGTTCCCTCGATGACCTCACAGGCACAGTCGGCGGCGCTGTCGCGCTCGAACCGATAGATCGCTTCTCGGTCGTTGGACTGGACCGGTGTCAGTTCGACGTCGTACTCCCCCTCGAGCGAGGCGTCCGCGTCGACGCCGAACTCCTCGACGACCGTTCCCTCGGCCGTCGTCTGCGACGACCGGGAAACCGATTCGACCGGGTCCTCAAGGGAGGCGGAGACATCGGCCACCGGACAGTCCGCCGGTTCGTCGACGACGACCGTTGCACGAAAGCCCGACATACTGGTTTGGACGGCCGCATGCGGCATAACTGGAGACGGGAATTCCCGCCGGGTGAAAATTCCACACACCCGCGGACGGCCGGCGAGCATCGCTCGCTTCGGTGCCGCAGCCGACCGACCCGTCACAGCGATCGGGGACCGGGTCGACGGTCGTGATACCGTGACCCTCGGAAGTCTTATTCCCCGATCGATCCTACGTTTGTTTGTAATGGCGAAAGGAAGCGTTGATTTCTTCAACGACACAGGCGGCTACGGTTTCATTGAGACGGACGACGCGGACGACGACGTATTCTTCCACATGGAAGATGTTGGCGGTCCGGATCTCGAAGAAGGCACAGACATCGAATTCGATATCGAACAGGCCCCCAAGGGGCCGCGCGCGACGAACGTCACGCGCACGTAAATTCAGAAGAACGCGTCGCCCCCGGTGACGCGACAGTACCTGTTGATTTTATGCGACGCAGTCATCCACGAGCGGCGTCACCGCTCGGCTCGCCGAGACCAGTCCCAAAGCGGCGAACGCGACACCGAAGAGAGAACGGTCGTGAGAAACGCCAGTCGAGGACCGCGGTTAGAGCTTCTGGCCCAGCTTTTCGCGGCTGATATGGACGCCCGTGGGCGTAATGATCATCTGATCCTCGCCCTTCCGGACAATGTCGCCGTCGACTTCCTCGGCGACCTGTCGGAGTTCGTCGACGATGTGTTCGACGGTACTATCCTCGGTCCGCAAGCGCGTGATGTCCGCGATGACGATGTCGCCATCGTAGACAGCGTCTTTGATATCGATCGCATCGGCCTGACTGCCGACCTCCGCGATGTGTACCTGCATCGCCGCCTCGGCGGAGCCCGTCGAGACGTCCTCGAGGTTCAGTTCCGAGTAGTCCTCGACGGACCGAGACTGGCTGCCGCCGAGAATTTTGCTCATGAGTCCCATTGGCGGTATCCACCGCCGCCGTCAGTATAGTTCTTACGTCAGACACGGTCCCGGCGGCAGGACTGTCCGTGCGGGCGACGGATCGCCCACGTCTCCGTGGCGGCGAGGAGCCGACCGAAAGCGTCCCGTCGTCCGAGACGAGACTGGTCGTCCATAGCTTTTTCAGCCGCAGACGCCACGCGCAAATTATGACGTTCAGCATCTGCGTCCGCGAGGAGTACGAGACCGAGCGCGGTGACCGCCACCGCCGCTTCGGCGTCGCGGTCACGACGCGGTTGCCCGGCGTGGGGACGCTGTGTCCGTTCGTCAGCGACAGCGGTGCCGTCGCCACCCAAAGTCTCGTCAACGTCGATCTCGGCGCGCGCGGCATCGAGTACATCGACGACGGATTGGCCGTCGACGACGCCCTTCAGGCCCTGCTCAACGCCGACGACAGCGCGCCACAGCGCCAACTCCACGGCGTCGACGGCGAGACGACATTCGCCTTTTCCGGGCGCGAGTGCGTCGACGAGTACGGCCACCGCGAGGGCGACCACTTCACCGTCGCGGGGAACATGCTGACCGGCGACGCCGTTCTCGAGGCGACCGCCGAGGCCTACGCGGCCAACGCGGTCCACGACGCGACGGACCGCGCGACCGGTCCGCGCGCCGTCACGGCGGATGTCGAGACCGACCCGCTCGCGAAGCGGCTGATCGACGCGTTGGCGGCCGGCGACCTCGAGGGCGGGGACAAACGCGAGGAACTGTCGGTCCAGAGCGCGGCGGTGGTCGTCGAGACGACGGAGTCACACGCCGTCGAGCCGCCGTACAACGATCTGCGACTCGACGCGACCGAGACGCCGATCGCGGCTCTCCGGGAGACCTACGACCTCGCGAAACGGGGCTACAGGGACACCCTCGGACGGTACGAGGGTGCGTTTACCGCGGGGTCGCTCGACGAAGTCTCGGAGTGACGCCCCGACTCAGTCGACCACAGTGAGTGTCTGCCCCTCAGTTGCGCCCAAGCGCATCGGCTCGTCCTGCCACTCGATTGTGAGGCGGTGACGCGGCAGGTACGGAGCCAAGGTGTGAACCGAAAGCAGGCCGCGGTAGACGCCGTCGCTGACAACGGGGAGGTGTTTGACGCCGTTCGTGCGCATCGTTTCGGCGGCGTCGGCGATCGTCGCAGTCGGCGAAACCGTCGTCACCGGCGACGACATGATCACTCGAGTCGCCGGGCGTTCGGCCGTTTCCGCGACCAGTGCGACGATATCCGATTCGGTGACGATGCCGACGACCGACTCGTCCTCGAGGACGGGGAGCGCGGACACCGGTGGCCGACGGAGGGAGCGGGCCGCTTCGGTCACGGGCGTTTCAGGGGCGATCGGCGGCGGCGAACTGAGGTCGACCGATTCGACTGTCGTCTCGATCATCACGGTCTCGTGGTACCACGAATCACTACATAGGCCTAGTGGACAAACGTCTCTTAGGTGCTAGTATTCCTAGCAGTGACAAGGGGTGGAACAGTGGTTACTCCGACATTCAAGGCACGTAGCTGCAGTCAACGACCAGTTTTTGGCATTCGTTCCGCTCGCTGCCGCGGTACGGCCTACCCGGTGAACTCGTAGAGTTCGTCGCCGACGTGGTGTAGCGAGTCGACGACCTTCCCCTCATTCCCGGCCATCTCCGCGCCGTCGACGCGGGCGCGGCCGACGGCGAGCACCTTTCCGTGGGACTCCTCGGCGATGACGACCAGATCGTCCGGCGAGATGTCCGCAGTCGCCTCAGTGATCCCCGGCCGCATCACGTCGGCCCCGTCGCTGACGAACGAGACGGCTCCCGCGTCGACGGTAACAAGCCGTTTCTCGGGTTCGTAGGCGTTCGCCCCGCGGACCGTCAGAAAGAGATCGTCGCCGAACTCTGCGACCTGTGGCTCGCCGTCGATGAGGACGACCTCCCAGTCGGTGTCCTCGAACTCGACGCGCTCGTAGGCGTCGCCCTCGGGCGAGACGCCGAGTTGCTCCTCGAGAACGTCCTCGAGATCGGACACCGCATCGCTACGGAGGTGATGTCGGGACTTGACTTGCATGTCCGGAGCAACGCGCGGTCCGGAGTTAAAAGGCGCGTTCCGGGGACCGGTCGCCGGCCGCGAATCGGGACCCCTGGCGGCCAGTACAGGGTGAGCGTGTGATAATCGATAAGTACCCGCATGCCGTCGGCCCACGCATGTGGCCCTCCAGGACCCGGACGGAGACGGTCACCTGTCTCGCCTGTGGGACCGAGCGGCCCCGCGACGAGGCCCGTGAGTACGACAAGCACGGTGACCGCTGGGATCGCGACGGCAAAACCTTCGAACACCTCTGTAAGTCCTGTCACGGTGACCTCTGTCATCACCCTCGCGACGAACTCGAGGCGCTACTGGTCGACCTCGAGGCCGGCGAGCGAGACCGGGCCGCCTTTCTGACGCGCTATCTCGCGACGGTCGAGGAACGGTACGGCACGCTCGAGGAGCGGGAGCGGTAATCGCTAGAGGTCGGTCGCGACGAACCGCCGGTAGCCGATGAGGGGAGCGAGCACTGCCCACCCCAATAGGACGGCGGCGCTGAACCAGACCATGGAGCGATCGGCGTCCGACTCGAGCACGGGCACCAGCAGCCGTTCGTAGGCGAGACTTGGAGAGAGCGCGCCGACGTAGGACGTCCACCACGGTTGGGTCACTGGTTCTTCGAAGCCGGCCGCGGCGTAGGCAAGCCCGTCGGGCACGAACCGCCAAACGAACAGGAGGAGAAGCAACGCGCCGAAGACGGCGAACGTCGCCCACGTCTGGGTGCGAACCGTCGCCGAGATGCCGATCGCGATGGCGAGGTACGCGAGCCCCAGACCGGCGCTGGCGAGGAGATAGCCGAGAACGGCGGTCGTCGGGATCGTGTGTCCGGTGACGAAGACGACGGCGAGGCCGGCGAAGACGCCCGCGAGCAGGGACACGACCAAGATCGCGTATCGGCCGACGTACGTCCCGAGGACGATATCGCGTCGGTCGTGTGGCAGCCCGAGCAAAAGCGTCAGCTGGCCGTTCGAACGCCGCCTGACGATCGCGCTCGAGGCGAGCAGCAGCCCGGCCACCGGCACGAGGAGCACGCTGGGAAGCGCAAAGTAGTCGATGAGGTTGCTGGAACCGGCGTATCCTCGGTCGACCTGCCTGACGTGGAGTTCGGCGAGGACGGCAAAGATCAGCGCGAAGGTCGCGGCGAGCGCGTACAACTGCCGGTTTCGGATCGCGTCGCCGAGTTCCTTCCGAGCGATCAGCTGCCAGTTCATGTCGCCCCCTCCGTGTAGGAGACGAACAGCTCCTCGAGCGACGTCTCACCGGTCGAAAAGTCGCGGATCGTCGCTCCGGCGGCCCGGATCTCGTCGAGCACCCGGAGTTTCGCGTCGGCGGTACAGCCGACGACGAGGGTGTCGTCGCGTTCGTCGACCGTCGATACTCCATCGAGGGACGCGACGGCGGGCGCGACGGCGGCCGGCTCGCCAGTCAGGTCGACGATCAGCTCCGAGCCTGCGTCGGCCGTCTCGCGGAGCCCGTCGATCGTGTCGACGGCGACGAGGTCGCCCGCGCGGAGGATGGCGACGCGGTCGGCGACCGCCTCGACCTGTGCCAGGATATGACTCGAGAAGAAGACGGTAGTGCCGCGGTCGCGTTCCGTGCGGACGATTTCGCGCATGCGTCGGACGCCGTGGGGGTCGAGTCCGGTCGACGGTTCGTCCAAGATCAACACGTCGGGCGACCCGACCAATGCCATCGCGAGCGCGAGGCGCTGTGTCATCCCCGTCGAGTACGCCGCGGCGGACCGGTCTGCGGCGTCGGCGAGACCGACCCGCTCGAGCAGGGCCCCCGGCTCGTCGTCGGCGTCGGCCGCCTCGATCGCGTACGCGAGGTGCTGGCGACCGGTCATCGTCTCGAACGGTGCGAAGCCCTCGGGCAGGATACCGACGCGTTCCCGGACGGCGACCGGGGCTTCGGTGACATCGTGACCGAGCACGTCGACCGAGCCGCTCGAGGGATGCGTGTAGTGGAGCAGGATGTCGATCGTCGTCGACTTGCCGGCACCGTTCGGCCCCAGGAAGCCGAACACTTCGCCGGACTCGACGGTCATATCGATACCGCGGAGGGCGTGAACGTCGCCGAAGCGCTTGGTAACGTTTTGGAGGGCTATCGCAGACATTTACTCCAACAGTATGTTGGATATAAAATATATATTCCGGTCGAAGACGCATCGAGCCGCGGTCTCGGCGGGTCGGACGCGTGTGGGCGGGCGGATTCGCATCCCGACACGACTTTCACTCTTACGCGCGTAGCCCTCGTCATGAGTGACGACGCACAGGCCGACGCCGGAACGGTGGAAGGCCAGGGTCCCGTCGAGGTCTCGGAGGATCTCGCGCGCCATCTCGAGAACAAGCGCGAGGAACTGTTCGAGAAGTTCGAACTCCGCGACGAGTTCCCGCCCGAGGTTCTAGAGGAGGCCGAAGCCCGAACGGAGGGTGTGACGGCCGAAATAAGCGACGAGATCGACGAGCGGAAGGACCTGCGCGATCTGACGACGTGGACGACGGACCCGATCGACGCCCAGGACTTCGACGACGCGCTTTCGATCGAGGAACGCGACGACGAGTACGTCCTCTGGGTCCACATCGCCGACGTGACCCACTACGTCAACCCGGACACGGCGATGTGGGACGAAGCCGTCGAACGGGGCAACACGGTCTATCTCCCCGGGTACACGGTCCACATGCTGCCGCCGGTGCTCGCCGAGACGGTCTGTTCGCTGGTCGCCAACGAGGACCGACTCGCCCACACCGTCGAGATGCACCTCGACAAGGAGCATTTGAGCTACGAGAACATCGAGATCTACAAGTCCGTCATCCAGTCCGACGAACGGCTCACCTACGCGGAGGCCGAAAGCCGTCTCGAAGACCCGGACGCGCCGCTCCACGAGGAGAACAAACTGGTCTACGATCTCGCCGAGCAGATGCACGAACAGCGCAAGGAGGACGGGTCGCTCGTCCTGAACCCGAGCCGCGACCGAGCCCACACCATCATCGAGGAGTGCATGCTAAAGGCCAACAAGGCCGTCACGCACGAACTCATGTGGAACCGCGGCGTCGAGGCCATGTATCGCGTCCACCCCCAGCCCAGCCCCGACGAGTGGTCCGAGGCGCTGCGCGAGATTCAGGACCTCGACGGGGTTTCGATCCCCGGCAGTACCTGGGACGACCCCCGAAAGGCCGTCAACGCGACGCTTGAGGAAGCGCCGGGCCGCCAACTGGACAAGATCCAGTGGGCGGTGATGAAGGTCATGCCCCGAGCGCGGTACATGAACGACCCCTTCGGCGGCCACCACGCGCTGAACTTCGAGATCTACGGCCACTTCACGAGCCCCATCCGCCGGCTCAGCGACCTGATCAACCACTGGATCGTCTACCAGAACGACGTTCCCGAGAACCTGATCGAACTCTGCGATCGCGCCAGCGACAAGCAGAAAGACGCCGAGCAATGTGAGCGCGAGTACAAGGACTTCCTGCAGGAGGTCGGCCTCGATCCGATGGCGGTCAACAACCGCGGGATCGAAGTCGTCGACGAGAGCGAAGCCGAGAAAACGTTGTGAGCGCGGCGCTGGCAGGCAGGCGGTACGGTGGCTGACTGCCACCGTCCGATTGAGAGGCCCCGCTCGAGCGGGCTACTCATCAACCGACACCGATTTCTCGTAGACGTGTTCCTCGAGCCCCGCCGCCAGATCGGACTTTCGGGTCGCGACGCGTTCGAACCCCCGGGATTCGTAGAACGAGATGCCGATATCGTTGGCCGCGAGGACGGCTACCCGGAGGCGGTCGAACTCCGCGGCGAACGCCCGCTCGAGGGCCTCGAGCAACGCGGTTCCGATCCCCTCGCCCCAGTTGGCCGGCCGGATGTAGAGACGAGCGAGAAACGCGACCGACACATCCTCCGGCCAGGGGACGGCGTGTGCGAACCCGTAGTAGTCGGGCTCGAACGCGGGGCTGGCGGCCGGCGGGTCCGTCGCGACGAGAAACGCGGCGTCGTCGCGGTCCGTCGCCGTCGCGATCGACGACTCGAGATCGCCGATCGCGTACCACTCGTCGACGACATCAGCGACCGTTTCGGGACCGATGACGTCGTCGTAGGCGGCGTGCCAACTCTGGCGTGCGACCCGATGGACGGCCCAGACGTCGTCGACCGTCGCCGGGCGGACGTCTCGACTCACGTCCGGGGGTAGCACGGCGGTCGGTAAAAAGCGGGGCCCGACCCCACGCGATCCGTTACGGTCGCTGCGCGATGAATTCGAGCCCGACAGACGCGTTCCACGTGGCCTCGAGCGGCTCCACCGACCGGCGGGCCGTACGGGACCACCGAGACCGCGTCCGGGGACGCTGTCGTCGCCGTCGCACGGCCCGAGCGACCTACCGCGAAATGTCCTCGCCCTGATTTTTGACGACGGTCTCGACCTCCTCGGCGGTGACGAGCGCGACATCGCCGGGGATCGTCCGCTTGAGCGACGCGGTCGCCGCGGCGTACTCGAGGGCGGTCGGCACGTCGTCGCCGTTGAGACGACGCGCGATGAACGCGCCGGCGAAGGCGTCGCCGGTGCCGATCGGATCGACGGTCTCGGTGTCGTAGGCGTCGTGGTCGTGGACGACGCTGTCGTGCCAGCCGACCGCCCCCTCGGAGCCGCGGGTGACGACGACGGTCGTGAAATCGTACTGCGAGCCGAGTTTGTGTGCCAACTGTCGCGGGTCGCCCTCGAACCCGAGGACCGTTCGCGCGTCGCGGGCGGCGATGATGAGGACATCGATCCCCGGGAACAGCCGCGTCAGCGTCTCCTTGGCCTCGTCGGGTGACCAGAGCTTGCGCCGATAGTTGAAATCGAAGGCGGTCGTCGTCCCGCCTTTCCGAGCCGCTTTGAGCAGGTTGAGCGTCGTGTCTCGCAGCGTCGAGGAAAGCGCGGGCGTGATCCCGGTCGTAAAGAAGACCTGCGCGTCCCGGATTCGATCGAGATCGAACTCGCGGGCCTCCGCCGTCGAGACGGCGGTGTTCTTCCGGTCGTAGATCACGTTCGTGCCGCGGGGTTTGCCCGCGTGCTCGAGGTAGTAGGTCCCTTGCCGGCCACGGTGGCTCCAGACGACGTCGGTCTCGATCCCGTGGCCGCGGAGTTCGCCGACGACCCGTCGGCCGAGCGCCGTCTCGGGCACTTTCGACAGCCAGGTCGCCGATGCGCCCAGCCGACTCGCCGCGATGGCGACGTTGCTCTCGGCCCCGGCGGCGCGAACCTCGAACTCGTCCGCGTTCTCGAGTCGTTCGTCGCCCGGCGGCGACAGTCGGAGCATCGTCTCGCCGAACGTAACGATATCGGTCTCGCTCACGGCTCTTCCCCCCGGATCGATCGGCAGTGAACGGCAGCGTCTCCGTCGGCCATACTCGAGGCGACGGTCGGCGATGGTATAAGTTGTGGCGGTTATCGAGTAACGTGTCCCACACGAGGGGGAATTGTTTCACCACCTGTCCCTTCCGAGGACTCGCGCGGACGGATGCCGGGCCGACCGAAAGGCTATACCATCGCTGTTCTAACACGTTCACGGATGGTGTCGTCAGACGGACTCAAAGCGTGGTTCGACTACCAACTCCTCTTCATGGGGCTCGCTATCGTGTTTATCTGTGTCATGGCAGTGAGCAGCCGACTCGTGGCGTATCTGGGGACGCTTCCGCTCGCAGACCCGACGTTCGCGCTCGCGGTCACGGGAGGCGGTATCCTCGTGATTTTCCTGCTGGTTGTCCTGGCGGGACTGCTGAACCGAGAACGGCAGTAACCCCAGAACCGACGAACTACGGACCCACGTCCAGCGACGACGTGACCGACACCACCGCCGTCCCGTCCTCCCGCTCGAGTCCCACGTCGACCCCGAACGCCTCGAGCAGCGTACACCGCGTCTCGACGTGGTCGGTCACGGCGGGAATCCGCATCCGTCCGCCCGCGAGCGCGAGACAGACGAGCAACTGATCGGCCATGTGTCGATCGACCGGTGCCGCCCCCTCGAGAAAGCGATTCGCGGCGTCGGCGGCCTCTTCGCCGACGCGCTCGGCTGGTTTCCCGCGCTCCCCGAGGGCGGAGAAGCCGGCGACGCCGGTCCCATGATCGATGCGGAGCACCAGCGCGGAGCCGGGCGAGGGACTCGCCGTCGTCGTCTCACAGCGCGTCGTCAGTTCGAGACCGGCCGCCGAGTCCAGTCGCTCGAGCGCGCCTTCGGCCTGCCGGGACGCGACATCGCGGTCGGCCAGCGATTCCGACTCGGTCGAGGAGATGCGAAGCCCGTCGAGCGGTCCCCGTTCGGTGAGGGTGATCGGCTCGAGGCGCGAGGGCGCGAGTCGGAGCGTGACCTCGCCGCCGCCGTCGGGATAGAACCCGCGCCGGTCGACCTCGCAGGCGGCTTCGACGCCGAACCGGCGGATCAAGGGGAGTTTGACGTAGCGGAAATAGTCGAGCGGCGGCGACCACGCCACGTCCGTCCCGCCGGTAACCGTCACCGAGAGCGGGGACTCGAGGATCGTCGCCAGCGGCAGGAGGGCGTTGCACAGCAGCGTCGCGCTGCCGGCGGTTCCGATGTCGACGGCGTACGTTCCGCCCTCGAGTCCCCCGTGCCCGGAACCATCAGCGGACTCGAGACCCGGATCAAACGCGACCGTCTCCGCACCCAGTTCGGCACCCGCGACGTCAGCCTCACAGAGTTCGGCCATCGTCTCGAGGACAGCCAGATGCTGGTGGCGAAGCCCGGGCGTCGAACGGTCACCGCGGACGTGCTCGAGTCGAACCGGCTCGTTCTCCAGGACCGACAGCGCGAGCGCCGTTCGGAGAAACTGGCCGCCGGCGCTCGAGCCGTCGAGTTCGCGAGAGGTCGTCATGTGCGGGGATTGGGTCTCAAGTCACCTACTAGTGCCGACGTCGGTTCGTGTCGCTCGTGGGCCGGTGGGCAACTGTTCATTCGAGCCGAGTATCCGTAAACCGGCTGTAAAATACCTGTGGCTGTGGTAGCCGTTTCAAAGAGGTTCGTTACAACGACGGGGGTTTCCAATTATCAGCGTCGAAGTACTCTACACAGATCAAAAACATGGATTCGAACCCATTTATTTTAAAATAGGGGAGAGTATACCGGAATAGAGGTGAAAGGTATGGATGAAAACCATCGATCGACTGGTATCACTATCATACTCCTCGGTATTGCGGGTATTGGTATTTTTGCCGTTGGTCCGTCCGGCGGTTCTAACAAGAGTACCGGAATCGCGGTCAGTACTTTCTTCGTCCTTTGTGGATTGTTCGTCTATTGGGACCCCGATATCGGAGAACTCACGTCAGCTAGCTCTTGGGTCAATGGACTGTTTTGGATCGTCGTGGGTGTCGGTATTATCACGTTCGTAGTGATGTTTGAACCGACTCTTCTGTCGGTGAAAGGAAATGGCATCATCATCGGCATCTTTCTCACCGTAATTGGTGTATATCAGCTGATAGAGCTTCGACGCCAGTGACGTTCTCTCACGAGTGAACTTACGGAGTCGCCACCACAGACGGAGCCTACGCACGGCAATCCGCGGGATCGCTCTATCCATCCGAAAGTGGTGATACGAGTTCCAGACCGATCGCACAACCATCGTGCGATCGGGTATGCGGTGACTCGCAATGGCTACTATCGATCGGGCCGGCTTGCCCCGGCAGAATAACGACCCGGAGACAATGAGATCAGTCAACATGCACGCGTTCCGTACGACGAGCAAACTCGCGGACCGCCACACTGGAGGACACACACGAACGCCCCAACGCCGCTCGTGCTAGTCGTACAAACGGGCCCACAGGTCCTGCAGTCCAGTGCCAAACTGATGATCCAATCTGCACAGCTGGTACACGACGGTCCGCATGGACCAACGAGTTCCGACAGCTCCTTCGCGAGGAACCCTTCAGCCCAATCAATGATGATCCGTTTAATAGTCGAGCCGACGGCGGCAACCTCGACTTCGTCGACAGGTTCGACGGAAAACCGAGATTCAAACCCAGGAGTGAGTTCCTGTCGTTTCGAATCAAACGACCCCTGATCGACCGTGATGCGGAAACTCCGGACCCCCGTGTCACTCGTTTCCGCGGCTTCGATACCGACGTTCGCATGAAATCCATCGACATTGGTCCCAGTGAATACCTGAGCGCTCGCGATCTCACCGTCAACGTCGAGGGCTGACAGCACCAACTCTTCCTCTCGACCGGTCGCAGGCCGTCTGAATATAACTCCCTCGTCGCTCCCGAGTAGCGAGCCAGCACCACCGGGGACTGACGGATAGTTCTTCGGAAGTTGCGACCGCTGATCAACGTCGAATGCGAACATCGCACCGACTTCGCCGCCATATTTCGCGATGACGAGGGTACCGAAGCCGTACTCCGCTTTCAGCATCGACAGTTCGCCGTCTTCCCCGATCCGTCGCTTTTCGATGTACTCTGCGTTCGGTAACGACTGTTGATCAATTTCCGACAGTATCTGCTGGACGTGGGGATGTTCTTCGAGTTTCTTGACTTCGTCCTCGTCGACTGATTCAGCGCTAACTGGCCCAATTAACCCACTGATACCGATACTCGTGCCGATCGCGCTCTTTTTCAGGACCGCTCTTCGGCTCTGCATACCTGAGTTGGACTCTCGATCAGACATTAATTATCTATCTCTGTAATAAACACAATGCATTATATTATTTTTAAGTATTTATATTGGGATTAAAATAAGTATCGTGCGCTCCCAGATCGAGATCATTGAAAGGTGGCATCGACGGGACTAGTACGCTCACAACGGCTGCGCTTGCTACTGGTCGCGAACCCTCGCAGCAAGTTCGGTTCGGGTCATCGGAGAACTCGAGTGCATCGGAAACTGCCCGATTTGACGGGTGCTACTACTGATGACCCGGATAGTCCCGCTCGAACCGGTCCTCGAGTTCGCGGTCGTCGAACCGGACGAGTACCGGTCGTCCGTGGGGGCAGGAATAGGGGTTCTCGCAGTCGTCTAACGCGTCCAATAGGTCGACGATCGACCCCTCCGTCAACGACGTGTTCCCGGTGAGCGACGGGTAGCAGGCCAGATCGCCGAGGAACTCGTCGGCCATCGCGTCGACCGTCTCGGCACCGGCCTCGCGGTCGCCGTCGACGAACGAGGCGAGCACGTCACGCAACCGCTCTGGCTCGAGCGTCTCCGCGAGCACTGCGGGCACGGTCGTTACGGCGACCGTGCGGTCGTCGATCCGGTCGGCGTAGAAGCCGAGTCGGGAGAGCGCCTCGTTGTAATGGTCGAAGGCTTCCGCTTCGGCCGCGGTCAACTCGAGTTCGACCGGTTCGGCAAGCGCCTGCGCAGTCGGGTCGTCCGCGAACGCGGCCTGCAGGCGTTCGTAGTTGACCCGTTCGTCGGCGGCGTGCTGGTCGATCAGGACGAGGCCGTCGGGGGCTTCACAGACCAGATAGGTGTCGCGGAGTTGACCGAGCACTCGCAGGGTGGGCAGCGAGTCGAACGCGGTCGCCTCGCCCGTCGCAGTCTCGCCGGTTAGCGTCCGCTGGTCGGTCGTAGCGTCGAACTTGCGCGCCGGACGCGAATCGCGTTCCCGGTCTCGATCCCCGGTCAACTCGGCGTTTCGCTCCGCATCGGACCGACTCGGGCCGTCTCCCGTTCCGCTCGGCTCGGCTGCAACGTCGCCGTCCGTTTCCGATCCCGACTCGGCGCTTGCCGCCGTCGCGTTCGTCGCTGGGGTGTCCGTGTGGCTCGAGGCAGCGTGCGGGTCCGCGGAGCGTCCGTCGCCGGGATCGTCCGAGTCGCTCGAGTCGGTCCCGGACCCTACGGTCGCGGGCTCACCGGACGGTGGCTGGGTGTCCGGGTCTGCCTCCCCGTCCGAGGCTGTCGATTCGGTTCCGCTGTCGGTCGCTTCCGCGGCGGTCGACGCCGTCTCGAGACCGGTTTCGAGGGTCGCGGATTCACCGTCGGGTTTCCCGGACGCCGTATCCGTGGTCCCGCGATCACCGGGATCGACTCGTGCCTCGCCCGGTGCCGACCGGCCGCGGGGTGCGCGGGACCGAAGGAGACCGTGCTCGAGCAGGGCACTCTCGACCGCGGCGTCGACCTGCCGGCGGACCGCGTCGTCGTCGTCGAAGCGGACCTCCCGTTTGCGCGGGTGGACGTTCACGTCGACCGCGTCGCCGGGCACCGCGAGGAAGAGGGTGACGAAGGGGTACCGGTCGCCGCCCAGTTGCGTGCCGTATGCCCCCATGATCCCCTCGCGGACGGCGTCAGCGGTCACGGCGCGACCGTTGACGTACGTTGCGAGGTAATCCCGACTCGAGCGATTCGTTTCGGGGTGGGAAACGAGGCCGGAAACGGACTCGAGAGGGCCCGGCGGGAGGTCGTCGCCGTCGGCGTCGACGGGGATCATCGACGAGGCAACCTCGCGGCCGTAGACCGCCAGTACGGCGGCCTGCAGGTCGCCCTGGCCCGTCGTCGAAAACACCTCGCGACCGTCGTGGGTCAGCGTGACCGCCACGTCCGGGTTCGCGAGGGCGTAGCGGGTGACGACGCGGTTGACGTGGGCGAACTCCGTCGCGGTCGTCTTGAGGAACTTCCGGCGGGCCGGCGTGTTGTAGAACAGGTCCTCGATCTCGACCGTCGTCCCCGCGGGACAGCCCGTCGGCTCGACGCTGGTCACGTCGCCGCCCTCGTAGACGAGTTCCGTCCCCGCACCGTCCCCGCCGCGGGGCCGCGACCGAACGGTCATGCGCGACACCGAGCCGATGGTGTGCAACGCCTCGCCGCGGAAACCAAGCGTGGCGACGCCGGATTCCAAGTCCTCGAGGCCGTCGATCTTGCTGGTCGTGTGCTCGCGGACGGCCGTCCGGAGGGCGGCCTCGGTCATCCCGTGGCCGTCGTCGGCGACCCGGATCAGTTCGGTGCCGCCCTCCTCGACGGTGACGTCGACGCTCGAGGCGTCGGCATCTAAGCTGTTCTCGACGAGTTCCTTCACCGCGCTGGCGGGGCGCTCGACGACCTCGCCGGCGGCGATGCGGGCGACGGTATCCTCGTCTAACTCGTGGATCTCGGTGGCGTCCTGCGGGGGGGTGTGCTCGTCACTCATGGTGAGTCGGCGTCGGTATGGGGATCGCTCCGACGCGCCTGCTGTGTCGGCTACAGGTACAGACGGCGTGTGGTTAGGTCTTACGTCCTGGGCAGTCCCGTCCGGTCGTCAGTCCTCGAGACCGAGGTCCTGGGACATCGAATTGCCGGCGCGGGGAACGCCTTTCACCGTCACCGTCTCGCCGGTCATGAAGGAGGCGGCCGGGCTGGCAAGAAACTGGACGACATCGGCGATTTCCGCGGCGTGACCGATGCGGCGATCGGGTTCCTCGCGGGGCGGCATGGCCTCGCTGTCGATGCCGAGCGTGTCGGCGACGCCGGGCGTCTGGATCAGGCCGGGTGCGATGCAGTTGACGCGGATGCCGTCCTCGGCCCACTCCGTGGCGAGGGTTTCGGTCAGGCTGATGATCGCGGCCTTCGACGCGCCGTAGTGGCTCTCGCCGGGCGCGGCGTGCTGGCCGTTCACGCTCGAGAGGTTGATGATGACGCCGCCGGAGCCCTCGCGCATGACCTTGCCGGCGAGTTGCGTACAGTGGACGGTGCTGTTGAGGTTGAGGTCAACGATGGTCTTCCAGCCGTTGGCCGAGATGTCCTCGAACGGCGCGACGAACTCCCCGCCGGCGTTGTTCACGAGGATGTCGACGTCGCCGAACTCGTCGACGGTGTCGTCGACGAGAGTCCGGACCTGTTCGCGCTCGCGGACGTTACACTCGACGGCGATGGCCTCACCCGTGTCCGCGGCCGCGTTGATTCCCTCGGCGACCGGCCCCACGCGGTCCATCGACCGGGAGCAGATCGACACGTTCGCGCCGCTCGCTGCGAGCGTCTCCGCGATCGCTTGGCCGATTCCCTGACTCGCACCGGTGACGATCGCGGTCCGTCCCGCCACGTCGAAGTCTGGCTCGTGCATCGTGCTAACGGGTGTCCCAGCGTCTCAAAATTCTACCGATGGTGGGAACCGCCGTGCTCGACGAGCACCTGGAGGCGACCCTCGAGCCTGACGGACGGGAGCGGCCGGGCGGGTACCCGGGCAGCGACGGCGTCGGCCGGTCCTACCCGTGGTGCTGGGCTCGGTCCGCGGATCGGTGAAAGGTCTAAGGGCACTCCGATGGTCGATACCCCCGTCGAGTTCGGAGACGGAGTGTTCCATCACCATGCACAACTACACCGTCGACGTCCCCGAAAGGGGAGAACGAGGGATTCGAATCGAATGCAACGACCACGGTGAATGGGAGGAATTTCAGCCCGGATACCGGACGGTCGCCTTTTACTGCGAGGGCTGCGGGCTCGAGCTCGAAGTCGATCTCCGCGATTGTTACGACTGGCGCGATCTGGGCGAACTGTGCTAACGTCCCGTTGGCCGACTGTGGACTCGAGACCGACCGCCACGAGTCGCGCCACAGAACTGAACCGCGGTTCGTCGACGAGATCCCTCGGTTCACGGCCACTCCTCGCGAGCGCCGTCCCGAAGACCCGTACGGCTCGACCGGAACGACGAGTCTAGCGCAGTGGGAGCACGGAGGCCGCCGTCGAATCCGTGGTCCGGGGCGGGCGAAGCCCACGACTGACGCACCGAAACCGCAGGCCGACGAGCGGCAGGGCGGCCGACGCTTCCGGCATCAGCAGTCAGCGTTCACCGGAAACGTGGTGTGTCACTGGGTAGCTACGGTGTCGGGGAGACCGTCCGACGCCGACATCCCTATCCAGGGACGCCGCGCCGGTGACGGCACTGACTCGCACTGCAGCGGGTTCGAGCGGCGCACCGCCCTCGCATGCAGTCACTCCTCGAGTCGCTCCTGGAGTTCCTGGACCGTCGAGACGAGTTCGATCGGCGGCGTCGTGTTCACGTCGAGCGACTCGAGTTCCTCGAGAACGGCTTCGGTCTCGGGATCGATCGATCGCGTCTCGGACGCGGCCTCCGGCGGGCCGCCGTCGGTCGACGCCGACCGAGACGGGGTCTGTCCCTGGGCCACCGTTTGCGTCCGCATCGTTCCGCTGCCCAGATCGAACGTGGCCTGGACGGGTTCGCTCGATCCGCCGCCCTTCGCCTCGATGGCTTTTTCCTCGCGTAGCCGCTCCAAGACGTCCCTCGAGCGGTCGACGACGGGATCGGGAACCCCGGCGAGGTCGGCGACGTGAATCCCGTAGCTGCGATCCGTCGGGCCGT
This sequence comes from Natrinema pallidum DSM 3751, assembly GCF_000337615.1. Taxonomy (GTDB): domain Archaea; phylum Halobacteriota; class Halobacteria; order Halobacteriales; family Natrialbaceae; genus Natrinema; species Natrinema pallidum. Next base: position 48,689 of record NZ_AOII01000069.1, read on the forward strand.
CGCGAACGGTCCGGAGGAAGGTGACCTCGCCGTCGCGTTCGTCCGCGGCAACGTGGACGTTGGCCACGCGCGGGAGGGTGTCGGCGAGCCCGGTCAGTTCGTGGTAGTGTGTGGCAAAGAGCGTCTTCGCTTTGACCTCGTTGTGGAGGTACTCGGTCGCGGCCCAGGCGATCGAAATGCCGTCGTAGGTCGCCGTTCCGCGGCCTACCTCGTCCAAAATGACCAGCGATTCCTCGGTCGCGGTGTGGAGGATGTTCGAGAGTTCGCTCATCTCGACCATAAACGTCGAGCGGCCCTGTGCGAGTTCGTCCAACGCGCCGACGCGGGTGAAGATGCCGTCGACCAGCCCGATCTCGGCCCCCTCGGCGGGGACGAAACTGCCGACCTGTGCCAGGAGGACGATACAGGCGACCTGGCGCATATAGGTCGATTTCCCGGACATGTTGGGCCCGGTAACCACGAGGAAGCCGCGATCCTCGTCCAGCCGCACGTCGTTGGGAACGAACTCCGTCGTCTGCTCGACGACCGGGTGACGGCCCTGGTCGATCTCGAGGCGGTCGCCTCGATGGAGGTCGGGCTGTACCCAGCGGTTTTCGGCGGCGTGTGTCGCCAGGCTCGCGAGCGCGTCGACCGTCGCCAGCGCCCGGCCGACGTCTTGCAGCAGTTCGGCCCGCGCGGCGACTTCCTCGCGGAGGTCCGCGAAGAGTTCGTACTCGAGGTCGCCGCGCCGGTCCTCGAGCCGGAGGATTTCGCGTTCCTTCTCCTCGAGTTCGTCGGTGGTAAAGCGCTTCGAGTTCTTCAGCGTCTTGATCTCCTCGTAGTGGTCGGGGACGCCGTCGGCGGCGGATTTGCCGACCTGAATGTAGTAGCCGTCGGTCTTGTTCCGGTCGACCGTGACGTGTGAGAGTCCGTACTGGCGCTTCTCGCGATCGGCGAGCGTGTCGAGCCACTCCCTGATCGCCTCGTGGCGCTCGATCACCTCGTCGAGTTCGTCGTCGTACCCCTGCTGAAGGAGTTCCCCCTGCGTCACCGTCGATGGCGGGTCCTCGGCGATAGCGTCCGCGAGCGTGTCCCGGAGTTGCCGGGCGGCATCTCGATCCGGTCGGTCGACGATCTCGGAGAGCGGCGAGTCGGCCAGCTCCGGGTTCGACTCGATCGAGTCGGCCAGCGCGGGTAGCACTGCCAGCGTCTCCCGGACCGCGAGGAGATCCCGCGCGTCGGCGCTGCCGTGGGTCGCCTTCGAGGCGAGGCGAGCCAGATCGTAAGCCTCGCCGAGCGTCTCCTGAATCTCGTCGCGGGCGAGCGCCGCCGTCGAGAGCGCGGCCACGCTCTCCTGACGGTCCTCGAGCGTCGCGGGCGAGCGCCGCGGGCGCTGGAGCCACTCCTTCAACAGGCGGCCGCCGGCGCTGGTCTCGGTGTGGTCGATCGTCGCGAACAGCGAGCCGTCGCGCTCGCCTTGCATCGTCTCGGTCAACTCGAGGTTGCGCTGGGTGGTCGCATCGAGCGTGACGTGGTCGTCGCCGTGGTGGGCCTGAATGCGGGTCATGGAAGCGAGCACGCCCGCGCCGGTCTCCGCGACGTAGGAGAGGATCGCGCCGGCCGCCGCGATTGTCGGTTCGCCGACCGAGAGTCGGTCGACGGTCTCGGTGCCGAACTGCTCGCGAACCGTGTGGGCCGCCCGCTTGGGCGCGAACGATTCGGTCTCGTGGAGGGTCAGGGTGGCGTCGATGCGCTCGCGAACGGTCGTCAGCAGTTCGTCGTCGGTTCGCACGGCCGGTCCCGGCAGGACCTCGACCGGATCGAACCGATAGAGTTCCGTCAGCGCGTCGTCGGCATCGTCGGCGTCCGCGACGAGGAATCGCCCCGTCGTCACGTCGGCGACGGCGAGTCCGTACCCGGATTCACCGCCGCTCGAGCCATCGGCGCTCCCGCCGTCGACGACCGCCGCGAGGTACTGGGCGTCGGCGTCGCTGGTCTCGAGGAGCGTCCCGGGGGTCACGACGCGGACGATCTCGCGGGCGTGGCCGGACTCGGTCTCGTACTGGTCGGCGACGGCGACGCGATAGCCTCGCTCGACGAGGGCCTTGAGATAGGGCGTCAGGTCGTCGAGCGGCACGCCGGCCATGGGATAGGACGAGCCGTGAGAGGACTTCTGTGACACCTTGAGGTCGAGTTCCTCGCTGACGAGTTCGGCGTCCTCGCCGAAGAACTCGTAGAAGTCGCCACACTGCATCGCCAGTAAATCGGCGTCGGTGCCCTCTTTGAGGGAGAAAAACTCTCCGACGATCCCCGTCGCCTCGGTCATATCCGGAGACTATCCCTCCACCGCAAAAACCCTGCGGGATCCACGGTGAACGTAGTCGGTCGGCGACGCTACCGAGCGCGATCAGTACAGTGCCCCGCCCAACGGTACGTCATCGTCGGGCGACACCAACACGGGATACCCCTCCTCACTGGGAACGCCGACGGTCAGCGCCTCCGATTTGAACCCCGCGATCCGCACGGAGCCGAGATTCGTCGCACAGAGTACCTGTCGACCCTCGAGGTCGGCGGCGTCGTAGTGGTGATCCAACTGTGCCGCGGACTGGATCTCCTCGTCGCCGAGGTCGATCCACAGTTTGGTCATCTTCGGCTTCTCGGCCTCGGGGAACGGTTCGGCCTCGAGTATTTCCCCCACCTCGATCTCGACATCGAACGGGCTCTCGACCATGCTCCGCGGTACCGTTGCCACCGAAAACTAGGTGTCGATCCGCGGCCGTCAGCCGCCGCGGGTGCGGTACCAGACGCGGGCACCGACCGGCGACTCGTCGGCCGCGAGGTCGAGTCGCCGCAGGACGAGGTCCCGAATCGCGAGGGTCACGACGAGTTCGATCGACTCGCCGTCCTCGGCCGTCACCTCGAAGACGGCGTGGCCGTCCCGCTCGGAGACGGCGGCGATCGTTCCGACCGACCATCGCTCGAGGTCGTGTGTCGGTTTCCGCGCGTGGATTCTATCGTGGGCCATACCGGACGAACGGGTGCCGAGGGGGTGAGTCTGGCGGGGGCAGCGGCTCCGGCTGCCGCCGGGCCGCGCGACCCGGAGACAGGTCAGTAGTCCCCGAGGACGCCGAGCCGTCTCGCCCGGCGGGTCGCGTACCGGAAGACCGCGTAGCCGAGCGCGAGGTACCCGACGGCGACCGCGAGCAGGACCGCGAGATCGGCCGCCGGGAACTCCCAGAGGCGAACGTTATCGATCATCGTCCGCTGGAGGAGCGCGCTGCCCTGGGCGAGCGGGAGGAACCGCAGCCAGCCGAGGTCGAACGCGGGTGCGGAGATCAACACGATAAAGCCGAACTGGAGCAGGTTGAGCCAGTTGCCGACCCGCTTGTAGAGGACGGTCACGCCGCCGGCGGCCAGCCCGAGCCCCAGCACCGAGACGATGCTGCACGTCGCGACGACGACGATCGTCCCCACGTTTAACTCGAGACTCCGCCCGGTGAGGAGGAGCATTATCGCAAGCAGTACCGACGAGGTGACGAACGACCGGACGATCTTGGCGAGGCCCTTCAACAGCGCCACGGGCGCGAAGCCAAACGGCGACATCACGTGGCGCTCGAGGGTCCCCCACTGGACCTCGCTCCCGATGTCGTTCGCGATCGAAGAGTACGCCCCGACAGAGAGCGACCACAGGAAGTAGCCGACGATGATCCCCTCGATGGAGTCGGTCAGCGCCTGTCCGGCGATCGCCCGACCGCCGTAAAACAACAGCCCAAAGAAGAACACCGAGGCGACGAGTCCGCCGATGGCGTTTGCGGGATAGCGAACGAAGATCAGGTACTCGCGGTAGAGGACGGCCCGCGCGAGATGTCGGTAGCCGGCCGGTCGCGGCGTTTCGGTCGCGTCCTGTCGACCCGCACCCGCGCTCATCGGTCACCTCGGTCGCCGCTCGTCAGTTCGACGAAGACGTCCTCGAGGTCGGGCTCGACCGTCCGGACGCGCTCGAGGGTCACGCCGTCGCCGCGGAGTGTCGCCAGCAGCTCGTAGAAGCCGTCGCTGTCGGTCACGACCTCGATCCGGTGGCCGGCGTCGCGTCGCTCGGCCTCGATCGCGTCGAAGCGCCGTCGGAGCCGCGAGACGAGCGCGGCGTCGATGTCGGCGCTCGTGATCCGAACGCAGTGGCGGTCCGTGTCGGAAAGCAAGGCGTCGACGGTGTCGTCCGCGATGATCGCCCCGTCGGACATGATGAGGACGCGATCACAGACCGTCTCGACGACATCCATATCGTGGCTGCTGAGGACGACGGTGAGGTCCTCCTCTTCGGCGAGGCGTCGCAGTTCCCGCTGGAGCGTCCGGGAACTCTCGATGTCCAACCCGAGCGTGGGTTCGTCGAGGAAGACGACCTCGGCACCACCGGCGAGGACGCTCGCCAGCGACACCTTCTGTTTCATCCCCCGGGAGAGATCGCGGACCGGAACGTTCGCCTTCGCCTCGAGGTCGAGTTGAGCCAGCAGCCGGTCGTGGCGGTCGCGGACCGAGTTCGGGTCGACGCCGCTGATCGTGGCGAAATAGCGGAGGTTCTCCCGGACGGTCAACCGCCAGTAATCGTTTCGCGCCCCCTCGAGCATCGCGTCGACGGCGCTGTAGGCCGCCCGCGGTCGCTCCCGGAGGTCGATACCGCGGATCCGGACGCTGCCCGCGTCCGGCACGACCATCCCGAGGAGCGACTTGATGAGGGTCGTCTTGCCGGCACCGTTGGGCCCCAACAGGCCCACGATCGAGCCGGTCTCGATGTCGAAGCCGACGTCGTCGACTGCGGTAACCGCCGTCTCGCCGTCTCCGAACCGCTTGGACAGTCCGGTGACGGAGACGGCGATGTCGCGGTCGTCCGTCGCCGACGGCTCGCTGCTGTCCGGGCGCGTCTCGACCGGCGGCCGCGCCGTCCCGCTCACCCGACCGGTCCCCACCGCGTCGTCGTCGGGAGTCGCGCCTGCTTTCTCACTGTACGTAGCCACGGCATCCGGTCCGTTCGTCGGCCCGCTGTTTCCTCGCGCCGTCACAGTGCTGGTTTAAGTGACCGAGCTACAAAAACGCGCGGCCGCACCCGCGCTCTGCCTCGAGAGCAGTTCCTGCGTCCGTAGTCCGGGATATATTACGCTGCCCGTGGGAGGACGACTCGTCAGCCATGTCAGACCGCGACCATTGCGTGTTGATTCCGGTCGCCATCTTCGAGGGGGAAAGCGTCCCGCAGACGATCGTCGACGCGCTCGCGTCGATTCCGGTCGTCCTGCTCGGCTATCGCGAACTCCCCGATCAGACCGGAACGGATCAGGCACGCACGCAGTACGGCGACCGCGCCCGGGCCGAACTCGAGGAGTTGCGGACGGTCTTCGAGGAGGCGGGCTGTGACGTGACATCGCGACTGGCCTTCACCCACGACCGGCTGGAAACGTTCGAACGGGTCGCCGTCGACGACTCCTGTGACGCTGTCCTGGTGCTCAATCCGGCACCCGTCCTCGAGACGATACTCGTCGCGGTTCGAAGCGAGGTCAACATCGAGCATATCGCCCGGTTGCTCGCGACGATCCTCGACGGCACGACCCTCGAACTCACGCTCTTTCACGTTGCGTCGGACGAATCGAAGCGGGCGGCGGGAACGGAACTACTCGAGACGGCCCGGTCGGAACTGATCGCTGCGGGGGTCGACGGCGGCCGGATCGATAGCGCGGTCGTCGTCGACGATTCGCCCACGGACGCGATCGTCGAGGCGGCGGCCGACCACGACCTCCTGGTAGCCGGTGAGAGTCGCCCGTCCATCCGTCGAGTCATCTTCCGGGACCGCGCCAAACGACTGGCCCGGCGGACGGTCGATCCGGTGTTGGTGATTCGCGGCGAGTACCTCGAGCCGGCAGACGGCGGGGACACGGCCGGCGGCTCACAACCGGGACCGAACTGACCGGCCGTCTCGCGGGGGCGAGGGGACTGACCGGCCGACCGGCCCCAGAACCTCAGTCCTCGGGTTGCGACGCGCGATCGGCGTCCATCCCCTGCTCACGAGTCGCTGCCGCGTCGGCGCTCTCCTCGCGGACGACGATCACCGGCCCGACCGCCTCGGCAGCGATGCGCTCGGCCTCCTCGCCGAGGAGGAACGACCGAAGCGACGGGGACCGTTCGCCCATGACGATCGCATCGTGGCTCGTCGCAGCCTCGACGAGCGCCTCGAGTGGCGGTTCGTCGACCGCGAGGGTGGTCTCGACATCGAGTCCGCGTTCGGCGAGGGAGTCGGCAGCCGCCGCGATCGATTCCCGACCGCCGGGTTCGTCGTCGGTTGCCAGAAAGAGCGTGACGCCGATCTCGCGGTCGCCGACCAGTTCGGCGACGAACGCGGTGATCCGGTCGACGGCGACGTCGCCGGTCAACGACACGAGGAGACGATCGACCGATCCGGTCGCCCCCGTGATGGCGTAGGCGTCGGCGGCGGCCTCGTCGGCGACCCGATCGACGGTTCGCTCCCGATCGTGGGTGAACACGAGGCGATGGTCGGCGCTCCCGCCGGCCGCTTCGAAGGCCTCGACGAGATCGGTGAGGGCGGCGTTTGCACGGTCCTCGTACTGGAGACGAGCCTGGTCCGGCGGCGTCTGCTCCGGAAGGACGTGGTAGCCGAGCACGGTCACGTCCATCGTTGCGAGCAGCGTCGGGAGGCCGGTCGAAACCGACTCGCCCTCGAGAATCGCCAGCGGAACCAGCACGCGCGTCATTCGACCACCCCCTTCAGCGTCACGTCACGGCCATAGTAGGCGTACCAGCCGGCGGTTGCGAGCATGATCCCGATGCCGACGAGTTGTGATGTCCGTTGCATGAACCCGATCAGGGCGAAGCTCGCGAGCGCGCCGAGTATCGGGACGACGGGATAGCCGGGCACCCGGAAGTCGGGGTCGTACCACGACGGGTCGGCTCGCCGCAGTGCGAGCAGGGCCACGCAGAGCAGCCCGTACGTGACGAGATGGAGGAACGACGCGACCTCCGCGAGCAGTTCCACGCGGCCGGTCGCGACCAGCACGAGGATCGGCCCGCCGGCCATCCCCAGCGCGACGTGTGGCGTGCCGTATCGGAGGTTGATATGGCTCGCGCGCTGCGGTAACAGGGCATCCTTCGAGACCGCGTAGATGGCTCGAGACGTGCTGAGCACCGATGCGTTGGCGCTTGACATCGTCGCGAGCAGTCCGCCGAAGACGATCGCGACCGCACCGGCCGGACCGAAGTAGTGGCGGCCGACCTCGACCATCGCCGTTTCGCCGAACGTCGAGAGCCGATCGCTCCCGAACGCACCGGTCGCGACGAAGATCGCCGCGACGTAGAGGACGCCGACGACGAGGACGGAGCCGACCATCGCGAGGGGCAGGTTCCGTCCGGGATCGCGTATCTCGCCGGCGACGGTCGCCACCTGCGCGAAGCCGAGATACGAGGTGAACACGAGCGCCGCGGTCGTCAACACGGGCGTCGTTCCGAACGGCGCGAACTGTTCGGGAGCGGACGGCTCCCCGATGATCCCCAGCGTGTCGAGCCCGCCGTAGCTGAGAAACACGATCAGGATCGACAGCAGCAACGCAACGATCCCGTTTTGCAGCTTCGCCGCGTTTTCCGTCCCCGTGACGTTCAGCACGGTCACGCCAGCGCCGAACAGCAGCGCCAGCGGGATGACGAGGCCGTCGCCCACCGGGACGCCGAGTTCCGCGAGCGTGTCGACGGCGTAGTAGCCGAAGCCGACGAGGTAAAACGCCGTCGCGAACACCAGTCCGAACCACAGTGACAGCCCGACGACGGCCCCGGGAAGCGTTCCTAAACCGCGCGAGATGTAGTAGTATCCGCCGCCGCTTTTGGGCATCGCCGTTGCGAGTTCGGACGCCGGCAGCGCGACCAGGAGGGCGACGAACGCGCCGATCGCGAACGACCCAGCCGCCGCGGGCCCGGCCCGGCCGGCAGCCAGCCCCGGAAAGACGAAGATACCGGCCCCGATCATCGTCCCGATCCCGATAGCGAGGCCGCCGGTGAGCCCGATCGTTCGCTCGAGTTCGGCGTCGTCGGTGATCGTCACCTCATCGGTTTCGATCGTCGGCTCGACCCGTGGTGACTCTCCCGCGACGTTGGTCCCACCGGCCGACGACGGATCACTCATATCGGGGGCGTCTCGCGCCTGCCCTATAGCTCTGCTGTCGAATGGTGGTGGCTGGGATCGACCGGTTCGGGAACCGACCCGGATCGTCCGGTCGTCTACCCGGTGAGTTCGTCGGCCAGAAGCCGGAGGCTCTCGTCACCGTCGGCGGCTGCGTCCGGAACCGCGAGCATGACCTCCTCGATGCCGGCGTCGGCATAGTCGGCGAGCCGCTCGCGTATCTCCGCCGGCGTCCCCGTCGGGGCCGTCTCGAGGTAGCCGGCGAGGAAGAACTCGCGGGGCTCGCTCGGTCCGTCGTCGGGCAGGAACTCGCTGCGGACGGCCTCGCGCTTGTTTTCGGCGGCTTCGGTCGTCTCGCCGACGAAGACGAACAGTTCGGCGGATTTTCGGATTTCGTCGTATCGGGCCTCGCTCTCGCAGTGCTCGCGTAAGACTGCGAGTTTCGCCGCGAAGCCCTCGGGCTCGAGGGTGCCGTAGTTCCAGCCGTCGGCCAGGGCGGCGGTGTAACGCAGCGTAAACGACTCGCCACCGCCGCCGATCCAGATCGGCGGATGGGGCTCTTGCACCGGCTGGGGCTCACAGAACGCCTCGTCGAGATCGATCTCGAGGTGCTCGCCCTCGTGGCTGTACGTCTCGTTCGTCCAGAGCCCCTGCAGGATCGTGACGGTCTCGGCGAGCCGGCGGAGCCGTTCGGCCGGCGGCTCCCGGAACTCGTAGCCGAAGCGGTCGTACTCCGCGGCGTACCAGCCGCCGCCGAGGCCGAGCTCGAGGCGGCCGTCGCTGATGTGGTCGACCTGCGCCGCCATCTTCGCCAGCAGCGCGGGATGGCGGTAGGACTGGCTCGTGACGAGCGTGCCGAGTCGTACCTGCGCCGTCGCCTCGGCGAGCGCGCTCAGCGTCGTCCAGGGTTCGTGGACACCGCGTCGCGGGTCGCCGATCCACGACTGGAAGTGATCCTCGAGCCAGACCGCGTCGTAACCGAGCGATTCGGCCTCGAGTGCGGTCTCCCGAACCGTTCCGATGTCGGTGCCGTACTGCGGCAGGATGAGGCCGACATCGAGGTCGGTCGTGGACCCCGATTCGTCGGCGCTCATTCGGCAACCTCTCGGTCGAGCGCCAGCGTTCGATCGGCGAGCGTCCCCGGATCGCCCGCGACGAGTTTGACGAGCGCCTCCTTGCCGACCGCACCGCGGTCGATGACGGCGACGGGGGGCTCGTCGCGATCGGCGAAGGCCTGCCGGGCACCCCATCCCATCGTGCTGTCCGCCGTCTCCCTGATCTCCGCCGGCTGTCGGTCGCGGTCGTACTCGGCGACCGGCCACGCGAGGGCCTCGAGCGCGTCCTCGACGGCCGCGTCGAACCGACAGTTGACAGCGAACCGCAGGTCGGGGACGAACTCCCGCGCCGAGAGGAGGAAGCGAGCGACGTGACTCGAGGCACCGAACCGAACCCCGCGGTTGGGCTGGACACCCGACAGCGTCCGCGTGATCCGGCCCTCGACGGCGGCGGTCTCGGCGACGGAGTCGGCATACGGCGTCGCCCCGACGACGTTCATCCCGACCTCGGGGACCAGCGTCGATACGTCCGCCTCGACGAACCGGTCGACGATCGCCTGGACGTCCTCGGCGGTTCGCTCCCTGGCGGCCTCGTTTCGCAGCGCGACCATGTGGTTGACCGCGCCGTGGCCCTCGCCGACATCGTAGTAGTAGCGCACCGCACGCTCGAGGAACTCCGTCGCGCCCTCGACGGCCGTCTCGAGCGGGTCGCCCGTGGCGAGGCGGGCCGCGATCGCCGAACCAAGCGTACAGCCCGAGCCGTGGGTGGCCTCGGTGCCGACCCGCGGGTGCTCGAACGTGCGGACGGTCTCGTCGGTGACGAGGATGTCCCGAACCGTCTCGCCGGGGAGGTGGCCGCCCTTGACGAGGACGGCATCGACGCCCGTCTCAAGGATCGCCTCGCCGGCTGCCACTGCGCTCTCGTCGTCGGTGACCGCGATGTCCGTCAGCACTTCGGCCTCGTCGGTGTTGGGCGTGGCCAGCGTCGCCCGGCCGAGCAGTTCCTCGTAGGCGCGTTCCGCGTCGGGCTCGAGCAGTCGATCGCCGGAGGTTGCGACCATCACGGGATCGACGACCAGCGGGAACGGGAACGTCCGTGCGTGCTCGGCGACGGTTTCGATCACGTCGGTCGTCGCGAGCATGCCCGTCTTCGCCGCGCCGATCGCGAAGTCGTCGGTGACGGCCTCGAGTTGGGCGTCGATCTCGTCGGTCGGGAGGACGTGCGAGGACGAGACGCCGCGGGTGTTCTGGGCGGTGACGGCGGTGATCGCCGACGTGCCGAAGACACCGTGGGCGGCCATCGTCGCGAGGTCGGCTTGAATTCCCGCGCCGCCGCCGGAGTCGCTGCCGGCGATCGTCAGCGCGACCGGCCGGCTGTCGGGTGCTGGTGTTCGCATACGGGATCGTATTCCCGGCTTATACTAAGCGGTGATGGTCAGCGACGGTGAGGGTCGTCCGCGGTGTGATCGACGCCTCGAGGACGTCCGGTCGTTGAGAACCGCCCGCCATCAGTCGTCGGTGAGTTCGACGAACCCCTGTTTGTGTTCGATCACGCCCGCGTCGTGGAGCGGCGAAATCGTGCAACTGACGGCCGCCTCGCTGCAGTCGTGTCGGTCCGCGACCGCTCTCTGAGAGCCTTGTGCGTGTATCGTTCCCCCTCGAGTTCGTCGACGATCGCCGCCTTCTCCCGTTCGAGGTCGCCAGTCGGTCACGGCGGGATACGACCTCGAGACGGGACGCCTTGCCCGCGGTCGCTCGAGACTGACTCGTCGGCGGACGAGGGGCCAGCGAGTCCCATCGAGATCGGTTTCGAACGACGACACGCGGTCCGGACGGCAGCGTTATGAGTATGGATATGATATGAATATGTATGGCCGAGTCCGAAACACGGAAAGTCGGCGATCGCGGGCAGGTAACGCTGCCGAAGCGTCTTCGAGAGGCGTTCGATATCCACGGTGGTGACGAGGTGACGATCCGCGAAGCGGGTGACAAGATCGTCATCGAGAAACCGACGTCGCGGGCGGATCTCGCGGAGGGGTATCGACGCCGCGCCGAACACCACCGCGAACTCGCGGACGAGATGGCCGGATCCTCGCGGGAAGCGAACGCCTCACTCGGCGACGCGCCCGGCTGGGAGGAGTAACGATGCACGTCCGGCGGGGCGACATCGTCGTCGTCGAACTCGATCCGACGCGCGGCTCCGAACAGCGGGGAACCGGACCCTGTCTCGTCGTCCAGAACGACGTCGGCAACGAAAACGCCCCGACGACGATCGTCGTCCCCTTTACCACGTCCTACGGGGGCGAACGCTATCCGTTCGAAGTGCTGATCCCCGCCGACGAGTGTGCCCTCCGCGAGGACTCAGTCGCGCTCTGTAGTCAGGTTCGAACCGTCTCGATCGACGACCGGATCACGGACATCGTCGGATCGGTGCCGGCCGATCGGATGGACGAGGTCGACACCGCGCTCGAGTACAGCCTCGGCTTGCGCGAGGTCTGAACGGCGTCTCTCGCGGCGGCACGGACCGTTCGCCTGGGTACTCCATAAAATACATTCGTTCCGAAGAACCAACTATCGTCGAATGCCCTCCAGACGCGAGCTACTGGCTGCTCTCGGAGCGACGGGTATCGCGGCCGCCGCGGGCTGTCTTGGCGGTCCGTCGGTCGATCCCGGAACGGACGAGTCGTACGCGTGGCCGACGGGCGGTGCGGACCCGCGGAACTCGAGAGCGATCCCCGACGGCGTCGCGCCGCGCGAGGACCCCACCGTCGACTGGCGCGTCGACCTCGAGTCAGCGGCCGCGGCCGCCGACCCGGTCGTGACCGACGGGACCGTCCTCGCGACGACCGGAACCGACGTGGTCGCGTTCGATCGGGCGAGCGGGGACCGGCGCTGGTCGATCGACCCGGACAACGAGGCCCACACCTACCGCGGGGCACCGACGGTGTACAAGGAGTTGGCATACCTCTCGGAGGTGAACACGGTGGTCGCTCGCGACCTCGAGAGCGGCGAGATCGAGTGGAGCGAGGCGTTCGAGGCGACCATCGGGCGGGGATCGCTACTGGTCACCGACGACGGGGATAACGGCCGCGTCTTCACCGCCGGCGGCAACGCCCTGCACGCGCTCGACGCCGGGACCGGCGAGCGACTGTGGGAACAGGAGCTACTGGGAACGCCGGAGTACTCGCTCGCCAAGTACACCGACTACGTCTACGTCGTGACCGACGGCGGCGAGTTGTACGCCGTCGACGAGTGGGGAACTGTCCAGTGGCGGCGAACCGTGGAGGCCGGCATCCGGAGCGGCCCGGCGGTGCAGTCACTGGACCACGGCGGGTCCGAGTGGGGCATCGCCGTCGTCGGCGGCGACGGAACGGTCGTGTACTTCGGGCCGGACGGAGCGCGGAGGTGGGAAGCCGAACTCGGCGGGTTCGGCGACGACGGCATCGCCATCGCCCACGGGACGGTACTCGCGCGGTCGGGATCGCGGGTGTTCGCGCTCGATCCGGCCGACGGAAACGTTCGCTGGCGGCTCGATCTCGGCGAGAGCGCGAGCAATCCACCGATTATCGTCGGCGACACGGTCTACGTCGGCGGCGATCGGCTCCGCGCGATCGATATCGACGGCGGGATCGGGGTTCGCTCGTACCGAGCCCGCCATCTGCGATTCGAGTACGAGCCCACTGGCGCGGTCGGCTTCGTCACCGCCGCCGACTCGAAGCTGTTCGTAACGACGAACGTCCGCGGTACCGGGGCCGATACCGCCGAACTGATCGTCCTCTCGTAATTACGAGCCGTCGCTCGCCGCGGCGGCCAGCTCCGCGTAGGCGTCCCACGACGGGTCGGCGTTCGGGTGCGCGAGCGGGTCACCGTCGACCAGCACCGCGCCGCCGTCGCCCTCGAGGGACTCGACGCGGCCGATCTCGGCGACCGGCGTCCCCCGATCCGCGAGCGCCTCGCGGATGTCGGCGACGCCGTCGGGGTCGACCGCGATCAGTAGCGAGCCACAGCTGGTCGCCGCCCAGGGATCGATCTCGAGCGCCGAACAGACCTCGCGGACGCCGGGGCGCAGCGGGACGGCGTCGCGGTCGATCGCGAACCGGGCGTCGGCCCCGTTGGCCATCTCGTTCAATGCACCGGCGAGCCCGCCCTCGGTCACGTCGTGCATCGCCCGGACCGGCCCCGCGGCGGCCGCCGTGAGGGCGTCCCGAACGGCATAGACCTCCTCGAGACGGTCCTGTGCGTCCGCGATTACGCCGTCCGGGAGCGCAAGCTGGTCGCCGAAGAGGGTACTCAGCAGACCGACCGATTCGACGGCGGGGCCGTTCGTCAGGAGTAGCCGGTCGCCCGGACGGGCACCGTCGGGGCGGACGATATCGTCGTGCTCGCCGACACCCATCGCGGTGGCAGCCCCGACCCACGGATGCGACGGATCGGCGTAGCGCGCCGTATGCCCCGTTACGACGGCGACCCCGAGATCCGCACACTCCGCGTGGATCGTCTCCCAGACCGTCGCGAACTCGGCGTCGGTCATCGTCTCCGGGAGGGTAAAACAGATCGAGAGATGCGACGGTGGGACGCCGCTGACGGCCACGTCCGCGAGGACGAGATCGAGGGCGAAGCGCGCCGCTCGCTCGAGGCCGAGGGCGGGAAGGATCGAGAGGGGGTCGGTCGCAGTGACCAGCGCCCGCTCGCCGATATCGAGGACGCCGAAGTCGACGCCGTGGGTCGGCCCGAGGGAAACGTCATCACGGTCGGCACCGAGGTTCGGCGCGATGTGCCGGTCGAAGAACGCGCGGTCGATTTTTCCGAGGTCGCTCACGGCTGACCGATACCAGTCAGACGACTTATGCGTACTGGTTCGCCCCCGTAATCGGCATCAGGCGGCGGCACCGGTTTCGATACCTCCCGCCGATTCGGTCCGAGTGAGGGACCCGCACGACGTATTTCACCACCAAACAGTGCAGGGTGAAAGACTAATCGGATACGCTCATAAGAAGAGATACTACTCATGATACCTGATATGTTCGGCTCGGTGACCGGCGGGTCCGCGAGACGGGGGAAGACGGAATGCACGGCATAATTCTGCAGACGCTCCAGTCGTTCGTCGTCGATACCTACGGCGAGGACGCCTGGCTGTCGATTCAGGAGGAAGCCGACATCGAAAAACGGGTCTACGTCCCGGTCACGGTCTATCCGGACGGCGATGTCTACGAAATCGCCCGCACTGCCGGCGACCTCACCGATCAGAGCCCGCGGACGATCCTCACCCAGTACGGGCAGTGGGTCGTCCCCGCGTTGCTCGAGACCTACGACCTCCATATCGATGACGACTGGGAGGGGCTCGAACTCATCGCGAACATTCAGCAGTTTCACACCTCGCTACGGACTCGAGACATGACGACGCTGACGACCCCGCGCATTCGGTCGGAGCGGGTCGACGGGAACCGCGTCCGGATCACCTACGATTCGGATCGGAAACTCTGTGACGTGGCTCGCGGCGCGATCCAGGGCGTCGCCGACCGCTTCGACGAGGACCTCGTCGCCGAGGAACGGACCTGCATGCACGAGGGCGACGACGCCTGCGTCTTCGACATTCGGCGGCGAGCGCCCGCCGAGACGGGCACGGCCAACGTACACAGCGGGGAGACGAATGACTGAGTCCCTCGAGGCGGGCGGGACGAATGACTCGTCGCCGCTCCCCAGGGCGATACAGTCGGACCGGCCGGGCGGCTTCGGCCTCGCGGCCGCCGCGGCGGGACTGGTCGTCGTCGCCGTCGCGGCGATCGCACTCGGCGGCCCGACCGCGGCCGTCTTCGGGGCCGGCGTCGCCGGCGTCGTCGCGACGGGCGGCACCGCGGCCGGGATCGCCGCGGCCTCGAACGCCCGAACCGCGC
>NZ_AOII01000070.1 GCF_000337615.1 Natrinema pallidum DSM 3751
CCATCAGAGATGTGTATAAGAGACAGGGCCGGGATTCGTCGTCAGTTGGCCGAACGCGACCGGACGGACCGATCGCTCGACGAACTCGAGCGGACCGTCCAGACCCATGCGGAGACGACGCGAGCGGTCGCCGCGGGCGATCTCACCCGGCGGTTCGAGCGCCCGGGTACCCACGAGTCGCTCGACGAGTTGGCCGACAACTCCAACGCGATGCTCGCGGAGATCGAGGACACTTTCGGGACGCTGAAGTCCTTTTCCGGCGAGGTCGTCACGTACAGCCGCGAACTCACGACCAGCATGGAGACGGTGCAGACGGAAGGCGAACGCACGAGCGAGGCGCTGACCGAGGTCGTCGCGGACAACAGGGAACAAAACGAGCAGCTGCGGACCGTTACGGCCGAGATGGAGAACTTCTCGACGACGGTCGAGGAGATCGCTGCGACCGCCTCCGAGGTCGCCGATACCGCCGACCGGACCGCACGCGTCGGCCGGCAGGGGAGCGAGGCCGCGGGCGATGCGATCACCGGCATGGACGTGATCGACACCGAGACCGAACGAACCCTCGAGGAGATCGAGGGGCTCGAGGCCGAGGCCGAACGGATCGACGAACTGATCGAGTCGATCAGCGAGATCGCCGAGCAGACCAACATGCTGGCGCTGAACGCCAACATCGAGGCGACCCGTTCGGACGGGACCGGCGGCGAAGGCTTCGGCGCGGTCGCCGACGAGATTCAGACCCTCTCCGAGGAGGTCTACGACTCGGTCCAGACCGTCGAAAAGCGCCTCGAGGGGCTCAAGGAGCGGGCGATGGCCGCCGCCGACGAGGTCCGGACCAGCCGCAGTCGGATCGAGGGCAGCGTCGCCGACGTCGAGGACGCCGCGACCGCGCTCGAGGAGGTCGCCGGGCTCGCCGAGGAGACCAACGACGGCGTTCAGGAAATCTCCGCGGCGACCCAACAGCAGGCGTCGACGACCCAGCAGGTCGTCGTGCTGGTCGAGGACGCCGCCGAGACGAGCGCGACGACGGCAGCGACTTCGGCGCGAGCGGCCCGCCGGGCGTCGGCCCAGGCGGAGGCGCTCTCCCACGTCGCCCGGAGCGCGACCGTCCTGACCGAACAGGCCGGCGAGTTGAACGCACAGCTCGTGGCCTACGACACCGAGAGCGGCTACGACCTGCCGGAGCCACGGATCGCCGACGACATCGATCCGGAGGCCGTCTCGACGGCCGACGCGACGCCGGAGACGACCGGCGACGGCGGCACCGCGTCTCGATAGCGACGACCCGACCGACGGCGGCCATCGGCTCGCGGCCACGTTCCGAACCGTCGTCCGATAACGTCTATTGGTTTCGTTTACCTCCTCTCGAAAGGTCCAAAGGTTACAGACAAGAGTCAAGGCCATCCCTGGATTATCGGGGATGGATGGCGTATTCCTTCGGGTCGCGGACCGATCACGACCTCGAGTTCTCCGCGAGCGAACTCACGGGTGCGCTAGGGGATTCGGTTACGGTCCTGCCGCTGCTGGTCGCGCTCGGGGCGACGACGAGCGTCTCGCTGCCCCACGTGCTGGTCGGGTTCGGCGTCTTTCAGATCGTCTGGGGGCTCTACTACGGCCTGCCGCTGTCCGTCGAACCGATGAAGGCGCTGCTCGGGCTGGCGGTCGTCGGCGCGCTTTCATACGCCGAACTGGCCGCGGCCGGACTGCTCGCCGGCGGGGTCCTCCTCGCCGTCGGGCGACTCGGACTCGTCGGTCGGCTCCAGCGGGTGGTCGGCGAGCCGGTCATCCGCGGCGTGCAACTCGCCGTGGCCTTGCTCCTGCTCGAGGCGGCGGTCGACCTCTCGATCGGTGATCCGCCGATGGCGGTGGGCGGGCTCGCCGTGGTCGGCCTGCTGGCGCTCGTCGGCTACCGGCAGGCGAGCGTGCTGGTCGTACTCGGGCTCGGAGCGGTCGCGGCCGTCGCGGCGGCCGGCGTTCCGACGCCGACGCTGCCGGAACTCGCGGTGTTTCCAGCCGGATCGCCGTCGTTCACCGGGGCCGCCGTCGAGGGGACCGTCGCCCAGTTGGGAATGACGGTCGGCAACGCCGCGATCGCGACTGCCCTGCTCTGTGGCGACCTCTACGACCGGGAGGTCTCGGCGGACGCGCTCTCGACGAGCATGGGCGTGACCTGCCTCGCGGCGATCCCGCTGGGCGGCGTCCCGATGTGTCACGGCAGCGGCGGCCTCGCCGGCAAGTACGCCTTCGGCGCGCGAACCGGCGGCGCGAACGTCCTGCTCGGCATCGGCTACCTCGCGCTCGCGCCGGTCGCCGCCGGGGCCGTACTCGCCGCCTTCCCGATGGCAGTTCTGGGCGTGTTGCTCGTCGTCGTGGCGCTCGAGTTGGCTCGCGCGGCGGTCGCGGCCGTCGCCGATCGTCGATCGCTCG
>NZ_AOII01000071.1 GCF_000337615.1 Natrinema pallidum DSM 3751
GCGCCATCAGAGATGTGTATAAGAGACAGGAGTACGACGGCGATCACGAGGCGATTCGGGACGCACTCGCGGCGATCCGGGAGGACGGCGATGCCTGACCGCGACGAACCGAACCCCGCCCGCGTCGTCGCCGACGCCGACGTGCTCGCGGCGGACCTGCTCGTCGGCGGCGACGCGCGCGAGGCGCTGGATCACGTCCGCCGCCACTCCTGGATCGACCTCGTCGCCAGCGACCCGCTACTCGAGCAGACGGAACGGCTCGTGACGGCGCTGGCCGACGCCGACCTCGCCGCGGATCACCGCGACCGGCTCGAGGCAGAGCGCATCGCGGTCGACCAGCCCGCGGGGGACCATCCCGGACTGGCGTCGGCCTATCAGGGGAACGCGGCGCACCTGCTCTCGAACGACGACCGGCTTCGATCGGCGACGGCCGGGCTCACCCTGCAGCCCCGCGTCTCCGTCAGCATCCGCCCGCCGGACGCGTTCGCCCGCCTGTTCGACCCCGCGAGCCTGTACGCGGTCGTCGCGGACGGCGAGTACCCGGGACCGGACCGGGACCCACGAGCCTGACGGCGGTCGCGGCGACGCGATATCGGACCGCTGCATCCTCGCGAAGCCACCGCAGTTCGGGACCCTTATTTGCCAGGGGCGCCTCAGTAGTGAGGGGTAATGAACGATCTACGAACCGGGTTGAGCTACGGTGACGTGCTCCTCGTCCCGAACCGCTCGCCAGTCGATAGCCGCAGCGATGTCGACCTCTCGACGCGGCTCACGCCGACCGTCGAACTGGACGCGCCGCTCGTCTCCGCCGCGATGGATACCGTCACGGAGGCCGAACTAGCGATCGAACTCTCACGCGCCGGCGGGATCGGCGTCGTTCACCGCTTTCTCACGCCGGACGAGCAGGCCGAACAGGTCGAACGGGTAACGGCCGCCGACGAGCAGGTGGCCGCCGCGGTGGGGATCAACGAGGACTACGTCGGCCGCAGCGCCGCACTGATCGACGCTGGCGTCGACGCGCTCGTCGTCGACGTAGCCCACGGCCACCTCGAGCGGTCGCTCGAGGCCGTCGAGACGCTCCGGGCGGCGTTCCCGGACACGGACCTCGTCGCCGGCAACGTCGCGACGCCGGCGGGCGTCGAGGACCTCGCGGCCGCCGGCGCGGACTGCGTGAAAGTCGGCATCGGTCCCGGCTCACACTGCACCACCCGAAAGGTCGCCGGCGCGGGCGTCCCGCAACTGACCGCCGTCGACGACTGTGCGACGGCGGCCGAGGAGTTGGACGTGACGATCTGTGCCGACGGCGGGATTCGAACGTCCGGCGACGCCGTCAAGGCCCTGATGGCGGGAGCCGACACGGTGATGCTGGGAAGTCTACTGGCCGGAACCGAGGAAGCACCCGGCGCGGTCGTGGAAGTCGACGGCGCTCGGTACAAGCGCTCGCGGGGCATGGCGACCACCACGGCCGCCGAGAACCGTGACGACAAGGATACCGACGTTCGCGCCGACGAGGGCGTCGAGGCCCTGACGCCGTACAAGGGGCCGGTCGGCGATGTCGCCGACGAGTTCTGTGCGGGCATGCAGTCCGGACTCTCCTACTGCGGCGGGGAGACGATCCCCGCGGCTCGCCGACACGCCGAATTCATCCGCGTCGCCCCCAGCGCGAAGGAGCGCGAGGGGTACCACGCGGATCAGGACTGGGAGGGCGTCAGCGTCGATAGCGAAGCGAAGACGGTCACCGAAGCACAGCTCGCGGCGGACGACGAGGCGGTCGAGACCGCCGCAGAGGGAGACGACTGACCGCCGATCGAAGACCCGGCGCGTTACTCGTCGCGGCCGGCGTACCACTCCGCGAACGTCGCCAGCGCGCGGCCGCGGTGTGAAATCGCGTTCTTCTCCGCAGTGCTCATCTCGGCCATCGTCGTCCCGTTGTACTCGAAGATGGGATCGTAGCCGAATCCGCCCTCGCCGCGGGGCGCGACGAGGGTGCCCGCGACCGAGCCCGCGAACGTCTCGGTCCCGTCCTCGTCGGCGTACGCGAGGACGGTCCGGAACGTCGCGCGGCGGTTTTCCTCCGCCTCCGCGAGTCGCCAGAGCCGCTCGACACCGACGGTGTCCTCGACGTACGCCGAGTACGGCCCCGGAAAGCCGCCCAGCGCGTCGACGAACAGCCCCGCGTCATCGACCAGTACCGGCTCGTCGCCCCCCAACTGCTCGAACGCCTCCCGGGCACCGTGGGCGGCGATCTCCTCGAGTGAGTCGCTCTGGACCTCGGTGTAGTCGTACTCGATCTGTTCGACGGGCTCGATCCCCGCGAGGTAGTCCCGCGCCTCGCGAACCTTCCCCGCGTTGCCGGTCACGAATCGAATGGCCATGTACGAGGCGGCGTCCGCGGACGGAAAATAGGCGTCGGTTGCCCGTTCGCCCCTCGAATCCCGGTCCGCGAAAGCAGCAAACAGCGATGGACGGAGAACACGACGTATGAACGTCACCGAGTGGGACGATCCCGACCGGATCGATGCCCTCCCGGGCGGCGAGCGCTCGCCGCCCCTCGAGGCGGGCGATTCGTACGTCGTCCCGCCGGGAACGGTCCACGGCGTGCGAGCCCTCGAGCCGTGTCGCGTCGTCGACGCGTTCGCACCGCCGCTCGGGGCGGACACGTCAGAGTAGCGACCGCGTTCGCGGCGGCTCCTCGCTACAGCTCGAGGGCCTCCATCACGGCCGCCTCCGCCTTCCGGAGGTGTTCGGCGGCCGTCCCGGGCGCACAGTCGAGTTCGGCGGCGACGTCTTCGACGCCCGCCGAGCGGGGAACGTCGAAGTACCCCAGCTCGCGGGCGACCCGCAGCGTCTCCCGCTGGCGCGCCGTCAGCGTGCCGACCGCGGCGTCACCCCCGTCGTACTCGCCGACCCGGTCGACGGTCGTCTCGATGCCGTCGGGGATGCCCTCGAGCACGCGCCGGAGGTCGTCCGAGTCGCCGACGACGGAAAACCGGACCGTCCAGTCCGACCGGTACTCCACCGGCGGTAAGACGACCAGACTGCGCTCGGTGAACAGATCGAGGAGTCGGGCGTCCACCTCGGCGGGCAGATCGCGGACGTAGACGGTGAACGTCCGGTCGCCGGTCCGCGTGAGTTCGTAGTCGCTCACCCGGCCGGTATCCGCGAGCGCGGCCTCGTAGACATCCGGATCGCCGACGACGTGGAAAATAAAGACGTTGTCGTCGTCCCCCGCGAAGTTGCCGTGAACCATCCGATAGGCATCGAACGCGTCGCTTTCGGCGACGAAGCGATGCATCGGATGGATCGTCGCAGCGTCGTAACGCAGCGTGAGTCGAACCGTCTTCACGGCCGGAGGGTCCGGTCTGCATATATAAATAGCCTAGCCAGTGACGCAGAATCGACTCGGCTCCCGCGTCCGAAGCGGCAGCCATGACATCGGACTCGACGCTCGCGTCACGACCGACCGAGAGCGCCGCTTCGATCGGGGCCGCGGAACTCGAGGGCCTGCTCGGCGACGCGGTCCTCGGTCGGGACGACCACGAGAACGCGCCCGCGGTCGTGATCCGGCCGGACGAGGTACAGACGGTGCTCGCGACGCTCCGGGACGAGGCGGGCTTCGATCACTGCGCCTGTGTTACTGCCCAGGAGTACCCGGACCGGTTCGAGACGATCTATCACCTGCAATCCTACGCCGACCCGACGCGGGAGGTGAGCGTCGTGGTCCCGACGCCGGCCGACGAGCCGAGAAGCGAGTCGGCAACGCCGGTCTTCGAGACGGCCGACTGGCACGAGCGCGAGGCCTACGACCTCGTCGGCATCGAGTACGAGGGCCATCCGGACCTGCGACGGATTCTCCTCCCCGAGACGTGGCAGGGCCATCCGCTCTCGCTGGACTACGATCAGGAACAGTCACAGATCGTCACCCTCTCGGAACACGCGAACCCGATCGCGGGCGACGAACACGACGCCGCCTCGGAGACGATGTTCCTCAACATCGGCCCGCACCATCCCTCGACACACGGCGTCCTCCACGTAAAGGCCGTGTTGGACGGCGAGACGGTCGTCGACGTCGATCCCGACATCGGCTACATCCACCGGTGCGAGGAACAGCTGTGTCAGCAGAGCACGTACCGTCACCAGATCATGCCCTATCCGGACCGCTGGGACTGGGTGTCCGCGGGGCTCCTGAACGAGTGGGCCTACGCCCGGGCCGCGGAGGACCTGGCCGACATCGCGGTGCCCGACTACGCGCAGGTGATCCGGACGATGGGTGCCGAACTCTCGCGGCTGGCCTCGCACTTCATCGCCGTCGGTACCTACGCGCTTGACATCGTCGGCGAGTTCTGTGCCGCCTTCCAATATGCCATCCGGGACCGCGAACTCGTCCTCGACTGTCTCGAGGAGTTGACCGGCCAGCGGATGATGTTCAACTACTTCCGGCTGGGCGGGGTCGCCTGGGACCTGCCCGACCCCCGCGGGGAGTTCATCGCGGACGTTCGGGACATCCTCGACGGCTTCCCCGCGAAACGCGAGGAGTATCACGACCTGCTGGTCACCAACGAGATCTTCCAGCGCCGCTGTGTCGACACCGGCGTCTTGGAGCCCGACACCGCAAAACAGTACGGCTGTACCGGCCCCGTCGCCCGCGGCTCCGGCATCGACTACGACCGCCGCCGGGACGACCCCTACGGCTACTATCCGCACCTCGAGTGGGACGTCGTCACCGAACCCGACGGCGACAACTTCGCGCGGCTGCTCGTTCGACTACGGGAGATCGAGGAGTCCGCGAAGATCGTCGCGCAGTGTCTCGACCTGCTCGCCGACTGGCCCGAGGACGAACGGACCCTTCGGAGCAACGTTCCCCGGACGCTCAAGCCGGACGCCGGAACCGAGACCTACCGCGCCGTCGAGGGGGCGAAAGGCGAACTCGGGATCTACATCCGCGCGGACGGGACCGACACGCCGGCGCGGTTCAAGATCCGCAGCCCCTGTTTCTCGAACCTCTCCGCGCTGCCCGAGATCGCTCGCGGCGAGTACGTCGCCGATCTGATCGCGGCGATCGGGAGCCTCGACTGTATCATGGGCGAAGTCGACCGCTGAGCGCCGCGTCGGGAGCGGCGGCTCGCAGCGCCGCGATCGCGCTCGAAAACGCAGTCCGGCGGTCAGTCGTCGCTCTCGTCGACGATGACTTCGACCGGCTCGTCGGCGGTCTCGTCGCTTGCCGCGGTGGCCCCCTGTTCCTGTTGCCAGAGGAGCGCCCCGGCGACGGCGACGACGATCCACGAGCGCCAGTTGGCGAGGTTCAGGGTGTAGCCGACGCCGAAGGGCTTCTCGACGAGCATCCCCTCCCCGGGCTGCCAGTACGACGAGAGCATGCGGCTGATGCTCGGTCGTTCGAAGTTGTACGGGACCCCAAGAATCTCACCGGAAGTCGGCTTGTCTGCCATGGCCGGTGATACGTCCTCCCCTGATAAGAGTATTGTGTGCTGTGACGATCGTTGCAATCGGGCGATCGCGGTCCGGTCGAACCGGCCTTACGACTGGTAGCGCCCGCGCCCTTCGATGTCACGCAGGCGCTCGAGCACGCGCTCCGCGCCGACCGCGCGGTACCCCTCCCGGACCGCCTCGCGGAGCGGCGCGGGGTCGTCGGCGGTGCCGACGAGGCTCTGATCGAACACGTGCAGATCCATCGCGTAGTCCTCGACGTGGTCGGTGTGATAGCCGAGTCCGAAGTCGATGAGATACGTCCGCTCGTCGTCGACTCTCACGTTCCGAGTCGTCGGATCACCGTGGACGACCCCCGCGCGGTGGAACCGTGCGAGGTGCCGGCCGACGGCACGAACCCGTGCGGGCGACAGCCCCGCCTGGAGGTCATGGTCGCCGACGTACTCGAATTCCAGCCGTGCCTCGCGGGGATCGACATCGGAGAGGACCGGCGTCGGAACGCCCTCGCGGCGAGCCAGGCTCGTGAGCCGGGCCTCGAGCGTCGTCCGCTCCGTGCGGAGGCGCTCGTCGAGGGCGGGATGGCGGTAGGTCTTGGCCCGGCGGCGCTTCGTGACGCGGCCGGCGGCGGGCTCGAGGTCGACGACCGCTTCGGCACCGCGGACCTGCCGGTCACCCTCCGTCACTGTGCCGCGGCCGGCAGCGAGTTCGGGTTCGTCGGCCCGCCAGGTAACCGGCACTTGGTCGGGTCGGAAATCGGGGTCGACGCGCGAGTCCGCGAGCGCGAGCGTGTCGCCGGCGGCGTACATCTTCGCGCCGAGGACGGCGATCATCCCCGCGTTGTCCCGCAGGAAACGAGGTTCGGGTGCGTGGAACGCCGCTCCGCGCTGGGCACACATCTCGCCTAACATCTCGCGCAGGCGGTCGTTCTGGCCGACGCCGCCGCCGAGGACGAGTTCATCGCTCCCGGTCAACGAGAGCGCGCGCTCGGACACTTCGGTTAGCATGCCGAAGATGTTCTCCTGCAGGGAATAGCAGATGTCCGCGACCGGCACGTCGTCGTTGTAGGCATCCTTTGCAGCGCTCATAATGCCCGAAAACGAGAAGTCCATCCCCTTGACGACGTAGGGGAGCTCGACGTACTCGCCGTCTTTCGCCGCCGCCTCGACCTTCGGCCCGCCCGGGTGGGACCAGCCGACGTGACGGGTGAACTTGTCGATCGCGTTGCCGACGCCGGTGTCCATCGTCTCGCCGAGCACGCGATAGCGCCCGTTGCGGTAGGCCAGCAGGTGTGCGTTCGCGCCGCTGGCATTGAGACAGACCGGCGCGTCGAAGTCGGCGGTGTGGCGACCGATCTCGAGGTGGGCCACCATGTGATTGACACCGACCAGCGGGACGTCTATGGCCTGGCTCAGCGCTCGGGCAGCCGTGCCGACGATCCGGAGACAGGGGCCGAGTCCAGGTCCGCGGGAGAACGCGACCGCATCGACCGGCGGGTCGTCCGCCGGACCGTCGTGAGTCTCGCGGGCGTGCTCGAGCGCCTGTTCGACGACGCGCGGCACGGCGTCGTGCATGTGCTCGGCGGCTTCGCGGGGGTGGATGCCGCCGCTCTCGGGCTGGTAGGCGTCGCTCTCGATGACGATCTCGTCGCGTTCGGCATCGAAGACCGCTGCGCTGGCGGCCCAGGCAGTGCCTTCGATCCCGAGGATACGGGGGGTGTCAGTCACGGATGAAAACGGCGGATAGCGGCGTTCGACGTGCCACGGTCGTCGTCGGCACGTCGCCCATCAGTCGGGTGTTACTCCCACTCGGTGTAGCTGCACTTCCCGCAGTGCTTGCGGTCGCCGTGGTCGGCGAGGAAGACGTCACCACAGCGGGGGCACAGCTCGCCGTTGGTGCTGCCGTCGTCGTTGTAGAGTTCGTGTCGCGCCATGTTATGCTTCCTCCGCGTCGGCTTCTTCGTCCACACCGATCTTGTTTCGCTCGAGCATGTGGTCCTGCTCGACCTCGCGGGCGTAGTCGTCGGTCTCGTAGACCTTCGCCTGCCCGACGGTCTTGCGCATCCCGAACTTGGTGTCGAGTTTGCGGATGACGACCTCGTCGGCGTCCTTGTTCAACTTCGCCGCGAGGCTGTCGCGGACCTGCAGGCGGGAGGGCGTGGCGTCCTCGTGGACGAGTTCGAAGGTCACGTCCGTTCGATGCAACATGGGGTTCTCCGTTTCGGAGATGATGTCGACGTCCATGATATCACTCAGTTACCTTACTATCCCCGTGTAGCGCCTAAAAGGATTTCGAAGCGGCCCACCCGCCTCAGGGAACGCGGTTATCGACGGACCCGGTCGGACGGTGGCGGTCGGCGGTCGACCCGGCTTACGAGAGGGCGACCAGTCCTCGCGGCGTTTGCGACTCGAGACTGGCCGGCCAGTCGATGTCGATCGCGGCCCACGAGTCGCCGAAGTCGCGCGTGACGAAGAGGCCGCGGTTGGTCACGGCGTAGACGGTTTCCGGTCGGCCCGTCGTCGCGAACACCGCTCGGACGACGCCCTCGCCGGTCGGCAGACCGCGGCCATCGAGTCGCTCCCAGGCCCGCTGGTCCTCACGCCGGTAGACGTACGACGCCGCGCGACTCGCCGTATGGGCCGTCGACGCACCGCGCGCACTCGAGACGAGCACGCGGTCGGGATCGTCGGGAGCGGGGACGACGCTCCAGCAGTAGGTGTGTTCGAGTCCATTCTGGGGGCATCGCCACGTCTCGCCGCCGTCATCGCTCTCGGCGTAGCCGTCGCCGGCCGCGGCGTAGAGCCGCCCCTCGCGGTCGGGATGGGCAGCCAGACTGTGATTGTCACGGCGCGCTCCCGGCGGCCGCTCGTGCCAGGTTTCGCCGCCGTCTGGCGTGTACGCGAACGCGCCCGCCTCGATCCCGACATACAGTCGGTCGGGATCGAACGGGTCGACCTCGAGCCAGCGGACGTGGTGGGTGTCGGGCCGTGGCGGGAACGACCACTCACTTGCCGAGGGGAGGTCGGTCAGGCCCTCCAGACGGGTCCACGAGTCGCCGCCGTCGCGCGACCGGGAGACCCGGCTGGGTTCGGTCCCGGCGTAGACGACCTGCGAGTCGTGCGGACTGATCGTCACTGCCGTCACGCGATCGGGCTCAGTGTCGGCCGCCGGCGTCCGCGCGCCGGCCGCAAACCGGGTCTCGAGGCGGTCGAACGTCTCGCCGCCGTCGGCGCTTCGAAACAGGCCGTCCGCGACGGTCCCGACGTAGTAGCGGGCCGGTCCGTTGCGGCTGGCTCTTATACACATCTCTGATGGCGCGAGGGNCGCCTGTACAGACGAGCAGTCGGTCTCGGAACGTGACGGCTACCGTCGCCATACGGGACCCAACGAGGGCCACCCGGATACAACTCACCCCGGTGTCTCGGGCCGGGTCGACGCGGGCTCACTCGCCGTATGATCGGTCGCGGCCGAGTATCCGCGTTTCACCGGTCCCCGGCCACCGTATGTTCGATTTCGCGACCGCTAACCCGTAGGCACCGCTCACCGGGAGGGACCGGTTGGAGGCCGGTCGCGTTCACGATCGGTCTCGGGTCGCGGACGGTCGCCGCCGACGAGCGTCGGCATGAGTCGGGCCTCGATCCGACGGAGGTGTTGGCCGACGGTCCCGGCGGAACACTCGAGTCGGGCGGCGACGTCGCCGTACGTCACCCGGCGGGGTACCTCGTAGTACCCCTCGTCGACCGCGACGCGCAGGACCTCCCGCTGGCGGGCCGTCAGGTCGGCGATGAGGCGTTGGGCGGACGGCTCGTAGTCGACCAGGCGCTCGATTTCGACGTCGACGATCGCCCGTGTCTCCTCGATGACCCGCCGTAACGCGTCCCCGCGGCCGATCTCCGAGACGCGAAGGCTCCGGTTCCTCGCGCCGGTATACTCGAGGGGGTACTCCAACACCACCGCGTGTCGGTGATGGATCGCGAGGAGTTCCCGCGTGAGGTCGCTGGGCCGATAGTGCAACTGGAGCACCGTCGTCTCGGCGGCATCGGTGAAGTGATAGTCGACGACGGTCGGACCCGTCTCCTCGAGCGCGCTTCGGGCGGCCGCTCGCTCCCCACGGATCACCTGTTGGGCGACGATCGTTCCGTCGTCGAGCGGATCGACGTTCCGAACGGATTCGAACGTGACGCCCCGCTCACGGAGGCGTTCCGCACCCCGATCGAAGTAGCCTCGTGGTGGCGTGATAACAAACGTCACGCATCGCATGCGACTGGCGTACCGGGCACTAACGGAAAACTATTGTGTCCGTTCATCGGTTAATTGAATTGGAATAGTGTTCAGTTCGAAGGGGAGCCACGCCGCGGCCGGGGCGCTTCTCACCGGTGCCGCGAGGCGGCCGGTCGATCGCTGTCGGGTTCGGGCGGGCACCCGCCGAGACGGCGCGACGGCCGGGGGGCGTCCGGCGTGGCGACTCACGTGTAATACGGCCAGTACAGCGCTCGTCCGGCCTTCACCAGCGGCCAGAGGGGGCTACAGCCGCGCTCCCAGACGAAAACCGGGACGGCCCGTCCGCCGAACCCTTCCTTGAATCTGAAGACGCCGTCCTCGAAGTCCGTGTTCGTGCTCCCGAAGTCGTAGGTCTCGTAGCCGTGGTCGATCCCCCACCGGAAGACGTGATCGTAGAGCAGTTCCGAGGCGTGATCGTCGAAATACTCCCGCGGAACGGCGGCGAAAAAGCCGTGAATCGCATCGCGTTCGTCGTCGAGCACCTCGAGCATCCCGCCCGCGTACTCGCCGTCGATCCGGAGCGTCAGCAAGAGGAGACGGTCGTCCATCGCCTGCAACGCCTCGAAGAACGAGACGGGGTACACGGCCCCGCCGACGCGATCCATGACGCGTTCGTAGGTCCGGTAGAACCGCCGGAGCGTCTCGCCCGTGATCTCCTCCTCGACGATTTCGTGGTCGATAGTTTGTCCGTGTTCGATCCCCCGCCGCCGGGACCGACTCATGTCCGCGAGGAGTTCGTCGTGTCCCTTCGTGAGATCGAGCAGGAACCGACACTCCCGCCGGTAGGGGCGATAGCCCCGCGACTGGAGCGCGTCGTTGTACCGGAGATAGCTCGAATCCAACCCCCGAATCTGGTGAACGACCGTCCGGCCACGACAGAGGCCCGGGACGGTGCCGATCACGCGCTCGAGGGAGTCGGCCGTCTCCGTCGGGAGCAACGGCCCGCCAAAGCCCGGGTACAACGACGACAGGCGGGTAAACGGCGTCTTCTCGATTTCGACCACGAAGTTCGGCATCCCGCCGATCGTGTTGCCGTCCTTGGTGACCTCGAGATGGCGGGGCGTATAACCGAGTCCCGTCTCGATCGCCTCGAGCCACTCGTAACGGTGGAACACGCTGCCGCGACTCGAGCGCTCGACGATCCCGTTCCACTGCGCTCGCCCGATGTCGCGGATCGAGTCGACGACGGTCACCTCGAGAGCCGACCCCTCGTTTCGCGCGGTGCGTCCGTGATTCGCGAACAGCGACCCGATGCGATGGAGTCTCGAGCGAGGGTTGCCGCCGGTCTTCTGTGCCATCGTCCGACGGAACCAGGGGCAGCCTATTTGGTACTCCGTCCATTCCCGCCCGGAGCGATGACGGTAACGACCCGCAACCGATCGGGCGTCGGGAGCGGCGAGCGGTAGCAGCCGGCTACTCGCGCGCTCGCGGCTATGGGGCCGATCACACCCGTGGCCGCGCCGTCGCCGGACTCGAGCGAGCGGCGACGGTCGCCGACGGCCGAGACGGCGTGCGGACGCGGACGGCGCTCAGTCGGAGCCCGCCGGCGGGTTCCGCGGCGGATCGTCGACGATCCGTATGGAGCCGTCCCCGTCGACGACGACAGTGTGACCCTCGTAGCCGAACGTCACACGAATCGGGCGGTCGCCGTGCTCGACGAGCGCCGTCAACGCCTCGACGGCCACGGCGTCGTAGAGCGGGTCGAGTTCGGTTTCGTCGACGCCGGTTACCGTCGTGATACCCCGAAGGATCGCCTGGACGGTCGTCTCGCTGGACTTCCGTTCCGTCACGAACGGGGTTCCGCCATCAGCTCCGTCGACATCGTGATTCTGGAAGTCAGTCATACTGCCGTGTGAAGGATACGGAGCGGCGACAATCAACGTTCTCCCAATGTGTTTTGTGGGTGGCGGTCCGGACGACCGACAGAACGGCCACCGGACCCGACCCCGTCGCACCGACTCGAGCGAGCGACCCGCTCCACCCGCACCCGCGACCCTCACCACGGCGGTCATCACTCATCGTCCAGTCTCGAGAGCGCGTCGGGCCACACGCGACAGCCACAGGGCGTCGCGTAGGCCTCCATCGGCCCGTCGACCGTCGTCGCCACCATCGACTCACCACACTGCGGACAGGGCGGCAACACACCCCCGTCATCCGCCGCCCGCTCGCCCGCAGGCGCACCATCTCCGCTCTCGGCATCGTTCGTCATCGCACCCCCCGCTCGAGGCCGACGGCAGTCTCAAAGCCGGCCACTGCAGGCGGTTCTAGTGAGCGATTCCGTTGTCGTGCGGGACGTTTATATCCCGGTAGAATGTACGCAATCATTGCTTGCAAATCCCTGGTGGGATTTGGAAGCTACGTCTCGGGTGTCCTACCACCCGGGGCTTTAATATACACCCCCTGCGGTTTGCGGAGCGTAGCTTCCGTTCTGATTTCTAACTGTTAGTTACTTATATCTATTGTTCGTCGGCGGAAGGGATGGGACTGGCTTCATCATACGACCGTACAGAGATACCAATGAAGTTATACAATCTGTAGAAAATTATAACGTATGGAAAGCAAACGGTTATTTCGGTTACTTACAGCTGCACTGAGTGTGATTGGGCTCTCTATGGCTGTCTTGGGAATTATCCGTGAGACTCTCGTTGGGGTTGCGCTTGGCGTAATTGCTGCGGTCGTTGGCATATTACTCTATGTGCTAGAACAACAAACTACTATTGAACCAGACCTGGAAAATATGGACCTGAGTACCATACCAATCCGAATGATTACTATTATTTCGTTGTATGTGTTTACCCCCAGAAATCGCAGGAGGACAGTAGGTTCAAAATCGGGGAATTCAATTAGAAATCCGTAAAATTCGACCGCCGTNGAGAGATATATAAATCAAATAGAGGGTGCTGTTTTCAGCCGTCTCAGTGGCTCAGCCAGGAACTCTATGGGGGTAAACACATGCATTTCGTTATTTATTTTCATCTCCTACTTACTATCCACAAGTACTAGTACGAATCTGTCCGCGCTCGTTATCTTTCCATCTTCGATACTGCTCACAACGAGCGGAGCCTTGCTTGGAGGTATTCTTGGAATCGTTCACTTACCATTGCTCAAATTCGAATACTATTCAAGGAACACTGAACGGATTTCTAACACACTTCCCTTTGGAATCTTTGCCGGACTCGTCGTCTTTTTTCCACCCACTTGCCTACCGTATGCGCTTTCGTATTTGATTTGTACACTCCTCACTATTGGCCATAGGCCCCCAAATAACAGTTGTCAAAATTAAATATATGGCTATTGTGGGGCCAATTCAGCTTAGGTTTTTGCTTTAGTAGCCACCACGATTCCGCGTTCTCGCAACGGTTCCCGAAGAACCCGATGAGATACCGCACCGTACGGCAGCAGAATGCCAGTCGTGAGCAGTATCAACAGGAGCATCCTGCCGTACCCCGATTCGATTGCCCCCACCCCATACGCTGGTACAAGCGGGCCGAGTCCAATGGAACTCAAGAACTCGTTCAGAAACAGCCGAAACACGGCCCACAAAGACGCGAAAATGGTAATTCCCGGAACGAACAGCGTAATGAGAAACTCATTGACTATCGTCCCCGGATCGGCTGCATCGTACATAGCATACCGACTCCGTTTCCCTTCTCGGACGCGGTCAGTCCGTGCTCGCTCGAGCGTGCGGAGAGAGCAACTGTCAGAGCCGGAGGACTCGTCGTACCTGTGCCTTCGGTTCCTTCTCCGTTCGGTCCACACCACTCGCTTACGTGCCGTCGCGGTCGAGTCGCTCATCGCGGGTATACTTCCCGTGATAGACGAGCATATCGACGCCCATCAACCCCAGCGACAGCCCGCCAATGGCGACGACCACGACGAACAGCAGCCCAGTCCCACTTTCAACGAACCCCAGCGGGAGCGAGAATCCGAGCAACACGTTTCCGAGACCGCTCCACCGGTACCACGCCCAACGGGCAGTCAGCCGGGTATCGGTCGCCGCGACGATATCACAGACGCCGGCCAGCCCCATCAGCGTCACCTGCGCGAGCAACACCGGCGTCTCGAGGAGTCCACCCCCGAGAACGGCGATCCCGCCAGCGACGAGGACCAGAAAGACGCCAACGACCGCACTGAGTCGCCGATTGAGCCGTTCGTTCATCTCTCTTCTGCCAGCGGACGGCCGATTCGATCTAGCGTCTCCGATTCCATACACCTCCCCGTTTCTCCTCCTACTAATTAATTATCAATCACGTGTCTCACAGCGATACTCTCGCGTCGCGAACCCGCTCGTCGCTCCCGACCCACGACTCGCATCCTCGCCACGAGAAGCGGCCGATCCGATGGCCGCCTCGGAGTGACAACCCCCCGAACTGAGACGTTCCCGCTCGCTCGTGCTACTCGCGTTACGGGCTGTAACTCAGCGGGCTTCAACGCTCGCCTTCGACGACGACTTGCAGCGCTCGTGAATGTGCCCGCGGCGCAGAATAGTGGACTCGTCGGGATTTGAACCCGAGGCCTCTTCCTTGCGAAGGAAGCGATCTACCACTGATCTACGAGCCCTCGCCCGTTCCTAACCCCGGTTTCTATTTGTAGCTTGTGTTTCGAGGGCGGCGCGGGACACGACACCACGGGGGCCGGACTCGAGGCGGACACTCACCAGCCGTCGATCGAACGGCCACGAATGCGTCGCGTCCGAGTCCAATGCCGTGGCGCTCACCGGGTGCCGTTCGTCGTCGAGTCTCAACTGCCAACGGAGTCCGTCCGAGCGCTCGAGCCGACCGCGAGGACGCGAGCGCGTCCGCCGACGGCCCCAACCAGGAAGCCGGCGAAGTGGGCGATTAGCGCAACGCCGGGTGAGGCGGTCGCGAGGGTGACCGCAGTCGCGAGCCCGAGAAAGACGAGGACAGCGAGCCACTGTGGCACGTCGACGAACGAGGCCAGCCCCGTCGAGAGCCGGTTCGACGCGACGAGATAGCCGAGCAGGGCGAAGACGGCACCGCTGGCCCCGAGGACAGCCGTCGGCGCGACGGGAACGAACGGCAGTGAGGCGAAGACGCCGGTCAGAGCGACCTGGGCAATACCGGCAATCGCGCCCGTACCCGCGAAAAAGGCGTGAAAGCGCCACCGCGTCGTGGCCCGCGCGACCGGCCAGCCGAAGACGAGCAACGCGAGGGCGTTCGAGACGAGATGACCCAGCCCGCTGTGGGCGTAGACGCTCGTCACGATCGTCCACGGGTTCGTCGTCAGCGGCGGTGCGAGGACGAAAAACGTACCCATCATACCCGCGAACGCAGTGATCCCCTGGGCGGCGAAGACGACCGCGAAGGCGACGAGCACCTCGAGTACGGGGCTGCTCGAGTTCGCGTCCGACCGGTCCCGTCCGGGATCGGACCGCACGTAGGACCCCGACCGTGACCGCGAGTGTCTCGCCATACGGGTGGCTGCGACGGCGAGCGACAAAAGTCCCGGCACTTACTGGTCGGGGGTGCGATCGGGCGGCATGCGAAGGGTGTGGGGAGCCTGGTGACGCCGAGGCAGCCGTGACCACCCTGGCCGTTCGATGCGTTTAGCTACCGCTACTGGGATGCGT
Source organism: Natrinema pallidum DSM 3751 (assembly GCF_000337615.1). Lineage (GTDB taxonomy): Archaea > Halobacteriota > Halobacteria > Halobacteriales > Natrialbaceae > Natrinema > Natrinema pallidum. The sequence continues at coordinate 15,314 of NZ_AOII01000071.1, forward strand.
TCGACGGCCGCAAAAACGGGGAAATAGCTCGAATTCGGCTCGTGATCGAACCGGCCTCGATGAGCGCTTAGTCTTCGAGGACGATTTCGATCGAAACGTCGTTTGGCACCTGAATGCGCATGAGCTGTCGGAGTGCGCGTTCGTCGGCGTCCAGATCGATCAGGCGCTTGTGGACGCGCATCTCCCAGTGCTCCCACGTCGCAGTGCCCTCGCCGTCAGGCGACTTCCGGGTCGGCACCTCGAGAGTCTTCGTCGGTAGCGGAATCGGTCCGCTCAGGTTGACGCCGGTGTTGTTCGCAATCTCGCGGACGTCGTCGCAGATGTCGTCGAGGTCGTCTGGACTCGTGCCCGCGAGTCGAACGCGTGCCTGCTGCATTTATTTCTCGTGGACGTCGAGGACCTTGCCAGCTGCGATGGTCTGACCCATGTCGCGGATGGCGAAGCTCCCGAGTTCGGGAATCTCGCTGGACGGCTCGATGCTGAGGGGCTTTTGCGGTCGGATGGTGACCACAGCAGCGTCACCCGACTGGATGAAGTCGGGGTTCTCCTCGGCGACCTCGCCGCTCGAGGGGTCCATCTTCTTGTCGATGGACTCGATCGTACAGGCGACCTGTGCCGTGTGNAAGTCGGGGTTCTCCTCGGCGACCTCGCCGCTCGAGGGGTCCATCTTCTTGTCGATGGACTCGATCGTACAGGCGACCTGTGCCGTGTGGGCGTGGAAGACCGGCGTGTAGCCGGCCGTGATCACGCTGGGGTGTTGCATGACGACGATCTGTGCCTGGAACGTCTCGGCGACGCTTGGCGGATCGTCGGCGGGGCCACAGACGTCACCGCGGCGGATGTCGTCCTTACCGATGCCGCGGACGTTGAATCCGACGTTGTCGCCGGGCTCTGCTTTGGGCACCTCTTCGTGGTGCATCTCGATCGTCTTGACCTCGCCGCCCACGTCGCTGGGCTGGAAGGAGACGTTGTCGCCAGTGTTCAGGAGACCGGTCTCGATACGTCCGACGGGGACGGTACCGATACCGGAAATGGTGTAGACGTCCTGAATCGGCAGTCGGAGCGGCGCGTCCGTCGGTGGCTCCGGCTCGGGCAGGTCGTTCAGGGCCTCGAGCAGGATTTCGCCGTCGTACCACGGCGTGTTGTCGGACTCCTCGGCGATGTTGTCGCCTTCGAACGCCGAGATCGGGATGAACGAGGCGTCCTCGGTGTTGAACTGGACCTGCTTGAGCAGCTGGTTGACCTCTTCGACGACCTCGTCGTACGTCGACTCCTCGTAGTCGACGATGTCCATCTTGTTGATGCCGATGATGAGTTCGTCGATACCGAGGGTTCGAGCCAGGAAGACGTGCTCCTGGGTCTGGGGCGCGACACCGTCGTCAGCAGCGACGACGAGGACGGCGTTGTCCGCCTGGGATGCGCCCGTGATCATGTTCTTCACGAAGTCGCGGTGACCCGGACAGTCGACGATTGTGAAGTCGTAGGCGTCCGTGGAGAACTCCTGGTGGGCGATGTCGATGGTGACACCACGCTCTCGCTCCTCGGCGAGGTTGTCCATGACGTAGGCGAACTCGAAGCCGCCCTTGCCCTTCTCTTCTGCTTCTTCGCGGTGCTGTTCGATGACGTGCTCGGGTACGCTCCCCGTCTCGTAGAGGAGTCGTCCCACGAGCGTACTCTTCCCGTGGTCAACGTGACCGATGATGGCCAGGTTCTGGTGTTGGTCGCTCATTGTTGTAGCTCACGCGCAGAGGCGCTTATATCGGTCCCTTTGGCTCGTTGCGGTTAAAACCATTTCGAAAGCGTATTCTCCCCATCCCGACGCCGTCTTGCGGTTTGGCTAGCATTCACACGACACGGAACGTTCGAAAGACGGCAACCGCCGGTGAGAACCCGGCCCGAGAAGCGGTGAGAACTCGCCGACGAGCACCGAAATGCCGACACGCACGCGTCGATGGTCTCCACCCGGCGAGGGCGACGACGGAAACCCGCGGTTCGACGACATCGGTCCGGACCGGTCGGCCACACGACGGTGAAATGGACGAGAAAGGGAGTCAACCGAGACGGAAATCGGCGCGCATCACGGACACCCGACCGATCTCACAGCGGCGGCAGCCGACCGACATCCGAAAGGACTGCCGTCGCGGTCTCCGGACCCCCGGCACCGCGGCCGCTCGAGTGGAGCGAGCCGGCGTGTCGCGTCTCGATCTGGACGATGTTCCGCGTGCCGGTCACGGCCAGCGCGCCGCTTTCGGGGACGAGCCGCGGCCCGACGCGGACGCCGTCGCGGGTCGCCTCGCCGATAAGGCGGATCGTCCGGCCGTCTTCGGCGGCGAGATCGAGCGCGCTGCCGGGGATCGACTGGATGCCCTCGACCGTCGCGTCCGCGAGCGAAAAGCCGCCGTCGGCGAGCACGTTCGCGAGGATGACGAACTTGAGCGCGGCGTCGGTGCCGTCGACGTCGAACGTCGGATCGGCCTCGGCGACGCCGAGGTCCTGAGCCTCCCCGAGGACGTGGTCGTAGTCCAGCCCTTCGGCGGCCATCCGAGTGAGGATGAAGTTCGCGGTGCCGTTGAGCACGCCCCGGACCGCGGTGACGGCCTGTGGCGTGCAGTCCTCGATCGTCGAGAGCACCGGAATCGCACCGCCGACGGTCGCCTCGAGGCGGATCGAACCCGCACTGTCGGCCTTGAGCGCGCGGAGTTCCTCGTAGCGCTCGGCGACCGGCCCCTTGTTCGCTAGCACGACGTGGCGGTCGGCTTCGAGTGCGCGCTGGACGTGTGTGAAGCCGGGTTCGGCGTCGCCGAGCGTCGTCGGCGTCGCCTCGACGAGCGCGTCGTAGTCGGTGTCGAAGACGTCGTCGGGGCTGCCGGTCCCGAGGGCCTCGTCGCTGGCTTTGCGCTCGAGGACATCGTCGACGGCGATCCCGTCGGGATCGACTGCGGCGGACGTGGAGTCGGCGAGCGCGACGACCTCGTGGTCGTACTCGCCGGCGAGGTCGGCGACCGAACGACCGACATCGCCGGCACCAAGGATCGCGAGTCGCATCAGGCCTCACCTCCGAGCAGGGGTTCGACGACGGTCAGGTCCTTGTCGGTGCCGATCGATCGGATGGCCGCGAGCACGTCCCCGGAGCGACCGGAGTCGATCGCGAGTCGCGCACGCGCACTCGAGATTCCGTTAGTACCCTCCGGTGCGGCCAAGGAGAGGTCCTGGACGACGGCGTCGGCCTCGTCCTCGATCCGCGAGAGGGTATTCGAGAGGTCGGTTTCGACGAGGTTGCCGACCAGCACGACGCTGATCGCTTCGCCGTAGTGCTCCGCGCCGGCCTGAATGATATTCACACCGGCGTCGCGGAGTCCCTCGACCACGTCGTCGAATCGATCCGGCGGACACTCGAGGTCGACCTCGACGGGGATGTGCCCGCGGGGCGTGATATTGCCGCGCTCGTGGTGAATGCTCAACAAGTTCCCGCCGTTGTCGGCGATCGGGGCGAGCGCGCGGAGCAACTCGCCGGGTTCGTCGACGAGTTCGAGCCGGACGGTATAGGCCCGGAGGCCGCCGTCGGTCTCGGCGTCGGGGTCGTCCTCGTCGCCGGACTCCGGCGCGTTACCCATCGCCGACACCTCCCGCCTGTAGGCGTCTACTCGTCATGATATCTAATGTCCGTAGTGGGCGCGTAAAAGAATATAGGACTTCCCAAAACTAACCGCCCCTGTCAACAAGGACCACGCGGATCGGGACGTCCGGACCGATGCAACGCGTGGGACTCAGAGGTGATCCTTCCCCGGATTCGACGAGCCCCAGTCGCCGCGGCCGCCTTCGGTCCGATCGACGCCCATGATCGATTCGGGCTGATCGGGTCCGCCGAGGCTGTCGCGCGCGTCGGGGACTCGGACGGTGACCTCGTCGATCTCGGGCCACGTGATGAGTTCGGCCTCGATGTTGCCGGTCGTTACGTCGCTGACCGAACAGCCCGAGCACCCGCCGCCGAGTTCGATGATGACCTCGCCGGTATCGGGGTCGGCCGCCCGCACCGCGCTGGTCCCTCCGTGCATCTGGATGATCGGCATTTCCCGGGCCATCCACTGCTCGACGCGTTCCTTCAGGGACGGGTCGTCCGCGGAATCAGTCATAGGTCGTACTAGACGCTCGAGCGGGGAATAAGTTGGGTCACACGTCCGAATACCGTCGAATTAATCCTGAACGTTTCCGCGGCGGCGCAGCCGCTCGAGGGCGACCCCGCCACCGACGAGGCCGGCGATGCCGGTGAAGCCGGGGATCGAGTCGTCGGCGTCCTCGGTCCCGTTCCCGCCGGAGTCGCGGTCGCCGCCGGTATCGGTTCCGTTGCCGGCCGCATCGGTATCGTCGTCCCCCCAGTTTTCGGGAGCCTGAAGCGAAGGCGGGTCGGCCTGTTCGCCGGCTTCGATCGGGAACGTGTAGAGTGCCCCGTCGATCGACGCGTTCGGGATCGCTTCCGTACTGCTCGCGAGGAACGTTTCCCCGGGGTCGACGACGCGTGCGGTCCAGAATCCCGTCCGCTCGGGGTCGCGCCACCAGGCGATCCGTTCGGGAGCGGTCGGGTCGGAGACATCGTGTATCTTGACCCCCGCTCGGTACCACGAGGAGTAGAGGTGTCCGTCGCGAAGCTCGAAGTTGTGCGAGGTGGTCCACATGCCGCCCCTGCGGGACTCGTCGATCGTCCGCGGCGGATCGATCGACCCCCGGCGTGTCGGGCGAGCGGGATCGCTCACGTCGTAGAGGTCGATCCCGCCCGGTCGGTCGGGGTCCGACCCACCGGTGGCCCAGGCCTCCCGGCCGACCGCCAGCAGGTCCCCCGCGTCGTCGACCATCGCGTAGTGGTCGTTGCCGGGCAGCCCGTAGACGGCCTTGAGCGGGTCGTCAATCTGACGTTGGTCCGCGAGGGAGGTCGTTCGGACGTGGGACACGTAGCTGGGGTCGGTCGGATCGCTTACATCGACCAGATACGTCCCCGCGTTCCAGTAGGGGAGGTACGCGATGTCGTCGTGGACGTAGATATCATGCAGATAGCGGGCGAGCCAGTAGATGTCCCGCCACCCGGGTTCGTGGTCCAGCAGGGACCAGTAGCCGAGGCGCGTGATTTCATCGCCGCCGACGTCGAGGATCACGAGCGGGTTCCGATCGCCCGTGTTCGCGGGAACGAACAGCAACTCGTCCTCGAGATAGCAGTTGTGGACGTGGTAGCCGGTTTCGTACGCGCCGGTCGGGACGGGGGCGGCGGGATCGCTCACGTCGTAGCAGCGAACGCCCAGATACTGGTCGCCCGAGCCGACCGGGCTCACGGACTGGGCGGGGCCGGCGACGACTAGTCGGTCGCCATCGACGGCCAGATCGAGGAGGTTCGTTAGCGGGCTCCCGTCGATTTCGACGCCGCGTTCTTCGGCGAGCACCGTCGGCTCGGCGGGATCGCTGACGTCGACGGTGACGAAGCCGGTCGTCGCGGCGACGTACGCGGTCTCGCCGTCGTCGCCGACGACGGCCTCCGCGGCGTTGTCGATCGAGACGCGGCCGAGCGGTTCGTAGCCGGCCGACTGTCGGGTGACGGCGGCGCTGGGACGGGACGCCGCGAGGCCGCCCGGCAGGGACAGGGCGAGACCGGCGGCTCCACTCCGCTCGAGGAACGCTCTCCGCTCCATACGCAACACAGCCGGACGCAGCCACATAGAGGTAGTCACTCGCGGCGCGCCCGTCTCCCGCGGCGCGTGCCGGACGGTCAGCCTCGCAGCCGCCGTCGATCCCCGGTTCCCTCGGTCAGGGCGCTCGCCAGCGCGCCTTCGAGGACGACGTCGTCGCCGTGGTCCGTGACGCGGATCTCGGGGACGTTCGTCATTACCATCTCCGAGACGCGTTCGCGGATGGGGTCGACGACGAGGTCCTCGTTGTGCAGTGCGACCGCGCCGCCGAAGGAGACCACGATCGGGGCGAAGGCGTGGACGACGTTGGTCACGCCGATAGCGTTCCAGTGGGCGAGTTGTTCGATGACGTAATCGGCCAGTTCGTCCTCACCGGCCAGTTCGAAGACGTCTTTCGCCGTGAAGTCGGGACCCTCGACCGGGAGGGCCGTCGATATCGTCGGATCGTCCTCGGCGAGCAGTCGAGCGTAGTCGGGGATGGCGTTGCCGGAGCAGTAGGCCTCCCAGTGGCCGTCGCGGCCGCAGCCACAGGTCAGGCGACCCTGCGGGTCGACGACGTAGTGGCCGACCTCGCCGGCGTTGCCGTCCCAGCCGCTCATGACCGCCCCGTCACAGCAGACGCCGGCACCGATCCCCGAGGAGATGGTGATGTAGGCCATGTCATCCGGGTTGCTGACGGCGTGAAAGCGCTCGCCGATGACGCCCGCGGTGGTGTCGTTGTGGAGATAGACGTCCTCGCTGTCGATCAGTTTCGCGATCGGTCCCGTCAGCGGGATCCGGTCGATGGAGTCGGGGAGGTTGGCGGGATCGATCACTGCTCCCTCCGCGAGGTCGAACGGACCGATCGAACCGATGCCGGTCGCGGCGATGCGCTCGGGAGCGATCCCGGCGTCGACGCACGCCTCGCGAAGCGTTCGAAGGACACCTTCCGTCACGTCGATACCCGTCGGCCCGCGTGGCGTGGATCGGCGACTCACGCCGATCGTCGTCCCGTCGGCCTCGGCAACGATGGCCCGGACGTTGGTCGCGCCGAGATCGACGCCCGCATAGTAGACCATGCTGTCTAGGGGACGACTGCGGCCGTACTTAACTACCCAGATTGTACTCGGCAACGAGTTGCGATTTCGATACGTTACGGGTCGGGAACCGGCCGGCAGCGAGCCGTCGGCGACACACGTATGGTAGCATGCGCCATAGTTCGCCGTATGGGTACCGACGACACCCGACCGACCACGGAGCCGTCCGCCGAACCGGAACCGACGCTGTCCGACGCGGAACGTAACGCGCTCCACGAGGTCGAACTCGGCCTCGAGTGGGTCCAGCGCGCACAGGGCTGTCTGCTCGAGTTCCACCACGCGACGGGTCACGGGATGGATCACCTCTATCGGGCCGAGGAGTTGCTCAGGGCGGCTGGGCACGACGAGTTCGCGGACGCGATTCGGACCGACCTGCTCCCCCACGGCGTCGTCGACGAGGACCGCTGGTCCTACGACGTCGTCGAGAACTTTCAGGAGACGTTGCTCGCGGAGACCCGATCGCTCGAGCGACGAGTCCGACGGGATCTGGCCGATGGCGAGCGACACGTCCGCGAGCGCCGACAGGAGCGGACGTGGAAACGACGCGCCGACGAACGGGAGTAAGAGAACTACGACGTGGGAGTCGGAGAAAGCAGGGACCGACCGGGTCGGCGCTAGTCCATCACGTCGAGGTCGCGGAAGTACGTGACCGGGCAGGGCGCTTGCAGGATGATTTCCTGTGAGACGGAGCCGAGGACGGCCTTTTCCGCGGGCGAGCGTCGGCGACCGCCGACGATCATGCGGTCCGCGTCGACGTCGATCGCCATGTCGACGACCTTCGTGCTGACTTCGCCGAGCGCGCCCTTGATCTCGTACTCGACGCCGGCCTCCTCGAAGCGATCGGCCAGTTCGGGAACCGGCGCGCGCTGGGCGGCGACCGCGTTCGGATCGACATCGTCGACACGGGCGTCGAATCCAAGGTCGTCGTGGACGTCCTCGTACTCCTCCTCCGTGAAGGCGTGCCCGATCACGACGGTCGCCTCGAGCGGCGCGGCGATCTCGAGGGTCGTTTCGGCGAGTTCCGGCGCACGCACTGTGTCCATCGGTCCGACGGCGAGAAGTACCGTATCGATTGCCATACCGTCACAGTGGTTGTGCCATCCGCTTAAGTATTCTCGTCGTTGCAGTATTGCGGAAACCGCGCTCCCGGGGCGGTGAAGCCGCTCTCCCGACGGCTCGGCGGACGAAGGCAGTGCACGGCTCAGTCCGCGTCGTCGTGGCGAACGAACGTGACGGGACAGGGAGCCGACAGCAACACTTCCTGTGCCGTCGAGCCGAAAACCGCTTTGCCGGTCGGTGATCGCCGCCGCCCGCCGACGACGACGCGGTCCGCGCCGACGCTGGCTGCCAGATCGACGATGGTCGGACCGTGTTCGCCGACCGCACCCCGGACCGCGTAGTCGACGTCGTGCTCGTCGAGAACGGCCTCCAGATCGTGGATCGTCGCGTGGCGCGTCGCCACCGCATCGGGGTCGATCTCGTCGACATCGGGGTCGAACTCGAGGCGGTCGAGCACGTCGTCGTACTCGCTGCTGGTGAACACGTGGGCGAGGACGACGGTCGCGTCGGCCGGGTTCGCGACTTCGATCACCGCTTCGGCGAGTTGATCGCTGCGGTCGCCGTCGCCGGGACCGACGGCGAGCAAGACCGTGTCTAGCATCGGTGACGTATTGACCGCGCACCGCCGTAAATCCGCGGGGTGCAGACACCCACCGCCGGTCGCCGAGACCCGGGTTCCGGACGATTTTTGCCCGTCGTCGCCGACCGACACTGCATGGAGGGTCCCGATCTCGCAGGCCAGACGGTACTCGTTACGGGCAGCGCAACGGGCGTCGGTCGCGAACTCCTGCTCTCGACGGCCGATTGCGGCGCGCGGACGGCGGTTCACTACCACACGAGCGCCGACGCCGCCCGCGAGGTGGCCGACGCCGCCCGCGACCGCGGCGCGGAAGCGGCGATGACGGTCCAGGGCGACGTGACCGACCCCGACAGCGTCGACGGACTGTTCGCCGCCATCGAGGACGAACTCGGGACCGTCGACGTGCTAGTCAACAACGTCGGCGACTTCGCGCCCGCCCACTGGGCCGACCTCGAGTTCGAGACCTGGACCCGCGTCCTCGAGACCAATCTCAACGGCACCTACCTCTGCTCGAAGCGCGCCCTGCCCGGGATGCGCGAGCACGAGTACGGACGGATCGTCAACATCGGCTACGCCTCGAGCGAGCAGGGGCTCGTCAGTCCCAAGAACTTCCCCTATTTCGTCGCGAAGAAGGGCGTGCTGATGTTTACGCGCATGCTCGCGGCGGACACGCAGGACGACGGGATCACGGTCAACGCGATTTCGCCGTACGTCGTCGAGAACTCCGACGAGTTCCCCGCGGAGTTACCGCGGGGTCGACCCGCGAACTTCGAGGACCTGATCGCGCCGCTGTACTTCTTCCTCGATCCGGACAGCGAGTACGTCAGCGGCGAGAATCTCGAGGTCGACGGTGGCTGGTTGCCCGAGACGGTGTGACCTGCTCGACGCTGTTTGGCTACGGCTTTTCGTGCGGTCGGCCCCTGATTCCGGTATGAGTCTCCCGATCGCGATGGGCTGGCGACATCTGCTCTTCGCCAACTGGCCCGTCGATCCCGCAGTCGTCTCGGAGCGACTCCCCGATAGCCTCACCGTCGAGCCCTACGACGGCCGGGCGTGGCTCTCGGTCGTGCCGTATCTGAACGTCGACGTTCGCCCCCGAGGCGTTCCAGCGAGCGTCGGCGTCGACCTGCCCGAACTCAACCTCCGGACGTACGTCAGCCGGGACGGCGAGCCCGGCGTCTACTTCTTCAGCCTCGACGCGGCGGGTGCCCTCGGCGTCGTCGGCGCGCGTCTCTTCCACCGGCTGCCCTACTACTACGCCGACATCGAGATCGCCGCGACCGACCGCGGAATCGCGTTTACCAGCGAGCGCCGGCATCCGGGTGCGTCGCCCGCCGAATTCGCCGGCACCTACGAGCCGGTCGGGGACGCGTTCACACCTGCCCCCGGCTCGCTCGCGGCGTTTCTCACCGAGCACTACCGCTACTACACGACGGCTCGAGACGGCACGCTTCGCTACGCCGACATCGACCACGAGCCCTGGACGCTCCGTGCGGCGACGGCCGAGATCGAACGAAACACGCTCTTCGAGGCCAACGGGTTCGACGCGCCCGCGGGGACGCCGATCTGTTACTACAGCCGCGGCGTCGACATCGCGTCGTCGCGGAATCGGCGGTGGGGGTAAGTCGACCGCGAGGGTAGTGACCCGACGCTGATCGAAGCGGACGCCCTCGAGGCGGTTGCAGACGCCGCCGACAGCTCGCTCGAGTTCCACCTCGAGAAACGGGGTTCCGAGGGGCGCTGGTCAATCATGGCGGCCGCCGTGCCCGAATCCTCGCGGGCGGCGTCGTGTGCGCCGGCGACGAACGCGAGGCGCGGTCGTTACCGGTCGACCGGAAAGAGCGGAACCTACATGTTCGCGAGCCCGAACGGGGACGTACGATGAACGAACCTGGCATCCAGTCGCTGATGGACCAGGAAACGCTCGATCGGCGCGTTCGAACCGGTGCGGCCCCCGAGTGGGTCGCCGACCACTGGCACTCGTTTCGCGAGGGGGTGCTCGGCGAGCGAAACGGAACGTCGTTCCCATGTTTCTTCGGGGCCGAATCGGTCCGGGACGGCGACCCGCTCTACACCGCCGTGCCGTCGATGAGCGACGCGGACGCCCTGCTGACGCTCCGCGATCGGATCCTCGAGTACCTCGACGTCTACGAGGACCACTCCGGACGGGCCTCCCTCGTCACCTTCTTCAAACCGCCGGCCGAACCGCTGTCCGAGCGGGAGTACCATCGGACGTTGTGGCACGTGTTGCAAACGCTGCACCTCCACGACCCCGATCCGTGGCCCGACTCCATCCCGACGGACCCCGACGACCCCCATTGGGAGTTCTGCCTCGGCGGCGAGCCCATGTTCCCGACCTGTCGAGCCCCGTTCTACGAGCAGCGCAAGAGCCGGTACTGTCCCGTCGGCCTCGAGATCACGTTCCAGCCGCGGGCGCTGTTCGAGTCCCTCTCGGTGACGGCCGACACCGAGGCCGGCCAGCGCGCCCGAGACATCATTCAGGGACGACTCGAGGAGTACGACGGCGTCTGTCCCCACGCCGACCTCGGCGACTGGGGCGTCGAGGGCGACCGGGAGTGGCCACAGTACATGCTCTCGGAGGACGACGCACGCGCCCCGTCGACGTGCCCGATTACGATCACCCGGACGCATCCGAAACCCGCCGCGAGGCTTCCATGACGAACGGCGGAAGCGCCACGGACGACCCCGCGGTGGACGACGAGCGACTCGCGGCCGCTGCCCTCGTCCTGATCGACTTCCAGCAGGGATTCGACGACCCCTCGTGGGGTAACCGTACCAACCCCGACGCCGAAGCGAACGCGGCGCGGCTGCTCGAGCGCTGGCGCGAAACCGACCGGCCGATCGTCCACGTTCGACACGACTCCACGGAGCCCGATTCGCCGCTCCGACGCGGCGAACCCGGGTTTGCGTTCAAGCCGGAGACGGCACCGCTCGCGGGCGAGACGACGATGGAAAAGGCCGTCAACAGCGCGTTCGTCGGGACGGAACTCGAGGCGTGGCTTCGCGAACGGGGACTCGAAACGCTCGTGATCGCCGGACTCACGACGGACCACTGCGTCTCGACGAGCACGCGGATGGCGGAGAACCTCGGCTTCGACCCGCTTCTCATCAGGGATGCGACGGCGACCTTCGACCGGACGTTCGACGGCGAGTCCGTCGACGCGGCAACGGTCCACCACACCGCACTGGTCCACCTCGAGGGCGAGTTCGCCGACGTGGTGACGACCGACGCGGTCCTCGCGAAGCAGTCCTGAGCCGACCCGCCCGGCCGTGACGCTCGACTCGTGTCTCTCGCTTGCGACCGGTGACGTCCTCCCCACACTTAACCGGGTTCCCGTCCTCGAGTCGGTATGCGAGTCGCAGTCGCCGGCACGTTCGGCCCCCTCCACGACGGTCACCGAACCCTGTTCGAGCACGCGCTCCGGTTCGGCACGGACGGCGTCGTCGTCGCGCTCACCAGCGACGAACTGGCGGTCGAGACGCGCCACGAACCCCGCCCCGTTCCGCCGCTCGAGGAGCGAACGCGGGCGGTTACGGAGACGCTCCGCGAACTCGACGAGTGGGACCGCGACGTCGAACTCCGGGCGCTCGAGACCGAGTACGGGATCGCGACCGAGGAGCCGTCGATCGACGCGTTGGTGGTGTCACCCGAGACGGCCCCCGAACTCGAGGCGATCAACGACCGTCGCCGCGAGCGCGGGTTCGACCCGGTATCCGGAATCGTCGCTCCCTACGTCTATGCCGACGACGGCGAGCGGATCTCCTCGACGCGGATCGTGACGGGGGAGATCGACGAGCACGGACGGACGGTCGCGTAGCGTCGATCCCGTCGGACGAACGAGTCGATGACGCAATAATAATAGCTCGGGAGACTGTCAACGTAGGTAATGACCGGAGACCGGCGACCGCTGTTGGTCCTGTTACTGGCGAGCGCACTGCTCGCGACTCTGCTGATTCACCTGCGGTTCGTTCCGCGATACGTTCCCGACGACGTGGTGTTGACCGTGCTGACCGTGGGTGTCGGGTGGGTAACGTATACGCTCGCGTTTTACGCGCTCGGCCGGCTGACGGCTGCGCCACGACACCAGGAGTTTCCCGACATGCGGTTCGCGGACATCGGGATCGCGTTCCTCCTCGTCTCGATGTTGCTCCTGCTCGCCTTCGACGCGCTCGGACTCCCGTTCGACGGGTTGCTCGGCGTCTATGCCGTCCCCGCGCTCGGGATCTACGCCGGCCTCGCGTGCATTGGCTGGTCGATCGGCCGCCGAACGGAAGCGATCAATGAGATCGTATCGTGAGGCGCGTCCACGTTCGTCGTCACACTTCGGGGACTTAGTCGTCGTCAGAGCCCGAGTTCGCCACGAAAACCGGCACGTCACCGAACCGGATGACGTGGTCCGTGACACTGCCCATCGCCAGCCGATGTACACCGCCGCGACCGCGGGACCCGATAACGATGAGGTCGGCGTCGATCTCTCGAGCGTACTCGAGGAGCGCCTCCGCCGCCGCCCCTTCGCGGACCGTTCCAGTGACCTCGAGCCCGGCCGCCTCGGCCCGGGCGACGATCTCGTCGACGTACGACTGTGCCTGGCCGCGGATCGCGTCCTCGGCGCTCGCGGCATCGCCGGGGAGCCGGAGATCACCCAGCGGCCCGGTGTCGGCAACGCAGACGACGTGCACCGTCGCGTCGTGGGTGGTCGCGAGTTCGATGCCGGTTTCGGCGGCGGCCGCGGCGTGGTCGCTGCCGTCCGTCGGCAGCAAAATCGTGTCGAACATCGTCCCAGTCGTACGACCAGGGCCGTGAAATTCCTGCCGGAACGACGGATGCGCCACGGCCGGGACGGGCGAGGGCTCAGACAGCGGTCAGCGGAAGCATCACCAGCACGCCGATACCGATGCCGGCGGCAAGCCGAACCTTGCCGCCGTAGGGTAATCGCTCGCCGATCGCCAACGCCTCGGGAATGAACTCCGTGAGGACGAGGTAGATCATCGCACCGGCGGCAAAGCCGAAGCCGTACGGAAGGAATTCGCGTGCATAGCGGACGAAGCCAAAGGCGAGGACGGCCCCGATCGGCTGGGGCAGGCTCGAGAAGACGGCCCACCAGACGAGTTTCCAGTTCGCGACGTCCATCGAGCGCAGGGGGATCGAAATCGCGGTTCCCTCCGGGATATTATGGATCGAGATCGCGACCGTCATGAAGACGGCCAGGACCGGGATGGTAAAGCCGAGCAGTTCGGTCCCACCCTCGAGTCCGAGATCGGCAAAGGAGACGCCGATGGCCACGCCCTCGGGGAAACTGTGGACGGTTAGAATCCCCAGAATGAGCACGAGTTTCTTGAAGTCGGCTTCCTCGTACTGCCGAGGATCGATCTCGGCGTCCATCAACACGTCGTGGGCGATCACGACGAGCGCGACGCCGGCCGCAATCCCGATCGCGAGCTCGAGGGGGGTCCCCTCGGCCAGCCCCTCCTCGACGAGCCCGAACAGCGAGGCGGAGAGCATGATCCCGGAGGAGAGCCCCCAGAGAATCACGTTTCGACGATCGCTGATGCCCTCGAAGAAGAAAAACGGGAGCGCGCCGAGGCCGGTCGCCAGCGCGGTAATGAGCCCAGCAACGAACACCAGCGCGAGGTTCTCGAGGAGTGCCATCCGTCGGGAACGTGGAACCGAAGGCATAAATCTGCGGCGGAGCCAGCGTCTCTGGCCGTTTCGATGGTAATGTGCCCGTCGTATGAAGGGGTGGTCGCTGGCGCGGGAGACCCCCGTCCCCATCGACCGGTACCGTCAACAGTCGGCCGGTCAATGACGCGTGTATGTCACTGTGGCGATCCCGCCGGACCGGCTACTATCTCGCCCTGGTGGCCGTGACCACCATGATTTCGACGCTGGTGTACAACTACGGGATGGGGACGTTGGAGAACGATCCACAGCCGCTCTACCGATCGCTCCAGATCATCTCCCAGACGTATACCACGACCGGGTACGGCGAGGACGCGGGATGGTCGACGCTCCAGATGAACCTGTTGATGATCGTCCTCCAGCTAACGGGGATCGGCCTGATTCTCACGGGGGTCGACGTCTTCGCCGTCCCGTGGCTTCGAAACACGCTCGCGACGACGGCTCCCACGGTCGCACCCGATGTCGAGGACCACGTCGTCATCTGCGAGTATACGCCTCGCGGCGAGGCGTTCATCGAGGAACTCGAGTCCCGCGGTCAGACGTACGTCGTCGTCGAGGGAGACGAGGAGATGGCCATGGACCTCCACGAGGCGGACTATCGGGTCGTCCACGGGGACCCGGAGTCGACCGACGTACTCGAGAACGCCGGTATCGAACGGGCGAGGGCGGTCGTGGCCGACGCAACCGACGACGTGAACGCGAGCATCGTTCTCTCGGCGCGCGAGGCGAATCCGGACATCCGAATCGTGACGCTGGTCGAGGACCAGCGCCTCGCGGAGTACCACGACATCGCGGGCGCCGACGAGGTGCTGTCGCCGCGCCAGTTGCTCGGCGAGAGCCTCTCCCATCGGGTGCCGACGGCCGTGACGACCGCGGTCGACGATGGGATCGAAATCGGCGACGATCTGGAACTGGTCGAGCTGTCGATCGCCGAGGGAAGCGACCTCTGCGGCCGGACCGTCGACGAAATCCAACCCCGCGAACGGTTCGGCGTCGACGGGATCGGTGCCTGGATCGACGGCGCATTCGAGAGTCCGATCCCGCCGGACCGCGAGTTCGATACCGGGATGCGGCTACTCGTCGCGGGCGAACCGGAGCCCATCGACACCATGCGGGCGGAGGCGATGTCGACGGTCCACGCCGTTTCGGCCCGGCACGTGCTCATCGCGGGCTACGGCGAGGCGGGTGCGGCGGCGAGCGACGCGCTTGCCGATGCGCACACACGGGTGACCGTCCTCGACAGCGACGACAGGGCCGACATCGATGTCGTCGGCGACGCTCGCGATCCGGAGGCGGTCCGTGAGGCCGGTGTCGAGGATGTCTCCGCCGTGATCGTGACCCTCGACGACGATACGACGGCCGTCTTCGCGACGCTCGTCGCCCGCGAGTTGAACCCGTCCGTCGATATCATCGTCCGTGCGAACGACGCCGACAACGTCCAGAAGCTGTACCGGGCGGGTGCCGACTACGTCCAGTCGCTGGCCACGGTCAGCGGGCGGATGCTCGCCTCGACCGTCTTCGATGACGAAGAAGTACTGGCCGTCGACAGGGAGATCGACGTCGTCAAACTACCCGCCGGGCGGTTGGCCGATCGGACGGTCGTCGACGCCGACGTTCGATCGCGAACGGGGTGTACCGTCCTCGCCGCCGTCAGGGACGGCGAGACGATCTCCGAGTTCGATCCGGCGACGTTCGTCTTCGAGGAGGGCGACGATGTCGTGCTCGCTGGTACCGACGAGAGCGTTCAGTCCTTCGAAGCACGGTTTCTCGCCTGAGAACCGACGTCGTGTTCACCGGCGGCGGATTAGAGGAAAGAGCCGAGATCGAGATCCAGTCGCTGTTTCGCGAGATCGATGAGCAACGGTACGTCCCCGGGCTCGAGCAGTTTCGCGATGGCGCGGGCGTTGCCCTTGTTGGCCTTTGCCAGCGTGTCGTCGTCGAGTCGCTGGAGATCCCGCATGAGGTCGTCGTAGCGGTCGTTCGGGGCGAGATAGAGGAGCTGTGTCATCAGCAGCCGGTTCTTGGCGTTTGGCGCGACATCGCGGTTCCAGAGCGTCTCGTAGACCGCGAGGTTCTCGGCGGTCGGCTCGACGCCGTCGTGTTTGAGACAGCTGTCGGCGGTGGCGGCGGCCGCGCGACCGGACTGCATGCACTTGTTGATGCCTTCGCCCCAGAGCGGGTCGAGGCTCGGGACGGTGTCGCCGATCGCCATGAACCGATCGGTGTGGAACTGCTCGGGTTCCTGAATGTGGGCCGAACCGCGGTGTTGTTTGCCCTCGATCGGTTCGGCGTTCCGGAACCGTGGGTCCGTCTCGAGCCAGTGAGAGAGGTAGTCGTCGATCGTGAAATCGTCGCGACTGTACTGGTCGTGGCTGCCGTTCTGGATGTAACAGAGGCCGACCTTGGCGGTGTCGTCGCCGGTATGGAAGATCCAGGAGTAGCCGCCGGGGGCGATCTCGTGATCCAGCCGCAACATCATGGCGTCGCGCAGATCCGCGAAGCCGGGGCGATCGATGTCGATACCCTCGAACTCGTACTCGATACCGATAGCGTGGTTCTCGCGTTTGAGATCGACGATACCGAGTTTCTTCGCGAGGGGGGCGCTCGGGCCCGTCGCGTCGATGACGATATCGCCGTAGACCGCCTCGTCGCCGTTGTAGGTGACGCCGACGATCTCGCCGTTCTCCATGATCGGCGCGGTGACGCGAGCGTCGAATCGGTACTCCGCCCCATCGTCGCGGCTGTCACTGACCAGATAGCGTTTGAAATCCGCGAACTCCAGTACGGCACCGGTCTGGTCGCGGACGTAGTGTTCGGTCGGCGACTCGAGGACGACGCTGTCGGTGTACTGCATTACGACATCGTCGGGGATGCCGAAGGCGGCCATCATGGAGTGGAACGTCCCCGCGGTGGACTTGTTGCTCTGACGCGGGAACTCGTCCTCGGCCTCGGTCTCGAGGACGACGACGTCGTACCCTCTGGCGGCGAGATCGCGGGCACACTGTGCGCCGGCGGGACCGGCACCGGCGATGACTACGTCGTAGCGGTCGTTCATGTAATCCAGACTGTTGTGGACCTTAATTAGTTTGTCCTGTTACGGTCGCCGGTATGTGGCGGAATTCCTTGCGCATCGGCCCTGGAACCGAAAGCGCGTCGAACCCCGACCACAGCGTCGGTCGCAGGCGATAGGCGTCACGCGACCGACGCGAACGGAACGGTCCGTCCGAGCAAGTGGACACGCTGCGACCGGCCGCGAGTCCGGTCACGCATACGCTTGTGGTGGCCTGAGTGACGCGACGTACTCGGTGCCATCGTACCGGACGAACCAGTCCCCGGTTTCCTCCTCTCGCTCGAGCGCCGGGTGCGAGAGAAACCGATCGGACAGCGACCGAAACGCGTCGTCCTCCTCATCACCGGCGTACCTGCTCTCCTCGATCGCCTCGGTGACGATTTTCCCCTCGGCGTCCGAAAGCCCGGTCAGTTCGAACCGGTAGTTCGAGCGAAGCCAGGCCAGGAAGTCGTCGGCCGTCGACGCGACGCGCTCGGCTTCGTAGTGGTAGGTGTACCCCTGTATCTCCTCGGTACTCGCCAGTTCGACCGGATAGCGCTGTCCATCCCGGACGACCGCATCGATTTCCATCTCCGGGACGAGGACTGACGCGGTCAGTTCCTGTTGGTCGTAGTATTCGTGTGTGGATTCGTACTCCCGGTCCCCGGTTTCCGGCGGAAGAGCGCCACGAAGCGCTGCGCTGTCTGTCTCCGACAGCGTCTCGTATTCGACCGCGGTCGTCGCGTCGTCGGACGCCATCGTCGCCGCGTTGACCCGGATGTCCGCTTTGGTCAACATCCGTTCGACCGTGTTGGTCAGCGAGAGCGTGTAGTACGCTCCATCGTACTCGAGCGGCCGTTCGACCGACGATCCGGCGGCCGGTATCGCGGGCCTCGGGTGTGGCTCCGGGGAGGGGCTGTTTCGTTTGTGGGTTCCGCGTTCGATCGTTTCGACGATCGGGCGGAGTCTGTCGGACGTGGTATCGACGGGGATCGTCCTGACCGCGCTCGAGAGGAGCGCATCGTCGGCCGTCTCCCGCAGCTCCATGTGTGGGCCGTGGCCCGAGCAGCCGGCGACCACCGCTGGAACGGTCGCAGCGACCGCTCCGAGTACCTGTCTGCGCCGCAGTGACGGGGACATATAGTGTTTCAAACACTATTCAGTCACAGGTAAATGTTTTCCGTCGGAGCCGATCCCTAACGGACGATCGTCACTGGAACGGGGGCGCGTCGCGCGACCCGCTCCGCGACGCTGCCGAGCAACACCCTCGAGACTCCGGTTCGGCCGTGACTGCCGACGATGATTCGGTCCACGTCGTTGGTCGTCGCGTAGTCGACGATGGCGACGGACGGCTGGCCGACGATCGTCTCCGTCTCGAGCGCACAGCCGTCGTCGGCCGCGCGGTCCTCGGCTTCCGCGAGCAGTTCCCGAGCGGCCTCCCGCTGGCGCTCGAGCAACACGTCCGGGCCGAGGTGTGCCACCTCACCGTAGCCGCTGTTGGTCGGATCGACGGCGTGGACGGCCGTGAGCGTGTCGTCGGAGTGTTCGGAACACGCGAACTCGAGCGCGGCCCACCCCGGCTCCGAGTCGTCAAGCGCGACCAGCAGGTGCATATCGACCGCTACGGGGAGCATCCACTTGAGTGTCATCATCAAACAGATTCGGTCGATCGGAACTCGGTGGCCCAGTGACTGGCGGCGGAACGACGAGCGGATATCGGGGACCGACGTGCGGCGGCCGTCAGTTACCGGCGTCGGTCGTCGGAACGACGGTCGCGATCGAACGCAGCCACACCTCGCGGTCCGACGCCTCACGGGTCGCGGAGGCCACTCCGAATACGTCGATGCCGCACAACCGAACGCGCGGGCGACGATCTCTTATTCGGAGTACCCCTCCTGCAGGAACGCCCCTTCGGTCTCGTACATCGAGACCAGTTCCGCGATGAGTTCCTCGGTCGATTGTCCGTCCTCGCAGTGGCTGTCGAGTCGATCCTTGAGGTCGTCGCTGATCTCGAGTGTCTGTGTCATGGTGGGTGAAAACACGACGCGGCCGGAGTACGATCGAACGCGTCGGCTGTATCATCGACCGCTAGCGGCAAATAGTCCCGGGTCGCGCGTACAGCCGAACCCGACTGCCGTGGATCGGACGGGACGGTCCCGATGGGACGCCGGCACGGGACGGCCGTTCGCTTACCCGACTGGTTGCAGTAGAGAGCGGATATGGCAGCCCCACTGACCGACGACGCGGTCGGCAAGACCGTGGTCGACGCCGACGGAAAGAAATTGGGTCTGGTCGCGAAAGTCGAAGACGGGACAGCCGCGGTCGATCCCGACCCCAGCCTGGCGGAGCAAGTGCTCGCCGCCGTCGGCTGGGAGGGCGAAGACGACGAGGACTACGTCGTCACCGAGGACATGCTCCAGCGGGTCGACGACGAGGTCGTCCTGCGGGGCGAACTCTAACCCCGAGGCGAACGCGGTACTACTCGATGGACCCGTCGTCGAACGACTGCTCGCGCCAGGTCGTCCAGTCGTAGAGGCGCTCGAGTTCGCCACCCTGCTGGCGGATCGCGACGGCCGTATTGAACAGGAAAGCGGCGACGAGCGACGTTCCGACGAGCCACGTGGCGTCGGCGAGCGCGCCGTACCCGGCTGCGTAACTCGTCACCAAGTCGACGAACACGATCGCCGCGACGCAGACGATCGCCGGCAGCAGGTGCCGGGTCAGCGCGGCGAACGTCGTCCCCTCGTGGACGCGGACGGCCCGAACCCCGTAGAGGACCGCCCACGCGGAGGTGACGACCCAGCCGACCGCGACAACCAGCCGAGTCGAGGATGTCTCGACGAGGAACGTTCCCCACCAGGCGGCGACGAAACCGACGATCACGACGTAGTCAGCCCACACGGGCAGCAACCGAGAGCGATCGCCCCCGGTCGGCTGGTCGTGGTACATCGCGCGAATCGCCAGTGCGAGAAAGAGGATGAAAAACAGGATCGCGCCGTCGACGAACCGGCGAATCCAGTCGGGCTCGAGCAGCAACGAGGCGACGCCGGCGACGGCATACACGATCGCCGCACCGATCCCGATCAGGAGGTACCACTGTTCGGCGCGCGCCTCGACCGCGAGGACGTCCCGGACGTAGATCGTCGCATAATAGAGCAACACCACTGCTGCGACGCCCATCGCGAGATACGCGAACAGCCGTCCGATCGCGACCGTCGCGGCCGGATCACTGGCATCGAACGTAATCGACGGAATCGGGGCGAACACCATCGGATGCAACTGGCGGGCGAACCGGCATAAGTATACAGTCCCGTTTCCGGGGATCGGGAAGGCACCGACGGGTCCAGTCCGGGCGGGACCACTCGAGCGGGAGAGTACCGTTACGGGTCCGCGTCGTAGATGTCCCGGGTGGGGTCGCCGCTGACGTCGACGACGCCGAGCGCGCCGCGGCGAGCGGCGCGGGNGGAGAGTACCGTTACGGGTCCGCGTCGTAGATGTCCCGGGTGGGGTCGCCGCTGACGTCGACGACGCCGAGCGCGCCGCGGCGAGCGGCGCGGGTGAGGGCGTGGTCGACGATCTTGACGGGGCCGGGGACGGGGAACTCCATCTCGGCCGCGGCGGTGGTGCCGGGGGCGACGGGTGCGGTTTCGACGTTGCGGTCGGGGTCGGTCAGGAGGTCGCCGTCGCGGTAGAAGCGACTCCAGACGTTGCCGATGGCGTGCCAGGAACTCAGGAGGTTCGGGCCGCCGTTGGCGAAGTACACCCGGGCGGTCTCGCCGGTGTTGGCGGCCATGGGGACGCCGCCGTCGGGGGTGAAGCCGTAGGCCTGGCCGTTGAACACCACGTAGGTCGGCTCTTCTTTGAGCATGGCGTCGAAGTCGAAGCCGTGGTGGCCCTCCTCGCCGAGATCGCCGTCCGTGTAGATCTCGTGCTGGCCGAGGTAGAACTCGTTGTCGACCTCGGGAAGGCCGTCCTCGGGTTCGACGAGGATCGAGCCGAACATACCCGAACTGATGTGCTGGTCCATGTTCGGGATCGCGCAGTGGTAGATGAACACCCCCGCGTAGTCGGCGGTGAAGCTGATCTGCGTGGGGTCGTCCCCGGGCGCGATCGTGGTCGCGTCGGCCCCGCCGCCGGGGCCGTAGACCGCGTGGAAGTCCATGTTGTGGGCCGCCACGTTCAGGTCATCGGGCACGTCGAACGTGAGGTTCACCCGGTCGCCCCGGCGAACCCGGAGCATCGGCCCCGGCACCTGCCCCTCGAAGGTCATGTAGTCGAAAGTGACCCCCGGCTCGATCTCGGCGGTAACCCGCTCGGTCCGGATCGTGACTGTCTCTTATACACATNGTGAGGTTCACCCGGTCGCCCCGGCGAACCCGGAGCATCGGCCCCGGCACCTGCCCCTCGAAGGTCATGTAGTCGAAAGTGACCCCCGGCTCGATCTCGGCGGTAACCCGCTCGGTCCGGATCGTGACGTCGTGTTCCCGGGGCTGGTCCCAGTCGACCGGATCGGGGATGTCGGTCGGATCCCTCGCGATGCGGTCGACATCGACGGACTTGGCCGCCGGCAGCCCGCTCTCAGCCGCCGGCTCGTCGCTTTCCGTACTGCTCCCCTGTGTGTCGCTACCGAGACAGCCGGCGACTGCTAACGCGCCGGTTGCCCCGATCGCCTGCAATACGTGCCGTCGGTTGAGTTGTGATTGGGTCATCGTTCTTCCCCTCAGGTAGTCGTATGATAGACGTACGTTCAATAGGATCGATGGTTACCGGAGAACGGTAACCGATTCGGCGATTCCCCGTATATCGTGGGCAGTTATATACTTCCGCGAGGGACGGTCCCTCCCCGCGACGAGGCGGCACTCGCAGGCGGTCATGCAGTGGCTACCGGTAGCGACCCTTGCCGATTCCGAGGGGACCCCTCGAGCGACTCGGCGATCGAGGACCGTCAGCCGGCCGCGACCGACGCCGGATGCGGTCCGTGCGTCGGTCTCCGCGTCCGATAGTGCGGGGAGGCGTGGACGCACTGCTCGAGGCGGGAGATGGGCGGCCGAAGCCGGTCGGCGAGGTGGCGTCAGTCGGCGGCGTGGCGCTCCTGGAGGGCGGCCTGAACGTCGTCGTACCGTTCGAACCGGTCGGTACCGATGTAGTCGACGGTGTCTTGCAGGTACTGGATGAGCTGCTTGCCGATTTTCTCCTGATCGTAGCCGTCGAAGGGGTTCTCGTCGTAGATCGGGTCGGCGAGCAGTCGGTTCTCGACGTACTGCTCGATTCGCGGTTCGTAGACGTCCGCGACGATATCGGGCTCGGCCACGGCCAGTTGCTGTAAGATCCAGCGTCCGTTTTCGATGTGTCGCGTCTCGTCCTGGCGGACCTTTCCGATCGCCGCCTGGAACGACTCGAGGACGGCCTCACGGCCCATCTCTGCGGCTTTCAGTTCGATCATCTGGTCGAAACTCAGGTAGCCACCGCGGGCGAGTTGCGCCTCGACGATGCCCATGTAGTTCAGGTAGGCCTCGCCGAGCGCGTAAACGAGTTCGGTTCGGTCGCCGCCGTCGATCGCCGCCATCAGGTCGTCCGCGGTGTCGTAGAGGTCGTCCGTACTGTATCCCTGTTCCTGATATCCGTCCTCGCGATAGGAAGTCGTCTCCTGCGTCCCGAACACCTCCTCGAAGTAGCGGCTGAAGAAGTCAGTGTGTTTGGCCTCCTCGTAGACCTGCTGGGCAAGGTACATCTCCTCTTGGACGGGATCGAAGGGCATCTCGTCGCTGGGGAGCGCGTCAAGCGCCATCATGTACGGCGCGAGCGTCCGGGTGACGTCCTCTTCGCCGTCGTAAAACCCCGAGCACGTCGCGAGGAACCGCTGTCGCTCCGCCTCGGAGAACCGCTTCCAGTCGTCTCGATCCCCTTCGAGATCGTACTCGTCGGGGTCCCAGGTCCCCTCACGCTTGCCCTTGCGATAGAGTTCGTACGACTTCTCGTGCTCGCCGTAGTCGATCGGCATGTGTTGACGGTACGACATAATCATAGATGAACGTTCGGAAATGTGTTCTGTAGAACAGGTTCCGGGCGGACAACCCACAGCGCAGCGCGGACGGCTATGGCCGTGCGTTCGCTCGGCTATTCGGCCCCCGAATCGGCCGACGCGGCCGCGGTCTCGACCATCGTTTCCCGCTCGTCGAAGTACACCGGTGCGTCGGTGTCGGCCTCGAACTCGATGATCCGGGTTACTGCCTCCTGTCCGTCGCCGACGGTCGAAGACAACGCTTCGGCCAGTTCGGTGTAGCCGGCGGCCAGTTCCTGAAACGCCTGCATGCGAGCCTGTTTCGCCTCGACGAGGAGTTGCTTCTCCTCGAGTTCCGCCTGTAGGTCCTCGATCGCCGCGACATCGACTTCGCTGGCGTCGGGCACGTCCGCGGTCGAGGGCGTTTCGGTCGCCGCCACCTCGTCGGGCAACGTCTCGAGTCGCGACCGAATCTCGGCCATCTCCTGATCGATCTCGTCGAGGAGGGCGTCGGCCTCGTCGCTCATCGTCTCGACGCTGCCCGAAAGCAGGCCGGCCTGGGTCCGACAGTACTCGACGCAGTCCTCGACCNCGCCATCAGAGATGTGTATAAGAGACAGGCCTCGTCGCTCATCGTCTCGACGCTGCCCGAAAGCAGGCCGGCCTGGGTCCGACAGTACTCGACGCAGTCCTCGACCGCGAGTGCGTCCGCGGCGTCGTCGCTCATAGTCGTCGTTGGGACTGCCGGCCGAAGACACTTTGGTCCGGCCGTCGCCGTTCGGAGGCAGTGGGGATGCGAACAGCGTCGGAACACGGTCTCGATGGGACAGTCGACACAGTGCGCCGAAAGCGCCCCGGTGCCGCATCGTGGGGGCTGCGGGAACCCACCGATTGAAGGCATCGGTCTCGCCACACGTAACCTGTAACACGGGATGCTCCATCCAGACACGCTCACACCTCCGACCACCCTTCGGTCGCACGGTCCCGTAGCCGTCGGCCCGAGCGACCTCGAGACCGCCGTCACGAATCCTACGACGCCCGAGGAACTGGCATTCGCGTTCGGACTCTACGTCCTCGGAACGATCGCCATCGGGGCGGTCGTTCTCGCCGTGTCCCAGTCGTCGGTCCGGCGACTCGAGGCCCGGATCGTCGAGCGGCCGGTCCCCACGGGCGTGATCGGCATCGGCGTCCTGGTCGGCGGCGGCGTCGCGCTCGCGGTCGTCACCGCCACCGCGTCGTTCCTCGTCGCGGCCGGTGCGCCGGCACCGGTCGGTACCGGACTCGAGGCGGTGGCGCTTGCGTTCCCGATCGGGCTGACGGTCGCCAACACCGTCGGCGTCATCGTCCTCGGCTCGAGGCTGCTCCGGCGGGTCGGCCGGGGACCGAAACCGAACCTGTGGCTCGCGCTCGCCGTCGGCGCGATCACGGTCAACGTCCTCTATCTGATTCCGGTGGTAAACGTCGGCATCGTGGTCGGGCTGGTGGCCGTCGCGACCGGGGCGATCGCCGGCCAGTGGTGGCACGATCGCGGGGAGGCCGATTCGGAGCCACGCGAGCGTTCAGCGGACGGCTGAATGTGTCGTGGTATCGTGTGCCTTGCTATTGGCCTTTCAGACTCGTTAAGTCCTTGCGGCCACTGACTCAGATACAATGAATCCGGAACCGCGTCGACAGGAGAGCCAGTCCCGAGTTGCGATCGAACGATGAGCAAGGACTCCATCGAAGTACGCGGTGCGGAGGAGCACAACCTCAAAGACATCGATGTCACGATCCCACGTGAGGCGTTTACGGTCGTCACCGGCCTCTCGGGATCGGGCAAGTCCTCGTTGGCGTTCGAGACGGTCTACGCGGAGGGCCAGCGACGGTACATCGAGAGCCTCTCGGCCTACGCCCGGAACTTCCTCGGCCAGATGGACAAGCCCCAGGTCGAGACCGTCGAGGGGCTCTCGCCAGCGATCTCGATCGACCAGAAGAACGCCGCGAACAACCCGCGTTCGACCGTCGGGACGGTCACGGAACTGCACGACTACCTGCGGTTGCTCTACGCCCGCGTCGGCACGCCCCACTGTCCGGACTGCGGCCGCGAAGTCGGCGAGCAGAGTGCACAGAACATGGTCGAGCGCATCCTCGAGCTCCCGGAGGGTACCAAGGCCAAACTCGCCGCACCCGTGGTCCGCGACCAGAAGGGTGCCTTCGAGGACCTCTTCGAGGAACTCGTCTCCGAGGGGTACGCCCGGATCGAGATCGACGGCGAGGAACACGACCTCACGCTCGACGATCCCGACCTCGACGAGAACTTCGACCACACCATCGACGTGATCGTCGACCGCGTGAAGGTAAGCGTCGAGGACCGACCTCGCATCATCGACAGTGTCGAGACGGCGCTCGACGAGGCCGAAGGGGTCCTCAAAGTCATCCTCCCGGACGCCTCGGAAGACGTCGCCGCGGATCTCGGCGAGGAAGCCCGCCGGACCGGCGCGCTCGGCGAGGAGACCGAAGAGAACGACCGGTTCGTGGTCGAGTTCTCGAAGGACCTCGCCTGTACGCACTGCGGGATCGACATCCCCGAGATCGAGACCCGATCCTTTTCGTTCAACTCGCCCCACGGTGCCTGTCCCGAGTGTGAGGGGCTGGGCGAGACCAAGGAAGTCGACGAGGCCCTCGTCCTGCAAGACGAGTCAAAGCCGCTCAAACACGTCTTCGAACCCTGGAGCTACAACCGCTCGTACTACCAGACCCGGCTCGACGCCGTCGCGGAACACTTCGGCGTCTCGCTGTCGACACCGTTCGAGGATCTCGAGGAAGACATCCAGCAGGCGTTCCTCTACGGCACCGACGGGGAAGTAGTATTCAAGCGAAGCACGAAAAACGGCACTCGACGGAAGCAAAAGCGATTCGAGGGGGTCATTCCGAACCTCGAGCGCCGCTACATCGAGACCGACTCCGACTCGACCCGCGAGCACATCGAGGACTACATGTCCGTCACGGAGTGTCCGGCCTGTGACGGGACCAGACTGAAGCCCGCCAGCCGCGCGGTGCTGGTCGACGACGCCTCGATCACCGAGATCAACGCGATGAGCATCGGCGACGCTCGCGACCACTTCGAGTCGATGGAAGCGGACCTCACCGAGCGCGAGAAGGTCATCGCCGAGGAGATCCTCAAGGAGATCCGGGCGCGGCTCGGGTTCATGTGCGAGGTCGGCCTCGACTACATCACGCTCGATCGGGAGGCGTCGACGCTCTCGGGCGGCGAGAGCCAGCGCATTCGGCTCGCCACGCAGATCGGGTCCGGCCTCGTCGGCGTCCTCTACGTGCTCGACGAGCCCTCGATCGGGCTCCACCAGCGGGACAACGACCGGCTGCTGGACACGCTCGAGGAACTCCGCGATCTGGGGAACACCCTGCTCGTCGTCGAGCACGACGAGGAGACGATGCGCCGCGCGGACAACGTCATCGACATGGGGCCCGGCCCCGGCAAGCGCGGCGGCGAGGTCGTCGCCAACGGCTCCGTCGAGGAGGTCATGGACACCGAGGGGTCAGTCACCGGCGACTATCTCTCCGGCCAGCGCCAGATTCCGGTGCCCGACGAACGCCGCGATCCGGAGGGCGCACTGACGATCCGCGGGGCGCGCCAGCACAACCTGAAGGATCTGGACATCGACATCCCGATCGGCTGTTTCACCGCCATTACGGGCGTCTCCGGCTCCGGGAAATCCACCCTCATGCACGAGGTGTTCTACAAGGGGCTCGCTCGCCAGATGAACGACAACACGTCGGTCATTCCGGGCGAGCACGACGCGCTCGAGGGGCTCGATGACATCGAGACCGTCCGCCTGATCGACCAGTCGCCGATCGGGCGCACGCCGCGGTCGAACCCCGCGACCTACACCAGCGTCTTCGACTACATCCGGGAACTGTTCGCGTCGACGAAGCTCGCGAAGCAGCGGGGCTACGAGAAGGGGCGGTTCTCGTTCAACGTCAAAGGCGGCCGCTGCGAGGAGTGTGGCGGTCAGGGAACGGTAAAAATCGAGATGAACTTCCTGAGCGACGTCTACGTCCCCTGTGAAGAGTGCGACGGCGCGCGCTACAACGACGCCACGCTCGACGTCACCTACAAGGGCAAGACCATCGCCGACATCCTCGAGATGAGCGTCGAAGAGGCCTACGACTTCTTCGAGTCCTCGAGCCAGATCCGCCGCCGGCTCGAACTGCTGAAGGACGTCGGCCTCGACTACATGAAGCTCGGACAGCCCTCGACCACCCTCTCCGGTGGGGAGGCCCAGCGGGTCAAACTCGCCGAGGAACTCGGCAAGAAGGACTCGGGGGAGACGCTGTACCTTCTCGACGAGCCGACGACCGGGCTGCACTCGGCGGACGAGCGCAAGCTCATCGACGTCCTCCACCGGCTGACCGACAACGGCAACACCGTCGTCGTCATCGAACACGAACTCGACCTCGTGAAGAACGCCGACCACATCATCGACCTCGGTCCCGAAGGCGGCGAGAACGGCGGCGAAGTCGTCGCGACCGGGACGCCGGAAGCCGTCGCCCGACTCGAGGACTCTCACACCGGTCGCTACCTGCGAGATCTGCTTCCGAAAGTGGATCTCGAGGGCCCACGCGGCGAGCGCGTCGACCCCGTGACGGCACCGATGGACGACGACTGAGGGGAAGTCATCACGTCTATTCGACGGCAGCAGGACGATCCTCTCGAAGCTTCGCCGGAGATGTACGTTCCGAACTCGGAGTCGTGATCGACGACTTCGAAGACCTGGTAGAACCCCTTCGGATCGCCGTTCTCGTCGAGTACGAGCGGGCCACTGACGCCGTCGTAGTTGCTGTCTTCGGGGCCGCCGTCGGCCAGCGCCGCTTTCGCTTCCTGAAACGAGGTGACCGTCTCACCGGACTCGACCGTGATTTCCCGGTCGAGGGGCTCCGGAGTGTCGTACTGCTCGAGCAGGATCGCGTTGGCGCTGTCGGCGATACTGCGGTCCTCACCGTCGGCCGAACTCGCAACGATCCGTCCCTCCTCGATGTCGACGTAGTGGATCGCCTGTGAGCCGATCGGCAACTCGAGGACTCACTGTGAGAGGTCGTCGTCGATTACCGCCTCGTCACCGCCTGCAACCGGGCCGGACCGAGACAGCATGTTCGCGGTGAGTCGGTTCTTCTCGTTCCAGGTCTCGAGTTTCTTCGCCTCCTGGGCTGTGACCGTACCCGAATCCTCCGTGACCCGTTGCTCGATATCGGCCTGAATGAGAACCGTTCCCTTGTACCCGATAATCCCCACAGACACGCCGAGTACCAGCAACGCGATGCCGAATGTGAGCGCGTAGTTTCGGCGTATCGGCGCTGGGACCGCTGTTCGCAGTCGCGTCATACTATCAACTGTGGTTGAAAATGCGTTAACACATGTCTAATCATGGTCGAGTGGTGGCGAAAACGGGCGGGCCGAGACCGGTACGGTGGGTTCGGCACGGTTGCGGCCGCTACCGAGCGACGGTTCCATGGTCGGGTCGCTCTATAGGACCGTCGCTCGCTAGCTACTGGATAGCGATGTCCGAGCGCTCGGACGATCGCGATACACATGAATCAACAACCTTCAATCGAAACGCAAGCTGACACATCGCTGGATAGTGCACCAACGTGTCTCAAGTGCGAGACGGAACTGGTCGCCGGCAGCGGCCGGCTTCACTGCCCGTCCTGTGGCTGGGGCGAGTGCTCCGGAGCCGACTGACGTCACGCGATTAGCTGCGGACCGGATCGATCGGAGAGCCGACGCCCCGATGCAGATCGATGTCCCACTACACGACTCGTCGGCGCTGTCCCATTCGTCCGACAACTGGAGACAGTTGTCGTTCGCTCCGCCCTCGAGCGCTGCGTCTCGTCCTGTCGTTGCTTACGTTCTCGGCGTTGCTCGACGGACGATCAGTAAGAAACGAGCACGACAGTGGCACAACGTTCGTTCCGAAAAACGGCCCCGGTGTCTCAACGGTGCGAACGGGACTACCAGTACGCCCCCTACGGACCAAAATTGATGTCCTACTTCTACCGTCGCATCCGCGAACGCAAGGAAAACGCCCTGTTTGCCCTTCGAGCGGTCCTCACGGGATAGCTCACTCGACGCCGATATCGTCGGGATCTAGCAGTTTCGATTCCGCTTTTCGCAGGTGATCGAGCATCGTCGTTTTCGAAATATCGAGTTCCTCGGCGAGTTCGCGGGTCGAGATGCCGCGGGGCCACTGGTAGTACCCCCGCTTGCGTGCGAGTTCGAACACGTCTCGCTGGGTGTTGGTGAGGGCGTCCATGCGGTGTTTGCGCTCGGATTCAGCCGTCGGCGTGCTCGTGACGGTTTCGACTGACACGTCGGCATCGCCATCCTCGCAGACGTGATCGATCGCGGTTTCGATCTCGTCCCGATCGCCGGCGAACCCGACTTCCCAGTACTCCTGACCGCCTTCGATCCGAACCGGAGCGCTGTGGACGAAGCCGTGCTCGAGCAGCGTCGGACAGATCATGTCCGCGGGATCGTACTCGAGGAAGAACTCACGGACGACGTTCCCCGGAAGCGACGAGGATTGCGGTCGGCCGAACCGTTCCTGAAGTTCGAGGACTTCGCCGGCCAGCGGGGACTCGCGTACCTCTTCGATCAAGGTCTCGACCTCGTCGGTGGTCTGGCCGAACGCAGTGAACAGGCCGTTGACCGACTCGCCTTCGGTCGTCGGCGCGGTGTAAATCGCGTGTGCCAGAATGCCCCCGCCGACGCGTTCGGTCGACTCGATCGCCCAGCAGTTCGGATGCCACAACTCGAGCGTGATCCGCGTTCCGTGGGGTGATCGACTCCGTGCCATGGTAAATATAGGTGCGTGCCATGCAAGTAGTTCTCGTGCCACGAATCACCGCCCGACCATGGACGGGTCCCGTTATTCGATGGCGACGACCCAATCAGCATCCATGAGCCAGCAAACCACGGAGCAGGTATACGGCCACCACATTGACGGTGACTGGACCGACGGTGACGGGGACGAGACGTTCGCCAGCGAGAACCCGGCGACGGGTGAGACCCTCGCGCGATTCCAGCAGGGGACGGACCGCGATGTCGACGCAGCGCTCGCGGCCGCCGAGGATGCGGCCGAAGCGTGGCGTGAACTGTCCTATATCGACCGTGCGGAGTATCTCTGGGACATCTACCACGAACTTCGCGAGCGGACCGACGAACTCGCCGAGATCGTCACGAAGGAGTGTGGCAAGGAGATCAGCGAAGGCCGCGCGGACGTCATCGAGGCCTACCACATGGTCGAGTGGGCGGCGGGCAACGCGCGTCACCCCCACGGGGATGTCATCCCGAGCGAGATCGGCAGCAAAGACGCCTCCATGCGGCGCAAACCCCGCGGCGTCGTCGGCTGTATCACGCCCTGGAACTTCCCGGTCGCGATCCCGTTCTGGCACATGGCCATCGCGCTGATCGAGGGCAACACGGTCGTCTGGAAACCCGCGGAGCAGACGCCGTGGTGCGCCCAGATCATCGCCGAGATGATGGACGACGCGGGCGTCCCCGACGGCGTCTTCAACATGGTACAGGGCTTCGGCGACGCCGGCGCGGCCATTAGTGAGGACGACCGGGTCGATACCGTTCTCTTCACCGGCTCCGCCGAAGTCGGTCACGAGATCGCCAGCAAGGTCGGTGGTCAGCCCGGCAAGCTCGCGGCCTGCGAGATGGGCGGCAAGAACGGGATCGTCATCACCGAGGAAGCCGATCTGGACATCGCCGTCCACTCCGCGGTGATGTCGAGCTTCAAGACGACCGGCCAGCGCTGCGTCTCGAGCGAGCGCCTGATCGTCCACGGGGACATCTACGACGAGTTCAAGGAGCGCTTCGTCGACGTCGCGGAACGCGTCACGGTCGGCGATCCCCTCGAAGAGGGGACGTTCATGGGGCCGGCCATCGAAGCCGAGCACGTCGAGAAGATTCGCGAACACAATCAGCTGGCACGTGACGAGGGCGCTGAGGTGCTCGTCGACCGGGAGGACCTCGCGGCCGAGGAGATTCCGGACGGCCACGAGGACGGGCAGTGGGTCGGGCCGTTCGTCTACGAGGTCGGTACCGACGAGACCGATCTCGAGTGCGTGAACGAGGAGTGTTTCGGCCCGCACGTCGCCCTGCTCGAGTACTCGGGCGACATCGAGGCTGCCGTCGAGATCCACAACGACACGCCGTACGGACTCGCCGGCGCGATCATCTCCGAGGACTACCGCCAGATCAACTACTTCCGCGATCACGCGGAGCTCGGACTCGCGTACGCGAACCTGCCGTGTATCGGCGCGGAAGTCCAGCTTCCCTTCGGCGGCGTCAAGAAGTCCGGGAACGGCTACCCGAGCGCGCGTGAGGCCATCGAGGCCGTCACCGAGCGCACCGCCTGGACGCTGAACAACTCGAAGGACATCGAGATGGCACAGGGACTGTCGGCGGATATCGAGACCTCGAGCGACGACTGACCGGTGCCGTCGCGTCAGCGACGAAGCTGCAGTCTCGCTCGAGTGACGGCGACGACTGACCGGTGCCGTCGCGTCAGCGACGAAGCTGCAGTCTCGCTCGAGTGACGGCGACGACCGTCCCGCTTCTCGCCGCAAGTGAGAACGACTAACTGCGATCCCGGAGAACCGAGCGAGCGATGAGCGGATTGAAGACGGTCGTTCGCCGCGGGTTCACCGGTGGCGGCGTCGCCACGCTGTTGCTCGCAAGTCTCTTCGTGATCAGTGGCGGCTTTCGGAATTCGACCACATTGGCACTGACCGGGTGGCTGACCGCCGTCGGGATCGTGTTACTCCTCGCCGGCACTCGAGAACGGATCGTCGTCGGCAGTCGAACCGTCGGCTGGCCCCGCCTCGCCGCAGTCGGGATCGGAATCCTCGCGGTCGGCGCTGGCGGGTTCGGTCTCTCACAGCTCCGGGGGTTCGAGGTCGCCAGCGGTCCGTGGCTGCTCACCGTCGCGGGCACGGTTTTCGTGCTCGGATACTTCACGTGGTTCGCCCTCGAGTGCTGGGCAGGCGGGTGGCAGTTGGACGAGGAGGTGTTCGCCGTCGAGTAACGGTTCGATCGCGTTTTCCGTCCAGTTCGATACGTGTCGGTGCCGTGCCCGGTCTTTTCGGCAGCGGCGTTGTCCGACCGATATGAGCGCACACGACCGGGAGCTATCCACGACCACGGACGGCGAGGAGAGCCAGTTGACCTACCAGAAAGTAACCGGGTAACCGAGTCGCCGATCAGGCGCTGGCTGATGCTCGAGGCCGCCGTCCTGAACCTGCTCGTCACGGCGACGGTCGTGGCTCCTGCTGGCGATCGCAGCCGGTGGCGTCGTACTCGTCTTCCTTCCGTTCATAGTCTTGCTGAGCCACGCACTCCGGATCGCGACCATCGCCGCGCGAACCGCCGACTTCGGCCCGTTCGTCCCGCGAGCCTCGAGCGAATGACGGCCGTCGCCGACACCCTCACTCGCTCATCGAGCTCCGGCGGAACGGGCCGGGAACACGCCCAAGGGGACCGGCGGAAAAGAATGGTGTATGGGAGAACACGACAGTTGCTCCGAGGAGCCGACGCCGATCGAGGAGGCGCGGACGGATTCGTTCGACCTCGAGCACGCCGAGCGCGTCCGGATCGGCGTCACCCGCGGGGAAACCGACCTCGAGCTGGGACCGCCGCGGGACTATCCCGATCGCGCCAACGTTTCGGTCCGACCCGAGTCGGCGGACGGTCACCGGCTCGTCCTGAGTATCGATGCGATGGCGGGCGACCACGGCACGGGCCACGCGGACGTCGAGCTGACACCGGCGGAGGGCCGCGCGTTACGAGATCGACTCGACGAGACGGTTCGGTGGATGACCGAAGACGAGGTGTCCGAAGCCGACGCTGCCCGCGACTCGAGCTAGGTCGACTCTCCGTCCGCGGTGCTCGGTTTCCGACGAGACGTTCGGAGACGGTCACGGAAACGTGTGTCCCACCGATCCCGCCATCGCCAGTCGTGTTCCCGAAGTCGAAAACGGACTCCCGCCGTGTGTCGAGAACGCCGGACCGTCGTCGGAAACGGCGAACCCGTCGTCCTCGAGGGAGATGGTGACGGTGGCGGCGGGCGCACGGGTCGGCTTCGCTCGCACAGCTACGAGACGGCGAAGCCGTCTCGAGCGGCGTCGTCCGTTTAGAGTGCGAGACCACGGGTCTCGTCCCGCTCGCTTCCGAAGGGAGTCACCAGCCCGATCCTGGGAGATTACGTCGGAGAGGGCGTCTCCTCGCTCGAGAGGTACGACGCCAGATCGGACGTCGTCACCATCCCGATGACGCCCTCGTCCTCGTCGACGACGGGAACGTGATGGAAGCCGTGCGTGACCATTACGTCCGCGACGTCGCGAATGCTGTCCTGTGCCGAGGCCGTCACGACATCAGCACTCATGTACTTCGAGACCGGCGTCTGATCCTTCGGCTTCTGTTCGGCGACGATTCGGACGAAGTCCGTCGTGGTCAGGATTCCCTGAAGCTGGTTGTCGTCGTCGGTGACGACGACCGAGCCGATCTCGTTATCGAGCATTACCTGTCCTGCCGCCTCGACGAGCGTGTCCGACGCCACCGTGTGCAGTGACGTGGACATGACTCGAGCCACGAAAATATCCTCCATACGGGACAGTATTC
Source organism: Natrinema pallidum DSM 3751 (assembly GCF_000337615.1). GTDB lineage: Archaea > Halobacteriota > Halobacteria > Halobacteriales > Natrialbaceae > Natrinema > Natrinema pallidum. The sequence goes on from NZ_AOII01000071.1 coordinate 49,133, forward strand.
GCGACACAGTATAATGATTATCGAACTTGATCCGCCCGAGACGGTACCCACGAGTGTCGGATTTGATATACGACGGTTCGCTGATCAAAACACGCCAGTCGTGATCTGGCACTGAAACGGCGGTATCTCGGCACATTCGCGCCGGGTGGTGGGTTTCGGGCCGATCGAATCGTCCGATCGTGGCCGTCAGTTTCGGCCGTGCCGAGCGTTGTCGGTCGGGCACGATCCCGCCGTGACCGTGCCGGAAACCCTCGTTCACGTCACGCTCGAGCCCGACGGCCTCGGGACCGGCTACCATACAGCCGTCGGTATCGTCGCTGACGCTCGCGAGGCGGTATCGGCGCTCGAGGCGATCCGGGAGGCGCTCGAGACCGCACTCGCGGCGGACGAGCCGGTTCTGGTCGAAATCCCGACGGACCCGAGCGAGCCGCAGACGAGCGACTGGATGAGTGAGTGATGGATCGTTCCGGCAAAGACGCGGGTGTGGCCTTGTCAGGGAACGAGAACGCTGGTAAATGCACGGGGAAGCGGAGGAGTGAGAACAAAAAGGAGTGGTCCGCTTCTGCTGGCAACACGGAATCGCCACCCCCTCCCCAACCGATTCGCTCCCTTCTGTCAGTCGGTCGCTCATCCCTCGCACGGTATCGTCGGCCGTCCTCGCCACCACTCGGACGGCCGACAGCGTGCGCCACTGCACACTGGTTGACAAGCCGGGGCGAAAACTCGCACACCTGTACACCCGTTGAACGGTAATCCTACACAACAGTCAGTAGCCGAGCGAAAGGACGTCGTTCGTGGCGATGGTTACCAGCGAGATCGCCATGAGCGCCGAGAGCAGGCCGAACGCGACGGTCCAGCCGAAGAAGTCGGCGGCCGATCCGACGGCGACGCTGCCGGTCGCGCCGAGGGTCATGTAGGCAGTCCGAACGAGCCCGAAGCCGAGGCCGCGCTCGGAGTCGGAAAGAACGTCCATGAACCGCGACTGCAGCGGGGCTCCCCAGGTCATCGCGACGCCGACGCAGACGACGCCGGCGACGGCCGCCGGAAGCTCCTCACCGCTGACCAGCACCGCGTAGCCGACCACTCCCGACGACATCGTGATCGCGGCCGCGGCGTCGCGCGAGTAGCGATCGGACAGCGCGCCGATCAGCGGCTGAACGCCCCCGTTGACGAGGAAATACAGCGAGAACAGGAGCCCCGCCGTCGTTCGCGGGAGTTCGTAGCCGACCTCGAGAAAGGTCGGGAGAAACGACGCCGTGGCCTGCCAGGTGAACGCGCCCATCGCACAGAGTGCGGTCGTGTAGGCCACGCTGGGACGGGTCAGCAACTGGAAGAGGAGGGACGGATCGATCTGATCTCGCATCCGCCGGTCGGGGTAGCGGGGCTCCGTGGGTCGGGTTCGGAGGAAAAAGACGAGAACGATCGGAACGCCGACGGCCGTCCCGACGGCGATGGCGGCGCGCCAGCCGTACCGGTCGGCGGCGAGGGCTGCGAGTACCGGTGCGGCGAGGCCGGCGATCGGTGCGCCGGAGACGTGCAGCCCGATCGCACGGCCCGTTTGATCGAACAGGCGAGTGAGCAAGGTCGTCGCCACGCTGTAGTGGAGGCCGGCCGTCCCGCCGAGGACGATCGCGAAGAGCAAAAAGGCGACGTACGTCGGCGACAGCGCGAGTAGCGCGCTCGCGACCGCCGTCCCGCCGATCGCGCTCAGGATGATCCGCCGTTCGCCGAACCGGTCGCCGAGCAGCCCACTCGGAAACTGTGAGAGCGCGTAGGCGGCCCACATCCCCGATAGCGCCAGCCCGACCGCACCGGTGCTGACCGAAAACGTCTCCACGATGTCGGGAACGACTGGGCTGATCACCAGCCGCGCGGTCACCGTCACGAAGAACGCGAACGTACAGAGAACGAGAACAGTATTCCTGTATGACCAGTTCACTGCGGGACCGTTCGACGACTGCGGGAAAAGCGGTTTCGATAGCGCCGTCGGCGGCGATCATGGACGCCCCGAGACGACTACGAACCGACCGCCGACCCGTCTATGGCGTGTGTACTGGGTCGATATTCCCGCCGACCCCGACGAAGAGCGGGCGCGATGCAGGCCGCGGAGTACGTGATCGGACTCCTCGAGTACTCCGAGGGGAGTGCCGACGAACTGTTCGATCCCGACGACGTGCCCGAATCGGACGCCGCCGCCCGCGATACGCGCGAGGCCGACTGTCCCGCAGCGGTCGTTTAGCGATCGACCAGGTTCCGTCGAGCGGGAGAACCCGGCCGTCAACCGGGCCGGGCACAATTCTCAACAGGAGCCATTGGAGAACGTGTTTGATTATCGAGAGATAGGTGAACAAGAACGAGAACAAACATATAGAACTATTCTAAGATATGTGCGTATTGCACGTTCAACCGCCTGGAATCGGGTATTAAGAGCAAATTCATAAAGTGAATCAGTCCGAAAGAGAGCCGAACACATATGTGAGGAAGACCAGTTCTCGAGCCTCGATACGGGGTAGTCGCTAAGTCCCCATCGGCACCGTTCATTTCACAGCCATATAGTACCATATCAGTACACTAATACAGTATTTTGACACCATCTGCCGGTAGAACGTGGACGAACTCACGCTCGTCTCCCGTCGGGAGTCCTCGAGTCCGCTCGGTCGGGTTCGAGGCACGCCTCGATCGGGATCGAATCGTGCCCACATTTAAGTACGAATTCCGCCATACTCGGTGACGTACGACCGATGGCCACGCCGCCCATACTCGACGGAACCTGTAAGCTCCTCCCCGCACCCGCGCCGGGCAGCGACGTGTTCGCGACGGTTGCCGCGGAGTACGCGGCCCTCGCCGCGGAGCACGGACCGCGGAACGTTCTGGTCCTGAAACGACAGCCGGCTGGTCTCGAGTCGGTGGCCGAGGCGCTGGCCGACGCCGGTCGCGGGCGGAACGACGGGTGGCCCCGCTCACCGCGGCTCGAGTCGCTGCCGGAACACGCCTCGAAAACGATCGAGGAGTACGATCCGACGCTGGACCGCCTCGAGTACGAAGAGCGTATCGAACTCATTTCGCTCGTCATCGACGGTGCGAGCCGATCGGTCCCCGACTACCTCGAGCGTGCCGCCGACCACGAGAGTTTCGCGCGCGACGTGGGACAACTGCTGCTCGCGGCGACCCGTCAGCGGCTCGATCTCGACGACTTCGAGTCACCCCACGACTGTCTGGCCTTCCTCTACGCGATGAACGATCGCTTTCACGCGGAACTCGATGACCGAGGGTACGTCGAGCGGGCGGACGTGATCCCGCGGGCGGTCGACCTGCTCGAGGCGGACGCGGACGGCGTTCGGTCACGGGTGACCGCCTCCTTCGACGCCGTCCTCGCCGTCGAGTTCGAGGAGTACCGCCGCCTCGATCGCCGGTACCTCGCGGCGCTGTCCGACGACGCCGACCTCGTCTGCATCGGCGAGCGCCACGCCAGCGTCGAGCGAACCCGGGTCGAACCGGGCTGTATCGAGGACGTGGCGAGGGACGCGGGTCTCGATATCGAGCCGCTCGAGCCCGTTTCCGCCGGCGAAACTGCCGATGGACCGCCACATCACCCCGTCACGCGGTTCCTCGCGACGGGTGACCGACCGGAGGGAGGCAACGATACCGATGCCGGACCCGCTGCGGGGCGACCGGTCGGTCGGGCTCGACGCATCCGCACCGAGACCGCCCGCGAACAGGTTCGGGCGGTCGCCACCGAAATCCAGTCGTTGTCGGACCGCCACGGCTGGTCCTACGACGAGTTCGCCGTCGCCGTGCCGCGGATCGAACGCGTTCCGGAGACCAGACGCCGCCTCCGGGACGCCGGCGTCCCGACGGCGACGATCGGTACCCCCTCGCTGGCCGAGGACCCCGCGGTCAACGAACTCTACGCGGTCGTCACGTGCCAGTGCGAGCGCGACGGCGACAGCGACGCGCTCGAACGACTCGATGGCGGTCCGTCCCCGGCGTCGAGCGAGCCCCGGGAGGTCTCGCTGAATCGCCTCCGGGCTCGCGTCCCCGAGTTCTCGACCGGCCTGCTCGCCGAAACCGATGGAGCGAGCGTTCGCCGCTCGCTCGAGCGCTGGATCAGTCGAACGGACCTGAAAGGGCGAATCGCCCGTGAGGAAGCGTGGATCGACGCCCGCGAACAGTACGAGGGTATCAGACGCGTCCTCGAGATCGCCCGGTTCGTCGAGGAGACGGATCTCGTGGGACCCGACTGGCAGGGCCTGCGCCGAATGCTCCGGCGAACGATCCGGTACGACGCGCCCTACGTCCACGCGGTCGAGACGCGGCCGCCGGTCGGCGGCGTCACCGTCTGTGCCGTCGACGACCTGAAGTACGATTCACGGCAGGCGGTTTTCCTGCTCGATCTGATCGACGAGACCTATCCGGGCGAGCAGTTCCTCACCCAACTGTTCCCGTCGGCGTGGCTTCGAACCATGCCGGCCTATCCCGCAGTCACCGACCCGTCGCTCGCGGAGACCGCGGCGACGTTCGAGCCGGTCGACGCGACCGCGGTCGGCGACCCATTCGAGACCTACCACGCCCAGCGGTCCCGCAGGCGACTCGCGCTCGGTGCGCGCGCGGCCGAGCGTGCCCTCTATCTGTGCTCTTACGAGCGCGGTGCCGGCGGCCTCCAGCGGACCCACGACGAGTCGCGCTACCTGAAACTGCTCGAGTCGACGCCCGGGCTCGCGCTCGCGAATATCGATGCCGCGGCCGGTGCGGCGATTCACGGCGAAACGAACGCCGTCGAGGCGTTGCTCGACCAGCCCCGCGGCGAGCTCGAGCGGGTGCTCCGGGAAGCCAGCACCGGCGGCGAGGCCGATCTCGGCGCGACCGAGTCGCTGTTCGAGGAGATCGCGGTCGTGCTCGAGGAGGGCGATATCGACGACGAACTCGCCGAGGCGGTCCGTTCGCAGTTCGAGTTCGCCGCGGGCGAGGTGGTCCGCGATGACTGACGACGCGGCGACCGCCACGCTCGACGTCGACGGTCTCCGCACCGCGCTTCACTGTCCGCGGCGATACGAGTTCGCCCACGTCCACGGGCTCGAGGGGAGCGACGACGACGCGGTCGCCGACCGCGTGGACGTGCTGCGGACCGCCATCTGTGACGCACTCCGGAGCGGCGAAACCGATCGGGGGGCGCTCGAAGCCGTCGCCAGCGATCGGCTCTCGACGCTGTGGACCGACCACGACGAACCGTTTCACTCCAGTACCCAACGCCGCCACGAGCGACGGGTGCTCGAGGCGACGCTGTCGGCGTACCTCGATCGCGTCGGGACGGACCACGCCGCCGGGATCGAGCGACTGGACGACGACGCGGCCCGCGGCGAACTGATCGGGCCGGCGCTGCCGCTCTCGAGCGCGGTCGACATCGCCGACGGGGCGCACGCGGCCGAACGAGTGCGGATCGACGCGACGGTGGACTACGTCTACGGCGACGGCTCGTCGATCGTCGGCGTCCGGTTCGTCCCGACGCTCGCGCCGCTCGGCCGGCTTCGCTACCGGTCCGACTGGGAGAGCGATGTCGCCGATCTCTTCACCGATCACTTCGACGACGAGTCGTCCACGTTCGAACCGGACCCCGTCGGCTCGCTCCTCGAAACCGCCGTGGTCATCGACGGGCTCCGCGAACTCCGTGACCGCCTCGAACTCGGCGACCGAACCTGTCGGTACGTCCAGATACCCCTCGCCGACCGCTCGGCAGCGACGGTAAACTGGGTTCAGGACACCGTCGAGACAAGCCTCGAAGTAGCCGATCTCACCGACGTATACGTCGACCACCACACCTACGGCATGACACACGATCACCGAAACGAGACCGTCGACGACCGCCTCGAGACAGTGGCCGCGAGCCTGCTCGCGGGTCCCTTCGATCCGTCCGACCGCTGGGAACGGATCGAGGAACACGCCTGTCCGGACTGTGAGTACACCGTCTGCTGTCAGGAGTACATCGCAGGGGAGGTGCGGTTCGATGGCTGACGAATCGGGGCCGGCGGATATCGACCCCAAAGGAAACCAGCAGGCGGTCATCGACAGCCGGGCGGCGTGTACCTCGGTCGACGCGGGTGCCGGCACCGGGAAGACGACGACGATGCTGCTCCGGATCGAGCGTGCTATCGCGCGGGGCGACGTCGATCCCGACGACGTACTCGTACTGACGTTCGCGAACGAGGCGGCCGCGAGCATTCGGGCGGCGGTCAGCGACCGCCTCGAGCCCGACGCCGCCGCGGCGATCGACGTCTACACCTACCACTCCTTCTGTTATCGGCTGGTCCGCGAGTACGCCTACTATGTGGGCTACTCGCCGGAGTTCGATGTCGTCACCGAACGGACCCGCCGCCGGCTCATCGGCCGCCTGCTCGCGGACAACGACTACGATTTCGCGGCCGCGGCCCGCAACGACGGCTCGCCGGCCGATCTCGTCGATGCTATCGACCGGTTCATTCGGACGATGAGCCAGGAAGATATCACGCCCGACGACCTGCAGTCCGGACTGCCGCCGGTGCGGACCCTCGAACTGTGTAACGAGTTCGTCCTCTGGCTCGAGCGGACCGCCGGCGAGGACCTCTCGTTCGAGTCCGAGGCGCTGCGCTACTTCAATCGGGACACGCACCTCGAGACGGCCCGGGAGTCGCTGATCGACTACGGCAAACTCGTCTCCTACTGCCGGGAGAAGATCGCGGAGGCACCGGACGAGTTCCGCGAGGACGATCTGGTACGGGACATCGACCGCTATCTCCGGGTGCTCCAGCAGTGCGTAACCAACACGATCGACACGCTCTCGCTCGACGACCGGACGACGAAGCACCTGCCGCGGGCGTTGTTCGGCAACCGAATTTGGGGGCAAGCGACGAGCCGGATCGAACAGACGCCCTTCGGCCGGTTGAAACACTACGTCGAGTTCCTCCGACTGGCCCGCCACTACGCCGACGTCTACGCGGACTACCACGACGCGCTCGAGGCCGAGCGGGCGATGGACTTCGACGAACTGGTGCGGACGGCGACCGGGTTGCTCGACGATGCTGCCATTGCCAGCGAGATCACGGGGCAGTGGTCCCAGGTCTACTGCGACGAGTTCCAGGACACCGACGCGACCCAGTTTGCCCTGCTGACCGAGCTCACGGACGGCCCCGACCGGCCGGACCTGCTCGCGATCGGGGACAAGGACCAGGCGATCTACGGCTGGCGCGGGACCGACCGCGAGGGACTCGATCGACTGGCCGCCGCCTACGACGACCACGAGGCGATCGAACTCGAACTCAACTTCCGCTCACGACAGGAGATCCTGGCCCTGACCAACGCCTGCGATTACGGCCCGCAGTCCTCGAAGACGCTGCGGGAAAACGGCCGAACGGCCGGCAGCTACGACGAGGACGAGCCGCCGGACCGCGTCGTCAAAGTCGAGAGCGACGACGTGTCCCAGTCGACGCCCGAGCAGGTCGCGACGACGGTCTCACGGCTGCTCAACGGCGAGGCGGCGACCGTCCCACGACGGTCGCTCGGCGATATCGCGGTCATCGTCCGAACCAACCGCCACGCGCAGGCGGTCGCCGACGAGCTACAGGAGTTGCAGATCCCCTACGAGATTTCCGGCTCGCCGCGCGGCGACATCTCGCCCGGGATGCGGACCGTTCTGTCGTATCTCAGAGTGCTCGTCGAGCCGGACGCGGACGCCCACCTCCGTCGTGTGCTGCTCTATCGCTACCGCGTCACTGCCGACGACCTCGCGACGCTGCAGCGATGGGACGGGTCGCTGTACGACGCCGTGATGGACGCCGACCCGTCGGCGCTCGCGCTCGAACAGCCCGACCGCCTCGAGACGGTCCGGGCCCACCTCGAGCGACTCGAGCGGTTCCGGGACGTCTATCCGCTGTCGGGGTTCGTTCGACGGTTCCGGGAACTAACCCGAATCGAGTGGTTCTGTGCGAGCGAGGAGCGAGCCGGGCTCGATCGCCTCGAGCGGTTCGTCGAGGCCTACGAGTCCGATGGCGTCGTCCAGTCGCTGTCGGTCTCGTTCGTGGACGCGCTGACACGGACCCTCCAAAGCGGCGGGAGCGACCGAACGCGGGGCACTCACTCCGAGGACTGCGTCGACGTGATGACGGTCCACCAGGCCAAGGGCCTCGAGTTCGATACCGTCCTCGTCCCCTACCTCTCGGACGAGGAATGGTGTGTCGACGGCGACTACGTCGAGCGGGCCCGCTACCGGCTGCTGGCCGCAACCCTCGACGACGCGGTCGACTCGCCCCTGCTCGCCGATCTCGCAACCGAGCGGGTCGCCGAGGAGTGGCGCGTGCTCCACGTCGCGCTCACTCGCGCCGCGGAACACCTGTTCGTGTTCGGCTCCGACTACGAGTACGACGGCGACGACGACGAACTGGCGGCATCGACGGCCGAAGCCTGCCTGGCGAGCGACATCGAGTGGTCCGTGACCGGCCAGCGGATGGACCTCTGGGCGTCGCTGACCGAGAGCTTCGAGCGGGTACAGGAGATCTATCCCGAGACCGTGGTCGATCGCACCGACGAGATCGCCGCCTCGGCCGGCGAGAGTCCGGGCACGATCACCTACGACGCCGACTCCGGTGAGCGCCCCGTCGAACCCCTCGAGACCCGCGCGGCGATCGAGACCGTCCACCGGCTGGGTCGACTGCTTCGCGACGGGACGCTGTTGTCGGCGGCCGACGCAGCGAGCCACGGCTCGATCGGGACGGACAGCGGTGACCGAGCGGCGACGGATGCATCGCCGCGAGTCCCGAGCGGTCGGCGGCTCTCGGCGCTGACGACCGAGACGGTCCGGTTCCCGGTCGAAACGCTCGCGACAGCGACGGCGCTTCCGGTCGCGATGCGACACAGCTACTCGGCGATGGATACCCACGAGACCTGCGCCCGGAAACATTACCTCGATCACGTCGTCCGGGCGATCGACGACCCGCACGCGGCGGCCACGGTGGACGAGCAGGCGGCCGCGGCGAACGGCGGGTCGCCCGCAGTGACCGACGAGCCCGCATCGCGACTCGTCGGCACCGTTTTCCACGACGTCGCCGAGGAGGCGTTCCATCGCGAGTACCGCACCCGCGAGGCGTGGCGCGAGGCCGCCGTTCGACACCTCACCGCCCGCGGTCTGCTCGCACACCGCGAGGCGGTCCTCGCCTGCATCGACCGCTACTTCGACGCGACCGCGCCGGCCTTCGACCGGCCGATCGCCGACTGGGAGCCCCTGGCCGCGGAACTCCCCTTTTCGCTCGAGGACGTGGCCGGCGTGACGGGGGACGTCGTCGGCTACGTGGACTCGGTCCGGCGACATCCCGACGGCGGGCTCGCGGTGCTGGACTACAAGGCCACCGCGGAGCGGATCGCGCCCGAGAAAGCCGTCCAGTTAGCGCTGTATCTGCGGGCCTGCGAGGACCGGTTCGACGAACCGATCTCGGCCGTCGGCTACGTCTACGTCGGCGATATCGACGGCCATCGCGTCGCCCTCATGGAACGCGACGACCTCCCGGCGTGGGAGTCGGTCCTCGAGACGCTCGCGGCAGTCGACGACCCGTCGTTCGCGGAGACGACGCCGGGCGACCACTGCCGACACTGTCCACATCGGTCGTTAGGCTGTGGGCCAGCGGCATACACGCCCGACAACGACGGCGTGGGCGGCGACTGAGCAGCGTCGGAACGTCACGGAATCGCCGGCGTTTTCGAGGCTGCCGCTCGGTCGCTCATGTGAACAGACGTGGCTGTCGAGCGGTATGAGTCCTCGCCCGGGAGTGCCGTCCTCTTGACCGGTGTCTTCGAAACGCGCCCCGATCAGAGGGAGGTTACGACTCCCAGTCGAAGCGATCCGGATCACGCGCGGCAAGGGCCGTCCGAACCGCGGCGACGTTCTCGGGCACGTCGTGGACGCGCACGAGGTCGGCTCCGCGGTCGGCCGCGAGGGCACTGGCCGCGACGGTCGCCTCGAGTCGGTCGCCGGCCTCGCGGCCGACCTGGCCGAACATGGACTTGTGCGAATGGCCGAAGAGGACGGGGCAGCCGAGCGCGCGGAACTCGTCGATCCGGTCGAGCAACTCGAAGTTCTCGCTGGCCGATTTCCCGAAGCCGATCCCGGGGTCGACGATGATTTGGTTCCGGTCCAGCCCCGCCTTCTCGGCCAGCAAAATGCGTTCGGAGAGTTGATCGATCACGTCCGCGACGACGTCGTCGTACTCGATATCGCGGTCGGGGACGACCGGCGCGTCGATGCTGTGCATCACGACCAGCCCCGCGTCGTGTTTGGCGGCGACGAACCGCATCTCGGGGTCCTCGAGCCCCGACACGTCGTTGATGATGTCGGCACCGGCCTCGAGCACGGCGTCGGCGACGGCGGCTCTGCGGGTGTCGACCGAGAGCAGGGTATCGAGGTCGGCGATCCGTTCGACCACGGGCACGACCCGGTCGAGTTCCTCCTCGACCGACACGGGAGCAGCGCCCGGCCGGGTCGACTCCCCGCCGATATCGATCACGTCGGCGTCGGCCGCGGCCATCTCCTCGGCGCGGGCCACGGCGTCGTCGAGGGCGTCGTACTCGCCGCCGTCGTGGAAGCTGTCCGGGGTGACGTTCAGAATCCCCATCACGGCCGTTCGATCGGTCCAGGGGTAGTCCGGACCGGTCGAGCCGTCGGCCGGCCGATCGGGCGTTCGAGGCCGGCCGGCGGCCCGAGTCGGCACCGTCGCGTCGCCGTCGAGGTCCGTGTCATCGGCGACGCTGGTATCGGGTCCGGCGTCGACCTCGAGCGTGTCCCGCAGCTCTCGGGCGACGTCGGTCAGACCGTGGGGTCGCGAGCGCGTCTCGAGGGCCTCGACGAGCGCTTCGAACTGGGCAAGCGTGCCCATCAACACGGCGTCGACGGGTTCATCGTCGCGTTCGAGGCTCGAGAGTGCGCATTCACCGCCCAGCCGCAGCAGCTCCTCCTTGAGGACGGTCGCCTGTCGGTCCCGAAGCGCCGTCCTGACGACCCGGTGGACGGCATCGCCGTTCAGTCGCTCGGCATCGCCCGCGGCGACGTTCGCCTCGGCGAGCGCGTCGCGGGCGTCCGAGAGGTCACGGATATGCTTCGGAACATCGGTTCGGGTCCACCGCGACCGGGCCTCCGCGACCGCGTACAGCGAGCCGGTGACGAGCACGCAATCGTCGCTCCCGGCGTCGCCGAGGGCGGTCGCGAGCGCGTCCGGGACGGCGGTCTCGGTACGGACGGTCCCGACGCCAGCGTCGGCGAAGACGTCGGCGAGGACGGCCCGATCCTCGGCCCGGTCGAGGGTCGGTTCGGTCGTTACGACGGCGTCAGGCGTCGGCAAGGCGGCGGCCATCTCGCGGTGGTCCTTGTCGTGCATCGCGCCGAAAACGAGGTAGAGATCGTCGTAGTCGTAGGTATCGAGCGTCTGGGCGAGCCCCTCGCAGGCACCCGGGTTGTGCGCGCCGTCGAGGACGGTCAGCGGCTCCGTATCGAGCACCTCGAACCGGCCCGGCCAGTGAGCGCTTCGCAGTCCACGTGCGATCTCCGCCGCCGAAACGTCGCCGACCTGTCTGGCGAGGGTGGCGGCGATACCGGCGTTTTCGGCCTGGTGCTCGCCCAGCAACGGAATCCGCGTCTCGAGGTCCCAGTCGTCGCCGGCGATCGAAACGGCGGCTTCGGTGTGGTTCGTTCGCCCGCCGTATGTGACCCGAACGTCGGGGTTCGAAGCGGTGTCGTCGCCGTCGTCGGCCGCCGTCGCCGACCCGACGGTGACGACCGCGTCGGCGACATCGCGGATGGGGTCGAGCGGGCTCCCGGTGACGCCCGTGACCAGCGGCGCGTCGGCCGGGGCGACGTGAGCCTTGTCGCGGGCGATCTCCGCGATGGTGTCGCCGAGGATGCCCGTGTGCTCGAGGGTCACGCTCGTGACCGCGCTGGCGACCGGATCGACGACGCTCGTGGCGTCGTACTTGCCACCGATACCGACCTCGAGAACGGCGATATCGACGTCCTCGCGGCCGAACTGCCAGATCGCCATGGCGGTCATCGTCTCGAAGAAGGTCGGGGACTCACCGTCAGCGCCGCGCTCGGTGACGTACTCGCGAACGGCGTCGACGTAGTCACAGACGGCCGTCCGCGACATCTTCCGGCCGTCGACGCGGACCCGCTCGCGGAGGTCCTCGAGGTGTGGCGAGGTGTAGAGGCCGACGGAGTAGCCCGCCTCCCGCAGCGTCCGCTCGAGCATTCGGGCCGTGCTCCCTTTCCCGTTGGAGCCGGCGATCTGAACGAAGTCGACGGTTTCGTGTGGGTTCTCGAGGTGGGCCAACAGCCGGGCTGTCGACTCGGTGCCCGGCTTCGGGCGGAACCGTCGCAGATCGAAGAGGAAATCCGCCGCCTCGTGATACTCCATACGAATCCAGAGAGCCCGGTCATTTTAGAGTATTCCGTTCCGGGACTCGCTCGAGTCGCTCTCCTGGCAGGGGCGGCGACTGCTGACGGATCGGGCGTCGATTACCGCTCGCCAATATGTTCGGGAGAAGACCGACCCCGGCGAGGGACATCGGTTCGAGCACGTCTTCGGCGAGCCCGAATCGCCCGGCGGAAATCACCCATGCCAGCAACCGACTTCGACAGCGAACGGACGTACGACGAGGATCGATTCAGCACGCGACCCGTGTTCCGGAGCGACCGGATGAAGGTCGTGCTCGGCTACTTCGAGCCGGGACAGTTCATTCCGGTTCACGCGCCCGGCAGTGACGTCGCGATCTGCATCCGCTCTGGAACCGGCGTCGTCCGAGAGGGCGAGACCGAGCACGCGGTCGGTCCCGACGACGTGGTCGTCGTCGAGGCCGACGTCGAGCGGGGGATCCGAGCCGACGACGACGAACGGCTCGAGGCGCTGCTCACGACGAGTCCGCCGCCGACCGACGCCGAGCACGCGCCCGTTCGCGAGGGGCTCGAACGCGGCGTCTTCGATCCCTGAGACGATTCCTGTTCATCCGTTCGTCGACTCCGACCCGTTCGAGTGACCGATAGATACGGCTTCGAGACGGTCACGAACGGTCACAGAGGGGCATATGATGGTGGACGTGGACAGCAAGTCGATAACTGGAGGTCCCGGGACAGGCTATGGATGAGACACCGCGAGGCCACCGCGCGACCGACCGACGGACCGCTCATCGACGGACGTTCCTCCGCGCCGTACCGTGCGTCGGAACGGCGCTCACAGCGACCGGTACTGTCGCCGGGAGCGTGACGGGCCGGGAGTTCCCGCCGCCAAAGCGCACCGAGTGGAGCGAACCGGTCTCGCTTGGCAACGGCGAGTTGCGGACGTTTACCACGGTCGCACCGTCGGGCGACCCGACGTACCACGGCGTCGTCCTTGATCGCGACGCGCTTACCGGTCTCCCGTCGGCCGCGGCGTTGCGAACCCGGGCGGAACGCGGCGAGTCCGGGGACAAATACGGGCCGACCGGCGCGGCCCTCGAGATCCATCACGCGTGGTCACAGGAGTTCTTCGTTCCGTTTCCCGAGGCGGCGGCGACGCCGTTTACCGTCCTCGGCCTGACCTGGAACCCGGAGGGCCACCCGCCGCCGGGAACCTACGACGTTCCGCATATCGACGTTCACTTCCACATGCTCGAGGCGGCCACAGTAGACGCCATTACGGGGCTGAACGCAGCATCGTACACCATTCCGGAGCCGCGGCTTCCGGAGGGGTACACCCGCGTTCCCGAGCCGAGTCTTGGAGGTGAGTTCGCAGTCGTCACGGACATGGGCGAGCATCTGGTCGACTCCGAATCGCCGGCGGGTCCCGGCGGCGAGTTCACCGCTACGCTCATCTGGGGGGCATACGAGACGACCGGTGACGGGTGCGGTGAGCTCACGTTCGTCGAACCGATGGTGACGAAGCGCTATCTCGAGACCGTGACCGGCACCGATCGGTACGAGATCCCACAGCCGACGCTATATCCGACGGCCGGCGCGTATCCGACGGCCTACACCGTCCGCGACGTCCCGAGCGACGATGCGATCGCGATCACGATCGAAGCGTTCACGCCCGTGGACCGGACCGAACTGCACTGAGGTTCCGTCCGGTTCGGGCCGCCTCGAGACTCGAGTGCCTAGCGGTCCGATTATCGACTCGAGCGGCGGGTCGGACGCGGTCACGTTCCGCGCGGTCTCGTCGGCGGGCGGAAAAACAGGCCGTCGAGCACGGCGATGCCGGCGATGGAAACACCGGCAAGAAGCGTCGTCTCAGCCGAGAGATCGAGGAAGTGGCCGACGAGACCGGCGACCGCGAAGGCCGTCGGAATCAGCCCCAACAGGAGATCGTATCGGGTGATCGTCGAGGCGTATTCGGCGAGTCGCGACCCCGTATCGACTCCGGTGATGTCTCTCCATCCCATCGGATCACACCTCTCGATGAGGCGTACGATCTCCCCTCACTAAAAACATATGGAAACGACTGGCGCAGAATAGAGTTCCACCGCCATCCGTCGATCTCAGGTAGCCACAACGACTCGAGTCGGTTGCCGGTCTCGATCGGTGGGTCGTCCGCCTCGATCGACCCGTCCGGGGTGACCACGGCGGCTTGGCGGGTGCGTCACTCCGCGGCCCGCTCCTTGCCCAGCCCGCCCTCGCCGTGTTCGCGGGTGATCTCGAGGAAGGCGTCCTCAAGACTGCGGGCGTCGCCGGTCTCGGCACGGGACTTGAGCCGCTCGGGTTCGCCCTCGGCGACGAGTTCGCCGTCGTGGAGCACGCCGATCTCGTCGGCCAGTTCGTCGACGACGGGCAGGATGTGCGTCGAGAGGAAGACCGTCATCTCCCGATCGGCGAGTTCGGCGATCGTGTCCCGCATCGTCCGGGCGGCGCGGGGATCGAGTCCGCTCGTCGGCTCGTCGAGGAAGGCCACCGCCGGTTCGTGGAGGACCGCCTGAATGACGCCGACCTTCTGGCGCATTCCCTTCGAGTAGTCCTCGATTCGCTTGTTCGCATCCGCGCGCAGGTCGAACCGCTCGAGCAGCGACGCGATGCGCTCGTCGGCCGTGTCCGCGGGCATGTCACGAAGACCGGCGGCGTACTCGAGCTGTTCCCGGCCGGTGAGTTCGTCGTAGATCGGCGGCTCCTCGGGCAGGTAGCCGATGTGGGGGGTCACCGATTCGCGATCGGCGATGGAGTGGCCCGCAACCCTTGCCGTCCCGGCGGTCGGTTTCGTCAGCGTCGTCAGCATCCGCATCGTGGTCGTCTTCCCCGCGCCGTTGGGACCGAGAAAGCCATAGACAGTGCCGCGCTCGACGGCCATCGTCAGGTCCGAGACGGCGACCGTCTCGCCGTAGCGTTTGGTCAGTCCCTCGGTTTCGATCGCGGGGGCGTCGGCGGCGTTCATACGAGTCCTTCAGTCTCGGTGTAATTAAATGTGTATCACAACGTACAGGAGTCCCGTCGCTGGCCTGCGCACTGACCGGGACTCGGACCGGTGCTCACGACACTGATCGAGATGCGATGGCACAGCGGACGAGAATGACAGCAATCCAAACGGTTTACTGGGAGCGCGACACGATTCCGACTATGAGACTCGATCGCTCGCTCGCCACATCCCCGAAACGAGGTGTTCGCTGATGGAGCTCGCCGCCGCCTCGCTGTCGATCACCAAGGCCGAGTTCCGACGGACCACTCGATCGGTCACCGGTAACCGGACCAGACTGATCCTGATGGCGGCGGTCGCGCTGTTCGCACTCGGTCCGATCACGGCTGTCGGCGTCCTCTTGCTTCCGGAGTTGGGAGAACACGCCGCCGACGGAACGGTCTCCGCGGCCGACGCGGCGACGGTGGCCGACTACGCCACCGGTGCCACGGCGGTCGCGTGGGTGTTTCTGGTCGTCATAGCGGTCATGCGGACGATCACGACCGTCGCCGACATCGATCAGCCATCCTTTCTCCTGCTATCGACCCCGGTCCGGAACACCGTCGTCGGCGTCGTCGCCGCGGAAACGGCCCGCTTTGCGGTCTGGCTGCTGCCGTCGACGGTGCTCCTCGCGGCGGCGTTCGCCACTGGAGCGGGAACACCGCTCCCGGTACTCGCGGCACCGCTGTGGGTCGGAGGTTGCCTGCTCACCGCGTTCCCCGTCGGGTTCGCCGTGGGCATCTGGATACGGCACCTGATCACCGCCTACGAACCGATCGCCCGATACCGGACCCTGCTGTTCGCCGCGTTCTGGGTCCTCTACCTCGGGGCGGTCACGACCGGCAGATTCGACGTGATCGCGGAAACGCTGTTCATTCGACTCCGGAGCAGTCCGCTCGGCTGGCCCGGTCACCTCCTTCTGATCGGCGTCCCCGGCGTCGATCCGTCGGCTCCCGTACTCGGCGGCGCAGCCGTCGGCGCAGTGGTCGTCCTCGGGCTCGCCTTCGTGGTCGGAACCGCCGGCGCGCGGACACACTGGTTCGCGGACCCGGCCCGAACCGACGACGAGGAACCCAGCTCGGAAACGTCCGACGATCGGCTCGACGAACTCCTTTCCGGGACGCTCTCGCGGCCGGTTCGGACGGTCGCGGTAACCGCGATCCGGCGTACGAAGCGCTCCCCGATCCGACTCACGTACGCCGGGTACCCCCTGCTCGGCAGCGTCGCGTTCGCCCAACAGATCATCGATGCCGGGACCGTGCCACGATTCGTGGCCGTCCTGCTCTGTCTGTACGTCGTCTGGGCCGCCGGCGCGCTGTTCACGCTCAACCCCCTCGGCGATCTCGGGCCGGCGCTGCCCGCCGTCGTCACGTCGACGCTCACCGGCCGACAGGCGATTCGCGGGCGAATCGTCGCCGGCGCGCTCGTCGGCGTTCCGCTCGCGCTCCTCGTCTCGGTCGTTACGGGCATCGTCAGCCCGCTCTCGCTCGAGCGCACCGCCGCGCTGGTCGGGGGCACCGTCGTCGGGACGATCGCGACGCCGGCACTGGCGGCCGGGATCGGCTCGGCGTTCCCTCGCTTCGGAAGCGTCAACATCACGTCCAACCGCGAGGCCGTGATGCCGAGCAAGACCGCCTTCCTCGTCTACACGCTCGCGATCGCGCTCCCCGCGGTCGCCGCCGTCGTGTTGTCCCTCGAGGCCCCCGAAGCGATCGCCGGCCTGCTCAGGTCGGTCACCGCGTGGACGCCGCTCCCCGCGGTCTCGCTATCCGCCCGCACGATCACGACCGGTGCGTGGATCGTCCTGATCGCCGGCTTACTCGCCCCGCCGATCTCCTATCGCTACGCGGTCGAGCGGTTCGACTGGTACGACCTCGAGTGACTCGGTGACCGGAGCAGCAATCCCCGCCGGGCGGCAGTACACGCGGTTTCGCCCCGAACCGCGCTCGAGAACGCCGAACGGGCGACGATTTCATCGATCGACAGCGGCTACTGACGCGACAGGACAGGCTCCGTGACGGCGAAGACGACGACTGAGACTACTAATCGTTTCGGCGACGGGTCCGAATCGAACGCGTTACTGCGAATCGATCTCGTCCGGCAGATGATCTACGCCGTATGCCTGTATTACTTGACGAATATGGAAGTTCTTCTCCGACGGGTCGTCGCTCTGTAATGCTTTCTCGAGGTGTTCCATACAGTCATCAGCTAGCTTCGGCATCTTACTACGAGTGTAGTTCGTCACACCACTAAAAAGCATATATCTTCCTATAACTATGGCAGACAGGCATTGCTAACGGAATCGAACGTGGCGTCGATCGATCGGCACGGGCGGCGACACACTGTCTCATGACGGAGTCGACACCGTCCGACGGCAGTGTCACGCCGGAGATGGTGTCGGGAGTCGGCCGAGGCAGGCGTCGTTACTCCGCGGCACCCCACTCGGCGACATGCGTCGGGCGGTCGGTTACCGACGCGACTTCGAGGTCGCCCTCGAAGCTCTCGAGCGCTTCGACGTAGGCCTCGGCGCTCGCTTCGGTCGACAGGTAGGGGATTTCCTCCTCGACGGCCATCTCCAGCGAGTCGCGGTCGCGGCTGACGACGAAGTCGACTGCTCCCTCGCGGATGGCTGCCGGCACGTCGTCGAACTCGGCCACGTCGAAGTGATTCTCGAAGCCGTCGACATCGAGGTCGACCACGGCGGTCCCCTCGCTGACGGCGTTGCCGGCGGCCTGCTGGGCCTTCCAGTACGCCGTGCCGAAGTCGCTTGCGGTGCCCATGACCTCGCCGGTAGACTTCATCTCCGGGCCGAGACGCGGGTCCGAGCCCGGCAGGCGGTCGAACGGCAACACGACCTCCTTGATCGAGGTGTGGTCGGGAATCCGCTCGTCGGCCTCGAGACTGGCCAGCGTCTCGCCGGCCATGACCTTCGCGGCGAGTTTGGCGATCGGAACGCCGGTCGCCTTCGAGACGAAGGGCACGGTCCGCGAGGAGCGCGGGTTGGCCTCCAGCACGTACACCTCGCCGTCACGAACCGCGAGCTGGACGTTCAGCAGGCCCTTGGTCTTGAGCGCCTCGGCGATGTCCTCGGTGACCTCGCGGACGCGTTCGAGGGTGTCCGCCTCGAGCGACCGGGGCGGGATCATACACGCGGAGTCGCCGGAGTGGACACCCGCCGTTTCGACGTGTTCCATGATGCCGCCGATGATGACGTTGCGGCCGTCCGAGACGGCATCGACGTCGAGTTCGATCGCGTCCTCGAGGAAGTCGTCGACGAGGATCGGCTTGTCGGGGGCGACGCGGACGGCTTCCTCGATGTAGGTCCGGAGTTCCTCGTCGTCGTAGACGACCTCCATCGCGCGCCCGCCCAGCACGTAGGAGGGGCGCACGAGGACGGGATAGCCGATATCGTGGGCCAGTTCGAGGGCTTCCTCCTCGGAGAAGGCGGTCCCGCCGTCCGGCTGCGAGATGCCCAGTTCGGCCATCAGGGCGTTGAATCGGTCGCGGTCCTCCGCGAGGTCCATCGCCTCGACGGAGGTCCCCATGACCTCACAGTCCAGCCCGCGGCGCTGCAGTTCGTCCTCGAGCGGTTCGCCGATGTTGACGGAGGTCTGACCGCCGAACTGGACCATCACGCCGTCGGCACCGGTCGCCTCGGCGACGTCGGCGACCTCCTCCGCGGTGATGGGTTCGAAGAACAGCCCGTCGGAGGTGTCGTAGTCCGTCGACACCGTTTCGGGGTTGTTGTTCACGACGTAGGCGTCGATCCCCAGTTCGCGCAGGGCGCGGACCGCGTGGACCGAACAGTAGTCGAACTCGACGCCCTGGCCGATACGGATCGGGCCGCCGCCGACGACGATCACGCTCTCGAGGTCGCGGTCGACCTCGAGTTCGCCGGCCGCGGCGTCGCCCAGCAGCGGTCCCGATTCGAACTCCGACTTGCGGGCGGAGTAGTAGTACGGCGTCTCGGCCTCGAACTCGCCGGCGCAGGTATCGACCTGCTTGTAGGTGCGACCCGGGACCTCGGTTTCGACGGTATCGACGTCCGCACCGGCGGCGGACGCGATCGTCGCGTTGGTGTGGCCAGCGATCGCGGCCTCGGTGAAGTCACCCTCCTGGGCCGCCAGCGTCGAGTCTGCGATACGCTTGAGGCGCTCGGTGTACCACTCGAAGATACCCGTCAGCTCCTGGACCTCCGCGACGGTGTAACCGCGTTCGAACGCCTCGAACATCGCGTAGGGGCGATCCGGCGACGGGCGCTCGAGGTAGCGCTCCTCGAGTTCGTCATCGCTGACCGCAGTCCAGTCGACGTCTGGTTCGTACTCGCTCGAGCGTAAGGCTTTGAGCAGCGACTCCTCGAACGTGCGGCCGATGGCCATCGCCTCGCCGGTCGACTTCATGGCCGTCGTCAGTTCGAAGTCGACGTCGTCGAACTTGTCTTTGGGCCACCGGGGGACCTTGGTGACGACGTAGTCGATCGCGGGCTCGAAGGCGGCGGTGGTCTCGCCCGTGATCTCGTTGTCGATTTCGTGGAGGCGTTTACCCAAGGCGACCTTCGCGGTGACGCGGGCGATCGGGTAGCCGGTCGCCTTCGACGCGAGCGCCGAGGACCGGGAGACGCGGGGGTTGACTTCGACGACGCGATACTCGCCGCCGGGGGTGCCGTCGTCGTGCCAGGCGAACTGGATGTTACAGCCGCCCTGAATGCCGAGTTCGCGGATGACCTCGAGCGCGGCGGTACGCATCTCCTGGTGGCCCTCGTCGGGGACGATCTGGGAGGGCGTGACGACCGTCGACTCCCCGGTGTGGATGCCCATCGGGTCGATGTTCTCCATGTTACAGATGATGATACAGGAGTCGTCGGCGTCGCGCATGACTTCGTACTCGTACTCGACCCAGCCGGCGATCGACTCGGTGATGAGGACCTCGCTGTTGCGGGAGAGGCGCAGTCCCTTGCGGACACGGCGGAGGAGTTCGTCCATCTCGTGGACGACGCCGGACCCGGACCCGCCGAGGGTGTAGGTAGTGCGGGCGATGACCGGCAGGCCGCCGACTTCGTCGACGGCGGCCTGGACGCGTTCGTGGAGGTCGTCTTCGGTCAGTTCCGAGACCGTCTCGCCCTCGTCGAGCGAGATGGTCGTCGAGGCGGGAACCGGCTGCCCGATCTTCTCCATGCGCTGGCGGAAGAGATCGCGGTCTTCGGTGGCGTAAATCGTGTCCAGCGGCGTCCCCATGATCTCGACATCGTACTCCTCTAAGACGCCCTCCTCAGCGAGTTCGGCGGTGACGTTCAGGCCGGTCTGCCCGCCCAGGCCGGCGATGACGCCGTCGGGGTTTTCCGCCCGGATGATCTCGGCGATGGCGTCGGTCGTGATCGGTTCGATGTAGACCTCGTCGGCCATCTCCGGATCGGTCATGATCGTCGCCGGGTTCGAGTTTACGAGGACGACGCGAGCGCCTTCCTCCTGAAGCGCCCGACAGGCCTGTGCGCCCGAGTAGTCGAACTCGGCGGCCTGTCCGATCTGGATCGGGCCGCTCCCGATCAACAGGATCGTGCGTCCGTCCCCCGTCTCGCCGTCTGCGGCGGTGTCCGTACTCATTTGTCTTGTCGAAACGGAGTTCGCACATCGTAATAAGCCCCACGATACAATACGAATCTCGAAACGGCTTTTCGAAATTCGAATTCGATCGGCGATGGCACCTCAACCCGGACCGCGTTCGCAACGGTCGCGGCGGGTTCGGTGGTTGGGTGTGACTGTCTTCCGCTCCCGTCGCGGGTACTCCGAGTGGTGGTACGGCCGGCTATAATCGAAAATCCCGGCCACACGCCTTATCACGACGCGTTCCGTTCTTCGTATCAATTAGATGGCTGCGTCCGGCACTCCCCGCTTCCAGCACCCGATTACCGTTATCTACGCCGACCCGGACTCCGCGGCTCGCCGTCGAACCGTCGACGAACTCGAGTCGGCCGCGGACGAACTCGCGATCGATCCCGTCGCGACGCCGGCCGAGCTCCGCGGCGCGCTCGTGGACGCGGACGAGCGGACGTGTGTCGTCACCGAATATCGGTTCGCCGAAACGGACGCGCTGTCGCTGTACGACCGCATCCGGGGGGATGGGGCCGCCGAGATTCCGTTCGTACTCTACACCGCCGATAGCGACGAACGGCTCGCGAGCGACGCCATTACGGCCGGCCTGTCCGGCTACGTCCCGAGAGATGTCGCGGATTCGACGGAGCGACTCCTCGCACAACTCCGGACGGTCGTCGACGGACGGGGCCGGTCGGGCGACGCACGGGCCGTCGATCCGCCCCCGTCGGCCCGAACGCCAGATATCGACTGGGATCACTTCACGACGCTTTTCGAGTACAGCCCCGACGCGATCATCGTGACGCGCCGTGCCGATCCGAATCGAATCGTCGACGTCAACCCCGCGTTCGAGGAGATTTTCGGCTACGATCGCGATGCTGTCTCGGGGGACTCGCTCGACGATGTCCTCGTCCCCGACGACGACGAGCCAGTCTGCATCGCGGGAACGGTTGGGCTCGGTGACGTAGTCACCACGGTCGTCGAGCGTCTGACGGTCGACGGCCCCAAACACTTCTCCCTCCGCGGGTTCGCGGCCGAGATCGACGGCGACATCTACGAGTACGCGATCTATACCGACATCAGCGAGCGGAAGCGTCGCGAACGGGAACTCGAGCAGTACCGGACCCTCGTCGATACGGTCGGCGATCCGATGTTCGTCCTCGACGCCGAGGGACGGATCGAGATGGTCAACGACGCGATGGCGGACGTGCTCGGCAAGTCGCGTGCCGAACTCGTCGGCGAGTATCCCGGCGACTATATGCCCGACGAGGACGTCGAGCGGGCGAAACGGACCCTCCGCGAAATCCTGTCCGACGACGATCGGACGTGGGATACCTACGAGATGCAGTTCGAACCCGTCGACGGCGACCCCGTGCTCGTCGAGAACAACGTCGCGCCGCTGGTCGACGACAGCGGCTCGTTTACCGGCAGCGTCGGCGTCATCCGAGATATCAGCGACTACAAGGAGCGGGAGCGACGGATACACCGTCTCCACGAGGGGACCCGTCGACTGATGGCCGCGGAGCGCACCGAGGAGGTCGCTCGCGTCGCCACCGAAATCGCCCACGACGCGCTGTCGCTCGAGATGAATTCGATTCATCTGTACGAAGAACGGGCGGACGGCTCCCCACGGGATGACGACAGATCCGCCGCCACCGATACGAGCGACGACGCCGACGGGGACCGCGGCATGCTCGTTCCGGTCGCGATGACCGACGAGACGAAAGCGCTGCTCGGGACGGTCCCGACGATCGAGGCGGGCAACGGCATCGCCTGGGACGCCTTCGAGGCCGGCGAGACCATCGTCCACGGCGACGTTCGCTACGCCGAGAACCTCCGAAACCCCGAGACCCCGGTCCGGAGCGAGATCCATATCCCGCTCGGCGATGAGGGAATCTTCATCGCTAGTTCGACGGCGACGAACGACTTCGAACCGGAGACCGTTAC
Source organism: Natrinema pallidum DSM 3751 (assembly GCF_000337615.1). Taxonomy (GTDB): domain Archaea; phylum Halobacteriota; class Halobacteria; order Halobacteriales; family Natrialbaceae; genus Natrinema; species Natrinema pallidum. Next base: position 72,087 of record NZ_AOII01000071.1, read on the forward strand.
GCTGGCACGCATCCTCGCGGCCAACGTCGAAGCCGCCCTCGAGCGGGCCCGCCGCGAGGACGAACTCGCCGCGCGGACCGCGGAACTCGAGCGCCAGAACGACCGGCTGGATGCCTTCGCGAGCACCGTTTCCCACGACCTGCGGACCCCACTGACGCTCGCGGCGGGCCACCTCGAGAACCTCGAACCCCACATCGACGCCGAGGGCGAGCACTACCGCGCGGAGATCGAGTGGGCGCTCGAACGGATGGACGTCCTCATCGAGAACGTCCTCGCGCTGGCCCGAAGCGGACAGCGACTGACGGAAACGGAGCCGGTCGCTCTCGATGCCGTCGTCGAGCGAGCGCATCGAACGGTCGACGCCGACGTAACCGTCGTTCGGGAGGGGACGTTACCCACGGTCGAGGGGGACGAGGAGCGACTGCTCGTGCTCTTCGAGAACGTCTTCCGAAACGCGCGTGAACACGTCGGACCAGACGTAACGATTACCGTCACGGCAACCGAAGACGGGTTCGCGATCGGCGACGACGGCCCCGGTATCCCGCCGCACGAGCGCGAGGACGTCCTCGAGTTCGGCTACAGTACTGCCGCGGACGGCACCGGTTTCGGGCTGGCGATCGTCTCCGAGGTCGTCGAGGCCCACGGCTGGTCGATCTCCGTCGACGAGAGCGAGGCTGGCGGGCTTCGGTTGGCCGTTTCGTTCGGGGAGTAACTGATACCGACTCCGCCGGGCTGTAGATGTCCGCGGCCGCCTCTCAGAGCGGCTGGTCGTGCTCGCTTTCGAACTCGCGCTGGCGGCGGTACTGGTCGACGAACTCCGCGACGTCGAACTCGAGCATCTGGGACTCGAACTCGGTCACGGCGTCGTCGTTCTCGGCGTGACTGATCGCGTGCTCCATGAGTTCGACGACGAGTTCGACGACGACCTCGTGGAGGCGGCGGGCATCGAAGTCGGTTAGCCACAACAGCGTGTAGCCGACGGCACCGTCGTCGCTTGCGTCGTAGACGACGACCTCCTCGGGGAACTCCTCGAGAACCACGCCCAGCAGGTGTGGCGTCCCGAACTCCTCGAACTCGTCGTCCGTGTCGATCGTCTCCTGAAGGACGGCGACGAGCGACTCCGGGAAGAAACGCGAGGGCGGATGTACGTCGGTCACGACGGCGTGAGCGTCGCCGCAGGGACAGGCGTACTCGCGCATGCCCAGATCGATCTCGTGGGGATCGACACGCTCCCCGCAGGGGAGCTCGAGGCGATCACCGCTGTCGGAACCCGGAGCGCCGGAATCTGCCATTGTGAGCGCTTCGGCGGGCGCGGACATAAGCGCGACGACTCGCGGAGAACGGGCGGCGGCCCGGCTTTTGCGACCGAGTCGTCGAAAGGGATGGCGGAGCGTCCAGCGGGACGCTTCAGACGGTGACTCGAGCGCGCCGCAGTAGACCGTCTTCGTCCCCGCTGTGGTGGCGACGGATACCCGCACGGACGGCGTTCGAGGCCGACTCGAGAGAGACGACCCGCGACGAGGGAATCGCGGTCGACGACTGCGGAGTGGACGTGCCGACTCGCGCGGTCGACGCGCAACTGTGGGGGCAGGGAGCAGAGAACCCTCAGTACGACACGCTCCTCGTGACTTCAAAACGGTTTCAGGACCGGTGGGAGCGCCCGGTCGATCCAACGGCGTGGCCTACGGCCAGTCGTCGCGGACCTGTTCCGCGTCGTCGTCCTCGTCTTCGGCGTGGCTCGCCACGATCCAGTCGGCCGCCTCCGCCGCGTCCTCGACGTCGAGATACTCCCAGCCGACCTCGTCGGCCAGTCGCTCGTCGTCGTCGTTTGCACCGACGTAGACGTAGCGTTCGGTGTCGAACTGGTCTTTGACGCCCTCGAGGCTCTCCGCTTTCCCGCGGGGGCCGGAGAAGAAGTCCTGTCGGATGCGGTTCTTCCGCGTGAAGTTCGTCACGACGTAGGTCGGTTTCTCCGAGACGACGCCGATGTACTCGGTCCACCCTCTGGCGTCTTCGAACACGCGCTCGGGCGAGGCGAGTTCCTTGAGCGCCTCGAGCTCGAACGCCAGTGTCATATCGCTGTCGCCGTTCATGCCTCACCGAAGGCGCGCACGCGGGAAAACGACTTCGATACCACCCACCGGCGAGCGGGCCGAGCCGCGACGCACCGGGGTCGGCTCAAACGCGTGCGACGCGGTAGTAGTCCGTGAAGACCAGTATCTCGCCCGGTTCGAGGTCCGTCGCGGCGGTCGAGACCGGTCGGTCCTCCGAAACGGCGCGATAGACGGCCGCCAGCGTCTCCGTGTCGAGCTGATCGACGTGGCGAACTGTTGCGCTCGCCGCGACTGATTCGACCTGCTCGAGTCGAGCATCGGCGTGTTCGATCCGTACCGATCGACGGCGGCGTTCACTGGCAGCCATGTTCATTGCTACCAAATGTCCGATACTGACTTAATAGTTCCGGCGCGGGGAGCGACTGGTCACGGCACGGGCGACACTGCGTGTCCCAGTTGCTACGCGGCGGGGATCGAACGGACTGCCACCGAGCCGGCGCGCTCGGCGACTCGAGAACGCGAAAAAACGGACTCCGTTGGGCGAACCGGACTACTGTTCCTGGGGCGCTGCGAGGTCGTCCAGATCGACGGACTGTTCCAGGAGCACGTCGGCCTGGTCGGCGACGACGCGCTGTTCGCGCATGAGCTGTTTGAACTTGCTCTGGGGCGAGAGGTCGCCGATGAGGACGCCGCCGACGATCCGGCCGTCCTTGAAGGCGATGCGACGCCACTCGGTGTCGCTGTAGCGCCGTTCGGCGTGTTCGTCGCCCAGCGTCGGGTGACCGAACGAGAGGAACGGGAAGTCGAAGTGGGTAATGGAGTACGAGGAGACCCACTGGAACCCCTCGGCTTCCTCGTCGGCGGCCATGTTGACCGCGGCGACGCGGCCCTGTTCCTTCGCCGAGCCCCACGAGCCGTTCTGGGCCTGCTCGCCGAGCAGGACGTCGTAGAACCGAGTGAGATCGCCGGCGGCGTAGACGTCGTCGACGTTGGTCTGCATGTGTTCGTCGACGACGATCCCGTTGTCCCGTTCGATGCCGGACCCGCGGAGGAACTCGGTGTTGAAGTTCAACCCGATAGCGGCCCCGACGAAGTCACATTCGTAGCGGTCGCCGTTCGGATCGACGGCGGCGGTAACGTGTCCGTCGTCGTCGGTCTCGAAATGATCAACGCCGCTATCGAAGACCGGTTCGACGCCGACCTCTCGCATGCCCTCGTGCATGATCTCCGCACCGTCGCCGGAGAGGGCGTATCGCCACCAGCGGTCGCCGCGCATCAGGTACTCGGCCTCGATTCCCTGTGCACCACAGACCGCGGCGAAGTCGATCCCGAGGAGTCCGGCACCGACGATGACGCCCTTGTCCGCGTTTTCCGCGTGCTCGCGGATGCCGCGGGCGTCCTCGAAGGTCCAGAAGTGGTGAATCCCGTCTGCATCGCTGTTTTCGACGGGCAGTTGTGTCGGCGTCCCGCCGGTCGCGACGAGCAGCTTATCGTACGGAATCTCGCCGCTATCGTGGGTGTTGACGACCTTCGCGTCGGTATCGACGCTCGTGACGTGGGTGTTCAACGAGAGATCGATCTCGCGTTCCTGATACCAGTCCTCGTCGTGAATCGAAATGGGGGCTTCGGGGAGCTTGCCTTTCGCGTGTTCCTTGATGAGAATCCGGTTGTACAGTGGCTCCCCCTCATCGGTGATGACGGTAATCTTCGCGTCCGGGTCTTCCTCCCGGAGGGTCTCGGCGGCCGAACTACCCGAGATCCCGTCACCGATGATGACGTACTGAGTCATATCGGGAACGTTCGTAATGCGGGTTAAAGTGGGTTGCTATCTCGTCCATTTTACCGTACGGGGGGCGTTGACACTACGATCGTAAACTGAACCCCGAATATATTCACCAGAGTAGCTCCGGCCCAACGGTTCCGATACCAATTCTCGGGCGAGCACGGGTTGCCGCCATCTCCGACGCCGGTCCGTCACCGCCGATCGACCTGCCCGCCCGGAGTAGCAACGGGGCTCGAGCGTCGACGAACCGGCGTCGGGCCTAACAATGTTGTCCGAACGGCTCTTTAGGACTCCGTCCCAAGGCGAAGACATGAAACTCCGTCAGAACGCGAAACACTTCGCCTATCGGAAGGCCCTCGAGACGCCGGGCATCCGATCGGTGGCCAACTCGGGTCTCGTCAGGCTCCATACCAAGATCTTCGCCGGGAAGGCCGACCCCGCCCACGCCGAGGAGCGCACGGCCCACCTCGATGGACTCTTCGACGCGACGATGGACGCCTACCTGCGTGCGCTACAGGAGGGCTACTCCGAAGCCGAGGCGCGCGAGATCACGCACATCCAGGCCAACTTCGACTTCTACAACCACGGCTGGACCGAGATGATGGAGTTCCCCGCCGACGAACTCGAGGCCCACTACGACCGCTACGGCGACTTTTTCGACCGCTGGGACGTGACGATCGCCGAGCCGCTGGGCCAGTTCGCGCCGCCGGCGGGCCTCCCCGAAGCGCCCTCGACGCCCGAACGCCTCGAGAATCCCGACCATCCCCACGCCGAAGGCGGATTCGCCGACGATGTCTACGTCGAAACCGACGACGGGGAACTCGTCGTCGGCGGTCGTGATGCGGCGACCGACGGGTCGCGAGCCTCGAATAGCAACCGAACCGATTGACACACTGATCGTAACGCCCTCGTGCGATCAGGTGCGCACTGACTGTCAGTTGCTACGATAGCGGCAGCCGAACGGCACCCCGGGTATCCGCCTCATACCTTCGGAACCGACGAGAGTAACGAGTTCGTAACAATAGCTGCTGTCGACCTGGGTCGTCGTAAATGCAACGGCGGCACTATCTCGCAGCGACGGCGTCGCTTTGTCTGGCCGGCTGTCTCACCTCGAGATGGGTCGATTCGGCACCGGCAGAGGCTGATTCGAACGCGAGCGACATCGATCCGTCACCACGGCCCGAAACCGGCGATCCGCCACCGGCGAGTGATCCGGGACCGGTCGGGACGATCGACGACTTCGAGACGCTCGACTCCTGGGAGGTTTTCGGCGCGACGCTCTCGCCCGACCCGTCCCGGTCAGTCGTCGGGACCCGGAGCGCCCGCCTCGAGATTCCGGCGACCGAGCGGACCGGCGGAATCACGGCGACGTTCGACGAGCCCCGCGACCTCGCCGACGTCGTTCCAGGTCTCGCCGTCGCGTCGAAGGGGCTCGTCGTCCCGTGGCTCCGTTTGACCGACGATGACGGCCGCGAGATCGACTACCGTCGCGGGATCAAGGGCGGTCTTCCGCTCGTCCGATACAACTTCGGGATCGACGCGATCGCGGCGGATTTCGATCCGACCGCGGTCCGCAAACTCTCCGTCCTCGTCAGGACGAACGAGGGAGCGGCGGAAACCGTCTGGCTCGACGACCTCCATCTCGTGCCACGGCCCGACACCGGGAAAGTGATGTTCCAGTTCGACGACGCCCACGTCACCGACTACACGAAAGCGCTCCCGACACTCGAGGAGTACGGCTATCCCGCCGTCTCGTTCGTCAACCCGGGTCGGATCGAAGCGGAGATGCGCGGTGCCGACGACCCCGGTGGCTTCCCTCGGCTCACGGCCGATCACCTTCACGAACTCCACGACGCCGGTTGGGTCATCGGTAACCACTGTTACACCCACCCGCACCTGTCGACCCTCGAGACGAAAACACAGGAGTCGGAAATCAAGAGGGGAAAGGACTGGCTCGAGGCGGAAGGGTTCGAGGACGGGGCACGGTACTTCGCCTATCCGCACGGCGACTACGACGAACGGACGCTCGCCCTCGTCGAGCGGCATCACGACCTCGGCTTTGCGGGCGGCCGCCCGGTGCAGGGCTACGCCGTGAACCCGCAACAGACGTCCCGGATCGGCGAACCCACCGCCGAGCGCGCCCGGACGGCGATCGAGCGCACGGCGTCGATGCGCGGGATTACCGCGCTGTTTTTCCATCGACTCGAGGGCGATACCCTCGCCGCCTTCGAGACGGCGGTCGAGACGGTTCACGAATACCACTCCGCCGGCAAGCTCGACGTGATCCTGCCGGCGGATCTCGAGGGCCCGCTCCGGTTCGATTCGTAGCGGGCCCGGGTGCGGACGACGCCGGTTCCCAAGCGGCTAAGTGCACGGCGGGCCCGGAATCGGGTAACGGATATGGGGCTGAACGCGAACGATCGCGCGATCGCGGGCTTTACCATGACGGGCCACGCGCTCGTCCACTGGTTCGAGACCTCGATCCCGATCTTTCTGGTCGTCTGGCTGACCGAGTTCGACGTGGGCGTCGCGACGTTCGGAATCGTGGTCGCGCTCGGGTACGCGCCCTTCGGACTGGGGGCGCTTCCCGGCGGTATCCTCGCGGATCGATACGGCCCGAAACGGCTCGTCGTGACCTGTCTCGCGGGGATGAGTGCCGCGTTCCTCGTGCTCTCGTTGGCCGCGTCGATATACACGATCGCCGTCGGCCTCGTCCTCTGGGGCGTCGCGGCCAGCGTTTACCACCCCGCCGGCCTCGCGCTCATCAGTACCGGCGTCTCGGAGCGCGGGACCGTCTTCGCCTGGCACGGCATCGCCGGCAACGCCGGTATCGCGCTCGGCCCCTTCGTCGCCGCGACGCTGCTGATCTTCCTCGAGTGGTCGCTCGTCGCGGCGATCCTCGCCGTGCCCGGCATCCTCGCCGTTCTCTACGGGCTCGGTGCGGAGTTCGATCCGACCGCCGCCGTCGACGACGGCGTCGACGCCGGCCCCGACGAGGCGCTGTCGCTATCGGCGCTCGTCTCGGATTCCCGGGCGCTGTTCGCGAGCGCCTTCGCGATCATCTTCGCCGTCGTCGCCGTCGAGGGGCTGTACTACCGCGGCATGCTCACCTACCTCCCCGAGATCCTCCACGGCCTCGACGCGATCGGCGGACTCGCCGTTCCCGCCGGTCTCGAGGGAATCGAGCCGGCCGATTACATCTACGTCGGGCTACTGGTCGTCGGGATGGGCGGACAGTACGTCGGCGGGAAGCTGACCGATCGCGTGCCGCCGGCACGCGGGCTGATCGGACTCTTCGCCGTTCTCGCGGTCCTCGCGCTCGCGTTCGTTCCCGGGACCGAACTGGGACTGGTCGGGATCACCGTCCTCTGTGGCACCTTCGGGTTCTTCCTCTTTGCGATCCAACCGTTCTATCAGAACGCGGTCGCGGTGTACACGCCGCCGGACACGCGCGGGCTCTCCTACGGCTACACCTATCTCGGGGAGTTCGGACTCGGCTCGGCGAGTATCGCCGTCGGCGGCGTCGTCCTCGGCGAGGCCTCGCTGACGGCGTTTTTCGCCCTGATCGCGACCTTCGCGCTCGCCGGGGCCCTCCTCTCGGTCGCGCTGCTCGTCGGCCGCGACCGGTTCGTCGACGCAGGCCACCCCGCCGACGCGAACGCGGACGGCTGACGACACGGCCGTACGAACCGATTCCCAGCGACTCGAGACGGCGACTCGACTGGCACTCGAACGACGGCTGGGGGAGACGCGAACGCCCGTGAAGTGGCGGCGTCCATGGGTGCAGACCTGAAACGCCCACCGCTCGGGAGTCTCCGCTTTCAGGCGGAGAAAGCTATCAAGCGAGCCACGACGGCGTGACGTAGCCCGAGCCGGTCGCCTGTTCCGGCGGCCAGATGACCTCTTGTCTTCCATCGCCGTCATCGCCCTCCTGCCACTGGAAATAAACCGTCTCCGCCTTGTTGTAGACGAGGTCGTGGGCGACCGGAGTGCCCGCGACTTCGGCCTCCCGATCGTAGAACTCGACCGTGCCGGCGGTCCCGGTAAAGGACACGTCCTCGAGCGCGGGGACCAGTTCCTCGTGACCGAACGTTTCCTCGTCTTCGACCGCCGCTGCGAACAACGTGATCGCATCGTACGTGTGGTAGCCGGTATACACGGGGTTCGAGCCCGCGAACGTGTTCCGATATGACTCGACGAAGGGTTGAGTAGCGTCGGTTATCGTGCTGTTCGCCGTGGCGCTGCTTTGACCGATGGCGTACTGACACTCCCCGCCGACCAGGTCGTAGTACGCCGGGAGCTGCATCGGGACGTGGATTCCGCCGAAGTCGAACTCGCGTTCGGGAACCCCCCAGTCCATCAGGGCGCTGGTTCCGGTGTGGGCGGTCGTGATGAAGACCGCGTCGGCATCCGCCGCTTCGACCTCGTCGTACCGGCTCTCGAAGCTGTCTATCGACGGCGGATACCGCTCCTCGAGCGCGACGTCGACGCCGGTCTCCCCGATCCGGTCCTGATAGACGCGCCACGGTTTTTCCGTCCACTCGTAGTCCTCGGCGAGGAGCGCGATCGAGTCCCAGCCGAGTTCGTCGGCCATGTCGGTCAGGAAGTCGATCTGCATGCGGCCGTAGTCGATATCGCTGTTCGGTCCGGCGCGGAAATGGTACTTGTACTCGTCGTACTGCTCGTGGACCAGCCGACTGACTTCGGTCGTCGCCGCGCCGGAGGTCAGGTGGATCGTCTCCTGTTCCGCGATGTCGTCGATGATACCCAGCAACGCCTCGCTCGCGAACACGCCGGTCGTTACGTCGACGTCTTCCTCGAGAATGAGCCGCTGGTACTGGCGGCGCGCCTCCAGCGGACTCGAGTTCGTATCCCCCAAAACGAGTTCGACATCACGGCCGAGGATCCCGTCGCCGTCGTTGAGATGGCTGACCGCGAGCGTTGCGGCCCGGTACATCGACCGACCGATCATGTCGCTGTCCGGGTTCGGTGCCAACAGCCCGATTCTGACCGGCGTCGTGCCGTCGCTCTCCCCGACGACCGAGCCGGCCGTCTCGAGACAGCCGGCACCCGCCGTCCCCGCCGCGACTCCACCCGTCGTTTGCAGGAATCGTCGTCGGTTCACGCCTCGAGAGCCCGGACTCGCCGTGGCCCGTGAACCGAGTCCCGTCGCAGTGTCATCAGACATCTTGACACTCGTTTCGTCTTAATTCGCTTAGTGTTTGTGGTAGTGTACCAATAGCATGGGTCGGTCCGGGATAGTTGGAACGAGAGTCGTCCGATTAGGTGTGTAGTGCCGTTCAGCGACTGCGATCGTGTTGCGACCGTCGCACCTGATCGTTTCGGGCACCCGCCGGAAGTCGACGGACTCGAGCGGGGAGCCAGTTCGCGGGTTGGTCGCGGCCCTGCCGCAACGACGCGGCTTCGGGTTTGCTCGTGGTCGCGTTACTACTGACGGACGAACGGAGGGGAAAAGGCGGCACCGTGAGTGGCCGGCGGGGAGTGTGACCCGTCGGGAAGGCAAGGACTCGCCGACGACTGGGTCGTGATTCACACGGAGGAGCCGTTGACGGCCCGTACCCGGTCTAGAGCCAGTCCGGCGTCATGTACTCGGCACCGTCGGCCACGTACTCGTCGGGCCAGATGACCGTCTGCTGACCTTCACCGTCGATTTCCTGCCACTGGAAGTACACCGGGTGAACGTTGCCCTTGCCGTAGATAACGTCGTGTGGGTATTCGTCGTCGCGACCGTGGAACTGGATCGTACCGGTGGTGCCCTTGAACTCGGTCTCCTCGAGCGACCCGACCAAGGCCTCCGACTCGAGGGAGTCGGTTCGCTTGGCCGCGTCGGCGAACACCTCGACCGCGTCGAAGGCGATATAGCCGGTATAAACCGGGCTTTTGCCGTCGTTTGCGCCTTGATACGCCTCGACGAAATCCGATGTCCGGTCCGTGAGATCAGCGGTATCGGTCGCGCTGGCGTAACCCGCGGCGTACTCGCAGTCGCCGCCGGTCAGCCGGTAGTACGACGGGAGTTGCATCGGAACGTGAATGCCGCCGAACTCGAAGTCCCGTTCCTCGGGCCGCCAATCCGCCAGTGCGGCGGTGCCGGTGTGTGCGGTCGAAATGAACGCCGCATCGGCGTTCGACTCCTCGACTCGCGTGTAGATTTCCGAGAAGTCGTCGGTCGCCGGCGGATACCGTTCCCACGCCGTCACCTCGATATCGGTCTCGGGGAGGCGACTCCGATAGAAGTCCCACAACCCATCGGTCCAGGCGTAGTCCTCCGCGAGGACCGCGATAGAGTCCCACCCGATATCACTGCCCTTCTCGGTCAGGAAGTCGAGTTGCGCCTCTGCGAGGTTGGTCCCGTTAATCGGACCGACACGGAAGTGATACTTGTAGTCGTCGTACGACGATTTGACCCGATCGCTGGCCACCGTCGTCGCGGAGCCGGCGGTGAGGTGCACCGTCTCTTGCTCGGCGATCTCCTCGAGCAACGGCACGAGGACTTCACTGGTGGAAACACCGACGGTAACGTCGGCGTCCTCCTGGAGAATGAGCCGCTGATACTGACGGCGCGCCTCCTGTGGGCTGCCGTTGGTATCGCCGACGACCATCTCGACATCACGGCCGAGGATTCCGTCGCCGTCGTTGAGTTGCTTGACGGCGAGCCGCGCACCCCGAACGATCGAGCGCCCCGTCGCGTCGCTCTCCGGGTTGGGTGCGAGGACGCCGACCGTGACCGGATCGGTTTCGTCGCTTCCGACGAACGATCCGGGCGTCTCGAGACAGCCGGCGAGGGAGAGGCCGGCCGCGCCACCCGCAGTCGTTTGCAACACTCGACGGCGGTCGAGGTTCCGTCGCAGTCCGCTACGAGCGGGGCCCGTCGCGTTCGCCCGGTCGTGGTCTCCGTCGTTCATTGGCCGATGGTTTCGACCTCTGTTTCTTAACGGTTGTGAAGAATAACACTTGTTGGGGACGGTATGACGCGCTGATAGGCCCGGAAAAGAAAATTTCAAATTCGTCGGGAGTTGGTCTCGACCTATGGGATTTATTTCAGACAGGAGGCGAATATACAACAGCACCAGAAACGAAAGGCAGCAGATACCCTCAGAGTCCGGAACAATCTCCAATTATCAGCACCGATAACCGCGGCTGACAATTTATGTAGTGGCGAGAACAGGCGTTTCGTATCCATGGATTTCGCTCGACGGTTGGTACCGACAGCTATCCGACGCAGATACGCGGTCAAGTTCGGGATCGCGCTGCTCATTCTCGGATTGTCTGTCGGGCTGATCGGATTCGTTGCGACAGGGGCAATCGCCGATCAGGTGGAGAATCGGGTGCAAAGCGATCACGCTTCCGCCGCCGGACAGGAAGCCCAGAGCATGCAGATGTGGAACGAGCAAAACGAGCACACGGTCGGGATGATCGCCCGATCCGACGTCGTCGCCAGCGACGACCCGGCTGCGATCGAACGGCGTTTCCTCGACTGGCAAGAACACTTAGACGCCGATACGTTCGATATCTCCTACGTCAATCTGGACAACCGAACCGTGACCGCGAGTACGAACGAGGCCTATCGCGGGACACCGGCGGCCGATATCGATAACATCCCGAACGAAGCCTACGAGGACGCCTCGAAAACCGTTCCGTGGGTCTCGGACGCCTATATCGCCGAAGGGGAGTTCGGCCAGAACACGACCGTCCTCACGTACGTCCAGCGCTCTGCCGACAACGAGAACCGAGCGGTCGTCTACACTGCTGATCTCGAGGCGTACGCGAGCCAACTACAGGACGATGAGGGTGTCACGACGGTGATCCTCGACGGTGAGAACGACGTCATGCTTGACAACGCCGACTACGGTGAGAACCACCAACTGTTCGGCTACACCTACAACGACGGCAACGGCCTCGCCAAGAGCGCACGGACCGAGGGCGCAACCACGCAGCAGGTCGCCGGCTCGTCGCTCTCGCTGGGCGATTACGACCTCGGTGAGGACAGCGACGAGTACGTCGCCAGTTCCGCCCGCGTGTTCGGGACCGACTGGGTCGTCCTGACCGTCGAACCCGCCGACCAGGCACTCGGGTTCGTCAACAGCGTCAACCAGTGGGGACTCGTGGCGACGATTCTCGGGGTCGTCATGATCGGCGCGGTCGGTGCAGTCCTGGGCCGAAACACTGCCGTCTCGATCGATCGGCTCACCGACAAGGCCAGCGAGATGGAGGACGGCAACCTCAACGTCGACTTCGAGACCAAACGGATCGACAACATCGGCCGGCTCTACGACGGGTTCGGCTCGATGCGTGATGCCTTGCGCGAACAGATCGAAGAGGCCGAAGCCGCCCGCATGGAGGCCGAACGCGAACGTGAACGCGTCTTGGAGATCAACGATCACCTCGAGGACAAGGCCGCGGAATACTGCGCGGTCATGGGTGAGGCCGCCGATGGGAACCTCACCGCCCGTGCGGACGTCGAAAGCGACAACGAACAGATGCAACAGATCGGCGAGGACTTCAACGAGATGCTCGACGAGATCGAGCAGACCATCGCCGAACTCAACCGGTTCGCGACCGACGTCGCGACCGCCTCCGAGCAGGTGACCGCCTCGAGCGAGGAGGTTCGGTCCGCCTCCCAGCAGGTCACCGAGTCGATTCAGGAGATTTCCGACGGTGCGGACCGACAGAACGACTCCCTCCAGTCGGTCGACCAGGAGATGAGCGGCCTCTCGACGACGACCGAGGAGATCGCCGCGTCCTCGAATGAGGTGGCCGACATCGCGGAGCGGACCGTCGACACCGGTCGGGAAGGGCAGGAAGCCGCTCAGGCGGCGATCACTGCCATGGACGAGATCGAGACCGAGGCCGGCGACGCCGTCGCCGAGATCCGTCGTCTCGAGGAAGAGGTCCAGCAGATCGACGAACTGATCAACACGATTTCCGAGATCGCCCACCAGACGAACATGCTGGCGCTGAACGCCAACATCGAAGCCTCCCGCTCCGCGGGCGGCAGCGACGACGAAGGGTTCTCCGTCGTCGCAAAGGAAGTCAAGGCGCTCTCCGAGGACGTCGCCGAAGCGGCCGACGAAGCCGAGGACCGACTCGAGGCGATCCGCAAGCGGACGGAAACCTCCGCTGCCGAAGTCGAAGGTACGAGTAGCGACATCGAAACCGCCAGCGATCGGGTCGAGGAGGCGGTCAAGGCGCTCGAGGAGATCGCCGACCTCGCTCAGGAGACCAACATCGGTGTACAGGAGATCTCCGCAGCGACCGAAGAGCAGGCCGCCTCCACGCAGGAGGTCGTCGCGATGGTCGACGACGCCGCAACGATCTCCGAGGAGACGACGGCGGAAGCCGAGAACGTCGCCGCCGCGGCCGAAGAACAGACCACCGCACTGACCGAAGTCACGAAGTCCGCCTCGAGCCTCTCCGAACAGGCCTCGCAGCTTTCCGAAGCGCTCGACCGGTTCGACACTGATGTCGACCACGTCGACCTCGACTTCGAATCGACGTTCGACGTGGACGCGGAACTGGATGCGCCCGCGGCGATTGACGACGCTGCGGCCGACGGCGAGTCGGCCGAAGAGGGTCAGGGCATCACGTTCGACGCCGCAAGCGAGCAGGACGACTCCGACGAGACCCTCACGTTCGACGACGCGGACGGGGACGCCCACGAACTCGAGGAGGACGCAGACGCGGACACTGCCGATGCCGACCGATCGACGGAGACCGCGTTCGATTCCGAGGCGTCGGTCGACGATCCGATCGATCACGCCGGTGACGATTCGGCGACCGGCAGTGGAGCCGATGGCGACGCGACCGAGGAACTCGGTGCCGAAGAGATCCTCGGAATCGAGGGGAGCGAAGACGAGGAGTCCGACGCGATCGAGTCGACCGACGCGACCGATCCGCTCGCCGATGACACCGTCGGAGCCGATAGCGACGGGACGACGGATACGACCGATCCACTCGCCGACGACGCCTTCGGAGCCGACGGTGACGAGACAACGGACGCGACCGATCCACTCGCCGATGACGCCTTCGGAACCGACGGTGACGAGACAACGGACGCGACCGATCCACTCGCCGATGACGCCTTCGGAACCGACGGTGACGAGACGACGGACGCGACCGATCCACTCGCCGACGACGCCTTCGGAACCGACGGTGACGAGACGACGGATACGACCGAGTCGACCGGCCCGACCGACCCGCTTGCCGACGACACCCCCAAATCCGGCGGGGACGACACGGCAGACATCGCCGAGTCGGCCGGCGACGAACCGGACGCCCAACCGCTCGGATCGGTCGACGACGGTGGCCATGCGGAGACCGACGACGAATCGGCCGCCGACGAGACTCCTGCGGCCGACGACCTCGAGAGCGACGAGACTGACGAAAGCGACGGGGCCGACGAGGACGACGAAGACGACGACGTGTTCACGTTCGGCGCGACCGACGAGGAGTAATCGTCCGATCGGACTCGGGGAGGCCGTCGATCCGGTTCGATTCTCGAGGTGATCGTCAACAGCCGTCGTCGGTATCGTTCGCTACCTTTTTGACTGCCGTCTAGAAAGGAATCGGCATGCTTACAGTGCGGGCACCCGCAACGAGCGCGAATCTCGGGAGCGGCTTCGACGTGTTCGGCGTCGCTCTCGGAACGCCCGCCGACGTGGTTCGGGTCGAACGAGCCTCGCGAACGACGATTACGGTGACCGGGGCCGGAAGCCAGTACATCCCGGAAGACCCCGCCAAGAACACGGTCGGCGCAGTCGCGGAGGCGCTCGACGCCCCCGCACGAATCCGGATCGACAAGGGCGTTCGGCCGTCCTCGGGGTTGGGATCGTCGGCCGCGAGTGCCGCCGCCGCCGCCGTTGCACTGAACGAACTCTACGATCGGGGCCGCTCTCGTGCGGAGCTCGTCCCCGTCGCCGCCGAAGGCGAAGCGCTCGTCTCCGGAGCAGCACACGCGGATAACGTCGCGCCCTCGCTGCTCGGTGGCTTTACCGTCGCCACCGACGGCGGTGTCACGCACGTCGACGCGTCGGTTCCCGTCGTCGCCTGCCTGCCGGATATCTCCGTTTCCACGCGCGATGCGCGCGGCGTCGTTCCCGATGCAGCCTCGATGGACGAGGTCGTCGACACCGTCGGCAACGCCGCCACGCTGACCGTCGGGATGACGCGGGACGATCCAGTTCTCGTCGGCAAGGGTATGGAAGACGAGATCGTCACGCCCGAACGCAGCACACTGATCGACGGCTACGAGAGCGTTCGCGAGGCCGCTCTCGAGGCGGGTGCGACCGGCGTCACGGTCAGCGGGGCCGGCCCGGGAATGCTCGCGGTCTGTCACCGCCGCGACCAGCGGGCGATCGCCTCGGCGATGGTCGACGCCTTCGACGCGGCCGGCGTCGAGAGCCGCGCCTATCAGACCGCGATTGGCGAGGGCGCGACGCTGTACCGGGACGGCTCGTAGCCGGATGGGGACGCGAACCGACGCCGCGCTCGCGCTGCTCGTGCTCGCTGCGGTCGCGAGTTTCGCGGTCCACGCCGACGTAACGCCGTCACTGATTTTCCTGATCGTCGGCGGTGCTGCGACGGTCTCCTTCGAACTCCTCGTCGCTCGAGCGTACGAGACCGTCCGGCAGTATTGGGAGCGGCGGAGCGTCCAACTCACGTCCCTCGCGGCGGCGATCAGCGGTGCCGCCGTCGGCACTCGAGTCGCGCCGGTGCTGGTACTGTCGCTGTGCTGTGGTGCGACGATAACCTACCTGGTCGTTCTCGCGCTCCGCCGAACGGGCATCGTCCCGCGGCCGCAGACGTGGTGGTAGCAGGGGCTCGGCTCGAGCGCGCGGCCGGCTGCCAGCGAGGGCGGAGTGAGGACCGTCGGAGCGGGAGAGAACAAGCGTGGTTGCCGAGCGGTCGGCGGTCAAAGCGCCGGGTCGAAATCGGCGTCGTCAGTTAGACGCCACGGCCCTGCATCTTTTCGTCCTCGGGGAGGTCGACGTTCGCGTCGCCTTTCATGCTCTTGCCGAGGTTCTTCGAGATCTCCGCGAGCGTCTCGGGGTCGTCCCAGTTGTTCGTCGCCTCGACGATCGCCTCGGCCATCTCGGGCGGGTTCTCCGCGCCGAAGATGCCGCTGCCGACGAAGATACCGTCGCACTCGTGGTGCATCATGAGCGCGGCGTCGGCCGGCGTCGCGATGCCGCCCGCGGCGAAGTTGACGACCGGGAGTCGCCCCATCTCGGCGGTCTCGTGGACCAGCTCCGCGGGCGCTTCGATCTCGCGAGCGAAGGCCTCCCGTTCCTCGTGGCTCATGCCCTCGAGTTTCCGGATCGCGCCCTTGATCGTGCGCTGGTGGTGGACGGCCTGATTCACGTCGCCGGTACCGGCCTCGCCTTTCGTCCGGATCATCGCCGCACCCTCGTCGATCCGGCGCAGGGCCTCGCCGAGGTTGCGCGCCCCACAGACGAACGGGGCGGTAAAGTCGCGCTTGTCGATGTGGTAGGCGTCGTCGGCGGGAGTAAGCACCTCGCTCTCGTCGATCATGTCCACGCCGACGGCTTCGAGGATCTGGGCCTCCTTCGTGTGCCCGATACGGGATTTACCCATGACCGGGATCGAAACCGACTCGACGATCTCGGCGACGTCGGCGGGATCGGCCATCCGAGCGACGCCGCCGCGCTTGCGGATATCGGCGGGCACGGCTTTGAGCGCCATCACTGCAACCGCGCCGGCCTCCTCGGCGATACGGGCCTGCTCGGGGTCGACGACGTCCATGATGACGCCGCCTTTCTGCATCCGCGCGAAGCCGCGTTTGACGAGATCAGTCCCGCGCCGCAGTTCCTCGAGATCGGTGTTTTCGGCCATACTGACCGGTTAGGAGCCCCGCCACTTACGCGTTTCTTTGGGCCCGATGCGGCCGCCGGAGCCAACGGTTCCGCGGGCCCACGGAACCGGCGTCGGACCGACCGCTCACTCGACCAGCCGCTCGCCCTCGAACAGGCGGGCGCGGACGTCCGCGCCGTACAACCGTGCGAGCGGCCGTCGCCACAGCCCGAGTTCGCGGGCCAGCGCCGGGGGAATCGAGAGCCGCGTCCCGACGCCCGACCCGATCGCGACGTCGCCCCGAATCCGAGCCGTCGTCCGCACGAGAGCCCCATCTGTCGTGGTGTAACTGGTCAGCGTCCAGTCGCGCGCTCGCGGCTCGAGCCGGGGACGAGCGACCTCGAGCCGGATGGAGTCGTCCCCATAGCGGCCGCCGTCGACGACAGTACGGATCCCGTCCGGGCCGTCAGTCACCGTGATGGCGGCCAGTTCCTTGGGATACCCCCAGATCTCGCGCCCGAGCGCGACCGACGGCGCGGTCGTCACCGGGAGCCAGTGGACGTAGCCGCCGAGTTCGCTGCCCGCGAGCTGTGCGAGCGGGCGGGTCGTTCGACTCCCACGGACCGCCGGAACGATGACCGCGAACTCGTCGTAGGGATCGAGTTCCGTCCCGTCTCGATCGCCGCCGACCCGGTGGTACTGGATCCCGACGAGGGTGACACAGCCGACGCCAGGTGCGATCGCGAGCGCGGAGAGTCCATCCGGAAGCGCTGTCTCGAGCCGGCCGCGACGCGCGGGGACGGTCGTGCCGCCCATCGCGAACGACAACTCGAGCGGGAGGGACACCTCGTGGCCGGTCGAGAGTCGCGAACGTGATCGTTCGTCGGCCGTCGTCATCTTGCTGTAGCGAGGAAACCCCGCCCCTTGGGGCGGGGAGGAATCGCGTTCGTTCGTTCCTCAATTCGCCCTGTTACGGCTTCCCGGTGTCCAACGCTTCGACACCTTCGAGCATCAGCCCCTTCCAAGTGTAGCCGCGCTTGTCTTTGATCGCTTTCAGTCGCTCGTACTGTTCGTCGTCTACCTCGAATCNCCTTCGAGCATCAGCCCCTTCCAAGTGTAGCCGCGCTTGTCTTTGATCGCTTTCAGTCGCTCGTACTGTTCGTCGTCTACCTCGAATCTGATTTCCGTACCCATACATACGTGTACTATCCGTGTGGTTTACGTGGGTTGCGGTCGTAGCCTGTACTGTCGAATGGTCGCTAAAACTACCGCCACGAAAACGCTCGAAGCTACGCTCGCGCCACCCACTACGGGCAAAGAGCAACGTCTCGAGCGTACTGTGGCGACTTACCGCCGCGCCCTCGAGGATGCCTTCGAGAGTGGCGCGGATACGCAGAACGCAGTCAACGATATCGTCACGCCGTACACGCTCACGTCCTACGCTAAAGACGCCCTCAAGAACTACGTCCCGCAACTCCGCCAGACGTACAACGCCTCGGAACTCGAGGACGATCACCCGGTTCGATTCACGAACCGTGGCTTCCAGATCGATCACTCCGACGAGCGTGCGTACGAGTTCTGCTGGCGCGTTCCACAGGCCGGACGTGGCAACGCCTTCTGGATTCCGCTTCGAATTAACCCCGAGCAGGAATCGCTGTGGTTCGACCTGCTTAACGGCGATGTGTCGGTCGGTGAGTTCCGACTGCAACAGCACCGAACGAACTGGGTGCTNGAATTAACCCCGAGCAGGAATCGCTGTGGTTCGACCTGCTTAACGGCGATGTGTCGGTCGGTGAGTTCCGACTGCAACAGCACCGAACGAACTGGGTGCTGCACGTCGCCATCGAGTACGACATAGCTGAACCAGAGACGCCGGACGATCCGACTCGAATCGGTTTCGATATTGGCGAGTCTAAGCTTCTGACGGGCTGTGCCCGTCAGAACGGCACTCCGACCCAACCATACATCTACGACGGCGGCCGTGCGCGAGCACTCCGCAAGGAGATGTACACCACGCTGAAGCGCCTCCAAGAGCGCGATGCCGCACAGTGGCGAATCGACGAACGCTTCGGCCACTACCAGAACGCGCTGACTGATATCGTCGAGAAGGCGTCTCGCGAAGCCGTCGAGTACGCCGAGTCTTTCGAGGACCCGGTAATCGTGCTCGAGGACTTGTCGTACATCCGCGAGAACTTGGACTACGGGAAGTACATGAACCGACGCTTGCACTCGTGGGCGTTCGCTCGCCTCACCGACCGCATCAAGGACAAGGCTCTTGAAGCCGGTATTCCGGTCGAGTTCGTGAACCCACGCTACACGAGCCAGACCTGCCACGAGTGCGGGCACATCGGAAGTCGTGGGTCGCAAGCCGAGTTCAAGTGTACGAACGCGGAGTGTTGGGTCACGGAGTATCAAGCAGATATCAACGCGGCCGCGAACATCGCCGGTCGCTTTGACCCGTGGGGAGAGAGTGTTCCTTGGAAATCGGAACGCGATGACTCGCCTCGGGATGGGAGCCGTTGTGACACGGCCACAGGACACCGCACGCCGAGTCGGCAATCCCGACAGACGACGCTTGCGGCGTTTCAGTCCTGAAACCCCATCGACGCGAGGCTTCCCTTGTAGGAAGCCCCGCCGTTTACGGCGGGCGAGGATGTCACAGTCGGGTAGTACTGCGGGCGTGCTCGTAGTAGTACGGGTCGCGGGCGGTGCGATAACCGCTACTGTTTTGCGGGTTCCGGCCGTCGCGCCGGACGATGACCGCGTCGACTCGGATGGCGGATCACGATCGTGCCGACGACGAGTCGCTCCCATCGTCCCTCGCCCCGGTTCCGACGACGCTCGAGGACCTGGGGCTGCGGTTCGCGTGGCTCGTCGTGGCGATCAACCTCGCGGGAACGGCCTTCGGGTTCTGGTACTACTCCGGACAGTTCACCGAGACGACGGCCGCGCTCTGGCCCTGGGTCCCCGACAGCCCGCTCGCGACGCTGTTCATCGCGCTCGCGATCGCCGCGTGGAAGCTGGGTCGCGAACAGCCGTGGCTCACGGCACTCGCATTCGTCGGGAACGTCGTACTCGGTCTCTGGACGCCGTATACGCTCCTCGCGTTTGCGGACGCCTACGCGTACCTCCCCCCGCTGATGTACCACTTCCTCTTCTGGAGCCACCTCGCGATGGTGGTCCAGGCGCTGGTCCTCCACCGGATCAGCGACTTCCCGGTGTGGGCCGTCGCCGTCGCCGCCGTCTGGTACTGGAGCAATCTCATCGTCGACTACTTCGTCCCCGTCGTCGGCGACCCCCACCACACGATCATCCCGGTCGGGCGGGAAACGCCCATGTTCCTCGAAGCCGACGCGCTCGGCGTAATCGCCGCGGGCGAAGTGACGTTCGTCCTCCTGGCGCTGTTCCTCGCGCTCGCGATCCGGGCGAAAAAGTGCGAAGCCGCGTGACGCCGAGCGGCGCGCCGATCAGCGAGGGCGCTTGCTCCCGCGTGCCGGGACCAGGAACACACCGCGTTTCGGCGGGCACCGTACTCGCAGACGGGACGGCGACGCTACTCGAGGATGACGACCGCCGACTCGGTCTCGAGCATCTCGCCCGTGCCCGAGTAGGTGCGCTCGTACTCGACCTCGAAGAGGTCCGCGCCGAGTTCCTCGCCGGCGACGCGAAGCACACCCGCATCCTCGTCGATCTCGTAGTCGCCGGTCTCGATTCCGGCGTCGATGTCGCCGACTTTCGACCCGTACTCGGGGCCGAGCGTCGAGTAGTCGAGATCGATCGCGGCGACTGCGGTCGTGATCTCGGGCTGGTCCGCGAGCACGGTGAGGTCCTCGACGTGCATCACGTTCCGGATCGCGTCCTCGAAGCCCTCGATGGGGCCGTAGACGGCCACCGACTCGAGGTCGGCGTTCAGCGGGAGCTGGTTCTCGCTCTTGTAGCGGCGCAGCGCGGAGATGACCTCCATGGCGGTCTCGCCGGCCTCGAGATCGGCCTCGTACCCCTGTGGGGCGGGCCAGTCCCGGACGTGGATGCTGCTGTCCTCGAGGGCCGCAGTCTCGTCTACGTACACCGCCTGCCAGATCTCCTCGGTCACGTGAGGCAGGAACGGGGCCCACAGTTCGAGGAAGGTCCGGTGGGCCGTCCGCAGCGCGTACTGCGTCGACGGATTGTCTTCGCGCGTCTTGGCGATCTCGAGGTAGTCGTCACAGAAGGTGTTCCAGAAGAAGGTTCGCAGGCGGTCGCGGGCCTTCGCGAACTCGTAGTTCTCGAGGTGGGCCGTGAGGTCCGCGACGGCGTCGTCGAGTTCCGCCAGCAGCCAGCGGTCGATCGCCTCGAGCTCCGCGGGCGCGTCGGGATCGGCGGGCGCGAGCGTGTCGACGAGCTTCGAGGCGTTCCAGAGCTTGCGCAGGAGCTTCTCGCCGGCGGTGAGGTCTTTCTCCTGATACGGGAAGTCGTCCCCGACGGCGGCGCTGGCGGCCCAGAAGCGGACGGCGTCGACGGGGTAGTCCGCGAGCACCTCGTCGGGTTCGACGACGTTGCCCCGCGATTTGGACATCTTTTCGCGGTTCTCGTCTAACACGTGGCCGTTGATCATCGTCGCGTCGAAGGGCACCTCGCCGGTGTGTTCGTAGCACTTGACGATGGTGTGGAACAGCCAGAACGAGATGATGTCGTGGCCCTGCGGGCGGAGATCGAACGGGTAGAGTTCGGGGCTGTCCATCGTGAACTGCTCGGCGTCGGCGTCCCAGTCCCAGCCCGCGTTGATCAGCGGCGTCAGCGAGGAGGTCGCCCACGTGTCGAAGACGTCCTCCTCGGCCTCGAACTCGTCGTGGCCACAGTCGGGACAGGTATCGACTGGAGGGTCGTCGCTCAGTGGATCGACCGGCAGAGACTCCCGCTCCGCCATGATCGGCTGGTCGCAGTCCGCACAGTACCAGACCGGGAACGGAATCCCCGAGTCGCGCTGGCGTGAGATCAGCCAGTCCCACTCGAGGCCCTCGATCCAGTGTTGGTAGCGCGCAAACATCTTCTCGGGGTACCAGTCCATCTCCCGGCCGGCCTCGAGGTACTCAGCCTTGTGATCCAAGATTTCGACGTACCACTGCTTGGAGACGCGGTACTCGACGGCGGTGTCGCAGCGTTCGTGGACCTGGACGGCGTGGGTGATCTCCCAGCGGTCGCGCAGGGAGCCCTCGTCGTCGAGATCCTCGACGATGGCCTCGCGGGCTTCCTCGGTGGACATCCCCTCGTAGTCGCCGGCCAGCTCGGTCATCGTCGCGGACTCGTCGATGGCCACGCGCAGCGGCAGGTCGTGGGCCTGATACCACTCGATGTCGTTCTGATCGCCGAAGGTACAGCACATCACGACGCCGCTGCCCTTCTCCATGTCGACGCGCTCGTCCTCGATGATCGGCACCTCGTGGCCGAAGATCGGAATCCGAGCGGTCTCGCCAACGAGGTCCTGGTTCTCCTCGTCGTCGGGGTGGACGAAGACGGAGACGCAGGCCGGGATGAGTTCGGGTCGCGTCGTCGAGATGACGAACTCGTCGCGGGGTGCGTCCTCGCCGACGAGTTCGAACGCGATGTCGTTGAAGTGCGAGCCGCGCTCGTCGTCCTCCATCTCGACCTGCGAGATGGCCGTCTCGCAGTCGGGACACCAGATCGCCGGTGCCTTCTTCCGATACTCGCGTCCCTTCTCGTGGAGGTCGAGGAAGGACAGCTGGGAGACCCGCTGCACGCGGGGTTCGATCGTCTTGTAGGTGTTGTTCCAGTCGATCGAGGTCCCGAGGTTCTGCATCTTTTCGGTAAACTCGGCCTCGTATTCCGCACAGACCTCGCGGCAGCGTTCCTGGAACTCGCGGCGCTCGTAGTCCTGATGGCGGATGTCGAGTTCGGACTCGGTCAAGCGCTCGCTTGCGATCCCGTTGTCGTCGTAGCCAAAGGGAAAGAGCACGTCGCCGTCGTGCATCCGCTGGAACCGGGCCGCGAAGTCCTGCAGCGTCGAGCCGTAGAGGTGGCCCATGTGCAGGCTGCCCGACACCGTCGGCGGCGGCGTATCGATCGAGTAGACGGTGTTGGGGTCCCGTTTCTCGTCGCCGTCGTAGGCGTAGACGTCCGCGTCGATCCAGCGCTGTTGCCAGCGCGACTCGACCGCTTCGGGATCGTAGCCCCCCTCGAGGGTGGGTTCGTCGTCCGCTTGCTCCCGTGAATCCATGCTCATGCTCTCACCGCCCGTCGCGGGCGTCGTCGGTACGTCGTCCGGCTGTGCAGTTGACTGTCGTCCATAGAGGGGTCGTTGCTCGGTGAATACTGGTCGGCGACAATACATCCGTCGAAACGGGGTGGGGAATGAGGGGCTACGGAGCCCCTACGAAAACGGCGTCTCGCGGGCCGTCGAACGGCCGAACCGCCGCCGCGACGCACTGAGACATACGTACTGCTTGCCCGGCGACCGGTGTTAGGTGTTTCGTCGTGCCGCCCGAGACACGGAGGCGATCGTCCCAAGCGGCCGATGTCTCGTCGTCCTCGTCGCGGTGCTGGTCGGTATCGGTGCCGCCACGTCGAATCGACTAGTCGCCGGTCCCATCGTCCGAGTGGGCGCGCACCCACAGCTCGCCGATCCGCGAGAGCCGGGTCCGATAGGACTTGCCGTGTTCCTCACGTTCGATGTAGCCCTTACCGCCGGGGCCCAGCCGATCGACGTTGTAGATCACCTTCGACCGGAAGCTATCGGTGTACTCCTCGTTCAACTCGCGGGCCAGCGACTCGGCGAGTTCCGAGACGGAGTCGAACTCGCCGTCCTCGCCGAGTTTGTAGAGAATGAGTTCCTCGAAGGGTTTGACGTTCGAGAAGGAGGCGACAGGCAACTCGACGATGTGTTTACCGTCGATCTCCTTCGCGCCGATGGTCGTCCCGCGCTCGTCGAACTCGGCTAAGAGGTCGCGGGCGCTCTCGAGGCGGCTCACGATCCGGTCGTCCGCGAGTCCGTCGTCGTCCCGCTGGAGGTCCTCGAGCAGGGCGATCTGTTCGCGCAGTTCCTCCGCGAGTTCGGTCTCCAGGTACTTCTCCGGGGCGGTGTAGTAGGTGTGGATGCCCTCGCGGTCCTCCTGGCGTTCGACCATCAGCGAGTGGGCGGCGTTGGCGAAGGCGAAGCTCACGGTCCGGGGCATCGCGGCGACGTTGACCCAGACCTCGTTGCCCGAGTCGAGTTCCGCGGTGATGAGTTCGTAGGCCTGCTCGAAGGCGTCGTCGTAGTCGTAGACGTCTTCCAGAACGAACCGCTCGGTCTCGGCTCCGAGCAGGTTCTTGAAATCCGTCTCGAGTTTCTTCGAGAGGTGCCGCGAGTACTCGACGTTGGCCTCGCTGCCGACCGCGCCCTCGAGGAGGATGACGCTGTCGACATCGATCTGATCGCGGACCAGCGGCGCGATCAGCCGGTCGTAATCGAAGCCGACCGGGACGATGTGGGTTTGCATACGTGGTACGTGGGTGGGTGCTTATAAAAAACACCAGTTTCAGTACCGGTATCGAAACGCGACCCGGATCGGCTCGAGGCCGGGGACGGACCAATACAGCGGACGAACGCGCTCAAAACGATCACCGAGCCGTCTCAGGGCGACGTAAGGCAACGCTCGACCACGCTATTCGAGCAGCGGCATGACGATCCCGAACACGAACGGCGACGCGAATCCGATGGCGAAGCCGAGCAGCGTCAACGCGAACAACAGGGTGTTCTCCCACTGGGGAAGCGATCCGAAAACCGCGTGTCCGACCAGTTCGCTGCCCGCACCGACGACGAAGAGGGCGAGCCCGAGAAAAAAGCCCCCTTTCGTCAGCTCCGAATAGCTGCGACCATTATAGTGTGCCATAGTTGGAGATCGATAGTCGATCAATTAACTATTTCGACGGCGGCCGACTCAGCCGTCGGTCGCGTCCTCGAGTTCCAGCCCCCGGAACAGGTCGACGATCGCCTCGCGGTCGCGGGCCGGATCGACATCGAGGGCGGCCGCCAGCAGCGCCGCGTCGGCAGGCCCCTCGAGCGGGAGGAGCCCGCCGGCCATCACGTACGTGTCGGCGGTCGGCCAGACGGCGACGTGGGCTTCGGCATCGATCGTTGCGGTTCCGTCACCGACGGCAGCGCCGTCAGCGCCGTCGACCGCCGCCTCGATCGGATACGCGGCCTCGAGGACGGAAAGGTGGCCGACGGCCCCGTCGGGCCGGTCGATGTATTCGGTCGCGCGTTCCGCACCGACCTCGATGCCGTCGTCCGCAACCGTGTCGACGAACTGCTCGCGCGCTTTCGGAGCCGCCACGTCGAGCGCGTCGGCCGCTGACAGACCGATCGTCGACAGGGAGGGACTGATATCGAGCGCGACGGTGAACAGCGACCGCACCGGAACGTCCCGGCCTCCGCGGAGGCGCTCGAGCGCGTCGGCGGTCGGCCGGTGTTCGAAGACGGCCGTCTCGGCGGTGACCGTCGCCAGCGAGAGGCTGCGTTCGTCGGTTCGGCTCCCGAGACGACGCCAGTCGTCGGCGACCGCGGGCGGCAGGTCGATAGGCATTCGTCAGCGCGTATGCGACCGGGGCCGTTCAGCGTGGCGATTCGAACGCCATCAATCGGCACCGAACCGGTCGAAGTAGATCGCACGCCGTTCGGCGGCGGCCGGCGAGGTCGCCAGCGAGACGGCGACGGTGACGACGAGCCCGAGTCCCATCCCGACGAGGCCCGCGGACCAGCCGGCGTACGTATCCGGAACGATGGTGAGGAAAAGGGACAAAATGTAGAACGCCTGACTGACGAGGATACCGGCAGTGATGCCGGCCCGCGTAATCCGCCGCCAGTAGAGCGCGAGCAGGACCGGCACCGCGAGCTGAGCGAACCCGCTGAAGGCCGCGTTGCCGATCTCGAACAGGGTCGCGGGCTGGAACAGGCTGACGACGAACGCAGCGGTGGCAAAGAGGACGACACCCACGCGGGCGATCAGATCCTCGCGGCGTTCGGAGACAACCATCCCGAGGACCCCGAGGAGCGGTCGAAAGAGGTCCCGCGTGAAGTACGACGACCCGGACAGTAACATCGAGTCCGACGACGACATCATCGCGGCCATCGCGCCGGCGATGACGAGCGCGGCGAACCAGGTCGGCGTGTACTCCGCGAGGATCAACGGCAGGACGTTCGCACCCTCGGGAACCGCGACCTCGAGGCCGGCGGCCCACGCGCCGAGCATGAACGAGGGGACGAACAGCAGGACACAGAGGAGCGGCCAGAGGGCGAACGATCGCTTGAGCACGGTTTTCGAACCCGCGGCGAAGAAGCGCTGGTTGACCTGCGGAAACATCGCGACGCCGAACCCGATCGTAATCGCCGTGGAGAGCATCCACTGGACCGTGTAGTAGTCGCCGCCCAGCGAGAGGAAGCCGCCGGTATCGGGGTTCGACGCGAGGGCCTCCGTCGCGGCACTGGGCCCGCCGACGGCCGCGAGCACCCACAGCACGGCGACCCAGGTCGTGACGAGCATGAACGCGCCCTGTAACGTGTCGGTCCAAGCGATCCCGCGCATCCCGGCGACGACGACGTAGAGGATCATGAACGCGGTGATCAGCCCGGCACCGGCGGCGTACGGAACAGCTCCCTCAGTCAGGGCCTCGAGGGCGGTGCCGGCTCCGACCTGCTGGAGCATAACGTAGGGGAAGAGCCAGAGGAGGCTCACGACTGCCACGAGCCCGCGGAGCCACCAGGAGCCGAAGCGGTCGCCCAGCATCTCCCCGAGGGTGACGTAGCCGTACTGTCGGCCGAGCAGCCACTGCTTGTAGCCGATGACGTACCAGAGGACGGCGAAGATGATACCGTCCATCAGCCCCATGACGAGGATCCACTCGGGACCCTGCGCGTAGGCGATGTTCGGCCCGGCAAAGAAAGTAAACGCCGACAGCAGCGTCGCGAAGGTGGTAAACAACAGCACCACCGTGCCGAGCGTTCGACTCGCGAGATAGAAGTCCTCGGCCGTGCGGTCGGTTAGTCGGTAGGCGACCAGCCCGACCGCGAGGGCGATTAGCAGATAGCCGACGATGATCGAGAGCTGAAGCGTGACCGCGCTCACGGCGTATCACCACCGGGTCCCGTCTCGTGAGCGGACTCGGGTCCGACTCCGCGACTGCCGCTCGAGTCGCCGTCGCTTCCCGCAGACTCGATACCGATACCCCAGGCACGCTGTGCGAACAGCCAGAAGACGAGCGATGCAAGCCCCATCCAGCCGACGTACCACCAGAGCCAGACCGGGAGCCCGGCGACGACGGTGGCCGACCCCCACAGGAACCACGGAATCGCGAGTCCTGCCAGGACGAGTCCGACGACGAGCCAGCCCCACACTTCGTTGCGACGCATGTCCGACCCTTGGTCCCGATATGGGTAATTCTTACTGTTCGAAGCCCGACATCGAAGAGATTTATTCATCGATACGAGGCGGCGTCGCCATCGGGCGGTTTCCGCTAACTGAAATCGCTCTTTCACCGAGGAAAAAGGGTATATGTGTTTGACATCGAATACGAACCGAACCCTACATGGCCCGTCTCTTTCCCCTTCGTTCCGACACGGCCACCGAAGAGGGCCAGCCCCGCGTCGTCGACCTCGAGGGTGAGGACGCCGACGCGGTCTTCGGCGCGCTCTCCTCGACGACGGCCCGGGAGATCTACTCGCGGCTCGACGACGAACCCGGCACGCCCAGCGACATCGCCGACGCGATCGACTCGTCGATCCAGAACGTCCGCTATCACCTGGAGAAACTCGAGGATGCCGGACTCGTCGAGGTCGTCGACACCTGGTACTCCTCGCGCGGCAACGAGATGAGCGTCTACGCGACGACCGATGGGCCGCTGATCGTGACGAGCGACGAGTCGCGAGCATCCCGGTTGAAGGACGCGCTCTCGCGGTTAGTCGGCGGGATCGGCGCGCTGGCCGGCGGCAGTC
Organism: Natrinema pallidum DSM 3751; assembly: GCF_000337615.1. Taxonomy (GTDB): domain Archaea; phylum Halobacteriota; class Halobacteria; order Halobacteriales; family Natrialbaceae; genus Natrinema; species Natrinema pallidum. The sequence goes on from NZ_AOII01000071.1 coordinate 99,718, forward strand.
TGTTCGTCCAGTACGCGATGACGCGGTGGCTCGCGCCGGCCGAAACGGGTCCGACGGCGAACGGCGGCGCACAGCCGGCGGGATCGGACGGCGGACGCGACAACGGAACGTTTCAGAGCACCGACGACGCAGGGGACGCCGGCTCGAGCGATGGGGCGGTCGAACAGCGCGAGAGCGACGATATCGATACTGCGGACGCCGAACCGGCGAACGACGCCGCTACCGACAGCACTGCCGATGGAGGGTCGGGAACGACGGAGTCGGCGGACGATTCGGCGGCGATGGACGCGGCCGATGACTCGGGAGCGGTGGATGCGGCCAATGATTCGGGAGCGGTGGACGCGGCCAACGATTCGGGAGCGGTGGACTCGGGGCTCGATCCCGACAACGAGACGCTCCAGAACGTCACCGACGGCGGGGCGGAGGCAATCGAGACGGTGTTCGGAGCCGTTCCGCCGGGGTTGCTCTTTTTCCTCGGCGGACTGGTCGTTCTCCTCGCGATCACGATCTACTGGTACTGGTACCGACCGACGTATTGAGGGTCGGTGTACGACCCGACCTGATATGCAGGTGTAGCGTCCCTTTTGCCGCCGTTTGCAGGCCCGGTTCGAAGGGACACGGCAATCGGCTGGTCCCCGAGACGGCGATCGATGGAGCGCGCGGCTCACCGCCGCCTTCGGAGGTCAACAGCTATTTGCCTCTCACGAACGAAATCCTATATAAACCGGTCTCCGACGCGGGTTCCGCGTCAGCGTACCCCTCACGGGGTCAGATCTCCAATGGAAGACACTTCGAAATACCTCATTCACGCGGACGTCACGGCTGACGGGGTCGTCGAGCGCAGCGACGTCGTCGGCGCGATCTTCGGGCAGACCGAAGGCCTGCTCGGCGACGATCTCGATCTGCGCGACCTCCGCCAGTCCGGAAAAGTCGGCCGTATCGACGTCGAAATCGCGAGTACCGCGGGTCAGTCCCACGGACAGGTAACGATCGCCACCAGCCTCGACAAAGTCGAAACCGCCACCCTCGCCGCCTCCCTCGAGACGATCTCACGGGTCGGCCCCTGTCGCGCCGAGCTCGAGGTGCGCGAGATCGAAGACGTCCGGGCGGCAAAGCGAAAGGAGGTCGTCGACCGCGCGAAGGAACTGCTCCGGACGGGGTTCGATGACACGATCATGTCCTCCGAAGAGATCCTCGCGGAGGTCCGCCAGCACGTCCGCGTCGAGGACATCACCGAGTACGAGGGGCTGCCGGCCGGCCCGCGCGTCACGGACAGCGACGCCATCATCGTCGTCGAGGGCCGTGCCGACGTGCTCACCATGCTCAAGTACGGCATCAAGAACGCGATCGCCGTCGAAGGGACGAACGTTCCCGACGCGGTGGCCGAACTCACCCGCCACCGGACCGTCACGGCCTTCCTCGACGGCGATCGCGGCGGCGATCTGATCCTCGAGGAACTCGCTCAGGTCGGCGACATCGATTACGTCGCCTTCGCTCCCGCCGACAACTCCGTCGAGGACCTCGATCACCACGAACTGTTCGCCGCGTTGCGGAACAAGGTCCCGTACGAGACCGTCTCGGAACTGAACGAACCACGGGAGGCCGTCGCCGCAACCGACGGGAGTACGTCGCCCGCGCCGCAGCCGTCCGACTCCGCGACCACGTCGCCACAGCGCGTCGACGCGGAGCCGACCAGCCCCGACGGCGACTCGAGCGCTCCCGGGGCGAGGACGGAGTCGGAGGCGGGACCGGCAGCGAGGGCGAAGACCGAACGGACGGACGCGGAACCGACGCCGGGCGAGTCCCAGTCCCCGGCACGACCCGACGACGGCGAGCGCGGATCGGCCGGCGGGGAAACCGACGCCGCGGCGGCGGCCGACGAAACGAACGGTCCCGAAACAGTCTACGACCACGCGACCGCGGTCATCCGTGCGGAAACCGACCGCGTTCGGTTCCTCGATGCCGACGGCGAGACGATCGCCGACGTCGACGCGGGCGACGCCGACAGCGCCATTCAGGAACTCGAGACGGTGCCGACGACGGTCGTGTTCGATGGGATTCTCAGCCAGCGACTGCTGGATCTGGCGGCCGACCGTGGCGTCGAGCGGATCGTTGCGCGATCGCTCGGACAGTTCACCAAACGCCCGACCGGCGTCCGTATCCACGCAGTCGACGATATCGCAGAGCGGCCGCCGAAGCGGGACTGACCGACACCCGAATCTTGACGGCGTCATCCGTGCCGTTCATATATCGACGGCGGTGACCCACTCGCAATGACACCGCCACCGGCGGCCGCGCTCGCACTGCTCGGCGGCACCATTTTCATGATGGTCTGGGCGACGGCGACGGTCAGAACGCCCGGATCGGAACTCGAGTATCAGTATCACTACGAGACGAGCGCCACCGACGCGCGCGGCGAGCAATCCGATCGGGCGGCCGACGACGGCCGGTCGGGACGGTCCGTCTCCGACGCCGACGACTGACCGTCGTCCGCGACCAGCGACGGATCGATCCACGATGTCCAATCGGCCAGTTTCGAGTCACCGGTAGCTGCGGCAGTGAGTACGACGATTGTACGGCTGCCATGCTCGCGGACTCGAATCGAACGCGGCGGCGATCCGCTCCGCACGATGACCCGTTAGCCGAGAACCGCGAACGACAGGACCAGCAACGCACAGACGAGCGCCCCCGACAGCGTCGCCAGGAAGTTGACCCCCTGATTGCCCAGCACGGTCCCCTCGAGCGTCGCGCCGAGCAGACTATCGACGGTCATCCCGACGACACCGGCGGCGACGATGACGGCTGCGCCGACGAGTTCGACTGCGGGAAAGAGCCCGTAGGCGATGCCCGCGACGACGGTCGCGCCGACGATACCGGCGAGTTCCCCCTGCCAGGTGACGCCGCCGTCAGTGCCGGGGTCGACCGGCTCGAGGGTCGTGATCAGCCGCGGGCGCTCGAAGACGCTCCCGATCTCGCTCGAGAGGGTGTCGCTCATTGCGGTCGCGATGGAGCCGGCGAAGGCGAAGAGAAACAGTTCGGGCTCGTGGGGGAGGAACCCGGCGTCGCTGGCGGCGTAGCCGAGCACCGCGACGAGCGCGACGGCGGCGTTGCCGAGGACGTTGCCGCTGCCGCGTGCACCGTTGTTGTCCTCGGCGACGCCAAGGGTCCGTTTGCGGTCGTACCGAAACTTCGTCGACAGCCCGCCGATGGCGAAAAAGGAGATGAGGACGGCGAACCAGCTGTAGCCACCGAGGACGATCGTCACCAGTCCCAGCAACACGCCCGTGAGCATCCCCGCGATGGAGGCCGTCTCGAGAGCGTAGGAAGCGTAGCCGAACGCGACCGTAACGGCGAGTGCGATGGCGATTTCGCCGGTCGCGACGGCCGGACCGAGTTCGGCGAGCAGCCAGAGGAGGAGTCCGACGGCGAGGACGACGATGGGATCGTCCGAGCGCAGCAACACGTCGCGGAGGAGAGCCGCGAGAAGGGCACCGCTGGCGGCCAGGAAGATCAGTATCGGGATCGCAGACGGGGCTGTGGTGTCGGTAAGGGCGTGGGTCACCGCCTGACCGGCGACGGCGGCCACGATCCCCATCAGACAGAACCCGGTGACGCGGACGACACCATCGTCAGTGCGCAGCCTGACGAGTTGCTCGCCGAGGTTGCCGTAGCCGACGAGCAGGAGCGTGCCGACGAAGACGGTCCGTGGCATCGACGCCGCGGTCGCCATGAGTCCGAGCGCGACGCCGGCGAGGACGAAGGTGATGAGACCGTAGAGACGCGCGTCCTCGTAATCGCCCGGATAGGCGAGCAGGTCGAAGAGCGGCCCGCCGGTGACGACGTAGGCCCCCAGCAGAACGCTGCCGGCGACGGCAGCCCCCACCCGCGGGCCGAAGAGCGGAACGACGAGCGAGAGCGTACAGAGGGCTGCGAACGCGCCGGCTCGCCGGACGGGTGCTGTCACGATATCGGTCCCTTTCTGTGGCGTTCACTTGAAGGTTCGTGAACCCGCCTCGAGACGGTTTTCACCGCCCTCAGCTGCCAGCAACGGAATTACGGATCTCAGACTGAGCGGGGCGAGCGCGACCCGTAACCCGTATGCCACCGGCCGTGAAAGTCGCGACCGTGGGACTGTACGAACGGTATCTGGCGCTTCGCATCCGTCGCCACGAGGCCGAGCCGCCCGATCACGTCGCGCTCGTGATCACCGAACGCGACCTGTTAGAGCGGGGTGCGTACGACACGCTGACCGACTTCTTCGAATGGGCCATCGAGTACGCCTCGCAGATAACGGTCTACGTGAGCGTCCTCGACGCCGCGGCGGTACCGGCCTTACAGCGCGAACTCGAGACGATCGATGCACCGCGCCCGGTCGCAGTGCGGGGCCCGGAGGACAGGGCACGGGCCGACGCCCCGATCCGAATCGGGATCGGTCTCGGCGGGAAACACGAGTTCACCAGTGCGGTCCGGACCCTCGCGGAGCGCGTCGACGCGGGCGATCTCGACCCCGACGAGATCGACGACGAACACGTCGAGGACCACCTCGTCTTCCCGTCGGAGCCGGACCTGGTGATCAAGACCGGTGCGGAGCGGCTCTCGGATTTCATGATCTGGCAGTCGGTCTACTCCGAACTGTACTTCACGGACATCAACTGGCGGGACTTCCGCAAACGGGATTTCCTGCGGGCGGTCCGCGAGTACTGCAATCGGTCGCGACGCTTCGGTCGTTAACCCGCCGAGTCGCGCGGCGGCGAGGGGCTCGAGCCCGTCGAGTCGGGGGAATCGACGAGCGCCGCCACCGGGTCGTCGCCGCCGACGACCGGCCGATCTAACCGGACCCTGCCGACATCGCGGTCGTACTCGAGAACGTCGTGAGCCTCGAGTTTCGGAAGGACGACGTGGCTCAATGCGGCCCGGATGGCATGTTCGTCGGCGTCGTCTCGCGTGGCGACAGCATCGGTCAGGCCTGCAAGCGAGAGCGACGATTCACACGTCGAGAGGACGTGGAGCGTGAGACGTGTTCGGGGGTTCGCGAGGAGCGCGTACGCGTCGTCGAGCGGGACGTCCGTGAGACGAACGAACCGCTCGACGTCGACGACAGGAGCGCTGTTCGGTACCGACATCGTACCTATGGTTGGAATAATTATAAATAAAGGTCTTTGGGTGGGTGAGAACGGACGGCGAACGGCTATCGCCCGACGCGAACGCCGAGCCTCGCAGTCGTGACCGCGGCAAGCCGAGCGGGGTCACACGGCGGGCTGTCGTCCCCCGGACGGCGGTCGTCCTCGGAGGGCGACGGCCGTCGACAGCAGGCGTCGCGTTTCGGGCACACTCAGTCGGCGGCCCGGCCGTTCGAGTCGCCCGTCTCGAGCGTCTCCGCGTCGGGCTGTTCGCTCGAGGGGAGCGAGTCGCGGAACCGGTCGACGATCGAGCGGGCTTCGGCGAGCTCGGGTTCGCTGACGGCTCCGAGCAGTGCCAGTGCGCGGCGTGCGCGCGTCCGTCGCCAGGATTCCGCCCGGTGTTCGTACGTTCGGATGCCACGCAGGAAGTCGGCTTTCGAGAACTCCGGCCAGTAGGGCGTACAGAAGAAGACCGCGGCCTCGTTGCCGTTGGCGTGCCAGGGTAGGAAGTTCGACGTGCGCTCTTCGCCGCCGGGCCGAATAATGAGATCGACATCCCGGACCGGCTGATCGTACAGTCGCCGTTCGATGTCTTCGACGCCGATCTCGTCGGGAGATAACTCGTCCGCTGCGACGCATTCGGCGACCCCGCGGGTCGCGTTGAGCAGTCGCGACCGGCCGCCGTAGGCGAGTGCGATGTTGAGGACGAACGCGTCGTACTCGCGTGTACGTCGTTCGGCGTAGTCGACGGCGTCTCGGACCCGATCGGGGAGCAGTTCGGTCTCGCCGATCGCACGGATACAGACCTCGTTCTCGTGGACGCGGTCGGCCTCCGCGAACTCCCGGAGTTTCTCACAGAGGAGATCGAACAACGCCTCGTTTTCGGCCGCGGGACGCTCGAAGTTCTCCGTCGAGAACGTGTACAGCGTCAGCTCTTCGACGCCGATATCCTGACACCACTCGAGGACGCGCTCGGTCGTCTCGGCACCCGCGCGGTGGCCCTCGGGAGCGTCGTCGCCCTGACTGCGGGCGTACCGTCGGTTCCCGTCCTGAATCACCGCGACATGGGTCGGTGCGCCGGAGACTTCCCTGGAAAGCAACCGCTCGTATGCCGCGTCGACGCGCCGACGGAGCCACCGCTTCATCACCGGAGTAAAAGTCAGCGACGACTATGTGTCTTGTGTGTGAGGGGGTGTCACTATGACTGGGCGGTAGGCGTCCCGCTGTCGCGTCGGTACTCCATGAAATCCCGTCGTTCGACGGGTCAGTCGCTCCGTCGGAATCGTGACGGCTATCAGTCCGGCCCCGTTCGATTCGAACAATGACAGCCACCAACTCCGACGCGCTCGACGAGGACCTCTATCAGCGGACCAAGGCACTGCTCGAGCCCGGCGAGGTCGATCTCAACGGGGCGATCGTCCACACCGACTACGACGGGCAAGCGGACGTCAAAATGATGCAGGCGACGATCGATGTCGGCGACATCATCGCCGAGCACTCGGGCTACGATCCGAGCGACTGCTACGTCTACTCGGGCAACGACGATCCGGACTTCTCCTCGAACCAGCACCAAGGCCTGACGCTCGAGGACGAGGACTTCGTCTGGGAGTGCCAGCAACTGCTTCGCGAGGGGAGTTTCGACATCGTCATTTACTACGAGGCGAGCGCCGACCACGAGGCGATCCTCGACGACATCGAGGCCCTCGGCTTCGACGTGACCGGCGTCGAAGGGGAGTAAGGACGGACACCAGGGACCGGGCGATAACGGACCCCGCGCTTGCAGGCGGAGTCGAACGGCCGTGGTGCCTGTCACGACGTGCGACGCACACCACGTCCGGCAGCCGGTCCGCAGGCGCGCCGTCGATCGACTCGAGTCGCCGTTCCAATCCGCTTATGCACTGCCAGCCGTGAGTAACGCATATGACAACGGACGTCGACCTCACGGACGGCGAGCGGGCGGTCGTCAACGCCTTTCAGGGTGGGTTCCCCGTCGTGGAGCGGCCGTTCGAGGACGCCGCGGCCGCCATGCGCGACCACGGGGTCGACATCGATGCAGCGGGACTGCTCGCAACGATTCGCGACCTCGACCAGCGGGGCGTTCTCTCGCGGTTCGGGGCCCTCGTCAACGCCCAGGAGATCGGCGGCGCGGCGACGCTGGTCGCCATGCACGCCCCCCAAGACCGGTTCGACGAGGTCGTCGATCTGGTCAACGACCACCGCGAAGTCGCCCACAACTACGAGCGCGACCATCCCCACTTGAACGTCTGGTTCGTCGTGAGCGTCGCCGACGAGGACCGCGTCGAGGCCGTGCTCGCCGACATCGAAGACGAAACGGGACAGGAAACGTACAACCTGCCGAAACAACGGGAGTTCCGCGTCGAAGCCAAGTTCTACGTCGACGGCCCGCTCGACGGCAACGGCGACGACGCCGCCGCCGGACTCGACTGTTCGACGCTCGGTCCCGACGTCACGCCGACCGACGAAGCCACGCTCTCGCCCGCCGAACGGGACCTCGTCCTCGAGATACAGGACGGCTTCCCGCTGACCGAGACGCCGTACGGGGATATCGCCGATGCGATCGGACAGGACATCGACTGGGTCCTCGAGACGGTCAAACGGTTCGAACGCGAGGGGAAAATCCGACGGATCGGCGTGGTGCCGAACCACTACGCGCTGGGCTACACGGAAAACGGGATGACGGTCTGGAACGTGCCCGACGAGGTCGTTCCCGAGGTGGGCCCGAAAGTCGCCGCGCTCCCGTTTGTTACTCACTGTTACCGACGCCCGCGCCACGAGGGTGTCTGGCCGTACAACTTCTTCGCGATGACCCACGGTCGCAGCGAGACCGAGAGCCAACGGCGCATCGAACGGGTACGCGAGGTCATGAACGAGCATTGGGACGTGTCCGACGACGACTGGGCCTCCCTGTTTTCGACGCAGATACTGAAGAAGACCGGGATTCGGATGGCAGAACGCGCCGAAGCGAATACAAGAGACCAGTAGGACGTTACGTCCGCCCTCTCTCATCCAGAATGATTCCGCTTTTGCACGATTTCACGAACGAGACGGTGCTCGTCCTCGGCGGCGGTCCGGTCGGTGCCCGGAAGGCCCGGCGGTTCGCCCGGGAGGCGCAGGTACTCGTCGTCAGCCCGTCCTTCGCCGACCGAGAGTTCGGCGATGCCGAACTGATCCGGGCAGCGCCCGCCCCCGAGGACGTTCCGGGCTGGCTCGAGCGAACCGCGCCCGCACTGGTCGTCGCGGCGACCGACGACGCGACGATCAACGACGCCGTCGTCGACGCGGCCCGCGAGCGGGGACTCCTCGTCAACCGAGCGGACCGGTCGGGGGAACGCGAGGTCGGCAGCGTCGTCGTGCCCGCGACGGTCCGCGAGGAGCCGGTGACCGTCGCGGTTGCGACGGGCGGAACCGCGCCCGCGGTGAGCAAGTATCTCCGGGAGGAACTCGAGGAGACGCTCGACGGGGCCGGCGAGATGGCGCGGGTCTGTGCGGGATTGCGCGAGGAGCTACAGTCACGTGACATTTCGGCGGACCGCCGACGGGAGATCGTCACGGACGTCGTCAATTCTCCGGACCTTTGGACAGCTTTACGTACGGGTACTTCCAACTGTCCGCAAGTGATTGAGGACGTGCTCGGCGATGAACTGTCAACCGGGGGTGAACGGCCGTGATGTCGACCGGCGTCGTGACTGCCGCGCGAGTGACCCACGAGAGCGGGACCGTCGACCAGTTGGCCACAGCCAGCCCTGACAGTCAGGAGACCGCCGTGACGGAACTGCTGACCGTTCCCGATATCGAGGAGGCGTACGTCCTCTCAACGTGTAATCGGGTCGAGGCGTACGTCGTCGGTGCTGACCACGCCGTCGGCCGGGCCGCACTCGAGGAATTCTTCGCCGCGACCGACGACGAGGCCGTCGTGATAACCGGCCACGACGAGAGCCTGCGACACCTGTTGCGGGTCGCGACCGGCCTCGAGTCGGTTATTCTCGGCGAGGACCAGATCATCGGTCAGGTCCGGACCGCCTACGAGGACGCCCGCGCAGCCGGCGGGATCGGCTCGATGCTCGAGGCCGCCGTCACGAAAGCGATTCACGTCGGTGAACGTGCACGGACCGAGACGGCGATCAACGAAGGGGTCGTCTCACTGGGGTCGGCCGCGACGCGGCGGGCCGCCGCGGAACTCCCCCTCGACGGTGCGACCGCACTGGTCGTCGGAGCCGGCGAGATGGGACGGCTCGCGGCTCGCAACCTTGCGGCGAGCGGGATCGACGAACTCGTCGTCGCCAACCGAACCGTCGCCCACGCCGACCACCTCGTCGGCGATCTGGAAGTCGAAGTCGACACGAGGGTCGTACCGCTCGAGGCGCTCGAGACCGTCGTGACCAGTGCCGAAGTCGTCGTCACGGCGACCGGCAGCGATGAGCCGGTACTCGGACCGCGGCATCTCGATGCCGAGTCCGATCGCGACGCAGGGGAAGGCGAGACCGAACAGGTGATCGTCGATCTCGGCCAGCCGCGGGACGTCGCGCCGGCGGCCGGCACACTGCCGGCGGTTCAGGTGTTCGATCTGGACGACCTCGAGTCGGTCACCGCGGAGACGCGCGAACAGCGGGCCGACGCGGCCCGGGAGGTCGAGGCGATGATCGACCGCGAGTACGACCTGCTCACGGAACAGTACAAACGGGCACGCGCCGACGAGGCGATCGCCGCGATGTACGAATCCGCCGAGCGGATCAAAGATCGGGAGGTCGAGACCGCGCTCTCCCATCTCGAGGGCGAGGTCACCGAGGGGCAACGAGAGGTCGTCGAATCGATGGCCGACGCGCTGGTCAACCAATTGCTCGCGCCGCCGACCAAGAGCCTCCGCGAGGCGGCGGCCGAAGACGACTGGAGCACGATCCATACCGCACTCCAACTGTTTAATCCGGAGTTCGACGGGGACGACGGCCCGCTCGCGCCGCCGTCAGTCGTCACCGCGAACGCCGATCCGGGGCTCGGTGCGACGGACGACGATTGAGCGAGCATCGCCCGACGACTCGGTTTTCGTTGCAGGTCGGTTCCACTCGAGGCAGTCTCGAGCGCTGCCAGTGTACTGTCATCGGGTACTGAGGCTTCGATGTGCCCAGCATCCCGGCAGAAGCGTTCCTGTCGAAGAATTAGTAAGAAGGCATGAATGCGGGCGCAGTTGCCACAAGCGGGCGGAGCGGCAATCGTGAGCGATCCCCCGTTGCCGGCCCATCGAGAGATCGTACGGGCTGACGTATTAGTGTAACAATCGGTCAGTATCAATTATAGTTTCTCGAGTAGGTCCGATTCGATCCCGCCGACCGGTACGTGGGACCGGCTGACGCTTCGTTCTCGAGTCCGGACCCCGCAGTCAGTGCTCTGCGGTGATAGAGCGTCGCGGCGGTCACCGCGACTCAGTCGCTCGAGGGAACCAGGTCGCGAACGAGAAGTGCACCGGAGACAGCGGGAACGGTCGGACGGACGGGCCCGTCGCTCGAGTCGATCGCGTGGCCCGTTTCGACGTGGTGGTGGATCGCCGCCCGCGAGCGGCTTTGCTGGGACGGGTCGTCGACGGCGGACGCGCTCCAGTCGCAGTCGAGACAGTACTTCATCGTCTCCGTCTCCCGCTGTCTTCCTGAAGCCCTTTCGGTCCGAGGGGACGAGTGTGGCCCCGGCCATCGCTCTCGACGCTCTCCGAAGTTGACAGTCACCTTACATAATCGGACCGTAAGCGGGTCCCAGCCGTCGAGCGTCGGTGGCGGATCAGGACAGTTCGTCGAACGAGCGGACGCGATAATCGCCGAGCACGCACTGCCCCCGGCGCTCGTGGCCGACGCGTTCGACGTGAATGGCGTCGATCCCGGCGTTCCAGGCCGCACCGACATCGTTCGCACCGTCGCCCGCGAGCACGCCTTGATGGCCGTTGTGGGCGACCCCGAGGTCGGCCATGACTGACTGCACCGGTCCCGGGTCGGGCTTCCAGCCCGTCTCCTCGGTACAGCACAGTCGCGCATCGAACCAGTCGCGGATTCCCACGGCGTCGAGGACCGGCTCACAGAGGAACTCCTGACAGTGGGTCACCAGCCCGACCGGCACCTCGAGATCGGCGACGAAGGCGGCGTCCTCGTGGAGGTACGTCTGCTCGGCCCGGACCAGCGGGTCTTCCTCCTCGTGGAATGCCTCCCAGAACGCCGTCGGATCGACTCCCCACTCCTCGAGTTGGCGATCCCGGGAGCCGGTCAGCCCGTTCCAAAGGATGTCCGCTTCCTGATCGGTGAACTCGCGGCCGAGTCGGTCGCCGACCTGATCGAACACCTCACGGGTATACGACCACTCGACGTCGACGAGCGTGCCGTCGAGGTCGAGCAGCCAGAAATCGTACTCGCGCTCGAGAGCCATGCGGAACCAAACGTAGGGAGGTCGCGATTAAATGCCTGTCGACCGGTCGAGTCGTCCGCGCCGCCGGTCTCGTCCTCTCAGTGGCTCCGCTCGGACGAGTCGGTCACGCGTACGCTCGAGCCCAGATACTTCGAGAGAGCGTCCGAGACATCGTCGGCCTTGAACGTCTCTAGCTCAGCCGCGATCGCCGTTTTCAGTGCGTCGAAGTACTCCGCGTCGGTCCGGAGTTCGCGGAAGTCGACGGACTCGACGGTTCGTTCGGGGATGCCGAGCCACTCCGCGGCGAGTCGGCGGCCGTATTTCCGGTCGGCGACCTCGCCGCGCCACAACGTGTTCCGGAAGAACAGCCACCCTTCCGTCCCCGGTTCCGGTGCCTCGCGAGAGAGCGTGACCGTCGTCTCCGCGGACGTCGGCTCGAGGGAGACGAACGGCCGTGCGGGCTCGAGACGGAACCGGACGTGGAAGACGTAGGCGGCGTCCATCGTGCAATCGGTCGCTGTTTCGGGGTCGGGGTTCAGGCGTCGCGCTCGGACTCGATCAGTTCCGCCATTTCGATGTCGGCGTCGGTGATGCCGCCCTCCTCGTGGGAGGTGAGCCGGATCTCGACGCCGGAATATCGGATGACGATCTCGGGGTGATGAAACTGCGCTTCGGCGATCTCGCCGACCATCTGGGCGAAGTTGACGCCTCGAAGGTAGTCATCGAACTCGTAGACGCGAACGATCTCGTCGTCCTCCCGGTCCCACTCGGCAGGGAGTTCAGCTTCGATCTCCGCATCGGAAAGTAGGTCAGCCATGTCAGGCCGAACGCAAGCCAATCAAATAACGATTGTGCCGCGCTCCCAACCCGTCGCGGGCGCTCGGTGGGAGGTGGCCGGCGATCAGTCGAGCCGCGACTCCTCGCCAGCCGGCTGGAGTTCGGCGTCGACCAGGGTCTCGTAGGCCCGCCGAAACCGTTCGGAGAGTGCTTGATGGGAGATCCCCAGTTCTTCGGCCAATTCCTCCATCGAGACCCCGCGGGGGATCTCGAAGTAGCCGTACTCGAGCGCGGCCTCGAGCGCTTCCCGCTGTTCGGGCGTCAGTCGCGTCTGGTGGTCCTCGGCGTCGAGCGCGTCGGTCACGTCGGTCACGCGCCGGAGGTCGGCGTTGACGCCGCGCTCGAGCAGTCGGTCGTAGGCATCACAGAGCGTATCACGGTCACGGTAGCGGACGGTGACCTGCCACCAGCCGTCGCTCGCCCGCGCCTCGAGCAGGGAGCCGCCGTCGGCAAGCAGATCGTCCCAGAGCCGGCCCGTGCCCGCCCCCTGGCCGAACGTCACGTCGTACAGTAGTCGCGATCCGGTTTCGACGAGGAGTTCGGCCGTCTCGACCGAGGGATCGGCCTCGAAGGCCGCGGCGACCGTCTCGGGATCGACACCGGACACCCACAGCGACGGCCGCGTCTTCGACACCGAGGACTCGAGTTCGAACGTGGCCTCCGGCGCGCGCTCGAAGGTGGCCGCCAGGGCTGTGTCCGCGGCCGGAAGCCGGAGATCGGCTATCGTCGACATCGGGCGTCGTACACCGCCACCGCGTAAAAACCGCTGTGACGACGAGGATGACTGTCGTGTCCGGTGACCACTGCCGGACTCGACTGCGGTACCGACGGCTGACGATCACCCGTCCACTGCCGACCCGAGTACTATCCGCGGCTCGGTCGTCCCCGCAGTATGCGCTATCTCGAGATTACGGTCCCGGAAGGGAGACGCCGGGCCGTTCTCGACGTTCTCGAGGACGAGGGGGTCGACTACGTCGTCAGCGACGAGACCAGCGGCAGGGGGTACACCGCGGTCGTCCGGTTCCCGATTCCGACCCAGGCCGTCGAACCCCTGCTCGACCGACTGCGGCAGGCCGGGATCGGCGACGAGGCCAGCGTCGTCGTGCTCAACGCCGAGACGGTCATCTCCGAACAGTTCACGACGCTCCGGCAGCGCTACAGCCGCGGCGGGCAAACGGGATCGCGCACCTCGAGACAGGTGTTGCGCACGAAGGCCGACGAACTCACGCCCCCGTTTGCGATCTATACCGTCATGCTGCTGATCAGTGCCGTCGTCGCCACCGCCGGATTGTTGGCCGATTCGCCGGCAGTGGTGATCGGTGCGATGGTTATCGCGCCGCTTTTGGGGCCCGCACTCGCCGCCAACGTCGGCATCGTGACCGGCGACGACCGACTCAAGCGGACCGGCTTCACGTATCAGATCGCCGGCGTGGCGATAGTCATCGCCGCGTCGGTCGGTCTCGCGGTGCTGGCCCGGCTGGCCGGCCTCGAGCCCGCCGGGGTCGACATCGTCGTCGCCACCGAACTCGAGGAGCGGGTCGCGCCGAACCTGTTCTCGCTGGCGGTCGCGCTGGGCGCGGGAATCGCCGGCATCCTGAGTCTCACGCGTGGCTTTTCGGAGGCCATCGTCGGCGTGATGATCGCCGCGGCGCTGATTCCGCCGTCGGCCGCGGTCGGCATCACGGTCGCCTGGGGGATGTCCGGCGCGGCGACCGGAGCTGCCGCCCTCGTGGTCGTCAACGTCCTGTCGATCAACCTCGCCGCGCTGGCGACGCTGTGGATCGCCGGCTACCGTCCGCAGGGACTGTTCGAGGTATCGCCGACACGGACGCCGACGTACACCTACGCGGCGATCTTCGGCATCGGGCTGTTAGTGCTGGCCGCACCGCTGGCCGGCGTCACCCTGCTGGCTGTCTCTTATACACATCTCTGAGCGGGCTGG
>NZ_AOII01000072.1 GCF_000337615.1 Natrinema pallidum DSM 3751
GCTCAGAGATGTGTATAAGAGACAGGAGGAGATCAGCCCTCACAGCGACGCGGGAGTCACGGTCGAGGTTCAGTACGTCGTTACCCAACAGCGAGGGGGTAACGGCGACCAGCAGGTGGCGGTTCGATCCACGGACGGCCCATGAGGGGGCGTATCAGTGTAGCGCCGCTTCGAGGCCGGCACCGATCGCGATGCCCCTTCCGAGAGGTGTCTCATCGGCGTCGTCTCCCCCCAGTGCAGTCGTCGGATCGTCCGCCCGTTCGACCATGGGTCGCCGAGAACGCCGAGCACTAACGCGGGTTCCGGTTCGGGGACCGGCAGGACGGAATCGGTCCGTCTCGAGAGGCTACCGCTGGAGTCCGAACGAGACGTGAATCGTCGTCGTGTACTCCTGAATCCGGCCGCCCTGTACGTCGGCCGTCTGGGACTCGATTTCGATCCCGCTGCTCCCCTCGAGCGTCTCGTCCGCGTCGTCGAGCGCGGATTGTGCGGCGTCTTCCCACGATTCGGTCGAAGTACCGACCAGTTTGATGACTTTGGCTGTTTCGCTCATGGTGCGCGGGAACGGATGCCGCCGGCGAACATCGTCCTTGGCCGGAGGCATGCCGGCACGGGGTGTCCCACCCAGGGGACGTTAGCCGGGTCCGGAAGACGGCCGGTACCGGCGGCTCACCGCCTTCCAGCGACCGCTCCGGAACAGCCAGTAGTTGATCCCGCCCGGGACGGCGGTCTCGAGGAACAGTGCCAGATAGAGTCCGCCGATGCCAAGCGGCGTGACGAGTCCGAGCGCGGCCGCCGGGAGCGCGAAGGCGTAGCGACCGAGCAGGGAGGCGACGAACGGCCAGCGAGTGTCGCCGGCTCCCAGTAGCGCCCCCGCGGCGGCCCCGTCGATGCCGTAGCCGATCGAACTGAGCGCGCCGACGGCGACGAAGACGGCAGCCTGTGCGACCGCCGCGGGATCGGTGACGAACAGCCCCGCGATCGGCCGCGCGAAGAGCACGACCAGGACGGTCACCGCGGTGTAGATCACCGCCGAGAGCCGAATGATTCCCGCGCCGTACGCTCCCGCCTCGGTTTCCTCGCCGGCACCGAGGTGTTGCCCGACGAGCGAACTCGAGGCGAGCGACAGCCCCCAGTTGACGCTGTTGATCAGGGCCCGAACCCGACGGCCGACCTCGAGGGCCGTGACGACGACCGGGCCGAACGAGGCGGCGATCCAGAGCAGCGGGAAAACGATCGCGCCCTGTGCGAGCCGGCGGCCGATCTCCGGCAGCGAAATCTCGATCAGTTGGCGGAGCAGCGGCGGCTCGAACCAGGGGCCGCCGCGAGCGATCGGGACGGGGCTTGGCTCCATCCCGAGCCGGCCGTACGACCGGCCGACCATCCCCCATGCGAGGACGAGCGTCACGAACCCGCTCGCGAGTGTCGTCCCGATCGCTGCGCCCGCAGCACCGAGTCCGAACCCGAAGATGAGCGCACCGCTGAGGACGATATTGAGGAGCGCGCCGCCGGCACGGGCGACCATTTCGGTGAACGTGTCGCCGACGCCGGTATACGTTCGACTGGCGATGAGGTTGAGGAGTTCGAAGACCACGGCCGGCGCGACGTAGACGAGGTAGGCGCTCCCGTGACGGAGCGCGGCCGGCCCCGCACCGAGCAGGCCGATCAGCGTGTCGGGGACGGCGAGAAAGATCCCCACGATGGGAAGCGCGAAGCCGATCGCGAGCAGGACGCTCTGATTGACCGCCAGCGACGCGCGGGCGGTTTCCTCACCGCCGTAGTTCTGCGAGACGAGCGTCACGGTGCCCCCAGCGAGGCCGAGCCCCAGCAGCGTCACGATCTGCCAGTAGCCGAGCGCGAACGCCAACCCCGCGGACCCCGCCGTCCCGACGGCGATGCCGACCATGGCGAGGTCGGCCGTCTGCTTGGACATGATCGCGAAGCCGGTGACGATCCGGGGCCACGCCAACTCCATCGTCGGGCGAAACCGCTCGGCGTCGATGATCCCGCAGCGCTCGAGCGTGCGTGCGACGAACTCGACCGCGGTCCTGCGCCGCCCAGTCATCCCTCGCCCGTTGCGGCAGGGGCCCCTTCGGTCTGTCGTTCGCCGAACCGACTCACGAATATGGAATAGCGTCTACACTTAACCTGCTTCGATGTGAGGTGCCAGACGTATGCGTCCGCCCTTCACCTCCGGCCGTGCCGTAGCGATGACGCCGCCGTCGATCGCGAGCTACGAGTCATCGGTGCCGGTGGCACTGCACGATTTCGACGACATCGAAACCGTCATCGATGCGGTCGCCGGCTCCCCGTGGTTCGTCCAGTCGACCATCGCCGGGTTGCTCACGCTCGGTATCGGTGGTCTCCTGATCGCGACCGCACCGGCCGGAACGCGACGGCGGACGGACCGGGCGCTCGAGGACCCCCTCACCGCGTTTCTATACGGGTGTCCGATCTTGAGCGGCGTCATCGGCCTGTCGCTGCTGATCGCGATGACGGTAACCGAACGGACGCTCGTCGTTTTCGCGGTCGTCGCGTCGCTCCTCGTGGCAGTGGTCGTCAGCGTGCCCGGCTATCTGGCGATCGGCCGCCTCGTCGCCGACGACTGGCTGCCGGCGCTGGGCGTCGCAGTCGCCGTTTCCGCGGCCGTCGGTGCCGTTCCCACCCTCGGACCCCTGGCCGGGTTTCTGATCAGTAGCTTCGGGATCGGCACGGTCGTCATGGGCCTGGGACACGGCCGCGGCTCAGCGACGTGAAAGCATCGTCTTGAGGTGCTCGAGCGAGACGAGCGACGTCGGTCGATCCATGTGGACGCCGATTTCGCCCGACAACGCCCCCAGCCCGAGCCGCTGGACGGGTTCGGGCAGCGAGTACGCCCGCCGAATCCAGCGGCCGAGTTGCTGTTCGCGCTCGAGATCGGCGCGCCAGGCGCGCTCGTAGGCTGCGAGCGTGGCCGGTCGATCGGGGTCGATCTCGCGGACCGCGTGATCGGCGCTGGTCATGCCGTAGAGGATGCCGCCGCCGGTGAAGGGCTTGGTCTGGGCAGCCGCGTCGCCGATGAGAAAGACCCGACGGGTCGTCACGCGGTCGGGCGGGCCGATCGGGATGGCTCCCGAGCACCGGTGGGCGACGTCGATCTCGTAACCGTCGATCAGGTCCTCGAAATGCTTGGTGACCTGTACGCCCGGCGGGGCCGCCAGCCCGTACTCGACGCCGGCCTCGCCGCGGGGGATTCGCCACGCGAAGAAAGTCGGCGGCGTGAGGTGGACGTCGACGAAGTCCTGGTGGTCGTCCTCCTCGGAGAACGCGAGCACCCCGTGAAGCAACTCCTCGGGCTGGGGAAGGTCGAGTTCGTCCCGGACCCTCGAGCGCGGGCCGTCACAGCCCGCGAGCATCTTCGCCTCGAACTCGTGGGTCCCGTCGGGTCCGCTGGCGACGACCGTGACGCGGTCGCGGTGTTCGGTGACCGAAGTGACCGTGTGTGCCTCGCGAACGTCCGCGCCCGCCTCGCGGGCCATCGTCGCGAGATGACGGTCCAACCCCACGCGGTCGATGACGTTCGACGCGACGTCCGTCTTGTAGAACGGGTAGGCGTCGCTAGTGGGGCCGCCGACGTGGAACCGCGCGCCGTAGATCTCGTTTTGAAACAGGTCCTTGCGAGCGTCTTCGCCCGTGAACTCCCAGATATCCGTACTCACGTGGCCCGAACAGGCCAGCGGCTCGCCGACCCGTCCCTTCTCGAGGGCGAGGACATCGTAGCCCTCCGCGGCGGCTCGACGGGCGAAGCGCGCGCCCGGCGGGCCGACGCCGACGACGAGGAAATCGTACATGCTCGGCACGTTCACGGCGGACGGTAAATAGGTTCTCGAGATACGACCGGTATCACCATGGATGCCGCGTGTCGAGGGCCGCATAAACGAACCGGTACCGCCGGCGGGGCTGCGTGTTGGAGTTCGGGCAGCGGTTCAAGGACGGGGACGCAGTCGCATTCGAGATCGCGGGGATCGGCACGCTCGAGCACACTGTCGTGGAGTAAGCGGTCACCATCGACCGATTACGGTGATCGACGCCCGTCACGCCGATCGCACGCGGCGCTGGCGGTGAGGAGGAAGCCGATCACGCCGAGATAGCCGACGAAGGGGACAACGCCGAGTCCGTCGGTGTCGAAGACCGTCGCGCCGAAGAGACTCGCCCCGACGAGGCCGATCGCGTACCCGATCCTGTCCGGCGTCCGCTCGAACGTGAGCCCCTCGAGCGAGAGCAGGTCGGGCGTCCGGACGGCGAAATACGACCAGCCGGTGTATAGCGCGCTCACGCCGAGACACACGCCCCACGTGGCGTCGGCGAGGAGCGATGCAGCCGTTCCAACGCCGATGCCGATACCGACCGCGATCGGGAGGGCACGATCCATGAGCAAACCGTCACCGCTGTCCCGGATAAGAGCGACGGCCCCGAGCGGCTAGCCCGGCCGCGGTCGACTCGCGGCCGACGCGCTACGCCCCGTCGTCCGCATCCTCGAGGAGCGCCCAGAATCGGTCGGTGTCGCCCTCGAAGCGCTCGAGCAGGTCGCGCATCTCGGCGCGGTGGTCGTCGGCAACTTTCACGTGGACCATCCCCTCGTCGGGCTGGCCGTAGACGACGCTCGCGCCCTCGGGCGCGGCGACGATCGCCGGCAGCGCGACGAGGTCCTCCTCGCCGTCGACCAGAATCGTGGTGGGGTCGTCGGTCGAGAGCGCACGCCGGAGTGCCCGGACGACCGGCGCGCCGAGTTCGGCCGGCGGGTTCCGGGTCTCGATACTCGCGCCCTCGGTGACCGCATCGTGGATCTCCTCGTCGACCGCGCTGCGTTTCGTTCGGCCGTCGACGAGCGCGACGGCGGGACGGTGGCCCGCCTGCAGGAGGTGGTAGGTGACGACATCGCCGACGGCGATGACCGGACCGTCGACGGCCTCGAGGAGCCGTTCGGCGTCGGTCTCGATCGGGCCCATCGGCTCCTTGAGTTCGTGACGGAGGTCGTCCGGCAAAACCAGTAGCTGTTCGTCGGCGGCGAGCGTCGGCGCTTCGTCGTCGTCGCGGGTCACGCGAGTCAGCGAACCTTCAGAGCGTACGCGCCCGGTTCGGTGATCTGCATCTCCGTCGCGATCTGACTCTCTTCGGGGTGGGCGATGATGACGTAGCCCGCCCAGTCTTCGGTCAGCGACGAGGAGTTACAGGCGTCACAGGTCTCGTTATCCGGTTCGTTGACCCGGTGACACTCGCGACAGACGAGACGGTCGGATGCCATGGTTATTCACCTGCGGCCGCTTCGCGTTTTTCGCGTTCGTCCTCGAGCCAGCCGTGCTTGCCGAGCCCGGGCTGTTTCGCGGTGAGCCCGATCTTCGAGTCGCGGGGATTGCGCTCGTCGATGCTCTTGGTGACGATGCGGGCCCGGACGGCGTCCTCGACGCCGAGCGAGCGGGCGGATTCGTTCGAGGCGAGTTGCTGGTTCTCGCCGTCGAAGGCGAGATACTCGTCGCTGATCTGCGAGACGTGCAGCAATCCGTCGACGGGACCGATCCCGACGAAGGCACCGAACTCGACGACTTCGACGACGGTGCCGTCGACGACCTCCTGCATCTGCGGATCGAAGGTGACGGCGTCGAACTCGGCCTCGTAATAGACGCCCGGACGGTTCGGCAACACCGTTCCTTCACCGATATCGTGGACCTCGGTGACGGAGACGATGCTGCCGACCTCTTCGTCCATCCGCCCCTCGAGTTTGTCCTGGAGCAGTCGTTTGACTCGATCCGGCGAAACGTCGCCGAGCTCTTCCGGCGGTACTTCCACTGTGTCCTTCAGTCTAACCCGTTTGTACATCTATGGTTGAGTGATCGCTAACTTGTTTCTCCCGCGTAATGCAATTACCGGTCTGCTCGCTTCGAGCACGCGGTCGCGCAGCGGGCGGTCGTTCGTGACGACGTAGTCGACGGTCCCCTTGCAGGCGAGTTCGACCAGCGCGTCGTCGGCGTACGATGCCTCCGTGTCGACGACGAGACAGCGTTCGGTCGCCAGGTCGTAACCAACGGTCGCGGCCGTCCCCTCCTGGCCGCCCTTTTCGGAGAGCCGCCGAAGTTCCTCGAGGACTGCCTGTGGGATGGTCGGCTCGTAGCTCTCCAAGAGCCGCTCGAGTTCCTCGAACAGCCGCACGTCGAGTTCGACGGGCATCATGAGCGCGCTCGTGTCAATGGCGACCCGCGTCGGCGTGCCCATCGCGTCAATCCGTGAGCGTTCCCAGGCCGATCAGCCGCCAGCGCGCGCCGATACGGCGGTTGATCGCGATTTTCGTACCCGGATCGGCCGCGACGGGCCGCTTGAGTGCGACCTCGCATTCGCCCTCGCGAGCGCTGGTAACCGAGCCGACGGTCGTCGCCGTCCCGACGGTCATCATCAGCGGCTCGCCCGTGCTGATCTCGTCGACCGTCTCGCCGCTCTCCGCCCCGACGACCCGCTCGAGGAGGTCGACGTCCATGGTGAACTCGTTCCACGTCGGCGGGAGCGAGCCCGGCGGACCGGCCATCCGGCCGGCCAGCGCGTCGCCTTTGGTCAGCGAGGGGTCGAGCCCGGTCCCGACGCCGAGCAGCCCGCCCGGCGTGACGGTGTCGACGGCTTCGCCGCCGGCCTGCAGCGATCGAATGGTCGTCTCGATCGGGACGTACTCGGTCTTGCCGCCTTCCTCGACTTCGCGGCCGGGTCGAATCTCGATATCGTCGCCGACCTCGAGTTCGCCTTGCACGAGGCTGCCGCCGAGAACACCGCCGGCGAGGTCCGTCGCGGTCGTCCCGGGTTTGTTGATGTCGAAACTGCGGGCGACGTGCATCCGGGGGTCTGCGTCGGGGTCCCGATCCGGCGTGGGAATCTCCTCTTCGATGGCCTGCATGAGCAGGTCGAGGTTGACCTCCTGGCCCGCGGAGACGGGGACGATCGGGGCGTCTTCCGCGACGGTCCCTTCCACGAACTCCTTGATCTGCTCGTAGTTGTTCCGCGCGGTCTCGCTGTCGACGAGATCCACCTTGTTCTGTGCGATGACGATGTTGTCGATCCCGATGATGTCGAGCGCCATCAGGTGCTCTTCGGTCTGGGGCTGTGGGACGGGTTCGTTGGCGCTGACCACCAACACGGCACCGTCCATCAGCGACGCGCCCGACAGCATCGTCGCCATCAGGGTTTCGTGCCCCGGGGCGTCGACGAACGAAACGGTCCGGAGCGGCTCGCTCGGCGTGCCGTCCGCACACTCCTCTTCGACGGTGTAACACTCGGGTTCGTCCAGTCCCTCGCAGTGACGGAACGTGGCGTCGGCGTAGCCGAGCCTGATCGAGATCCCGCGTTTCATCTCTTCGCTGTGTTGGTCCGTCCACGAGCCGCTGAGCGCTTGCACCAGCGTCGTCTTGCCGTGGTCGACGTGACCGACGAGCCCGATGTTCACCTCCGGTTGTCGATTTCCTACCATAAGACGATGAGTAATCTTGGGTATTGATTCCGCTGTGCGACTGATAAAGGTTGCGAGCTATCGCTTGGCTCGGACGAAACGGTATGCTGACAGTTCCCATCCGACCGAACGCCTCTCACGGGACGGGTCCGGCGGTCGTCCGTAGCGCAGTCGGCCACCAGTGCAGGGGCGGCCGACGATTCGACTCCCTCGAGTGGGGACGCGAATGCGGGCGCAGCGTCGCGGCCCGCCGAACCCGACGACTTATTTCGGTTCCCACACTCCCTGTGACCGTGTCGGAGTTCGCCTTCGAACTCGAGTTGTGCGCCCGCCTCGAGGAGCGACGCGACGGACTCGTCGCTCGCCAGCTCGGCGGCGGCGTCGCCGAACCCGGTGGGCGAATCCTCGATATCGTCCGTGTCGAACCCGGACCCGAATTCGAAGACCGCGTCGCGATCACGAGCGAGACGATCCCGGACGCCGCCATCGAGTCGGCCGTCGGCACCGGGCAGGCGCGCTACTGGAAGGACGCCTTCGACTGTCATCCCGAGCGCGCTCGCAGCGCCACGGAGCGGGCGCTCGAGATCGGCTTCTTCGAACGCGACCACAGCGCCAGCGCGGCCAGCAGCCGCGAGTACGTCCGCCAGGTTGCCCGCTACCCCGAGTGGTACGACCGCATCGTCGGGATCGAGAACAAGCCCGATCTCGGCCGCCCGGGAGATCTCGAGGCCCAACTGCGGACGGACGTGAGCCTCGCGCTGGTCGACGAAGTCGTGCTCGCGACCGAGAGCTACGTGACGCGCGCCCATCTGCACCGGCTCCCCGAGGCGGTCGGCGTCTGGCGGCTCCACCGCGACGGGGCGGACGCGGGTCGCTCGCTCGAGATCGAGGTGCTCCGCGAGCCGACGCCGTTGGCGGTCGACGAGCCCGGGATCGAGCCCCTCGAGTCCCACCCCGGTCGGACGGAGATCGCGCCCGTCTCGCCCGCCGCGAAGGCGCGGGCCCGCCGACGGATCGCCGAACGGGCCTATGGAAAGGGCTGGCGAACGTACGACTTCCCCGAGTGTGCGGCCTGCCGCCCGGACGACGCGAGCGGTGCGACGCTACCGTACTGCGAGTGGAACGGTCGCGTGATCGACGCCGGATCGGAGTGTGGGAGCGCGTGTCCGGGCTACGAGGCGGCGTCGGCGACCGCCGTCGATCTCGAGGCCGAGCGCGATCGGCGAACGTCGTGGGAGGCCGAGCCGAGCGGAAAGCGTCGACGGCAGTCGGGGCTGGATCGGTTCGGCTGACGCTCGCGGCCGCGGCGTCGACGGCAGGTCGCGGTCACAGGACGTACTGTTCGCCGTCGATCGCCAGCGGCTCCTCGAACGCCTCTGCGGCGGGATAGAAGTGAGCTAGATGGACCAGCCGCGTCCGCGTGGCGTCCAGTTCCGCGGCCAGTGCGAGGGCTCCCTCTCGTGTCATGTGTTTCGTGCCGAACGTCCGGGCGACGCCGGTGGCGTCCTCGTGGCGGCCGCCGAGGGGGTGATGGTCGCAGAGGCTCGCCGGGACGATCGCGTCGGCCAGCAGGAGATCCGGATCGGCCAACACTGCGCGGGACTCCTCGGGAACCGCGTAGCTCGTATCGCCAGTAATCGACAGTTTCGCGCCCGTCTCCGGGTCTTCGACGGCGAGTCCGTAACAGATCAGCGGCGGATGCTCGACCGGCACCAGCGTCACGTCGAGCCCGCAGATCCGTTCGGTCTCGAGGGGCGTCGTCGGTACGACAGTAACGCGATCGAGGTAGTGATAGTCGGCGCGAACCGTCTCAGCGACGCTCGCGCCCGTCTCGGGGTCGGTCTCGTCGGCCGCATAGACCGACAGGTCGTCCAATACGCGAAAGACGTTGCCCAACCCGTCGAGGTGGTCGAAGTGGATGTGGGTAATGACGGCGGCATCGGGCAGCGGGACCTCGTCGCGGAGGAACTGATACCGGAAGTCGGGGCTGAAGTCGATAAGCAGCGACTCGTCGGTCCGCTCGTTCTCGACGTGGACGGAGAATCGCGTGCGCTCAACGCCGCGCTCTCGAGCGGCGGTACAGGTGTCACAGTCGCAGCCGACGGTCGGCGTCCCCGTCGTGTCGCCGGTTCCGAGCAGGGTTACCCGCATCGTCACTGCGGCCCTCCGGCCCGCTCGCGTGTGCGATTACACATACGATCGCCCTTCCGCGAACGCCCGCCGGAGCAGCGGATGGTCCTCCCGTTCGTCGACTCGTTCGGCGGGGAGGACGTACGGCGAGAAGACGACGCCGTACTCGGCCCCGACGGTCTTGGCCAGTTGCTCGAGTTGCCGTTCGCGCTCCTCGTCGGCCGCCTCGAGGACGATCAACACCTCGGCCTCGGCGTGGACATCGCGATCGCCCTGGATGGCGTCGCCGAACACGACGAGTTCACGGATCGACTTGCCGTAGTCGGCCCGTGCCCGGGCCGCGAACGCGTCCGCGGCGTCCCCCTGTGGTGGGTCATCGCTCATAGAGGGTGATTGACAGCCGTCGCATAAAGGGTATTCCCCGCGAGACGGGGGAATCCCTACACCGTCCCGTGATCGGCGTCATCGCCGGGGTCGTACTCGTGGTCGCGAAGGAGGTCCGGATCGACGTCGCGCAGGACCGCCTCGTGGGTCGCCTCGAGCACGACCGGTGGCGCGCAGTCGGCTTCCTCGGCCTCGATCCAGCGGCCGAGACAGAGACACCATTGATCGCCGGGTTCGAGTCCCGGAAACTCGAACTCCGGTTTCGGCGTGGTAAGGTCGTTTCCTTGCGCCCGACTGAATCGGAGAAATTCCTCGGTCATCACGGCACAGAGTTCGTGTCGGCCCCGATCGGACTCGACCCGGCGACAGCACCCGTCCCGCAGGAATCCCGTCATCGGATCGGTACAGCAGGGCTCGAGTTCGGTCCCGTATACGTTCCGGTCGTCGGGCATGTGACTCGCAACGGCAGGCGGGTGGAAAAGCGTGGCGTCGAGCGGCCGTCGGGCAGCCGCGCCGCCCTCGAGTCCGAATCCGTCGCGGCGGCGAAAACCGTTCGTGCGACCGTCTCCGGTTCGGAACTCGGGGACGGCAGCGACCCCGTTATCTCGGTGTACGCAGCGTTATTGCTGTGCAACAGCGTTGATCCCGGTCTGGACCCAGTACCAGGAGATGATCGGGAAGAAGATGAAAAGCAGGAAAATCGGCATCGCTCCCTGGTCCGTGACACTCTCTGCTGCGTTGGAAATCTGCCAGAAGACGATAATGTTTACGAACGGAATGATCGCCAGAATCGGGGACAGATCTTGGTTCGTTCCCTGATCGAGCGCCTTTGCAGTCTTGTACGTCCAGTAGATCGGGTACAGTCCAAGTGTGATGATTGTGAGGACAACCTGTTTGACAAGCGATCCGGTTGTGAATGCTGATTTGTCTGTAATTTTTGATGTTTCAGACATATACGAGATATTTTTACTCCGTACATATATGTCTTCTTGAGTATCGCGGCTTTGGGCCCATATAGAAATGAATGTTATATTAAATTTACCATAGAATATCGGCAAACGTGATGCTAATAGCGGATGATAATATACTCACAGGTTTCTGGGACAGGCAAAAAAGCACTCCACTACATTATTCTCCATTACTGACTAAATCCGCTGAATCTCTGGTACATCATTTAAAAATCCCAGTAGAAATATCTACCATACTATGGTAAACACTGAAACGATTCACACACTGATCGCGAAGCCGTCATCTGACCAGGTGTGCGATAACGGTCAGTAGTGACTATATTCTCCGCTGTAATACCACCCCGACAACACGGATTCGCTACTATCGCCACCGGGGACTATCCAATCCGTCGGAGACGACTCGTATACGATGCCGGTGCGAAAACAAGGATAGAAGTCTAATCCAGTTTCGAGTCAGGCGTCAGTGATCGTGGTCGTGATCGTGTGAGTGGCCACCGTCGGCCCCGTGGTCTGACGACGATCGTCTCGCATCGCTTGGCTCACCCCCGTCGCTAGCCTTGTCGATGTCGCCGCCGGCGACGAGCGCGTCGTGGTCCCCCTCCATCATGTCCATGTTCTTCAGCGTGTCCCGTTCCTCGAACTCCTCGACGGCGTTCAAGAGATCCTCCTGGGTCAGCGTCGTTCGGTCCTCGGTCAGCGCCTCGAGCACCGCTTCCCGGAGCACCATCCGGAGGTCGCTGCCGGTCAGCCCTTCCGTGACCTCGGCGATGAGATGCGGATCGAACTCGTCGATGTCCATCGTTCGCGTGATGAGGCCGAGAATGTCGGCCCGCATGCCCGAATCGGGTTTGGGGAAGTTGATGATCTCGTCGAACCGTCGCCAGGCGGCGTCGTCTAACTGGTCGGGATGGTTGGTCGCGCCGATGAGCAAGACATCGTCATCGATGAGCGAGATGTTGTCGATGCTCTTGAGAAGGGTGTTGACCGCGCGCTTGAGCGCGGCGTGTTCGTCGCTGCGGCGGGTCTTGGCGACGAAGTCGAACTCGTCGATAAAGAGGATACAGGGCGACAGTCGTTTCGCGACTTCGAACGTCTTGTCGACGTTTTTCGCCGTTTCGCCCAAATACTGGCTCGTGATCATCGAGAGTTTGACCTCGACGAACGGCAGGTCCATGTCCTGTGCCAGCGCCTGCGCGGTGGACGTCTTCCCGGTTCCTGGCGGCCCGACGAACAGCAGTTTCCCGATCTCTCGCAGCCCGATATCGGCGAGATAATCCCGGTGTTCGATCGCTTTCGAAATCTTGTCGAGTTCGTTCTGCTGATCCTCGGTGAGCACGAGGTCGTCGAGGGACATGTCGACCTCTTCGGGCGCGCGAACTTCCACGAGGTCCAACATCTCCTCGTCGTCCTCCTCGTCGAAGTACTCGTTGAGGAGGCCGTCGATCCAGACGCGATCGGCCTGAATCGGTCGGTTCCGCTCGCGTGCCGCCTCGTGAGTTACGTCGAACTCGTAGTCGTCGTGGGACGCGAAGTGTTTCGCCAGCGTCGGGTTCTCGAGCAATCGGTCCGCGTCGACGCGCTCGGCGAACCATTCCTCGGCCATCCCCTGCTGGGCGAGGGTGATCGTCCCGGAGAACTCGTCGCGTTCGGTGAACATCAGTTCGGAGACCGCCTCCCACGGGCGGTCGACGCCGGTCGCCTCGCGGGCGGTAGTGGTCGTGACCGATAGCGGACGGTCGATGCCGGCGGGTTTTCGAGTGCCCCCGTTGCCGCCCTCGGTGTCGCTCCCGTCATCGTCGGCGACACCACCGGTCCAGTAGACCTGCCGGAACGACGGCGGGAGGTCGTTCTCGTCTAGCGTCCGGTCGTCCGAATACACGCTCGTCGTGAGCAGGAACTCCACGACATCGAGCGCTGCATCACTCATTCGGTGCATGTAGTCACTACACGTTCTTAACAGCGTCGTCCCGTGCAACGTATGTGAGTGAGTTTCACTCCCGGCGGTCGCGCTGGTAGCGTGTCGGCCCCGGACATCGGCACAACCGTTTTCGTGTACGGGCGCACAGTCACCCGTATGAACGTGTTGCTGGGTCTCGGCGGCAGCGACGAGTCAGTGAAGACGCTCCGGCGAACCCTCGATCGAACGCGCGAGGTCGGTGACGAGTTGACGATCGTCGTCGTCGAGAAACCCGAGTCGAAACGCTCACAGGAGGAGATGTACCGACAGGCGGTCGACGCCCTCGAGGAGGCCGGCATCACCGATGTCGAAGTGGAGAAACTCGACGGCGATCCCGGAAGCGCGCTGGTCAACTACGCCGAGCAGGGGGACTACGACCAGCTGGTCATCGGCGGCGGAACCCTGAGCCCGATGGGGAAGATTCAGCTCGGGCCGATCACCGAATTCGTCCTGCTGAACGCCCCGACGACGGTCAAACTGGTGCGATAACGATGGCCGGTACGCGTCAGTATCCCGACGAACCGTCCGGCCCCTTCCCCTCGCCCCCGACGACGGTCGAGGATCGAGACGGACGGTCGATCGAGGTTCGGACAGCCGAGTCGTTCACCGGTGAGACGCTCGACGACGTCGTCGGGATGTACACCGCGTTCGATCCGACCGACCGCGCACAGGGGATCCCGCCGACCGGCGAGGAACGGATCCGGACCTGGCTCGAGACGATCGGTGACGACAGCGTCAACGTCGTCGCGCGCCACGACGGGGACGCGATCGCCCACGCGATGCTCGTTCCCGATACCGACGATCCGGCCGCGGTCGAACACGCATCCGACATCGAGTGGGAACTCGCGATCTTCGTCCTGCAGGCCTACCAGCGGGCCGGGATCGGGACGGTCCTGCTGAAGAACCTCCTGGGCCACGCGATCGATGTCGGCATCGAGCGAGTGTGGCTGACGGTCGAACGCTGGAACAACCCGGCGATCGCGCTCTACGAGCGGGTCGGGTTCGAGTCGACCGGCACCGAGAGCTTCGAACAGGAGATGGCGATCCGCCTCGAGAGCGACGATAACGGCGTGACCGACGGCGGTTGACCGCGTCGGACTCCCATACCAATTGTGTAAATACAGTTTATTTATTTAACGTAATGAGAGAAACAATATGCGATAATATGGCGGCGAACTCAGTAAATATTCTGATGTGGTTGGCACTCGGTGCTGAATAGAGAGGATATGTTCAGCAATGGATTCTACTTTGAGGGGTAGTACGGGTGCAGACGAAGCCTCCCAACGGATTCCGGGAGACCGGCATCCTTCTGGAAGTGCCGAACAACTGCCCCTTGATCCCGAGGTACCACCATTCGTTCAGTATCATCACCATCTCAGGACCCGACGAGTTGTAGATGGTAGAACCAGATATTTGCCCAAGATTCGTCGCGCGTTCGAGTTTGTTAGCGGCCTCTTCGCCCTGATCGTCGTCAGGTACGTTGGTCACCCCATTCGCCGTCATCGTCGAAAGGCGACCCATCGTCCGTCATTCCTCAGCAGACCAGACTAGAGAATTCCCGACTTTCTTCTTTGAGACACGTCCGTTATCCAGAAGACGTCGAAGCCGATAGTCCGCACTCTGGCGCGCAATCCCGAGTTCGTCGGCAACTTCTTTTGTGCCCGCGGGCTCGTGTTTTCGAACCGCATTAAATACTTCCTCATCGGTGTGTTCGGGCTCAAATCGCCCGTCTTCGTTTCTTTCCCGGTCTTCATCCATTAGTCTCTAGGTCGCAAGGTTCTCCCATCAACCTTCTGCTCAAAGGCAGATGGCACAACACTTAATGCGGTATGCTACATAGCAGAAGGTGCGAAGAAAGTCCGGCCTCTCGGGGCGTGACCGTCATAGGAAACGCCTGGGTGTTGGAGCCATCCAGGCCGGGCTTCTGAGGCCAGAAACCCATGAAGATATCCGCCCTCGCCGGACTTCAACCCTCCGGCACGACGGTCGAATCGACTACTGAAGATAACTGTGACGAGTGCGCGAAGTTTGAGGACGGCTTCGCGTGCGCTGATCGCTCATCTTCGGCCGCAAGGACTTCTCGGGTGACTTCTGATGAGCGGTGAGGACGTCGATCCCGAGAAGGCTGAATCCCTCGCTTGTGACTGCCTGGTGGAATATTTCCGGCACCCCGCGGAGTCCACCCGGAGCGATGTCGCCCGACTCGCCGAACTGACTTCGTCCATCAAGGTCGCCCTGGAGCGCGGCGAGACACCCGAAAAGCACAACATCGAAGAGGCTCGCTTCTACATCCGGCAGGTCGAAAAGCGGCTTGACGAAGTGACCGCGCTGTTCGGCTGGAACCCGTGGGATACGGGCGCGACATGGAGCGAACTCACCGACGAACAGCAGGCCGAAATCGAAGAACGTGACCGCCAGCGACTCGGTGACGACATCGACCCGGAGACGGGCATCAAGGAGGAGTGCGAATGATGTACGACAACGTCCGCGTGACGGCCCGTATCGTCCGCACCGACGACGGCAGAACTACACGAGTATCGCGTCGGTGGCGTTTCGTACCTCTCGGCTGAGGGGCCGCGAGACGCGCTGAACACCCACGACATCCACGGCCAGGTGGTCGCCTACGAATAACGAAATCGTATTTGCAACAACTGAGACGGTTAGACCGAGAGGACGGGTTGGCTCGCGTAGGAGAGGACGTACTCGGCGGCTTTCTCGAGGACCTCCGCTTCGGTTTCGGTAACCGGTTCCCGGGGGAGGACGATGAAGTCGGCGTCGATGTCGTCGGCGGTGTCGAGCACGACGTTGCCCGGATGACGCGTCTTCCGCGTTTGCGAGAAGCCCTCGTCGACGGAGGTCGCAAGCGGTACGTCCGCGTCAGCGGCGATGTCGCCGATATCATCGAAAAACCCCTGCGTGTTCTCCGCGACGGCGGTCTCGTCGACCGTACCGGCGTCCAGTCCCCGGACGACGCCGCGTCCGAGGACGAACAGCGCGTGGACGGAGGCGTCGTAGCGGTCGGCGACGGCGACGGCGTATTCGACGGCGGTGGCTGACTCGTCGCTCCCGTCGACCGGTGCGAGAACGGTGTCGACGGTAAACGGCTCGCTGGCGTCCATACGCGGCAGTGGGTGGCCGGTCACAAAAAAGCCACCCCACCACTCCGGCGACGGGTCGGCTGCCACGGCCCGATCGAACGGGGGTCTTTAAGCAACCGTGAGCGTAACCGCTACATATGTTCGATACGGTCGTGGTCGCCACCGACGGCTCCGACAGCGTGAAACGGGCCGTCGACATCGCGCTCGATCTCGCCGACCGGTTCGATGCCGAGGTCCACGCGCTCTCGGTGATCGACGCCAGCGAGGTCGACGCCTCACCCCAGCAGCTCCGGGACGAACTCCGCACCGCGCTCGAGACGACCGCCGACGCCGCGCTCACGACCGTCGAGGAGCGGGCGGATAGGGACGTGACGACGGCTGTCCGCGAGGGACGGCCCGCCGCCGAGATCTGCGACTACGCCCGCGAGGTCGACGCCGACGTGGTCGCGACCGGCACCCGCGGTCGTCACGGCGAGAACCGTCTCCTGCTCGGCAGCGTCGCCGAACGGATCGTTCGCACCTCGCCGGTCCCCGTACTAACGGTGCGGCAACTCGCGCCCGCGGGCGAAGACGACGGGGACGACGGGAACGCGACCGTCGCCTGACCGCCCGTCCCATACGACCGCGCTCGCCGACCGGCGGTGACGATCGACGAGCGCGTCGGAGACGCGTGTCCGGGCTCGGGCGGCGTCGCACGACGACTCGGCGCAGCGACCGAGCGACGAGCCGCGAGACCGGCGATTACTTCCCGGGCGGTCTCCCAGTACGCAGCATGTACGACGAACTCATTCGGAGTGGCGATCTGTCGCTCTCGCGGAAGTCCGTCCTGCCGGGGACCGGTTTCTTCCTGCCCGATGCGCTCGAGGACGACCTCACGGAGCAACGAACCGAGGCCGCACTCGAGGGGGCCGACGCTGCGGTCATCGCCGATCCGGACGCCGACGGGCTGGCCTGTGTCGCGCTCATTCGAGAGGCCTACGACGACGTGCGGAACGTCCCGGAACCGGACGAGATCGAGGGCGACGCGACGGACGCGGCCGGCGAACCGCTCGAGGAGCCCGAGCCGACGCCCCACGGCGTCGCGTTGCTCCCTGCCAGTCCCCACGACGTGGAGGACGCGCTGGCTCGCGTTGCCGAGTACGGCGACAACGGGATCGATATCTTCGTGTGCGATCTCGCGCCCGATCGGTACGAGTACGTCGAGGAGGAACTCGCGGCCGCGCTCGAGATCGCCGACCGTCTCGCGTGGTACGACCACCATCAGTGGGGCGACGACGTCGCACGGGCGGTCCGGGAGGCCGGAGTCGACCTCGTGATCGGCGATTCCGACGAGGAGTGTAGCGCCGACGTGGTCGCTCGCTCGCTCGAGTACGGGTTCGGGCCGATGTACGAAGAACTGGCCGCCGTGACCAGGGACCACGACCTCTGGCTACGCGAGGACCCGCGCAGCGACGACCTCGCGGATTACGCGTACTGGACCGATCCCGGGGAGTACGTCGAGGTCGTCCGCGAGTACGGCGTCGACCTCCCCGAATGGGTCGAGGAGTACATCGCCGAGCGCCGCGTCGAGAAGGAGGCACTCATCGATCAAGCCGTTGGCCGGGCCGAACTCCGCGAGATCGGCGGCTACACGGTCGGGATCACTTACGGTCGCTGTTCGCAAAACGAGGTCGCGGAGGCGATGCGTGAACGCGGTGCCGACGCCTCGATCATCGTCAAGCCCGCCGGTTCAGCCTCGATTCGCGGAACCGACGAGTTCGAACGCTGCCACGAGGTCGCGGGCAAGGTCAACGGCGGCGGCCACCCCAAGGCCGCGGGCTGCAAGCCCGACATCTACGACGACATGCTCGACTACGCGAACCACTGGACGACGCGGGGTGCCGTGACGAAACGCGTCATCCTCGACGCCTTCCGTGACGTCGTTACGGAAGCGGCCGCGGAAGCCGACGACAGCGCGACCTGACCGCTGTACGGAGGCTCCCGACTCGACTCGGGACTACTTGTCGGTCTCGTCGGTCACGTTCCACCGATCCGAAAACGCCGTTCCGCACGTACACTGGGCGTAGGCGTGGACGACGGCACCGTC
This sequence comes from Natrinema pallidum DSM 3751, assembly GCF_000337615.1. Classification (GTDB taxonomy): domain Archaea; phylum Halobacteriota; class Halobacteria; order Halobacteriales; family Natrialbaceae; genus Natrinema; species Natrinema pallidum. The sequence continues at coordinate 18,089 of NZ_AOII01000072.1, forward strand.
GGCGTAGATGCCGCCGACCTCCTCGTTTTGATCCTCGGCGAACGCGAAAACGAACTGAACCGCGTGCTCCTCGTCGTCCGCCGCGTCCGGACACCGACCGCCCGCCAGATCGGCCGTGATCTCCCCCTCGTTGCTCATTGCGGACTTGGCGAACTCCATCGCACCGGTTCCCGTCGCCGCCTGAAAGGCGCTCCGGCCGCGCTCGCCGTCGACCACGATCACGATCCCGTCGTCAACGCGATCGCCGAACCGTTCGAGTCGATCGTCCGAGACGTAAGAGTCCGCCAGAAACAGCGCAACGTCCTCGAGGCGGTCGCCCGCCAGAAACTCCTCGCGTGGGTTACTCATGGCCACGGATTGATGCTCGACGTGGAAAAAGGGCGGTATTCGCGTCGCTCCGTTCGGGACCGACACCGGACCAACGGTCACCCGTCCGGGTACAGTCGTGTTAGCAGTTAACATTTGTCGTTTTCAACACGATATCTTAATTTATGAGGTCGGATGACCGTTCGTTTCCCTGCCGCTTAATACGTCACAGTGACACGGGCTCAGTAGTCGTATCTCCATCCCGCGCTCGCTCCCCCGTTGGTCGACCACAGCCGGCGGCCGAGGACGACCATCTCACGACCTCCACCAGTGATCGTCAATGTATGAAAACAGCCGCACCGTCGAATCCGTGCTCGACGAACTCACGAGGAGCATACTCACGGACAGTCAGTCGAACCCGTCCGATCCCGCCCTCGAGTCGACTGAGGACGCACCGAAAGACATCGAACGGCAACTCGACGAACTCATAGAGCAAGTCCACGGAGCGTTCCCGGCCGACGATGTCCAGTTCGACGAGGCCATCGTCAGGGACAATCTGGAGGAACTCCTCCTGGTGCTCATCGCGCTTCACGGGGAGACCCACGGCAAGGAACTCATCTCGGCGTTGACCTCCCTCTTCGAGACACAACTCAGTCCGGGGACCGTCTATCCGACCCTCCACGAGTTAGAGGAAGCGGACGTACTGTCGATGCACGCCAAGGTTCGAACCAAGGAGTACTCGATCGCCGACGAGGCGTACGTGCGTTCGACCGTCGAACGGACGATGGTCCGACACCTCGCCTTCGGGCTCTTGCTGTCCGCCGTCCTCCCGCGACTGTAACTCGGGCTACTCGTCTTCGAGGCTGTCCGCGATCTCGCTCAGGCTCTCGGTTGGCGGCTCGCGTGCGTCGTAGTAGGTCGTCTCGCCGGGCGAGCGGAGACCATAAAGGAACTCGGGTTCGACGACGTCGATCAGGACCGAGCCGCCCGCCGGAACGTCGTGGTCGGCGGTCCACTCGGTGAGTCGGTCGGTCCCGCCGCTGGGGTCTCGAGCCAGGTCCGGCGTGTCGTAGACGCCCGGGATCGACAGGTCGTCGCCGGTCAACGCCCGTTCGACTCGCGCGAACAGTTCCTTGCCGTCGAGGACGACTCGGACGACCTCGTCGGTCGGGAACGCCTCGCGGTCGTCGGCTGGCACCTCGAGTTTGACGCCCGTCGCCGTCTCCGTACACGTCGACCGGACAGTCGGGACCGAGGGATGGTCGCTCGCAACTCTGTCAGTCATTGCAAACGAATGAATGCGGGTGGCGACTTACTCGTCGTCGCCGTCGTCGCCGAGCAGTTCGTCGACGTCGGTACTGCCGCGGTCGACGATCGAGGCGTTGATCTGGGCGACGGCGTCGGACACTTCGCGGCCGCGGACGGTGATCCGGCGTCGCTCGCCGTCACGGGACGGTTTGTAGCCCGTCTGCTCGTCTTTCATCATGACTTCCTTCAGGTTCGGTCCCGCAACCTCGTCGGTGAGCGGGCGGCCGGCCTCGTCGGAGCCGCCGGTGATCTCGAGCGTGTAGCCGTCGAGCCCGACCGCGCTCCCGTCGACTTCCTCGCCGATGGACTTCCCGATAAAGCGGTTCGCGTCCTGTTCCTCGGCCTCGAGCTGGTGGGCCAACCCGGACTCCGGGTCGCCGACAACGACAGTGAAACTTGCCATGCCCGACGGAAGACGGCCGTCGCTCAAAAGATCATCGATCGTCACCCAACTTTTGCGCTGCGGGCCGGCTTCGCCGACCCTCGGCAAAACTTGGATGAAAAGCACTCCTCCCTCCGTTTCGTTCACTGCGTTCACTCCACATCGGTCGTCGGCCCGCTCGCTCCCTGCGGTCGCTCGCGGTCGGATCGAGTGAGCGCCTGCCCTCCCCCGGGTCGGACGGCTCTCGCAACGCTCGAGCCGTCCTCCCGGCCACCGAACTGGACCGCGATCCCTCTACGCCCGTCTCCGCAAGTCCCGCTCGAACAGTCAAGTAGCTGCAACGCCTACCTCGAGCCGTGTTCATCGACTCCGAGCGACTCGAGGGTCGCCTGCGTGAGGAGTTCGGCGGGACGACGGACCAATCGCGGGTCGTCGTCCGGCAAGCCGTCGATCTCGCGGACTCGGGCGCGTACGAATCGGACGTCGGGACCGCCCTGACCAACGAGATCGTCCTCGAGGAGCTGGCCGACGCTCCCGAAGGGACCCCGCCGGAACGGTGGAACTGGTGGATCGGCTCGCTCGAACTTGCATACGGCGGCTACAACCGGTTCGATATTCAGCGCTATCGGGGATAGCGACCCGCAGCGAAGGGCAACACCGATTGTCCTCCGGACCGTAGAGAGCCCCGATGAGCGAACTGTCGCGACCGGTCTGGCCGGCATACCCGCTGTCGGTCCTCGTCGCGGGACTCGGTCACTGTTATCTCGGCCGATGGAAGCGCGGCGGGATCTGGTTCCTCTGTTACGGCCTCGCGCTCGTGTTCCTGAGCGCGCGAACCGTCTCGGGTGCGCTCAGCCTCGAGGAGCCGTTCGTGGTAACCGCACTGCAGTTCGACGCCGTGAGCTACACGGACGTGGCCATCCCACTGACGATCCTCCTGGTCTGTCTGCTCGACGTCTATCTCATCGGGCTTGTCGAACGGACCACGCTCCCGCCGGCCGGCGCGGACGACCGTCGCTCGAACAGTCCCTGACGTTCCCACGTCGGCGACGCCGGGTTCGAGTGGCGGCCCCGCGTGGTTTTTGTGCTCGTCGACCGAACGACGAGTATGGGACGTCTCAGTTCCGTCCTGCTCAAAGGGCTCGGCGCACTCGTCCTCGTGATCGTCGTGCTGAGCGTCGTCGGCACGATCGTCGGCATCGCCCTCTCGGTGATCGCGGCCGTCCTCTCGCTGGTCCTGACGCTGGCCGTCCTGTCGGTGCTCGCGCTGGCGGCCGTTGGACTGCTCTCGCTGTTCGGTTCGGACTCGAGCGCCGGGAACAGCTCGGACACCCCGACCGAAAACCGCCCCGATCCCGAAGAACGCGTTCGCTCCCGGTACGTCGACGGCAACCTCGACGACGAGGCGTTCGAACGGGAACTCGAGCGAGTCCTCGACACCGAGGACCGATCGACCCGACCGGATGTCGACGGGTCGCGGACCCGTGGCCCGGCGAGCGAGCGGGATCGACTTCGAGATCGGTGACGGGCCGGGATGGCTCGACCGCCCCGCAAGGAGATCGAACGCGAGTTCGGCGAGAGTCTTCGGCCGACGATCTGGGTTGGGTTCGAATATCGCCCTCGGTTGTGTGGGCACCCTCTACGGATAACGGCGGGTCGATCGACGAAGAAAAGCAGTTGGCGAGCATACGTCCGGTAATGGACATTCAGTTTCTCGGCGGCGCACGTGAGATCGGCCGAAGCGCCATTCTCGTGGACGATTCTCTCCTACTCGATTTCGGGATGGTGACGGACACACCGCCGCAGTTTCCGGTACAAACACCGACCCCGGATGCAGTCGTTGTTTCGCACGGACATCTCGATCACGTCGGGACGATCCCGTCCCTGCTTTCCGGTGACGCACGGCCGTCGATTCATTGGACCCCCCCGACGTACGAGCTGACGCTGACGCTCGCGCGGGACACACTCAAACTACACGGGGGATCATACAACTGCCCGTTCACCGAGACCGATCTCAAGCGCGTTACACAGGTGTCGAAAACACACGCGTATCGGGACTCCTTCGAAGCGGCTGGCTATGACGTGACGTTCTACAACGCAGGACACATTCCGGGAAGCGCTCACGTGCTCGTTGACGATGGGGAGACACGGCTGCTCTACACGGGCGATTTCCACACTGACGATCAACGTTTGGTTTCGGGGACGACTGCACGACCCGATGCCGACATCGTCATTTGCGAGAGCACATACTCCGACGTGGAGCATGCGGACCGATCCGTGGTGGAGGAGCGATTCGCCGAGAGCGTCGAGACGACGCTCTGGGAAGGGGGGACAGTCGTCGTCCCCGCGTTCGCGATCGGCCGGACACAGGAGATGATGCTCATCTGTGACGCGTACGACATCCCGTGTTACGTCGACGGGATGGGGCAACGGGTGACCGAGATGCTTCAGCAGTATCCCGAGTTCGTTCGCGACGCAGATGCGTTTCAACGAGCGAAATCCCACGCGCGGTTCGTCACCGGACGTAACGGTCAGCGAAAGCGGATTACTGAACAGAAGGCAGCGATCATCACCACCAGCGGAATGCTGTCCGGGGGCCCTGCGATGACCTATATTCCCGAAATTCGGGCGAATCCGACGAACAAGATCGCGATGACCGGCTACCAGGTCGAGGGGACGCCCGGCCGGGATCTGCTCGAGACCGGCAGCGCCGACATCGACGGCCGAACGCTGCCGATCAGCGCGCAGGTCGAGCAGTACGACTTCTCCGCACACGCGGACCGCGACGGGCTCCGGACGTTCCTCGCGGGCTACGAGGACGCACGAATCCTCGTCAATCACGGTGACCGCTGCGAGGCGTTCGCCGCTGCGCTTCGCGAGGATGGCCTCGACGCCGCCGCGCCGGCACTCGGCGACCGCCTCGAGTGGTGACGAGCGGACCGGACGGTCGCCCGGCCCAGTCCAGCACGTTCACCGTCGGCCGTTGTCATCCACGTTGGCGTCGTGATTTCGATCGCCGATTCGGACATCAGCGATCAGTCGACGCGGGCAGAGCGACGGTGGCCGACGGGCTCGATCACGTGACCGCGTCCACCAGACACGACGGGTCCGCGACCGTACTCGAGACGGTGCGGAGCGAGGCCGACTGTCGCTCAGTCCTCCTCGCCGGGTTCGCCCGCTGTCGGCGCATCCGCGCCGGTCGGTCGCGTGTGATTCCGGCGCTCGCTCGGAGCCGGGCCCCCGTCACCGGCCGCGTCCGCTTCGGACCCGGTCTCGGAACTCGAGTCCGGCCGGTCACTGATGTCGTCGTCGACCGCAATCGACGGCGGTCGCGGCGGTTCGAAGACGGCCACGAAGTCGTCACGGCGAACGGCGTATACCGACCGGTCCGGGTCGAAGACGATCGCGGTGTCGACGTCGATACCGTACGCGGCCAGCGCCGCCAGGGTGTCCACGTGCGCCTGAGGCCCCTCGAGCGCCGCGTCGGGAAGCAGTAGGACCGTGATGACCTCGTCGAACTGCTCGCGGTCGTCGCGGTACGCGAGCCACTCGCGGTCGGCCGCCGTCGGTTCCCCGAACCGACGCGAGGCGACCACGAGCGCACCGAGGCCGCCGAGCCCGGCCGCGACGAGCAACGGTCCGCCGAGGGATCGCATGGGGCCAGCAGCGGGGGACGCGGAGACGGCTTCGTACTCCTCGTAGGACTCGTCGTACGCGTCGCTCGCTCCGTCCTCGACTCGATAGGTCCCGTCCGCGACGGCGATCGGGACCGTATAGTCCTCCGCGACCGACCGCTCCGCGCCGTCGATCGTCCCGTCGATCCCTCGCTCGAGGACGAGGAGGAGTTCCGTTTCCCCGGGACTCGCCCCGAGGTCGGATTCGATCCGGTCGATCCGTGCCGTGACGGCGGAGACGTTGACGTCGAACGCCGCGGTGACGGGCTCGCCCGGTTGGACCGCCGTTTCGTTCGTCGCCGCGAGCGGTTCGCGCTCGCGCCAGTACACGGTCCCGTTGTCGGGGTCGACCGACTGATACACCAACTCGACCGTCAGGGAGACGCTCACGTCCGCGGCGCTGTCGGCCGCATAGCCCCCCACGAACGTTCCGTTGACCGTCGGACTGACCGCCGAGTAGTACAGCGGTTCGTTCTCGAGTCGCGCCCCCGCCGGATAGACCGCGGTCGGTTCGGTGACGGAAGCGCCATGCGAGATGTTCCCCGTGGCGGTCCAGGTCGTCTCGACCTGACGGGCCGTTTCCGCCTCCCCAGTCGGGGCCGCGTAGGCGCCGTAACTCACCCACGCACCCGCTGCGAGTAGGCAAACCAGGACAACGACGGCCCCCGTTCGATACGTCGCTAGCAGGACGCGGAGTCGCACCCGATGCTCCGCGTCCGCCCTCGTTCGTTCCTCCGTCGCGCCGTCAGTTTCGGTCGATCGGAACCACATAGGTCGTGCTCTGATACGCGGTCTCAGTACAACCGCCGGACAAGCGATTGCGCCCCTGTACACCGACTGCGGATCGCCGCCCGTTTCGAGCGGGCGTCGCCCGGACCGACGAGCCGTCGACTCAGCAGATAACTCCCGCCTCCGAGCAGCGACACGATCGTCGCGAACGGGAGCCACGGGTGGCACTCGTAGAGTGCGTCGATGACCGGCGCTGGAAGGACGCACAGATAGCGATACTCGGTGACGTACGTCGGGTAGTGGCCCGTTTCGTCCGGGGCCGTGATCGAAACCGCAACCGTCCTCTCTCCGCGTGGCCCGACCGTCGCCCGTTCGGGCTCGAGGCGGACGTTCTCGTCGCCGGACTCGACGTAGGACCGCGTCGGAACGAGCCCGCCGTTGGAAATCGAATAGGGGACCTCGTCGGTCGTCCCTCGCTCGATCACCAGCGGGCGGTCCGACTCGAACTCCGCGCTGATGACGTCGTAGGACTGAGTTCCGGCCGGGACGATCATCGCCGCGGCGGCGGCGAGAACGATCAGAAGCGCGAACCCCACCGCGAGCAACCAGGGATCGGTCCAGCCGTCTCCGGTCCCGCGCCCGTCGTCGGTCCCCCTCGACTCGAGGGAGGGAGAGCGCCGCTCGCGAACCGTTTCGACGGCGTAGAGGACGACCGAGAGTCCGAGGATCGGCAGCGCGAGTGCCGACGCGTCGCCGGATTCGCTGACGCCGAGTCGGGTCCCGATGCGCTCGATCGTCTCACCTGCCGTCATCACGGTCGTCCCCAGCAGCGGCACCGTCACGACCTCGCCGTTCACTCGCCAGCCTTCGGCGACGATCTGGGCGTCCCGGACGTGGGGCTCGCCGCTGTCCTGATCAGTAAACGGGTTCGCGTCCCCGCGCGTGACGTAGCCCTGCGGGGTCTCCTCGACGACCCGATGAGTCGTGAGACCGCCGCCCTGGATTTTCGTCGCCTCGAAGACGATGACGTCGCCCGGCTCGGGATCGTCGGTCAGTTCGCTGGGGAGCGCCACGAACCCATCGCCGGTATCGATCGTCGGCTCCATGCTCCCCGTTTCGACGAATCCCAGCAGGACCGGCTGCCCGAGTAGCTGCCCGACGACGAGAGCACCGAGGGTAACCAGTACAACGACCTGGCCCCCTCGTATCACCCCTCGCCGAATCATGTCTCATCTAGTGCAGCAATATTATACTATTTATACATTTGTGATAGGTATCATACCGAGTGGATAGAAGCGTGTCCCTCACAGTTCGAGGCCACCGCCGATCGGGTCCGAACTCGGCCTGTCGCCCCTTCCACCGATGACTCGAGGTGGGGATACCCGTGGTCGCATCCGTGGGAGTGGACCAATCGTCGAAGCTGGGCCCCATTTTTTATCGAGTCAGAAAGAAATGTGGACGGCCTGTTAGGTTGCCCTGGCCCTCACTGTCGCGTCCGCATCGAAGTTCTCAACGGCCGACTCTCCGGTCTCGATTCTGAGGCCGATCACTTGCGCGGTGCCCGTTTCGAGGGTGATGGGATCGTCGTGAAGTGGGCTATCGACGTCGGTCCCGGGGTAGAACTGGACGGTCAGTCCACTCGCAGTCGGGTCGAAGTCGCCGTCCGCCAACTCACCGATCGACACCTCGATCTCCTGGGTGCCCTGGTTCTCGATCCGGAACAGTTCGTCGAACTCGTAGACCGAATTCGGCCCGACGCCGTCGCCGTTGTCCGCCGTTCCAGTCGCATCGTTGATGTCGATCGAAAGTTCATTGTTGGCGCCGCTGTCCTGGTTGACGAACGTCGCATTCGCCGCCTGCGTCGGGCTGAGTGCGAGGTACGCCTGATCCTCGTCGGCGACGGTGACCCCGACCGATCGATCGGCTTCGGCGCTCGTGAACGCACCCGTCCCGAGCGCGACGCCGCTGGTAGCGACCGCGCCGAGTCCGGCCAACAGCCGTCTCCGATTCATACTCGGCGACCTCGTCAGGCCTCCGCTCCGATCGTCAGCGTCCCCGAGAGGTTCGACGTCCCGGAGTTGATGGCGAAGTCCACGTTGACCGACTTGCCGACCCCGAGTTCGTAGGTGTCGTCACCATCGCCGTCGTCCTCCGCGAGCGCGACGGTGAGACCGTCCGAGCCCGGTGCCGAGATACTCCCCGGTAACTGCGTACTCAGGTCACCCGACCCGCTCAGACTGACCTCGACGGGTTGAGTCCCCTGATTCGTGATCGTAAACACGTCCTCGGCGACGGTGTCCGCGTTCGGGTTCACGCCGTTGCCGCCGTTGCCGGAGTCGGTGAAGTCGACGGCGTACTCGTCGCCGGTCGTGTCGAAGTACATATCGTTCGCCTCCCCCGAGTTGTCCAGTCCGAGGTACGCGTTGGCGTCCTCGGTGACCTGCACGTCGACCTGTCGGTCGGCCTCGACGCTCGAGAATGCGCCGGTACCGATAACCGCGGCTGTTCCCGATGCCAGTGCTCCCATTCCGATGACGAATTTGCGTCGTTGCATTGGTGAATGCTCCGTTGTCGTGTGTCGCTCGCGTGTGACCGCTCGTCGCCTCTGCTGCGACTCGTCGCGTCTGATCCCCGCCGCGGGGATCACGGATCAGGGATGGCTGACAAGGGATATTGTAATACGTTCGTGTCCGACCTCTCAACTCCTCCTTCGGCGTATTCAACCGTTCCCCGACCGGCTCGGAACGAGCGGCTATGCTCGATTGACCCGCCCGAAGCGGGATTCAAGATCGGATGCCCTACGGCCCGGTGTCCGTTGGTTCGGAGGTAACGGGTCACTGACCGACCGATCAGTGCGGTATCGGGATCGTTGACTCCCGTTTCCGGTCGTCCCTGTAGCGTCGGGAGACGGTCTATCGACGGTTGACACGTCGGTCTGCCAGGATTTCGTCTCACGATACCGGTCGCCACAGGAGAAAGGAGTCGATGAACACGGGATTTTCGAACCGGCCACGGGCAATTACTTATTTATGTCCCAACATTTTTATCGGGGAATGTAGTACACCGATCCGAAATGGGGGCAACTCAGATCGAACCGTCCGGGGACGCTGACGCATCGAAACCGGACCCGGACCCCGAATCGGACGAAATGGGGACGAACGCCTCGGCGGCGGCCGACTCGCTCACCGAGGACGAACTCTTTACGATCCTCTCGAACCGACGACGGCGGTACATCCTCCACGAGTTGATGCGGGCGGACGAACGGCTCGACATCGGTACCCTCTCGCAGGAGATCGCCGCCTGTGAGGACGATATCGAACTCACGGCGGTCTCGAGCAGCGACCGCAAACGGGTGTACACGGCGCTTCGCCAGTCGCATCTCCCGAAGATGGACGAGGCCGGCGTCGTCGATTTCGACCGCGACCGGGGAACGGTCGAACCGACCCCAGCCCTCGAGGACGTCGAAATTTACATGGACATCGTCCGTGGGCGCGAGATTCCCTGGAGCGACTACTATCTCGGATTGGTGGTGCTTTCCGGCCTCGTATTTGCGGTCGTGTCGTTCGGACCCGGCCCGTTCGCGTCGCTCTCGCCGTCGGCGTGGGGGCTGTTCGTCGTCGTCTCCTTCGGCGTCTCCGCGGTCGCCCACCGCTACTATGCGCGCCGAACCCGACTCGGAATCGGCGACGACCCGTCGGCCGTGGCCCTCGAGTACCGGGACGAAACGGACCTGGACGGCTGATGGCGCGTCGACCGGTCGGCGCGGCCTCGAGACCGCACGTGCCATCGGCAGTGCCCCCGCCAGCGAACCCACTGGATACGAACGGCCCATGAAACGAACTCGGCGTGCCGCGCTGGCCCTGATCGCCGGTTCGAGTAGCGTCCTCGCCGTCGAGACGTTCGGGTTCTCGAGCGCGGACGCCGATCGCGACGTTCGCGTCGCCCCCGTCGGCGACGCACACGCCTACCTCGGATTGACCGAGGACGGGGACGAGGACGACGGCGTGCTGTTCGGCGGGGGTCCGCGCCACCCGCCCGTCCGGTTCGATCTCAGCAATCAGTGTCCGGCGTCGCTCACGGTCGCACTGACCGTCGACCCGTTCCGCCTTCAGTCGGTCGACGGGGAATCGATCGACGGCACCCGGTTCGTCATCGACGGCGGGACCGGGGGATTGGGACCGGGCGAGCGGGTCGACGCCGTGACGATCGGGGTCCCGCCGGACTCGGTCGACGGCGGGGGGACGATCACCGGACTGGTCGCGATCGATGCGCGGGGGGACGACATCCGCATCGAAGCCGAGCGCGAGCTTACGGTCACGGTCCCCGATACGCGGTCGGGACAGCAACGCTCGGTCACGACCGGGCAGTCGGGGGCAGTGCCGGCTTCGAACGCGAGCGAGTCCTGACGAACGCGGTCCGTCGGCGAGCTTCGGCGGCGAAAACCGGGCCTAACGGAGCGGCCGTGAAACGCATCGGGGGGTGGGTTCCGGACCTCGCTCGAAGTACTGCCACCGAACGCGACTACAGTTCGCCGATGATCTCGTCGGCGAACGTCGACAGCGCCGCCTCCCGGTCGTCGTTTTGGAGGCCGATAATCGCGTGGTCGAGCCCGGCGTCCGCGAGTCGGGCGAAGTACGCCCGGAACCACTCGACGCCGGCGTGAAAGCCGAGGTGGAGCGGCTCCGGCTCGGCCGTCGGATCGTCGGCCAACTCGACCCGGACGGCGATAGCGAACGGCTTCTCGCCGGCGACCTCGCGCCAGTCCACGAGGTAGTCCTCGAGCGTCCGTTCGGGCAGGTGATAGAACAGCCAGCCGTCGCCGTGCTCGGCGATCCACTCCCGGGACTGCCGGGCGTGGCCGGTCGGGAGCAGCGGCAACGTCTCCGTCGTCGGCTTCGGAACCACGTCGAGATCGCCCTCGAGCCGTCCCCATCGCCCCTCGAGTTCGGGAAAGTCCTCGCGCCAGACGGCGCGAATCGTCTCGACGGACTCGCGGAACAGGTGGCCACGCTCCTCGCGATCGACGTCGAAGGCGGGGTACTCGGGGTCGCGGTCGCCGGAGGCGACGCCGAGGACGAGCCGACCGTCCGAGAGGCGGTCGACCGTCGCCGCGGACTTCGCGACGTGGAGGGGATGGCGGAGCGTGAGCACGACGCTCGAGGTCCCCAGCGCGATGTCGTCGGTGTGGGCGGCGACGTGCGAGAGCCACGACCACGTCTCGAACGTCTGGCCGGCATCACCGAACGCCGGCCAGTAGGTCGGGACATCGCGAGCCCAGAGCCCGTCGAACCCGACCGACTCGGCGTGCTTCGCGAGGTGCAGTTCGTCGTCGATGGTCGGCGACGAACGGGTCGCTCCCGTGAGCGGAAAGCCGGCACCGAAGGTCAGCCCGTCGCGATCGAACAGGCGTCGATAGCCAGCGTTTTCGTGTCCACCGGCAGGCATTCGCCTGTGCTATCGGCCGGAACGGTATGACGATGGCGTTGCCCGGCCGTCGTTGCCGGTACCGCGGCGCTCGAGATCGTGCGGACGGGAGCGCCGTCGCGCGGGCTCTCGAGGAGCGTCGTCACTCCGCGGCGATGAGAAAAAGGGAGAATCGAGAGCGTCGCCGGGTCCTCAGTCGTCGGCGGGCGTCGCGCCGCTGCCGCCTTCGGCCTGGTCTTTCGTCCAGGACAGCTTGCCGCCGGCAGCGAGGATTGCGCGCTCGCGCTCGGAGGCGTCGAGCGTCGCCGTGTACTCGTCCTCGCCGTTGATGCGGACGGTGAACTCCTCCTGGCCGCTGGTGACGGCGTCGTAGACGTCGTCGACGATCTCCACGTCGTCGCCCTGATCGATGTTCTCGTAGGTGTCCTCGTCGATCGTCAGCGGGACGATCCCGAAGTTGAAGAGGTTCGCACGGTGGATGCGTGCGAAGCTCTGTGCGAGGACGCCCTCGATACCGAGGTACATCGGACACAGCGCGGCGTGTTCTCGCGAGGAGCCCTGGCCGTAGTTCTCGCCGGCAACGAGGAAGCCGCCGTCGGCCTCGAGTGCGCGGTCGGCGAAGGTCTCGTCGACCCGGGAGAGGGTGAACTCGGAGAGCTTGGGGACGTTCGACCGGTACATCAGGATGTCCTGGGTCGCGGGGATGATGTGGTCGGTCGTGATGTTGTCCTCCATCTTCAGGAGCGCTTCACCCTGAATGTCCGTACCGAGCTGGTCTTTCAGCGGCACGTCGCCGATGTTCGGGCCCTTGATGAGTTCGTCGTCGACGGCCTCGTCGGGACTGATGAGGTCCGTCTTGGAGCCGTCGTACTCGTCGGGGAGTTCGACGCCGGGTGCCTCGAGATCGTCGAGGTCGTCGGCGAGGTCTCGCGGATCGACGATTTCGCCCTTGAGCGCGGCCGCGGCCGCGACCTCCGGCGAGCAGAGGTAGACGTTGTCGTCTTCGATCCCCGAGCGGCCCTCGAAGTTGCGGTTGAAGGTCCGCAGCGAGACCGAATCCGAAGAGGGGACGTGGCCGATGCCGATACAGGCACCGCACGTCGCCTCGGAGAAGTTGACGCCGGCGGCCATCATCTCCGAAACCCAGCCCTCGCGGGCGAGCATCTCGGAGGCCTGCTTGGAGCCGGGCGCGACGATCGTGTCGGTCTCCATCGAGGTCTCGCGACCCTCGAGCATCTTGGCGACGGGGAGGATGTCCTCGTAGCCGCCGTTCGTACAGGAGCCGACGATGACCTGCTCGACGTCCTCGCCAGCGGCCTCGCTGACGGGCACGACTTTGTCCGGCATCGAGGGCTGTGCGATCAGCGGCTCGAGGTCGGAGAGGTCGACGACGATCTCGTCGTCGTACTCGGCGTCGTCGTCGGGCTGAAGTTCGACGTACTCGTCGCCGCGGCCGACGCGCTGGAGGTAATCCTCGGTCTGCTCGTCGGTCGGGAAGATCGACGTGGTCGCACCGAGTTCGGTGCCCATGTTGGTGATGGTCATCCGCTCGGGTGCGGTCAGGGTCTCGACGCCCGGACCGGTGTACTCGAGGATCTTGCCGACGCCGCCCTTGACCGAGAGGCGACGGAGGAGCTCGAGGATGACGTCCTTCGCGGTGGCCCACTCGGGGAGCTCGCCCTCGAGACGGACGTTGACGACTTCGGGCATCTCGATGTAGTACGGTGCGCCGCCCATGGCGACGGTAACGTCGATCCCGCCGGCACCGATGGCGAGTTCGCCGAGGCCGCCGGGCGTGGGCGTGTGGCTGTCCGAACCCAGCAGCGTCTTGCCGGGGGCCGCGAAGTTCTCGCGGTGGACGTTGTGACAGATACCGTTACCGGGTCGGGAGAAGTGAGCGCCGTATTTGCCGGCCGCAGAACGCAGGAAGCGGTGGTCGTCGGTATTCTTAAAGTCGAACTGATAGGTCTGGTGGTCGCAGTACTGCGCCGCGATCTCGGTCTGGACCTCGTCCAGCCCCATCGCTTCGAACTGGAGCCAAACCATGGTCCCGGTCGTGTCCTGGGTAAGTACCTGGTCGATCTCGATCCCGATCTCCTCGCCGGTCTCGAGTTCGCCCTCGACGAGGTGGTCGTCGAGAATCTTCTCGGTGAGAGTCTGTCCCATAGCACTCTGAACTCGGCCGTCCGTCCTGATAAATCCAGCGTGTTTCTGTGAGCAACGACCGGCGTGTGGGGGGGTTGAAACGGGGGGTTTCGAGTAAGTATTGCCGGCCGAGCGAACGGGCGTCGAGAAGGTTCTAATAGCCCGCCATATGACCCCAAAAAACGGCCGCGCGCTCGGCTCGAACAGTCGTGCCCATATCTGTCGTGGTGGGTGGTACCGAACCGGAGGGTCGATTCGAACGGATACGTTTTTCTCGTCGCCGCGGCGTTGGGTTGACAGACAACGTATGTTCCGTTCCGGTGCCTTCGTCGCCGACCACGTCTCGCCGACGACCGACGCGCAGATCCAGCCCAACGGGGTGGATCTGACCGCCGACGTCGTCTTCGAGCAGTTGGAGCCGGGCCGTCTCGGCCGGGACGGCAAACAGATCGGCGACCGCGTCGCTCGCCCGCTCGAGGAACTCGAGGAGGCCGACCCCGACACCTACTACCTGCCGACAGGGGCCTACATCGTCCGCTACGGCGAACGGATCGCGATCCCCGAGGGGCATATCGGCTTCGTCTACCCGCGCTCGTCGCTCATGCGCAACTCCTGTATGCTCAATACGGCGGTGTGGGACGCGGGCTACGAGGGGCGCGGTGAGGGACTGTTACAGGTCCACCACGATATCGAACTCGAGCGCGGTGCCCGAATCGCCCAACTGGTCTTCGCCGAGGCCGACCACGAGGGCGTCTACGATGGGAGCTACCAGGGCGAAAACGTCGAGTGAAATCGCGCCTGCGCGTTCGAATCCCTGCCGGTTCGCGTACCGTTTTGCCGTTCGCTCGCGTTCCCTCGAGTGACACACGATGATGGCGACCACCCACGTGTTCGCGGGACTCGCGGTCGTCGCGCCGATCGCGTACGTCGTACCCGAGTTCGCAGTCGCGCTCGCGGTGGGTGCGATCCTCGGCGGCCTCGCTCCCGATTTCGATCTCGTTTTCGTCCACCGGCGGACCTTCCACTTTCCCGTCGCAGGACTCGGGGTCGCCGTCCCGGCGGTCGGCGTCGCGGTCGTCGCTCCCTCGGCGCTCACGCTCGCAGTGGCCGCCTTCATCGTCGCGGCTTGGCTCCACGCCGCGAGCGATTCGATCGGCGGCGGCCCCGAACTCGACCCGTGGAACGAACGCACTGAGCGGGCGGTCTACGATCACGTCCGCGGACGATGGCTCCGCCCACGACGGTGGATTCGCTACGACGGCGCACCCGAGGACGCCGCCCTCGGACTCGCGCTCGCGGGGCCGGCGCTGCTCGTCTTCGACGGCCGACTCCCCGCCGTGATCGTCGCCGGGATCGGCGTCTCGCTGCTCTACGCGAGCTGTCGGCGTCGGCTGGTCGCGTGGACACCCGACTGGCTCAAGTGAGTGACGCAGGGTGCGCGCTCCGACGGCCGGCGACCGCATCCCGCGCTCGGACGTGACAGCGTTTCCAACTGTCCCTCGGCCGGAAGTCGGAACGCTGATACGCCCGCTGACCAACCGGCCCCGTATGGTCGACGTGCTCGCCGCCAGAACGGCACACCTGGTCTTTGCCGCCCTCTGGGCTGGCAGTGTCTGTTTCGTCGCCGCCGTCATCGTTCCGCTCGCACGCGACGGCGCGTTCAACAGGACTCAGCCGCTCGAGGTCATCTCGGGGAAACTGACGAATATTTCGCGGGTGAGTTCGCTCGTTCTCCTTCTCACCGGGGGCCATCTGGCGGGGAACGGCTACAATATCGAGGGACTCGTCGGCACGACCAACGGCCGACTGGTGCTCACGATGGTCGCGCTCTGGCTGCTCCTGACGGCGCTCGTCGAGATCGGCGTGAAACGGTTCGAAACCGGCCTCACCGGAAAGAAAATCCGTGAACCGGCCCGGGACGCGCTCCCGGTGTTCCGCGCGGCGGCCGTCGCCGCGATCGCCTTGCTGATCGTCGCGGGCTTGCTCTCGGCCAACGTCGCTCGCCTGCTCTGATCGCCGCTCCCGGCGTTTTCTTCCCATCATCCGACACGTCAACGCAGGACATTCTTGCGAAAGATACTTAGCCGGTTGCTGTAACGTACTCGCTAATGATCAGGGGTAAAGACATCGCCCTGTCGGTCCTCGCGGTGGGGACGGCTGCCGTGGCCGGCTACGTCCTGCACTCGGAGCGGTCGGCGAGCCACACGTCGCGATCGAAGGCGGACCTCGGTGCGCGAGTCATCGGGCCCGACGACATCCCGGACGACGCGACGATCGTCGACGCGTCCGCACAACGACTCGGCGAGATTCCCGGCGCGCGGCGGGCGCTCGACCGGGCGATCCGCAACAGTGCACGCGAGGAATGGGAACACATCACCCTCGAGCGCGACGGTGCCTGGTCCGTCGTCGATCGAGTCCGCCAGACGCTGCCCTACTACGACGCCGACGGCGACGGCGAGTACAACGGCGTTTACGTCCGGTACAACGATCGAATCCTCGTTCTCGATGCGATCGGCTGGGCTCGACTCGAGGAACCGATCGCGTAGGCGTTTCGCCGACGGCTGCGCTCGCTCCGTTTCACGACGGTCGCGGCCGTCGACCGCCGCGGAACCGCAATCACTACCACACCGGGCGGCCGACGCCTATCCATGCAACTGGGCCTGATCGGACTCGGACGGATGGGACGGATCGTCGTCGACCGCACGCTCGCAGCCGGCCACGACGTGGTCGCTTTCGATCTGGACGACGCGGCCGTCGAACGGGCTGCCGACGCCGGTGCCGAGCCCGCCGACTCGATCGACGACTTCGTCGATCGGCTGGGCGCGACCAAGCGCATCTGGCTGATGGTCCCCGCCGGGGACGCGATCGACGTCACGCTCGAGGAACTCGAGCCCCACCTCGACGGCGACGATATCGTCGTCGACGGTGGCAACTCCTACTTCGAGGACTCCGTCCGCCGCGCCGAATCCTGTCCCGCGGCGTATCTCGATTGCGGCACGTCCGGCGGTCCTGCGGGGGCCGAACTGGGGTTCTCACTGATGGTCGGCGGCCCACAGTGGGCCTACGACGAACTCGAGCCGGTCTTCGACGCGGTCGCGACCGGACCCGACGGGCACGAGCGAATGGGAGCCGCCGGCTCGGGCCACTACGTCAAGATGATTCACAACGGCGTCGAGTACGCCCTGATGCAGACCTACGGCGAGGGGTTCGAGTTGCTTCACGAGGGTCGGTACGACCTCGACCTCGAGGCCGTGGCCTCGGTCTGGAACAACGGTGCGGTGATCCGCTCGTGGCTGCTCGAACTCTGTGAAGAGGCCTTCCGCGAGGAAGGAACCGACCTCGGCACCGTGGCCGACCGCATCGAGGGCGGGTCGACCGGCACGTGGACCGTCCAGGAGGCCCTCGAGCAGGAGGTCCCCCTGCCGCTGATTTACACGGCGCTGTCCGAACGGTTCGGCTCGCGGGCCGACGACGGCCGGTTCTCGCGACGGCTGGCGAACCGGCTCCGCTACGGCTTCGGCCGCCACGAGGTCCCGCGCCGCGAGTAGGGACCGCTACGAGCGCGTCTCGGAACACGGATATACGACCTCGGACTACTGGATTACAGTCGTCCTCGCCCGACCGGTGTTCCGGCGTATCGGATCATTCTTTTCTCCATGTATAAATGGTTGAAACATTGGGACATCTTCTTTACTCTTGGTCCCCGACCAGGAGTTATGAATTCGCTCGAACCCGCAGCAGACCTCGACACAACCGACGATCGACTGAGTATGGCCGTCATCGATCTCGTCGCCCGGACCAGCGACACCGATCCGGTCGAGTTGGAACCGCTGTACGACGCGATCGATCCCGATCTCCTCGATTCGCTTCCGGCCGAGGCCGGCTTTACCAGTCTCGAGTTCGCATATCACGGCTATACCGTAACGGTCTCTGCCACGGGCGAGAGCGTCGGGATAACACTCGAGGACGCGGAGGGTTCAGCCGACGAGTCGACGGGGAATCGCATCGATCCGTCTCCGTAAGCCGCCTGAGACCCCAGCGGATGGCGGGCGGACCTGGTCGTCTCCGACGACCCGTGGTTTCGATTGTGGGGTCGTGTTTCGATCATGGAGTCGGGTTTCGATCGTGATTACGTGAGCATCGATGGGGCCGTCTGGTTCGTCGCGGCGCGTCGATCACTGGTCCCGATCGACCGATGCAGACGCTACGAGTCGTGGCCGACGGGACGGAACGTAACAGACACACACCACTGTTACAAGTGAAGTGCCGTTGGGCAGGGTGGGACGAGGAGTTCCGCGATAACTGACCCGTTGTCGGTCGTCGTCCAATGCCTCGAACCGGTTTCGCACTCGAGAAGAGCCGTCTCACGGCATGTCGGTCCGTGTATTTGGAAACCGAGCCGCAGATGCTGAAACCAACCGCAGTTCCGAGAACGTATTCGCAGTTCCGTCTCTCCGCAGTCCGTGGAAAGTATCACTGATTTAGATGAAAGTGCGGACTGTTCTCTAGTCCTCCCCCCTACACTAGTCTTCACGTGAAACAGTGGTGTGTCTGAGTTCACTTGCATCATATGAAAAGGTGGTTTTAAATATTGTATCTCGCTTGGTACGGACATGCCTCGGTTCGAGCGGAAGCAGAACATCTTCCAGAACAAGGACGCCCTCGGGGAATCGTATCAGCCCGAGCGGATCGAAGAGCGGGACGAGGAAATCGAGGCGTACATGGACGCGCTCCAACCGATCATCGACGGCTGGGAGCCGAACAACATCTTTCTCTACGGGAATACGGGCGTCGGAAAGACCGCCGTCACCGAGTATCTCTTGGACGTCCTCCAGGAAGACGCGACCGAGTACGACGACGTCGACCTCTCGGTGTTGGGCGTCAACTGCAAGACGCTCAACTCGTCGTATCAGGTCGCGGTCGAACTCGTCAACACCCTTCGGCCCGCCGGTGCCGAGATCAGCACGACCGGCTACCCCCAACAGACCGTTTTCAAGAAGCTCTACGGCGAACTGGAAGCGCTCGGCGGAACGGTGGTTATCGTCCTCGACGAGATCGATTCGATCGGCGACCGCGACGAACTGCTGTACGAACTCCCGCGAGCCCGCTCGAACGGCTACCTCGAGTCGACGAAGGTCGGCCTCATCGGCATCAGCAACGACTTCAAGTTCCGCGAACAGCTCGATCCGCGCGTTCAGGACACGCTCTGCGAGCGCGAACTGCAGTTTCCCCCCTACGAAGCGTCCGAACTGACCAACATCCTCGAGTCTCGAGCCGAGGTCGCGATCACAGAGGGCGGCTGCGACGCCGGCGTCCTGAACCTCTGTGCCGCGCTCGCCGCTCGCGACAGCGGGAGCGCCCGCCAGGCACTGGACTTGCTCCGCCTGGCCGGCGAAGTGGCGGAGAACAACGACGACGCCGGAATTCGGGAGGAGCACGTCGAACGAGCGCGGTCGAAACTCGAGCAGGAGCGAGTCGAGGAGGGTATGCGGGAACTGACCACGCACGGTCGCCTCGCCCTGTTGGCGGTCGTCTCGAAGGCCGCCAAGGAGTCGACGCCCTGCCGAACGCGGGAACTCTATCAGGAGTACGAGGCGCTCTGTGAGTCGTCGGGAACCGACTCGTTGGCCCAGCGGTCGGTCCACAACCATCTCTCCGATCTCCGGATGCTCGGCATCCTCTCGGCGAAGGAAAACCGAAGCGGTTCCCGGGGGAACTACTACAGCTACGAACTCGACGTCCCCTTCTCGAGCGCCGTCGACGCGATGGCCGACGTGCTCTATCTCGACGCCGAGATCGAGACGATCCGCGACATCGCGCGGATGAACAGCGTCGCCTGAGTCGGGTTCCGTAGCGGTGGCTCCGGAGACCGACGGACGTGGGACCGTCCGCCCACACCACCGTTGCAAGTGAACGGCGACCGACACGACGCCGACCGCCGCTCCGTGCTGTCGATGTCCGGTTTCACTTGTATCGGTGGTGTGTCACGGTGACCCATTTCAGACGACTGCGTTCGATCGACACCCGATCGCGTCGTTGTCGACCTGTTTCACGCGAAACGGTGGTGTCTCGAGTGACCGCTTCGCAGGGATTAGGTCACCGCGCCATGACGGCGCGTCCGTTCACGTGCAGGAGTGGTGTCCGTTGATCCTGACTCCGAGCGCCCCTCCCACCTGTCCCCGCTCGTTCAGATGTAACCGTGGTGTGTCTCCGTCTGAGTCGGCTCCGTCCGACCGTTTCCCCGTATGTACCGCTCTCATCCCCCTCCGGTTCGACTCTATCGCGTTCACATCACCGCTCCTGCACCCGGAATCCGCGAGCCAGTCGTCTCGGTTTTCAGTTGCAGCGGTGGTGTGTCGGCGGTCGAAGCGACTCCAAGGTGTCCGACCTCGACCGACCGGCAGTCGGAGTGCGCGGATCGGAGCGGTGTCTCGGCGTCGGCGCTACGCGTCCTCGTCCGGTTCGTAGTCGTCGTAGATGCGGTCCATCCGAGCGGCCATCACGAAATCGGTCTTGCGGAGGCCGTCGATCTTGTGCGTCCACATTTCGATCGTCACCTCGCCCCACTCGAGTTCGATATCCGGATGATGCCACTCCGCCTCCGCCAACTCGCCCACCTCGTAGGTGAACTCGAGGGCGTCGCGGAAGTCCGCAAACGCGTAGGTACCCTCGAGATGGTGGTCATCGATCACCGTCCAGACGTCGTCGCGGATCTCCGCACGGTAGTCGGCGTATTCGTCGGGCTCGAGGGGGTCGTCCTCGGTCGTGCAGGCCTCACACTCCTGATCGGCGAGCGCTGGCTCGGACATGCGACGAGCTACCACGGGGACCGACGTGAAGATTCGCATGGGACTGCTCTCTTGAGGTGGGGCCGTCGTGCCGCCCGTTTTATATGACGACCGCGCAACGACAGCAGTATCGGATGCCATCGACGGAAGAAAACAAACGACACATCGCAGTTCGGTTTTTCGGTGGTGCGGGGAACTATACGAGCGTCCTCGAGCGCCTCTGTAAGTACGTCCTCGCCGATTCTCCGACCGAAGCGGCGGTTCTCGAGTGGCTCAAATCGAACACGCGAGCGACCAGTGACGACGGCATTCGGCGTCGCCTGACCTTTCTCGAGGGGATCGGACTTCTCGAACACGATGGCGATAGCGTTCGACTCACCCAGCAAGGGATGGCGTGGCTTTCGGAGACGGAGCCGGCAGTACTCTACGAGTTGCTCTCGAGCAACGTCCACGGATTCGACACGATACTCGAGGCGCTCCTCGACGGGCCGAAGACGGACGCCGAACTGGGCGACGCGATCGGGTCCGAGCATCCGACATTCGATTGGAACGATACGTCCGGACCCGCCCAACACAGGGGCTGGCTGCAGAGTCTGGGCTACGTCGAGCGCTCCGACGGTGCGAATTGGCTAACCGACAGCGGTCGAGAACTGGCGCGGCGTCGGTCCTCCGTGTATCCGAACCTCGAGCGGGGCGAACGCTATGCGCAGACCGACCTCGAGAACGCGTTCGACACGAGTTTCGGCTCGTACATCAAGGGAATTAGTCCGCGGACGGACGACGAGGGAGACCTGGCGTACATCATCGTCAAAGCCCGCGAGGACGGCCCCTACGGCGACGAACTCGATGGCGAGCGGTTCATCTACATTGGGGAAGGCGTCCCGGAGAAGGGGGACCAGCAGTTGACCGGTGCCAATGGAGCGCTCCTCGAGCAGGCCGACCGATCGACCGTCCCGGTGTACTTCTTCTACCAGCCGGCCGACAGCGATGACCTCCGGTACGAGGGACTGGTCGACGTCGTTGACGCCGAGTACGTCTCACGGGACGGGCGGATGATCTATCAGTTCACGATGGAACGACTCGGGCTCGAGCCAGCCGAATTCGAGGCGCTCTCGGAGTCGGTATCCGAGGGGCTCGCGGACGACGAGGACGACGAACTGCCGCTCACCGACGACGAGGAAGAGTTCACCGCGGTCCAGCGACGGGTTCGCTCGAGCGTGTTCCCGAAGGAAGTCACGGCCGCCTACGACGGCCAATGTGCGATCTGCGGCAAATCGCGTGAATCGCCGAGCGGGAGGATCGACATCGAGGCGGCCCATATCTATCCGAAGCAGGCGAACGGCCGGGACAACGTGCAAAACGGCCTCGCGCTCTGTCGGCTCCACCACTGGGCGTTCGACACCGGCTGGCTCGCGGTATCCGACGACTATCGGATTCTCGTCGCCGACCGCCCCGATCTCGAGGGCTACCGGGAGTTTGCGGCGCTCGAGGGGGATTCGCTGACGCTGCCAGCGGACGAGGACCGCCGTCCGCATGCGACGTTCCTCGCCGCACATCGGGAACGGCATGGGTTCGAATCGCCGTAACTGTCCAATGCAGAACAGCTGCACAGACGGACGGAGACGAATATTGACACGCGGACCCATCCGCGGTGGCGAAGTCATTCGTCGACACAGTCATCCCTACGCACCCCGCGCTGGCGCTCGAGTTCGCGCTCGTGGGCCTCCGCGGCGGGTCCGCGATAGGCCGTCGTAAACGAGCGCGACCGATCGGTCGGCGACGGATCGCGGTCGGGAGCGTCACCTGGTCGGTAGGGGATCATCGCCTCGGGACCGACCAGCAACAGCGCGACCTGGCAGGCCTCCGATCTGATCCCGCGGACGTGCCGCGCGGCTTTGCGACGCGCCTCGCGGTCGGTGTGCTCGAGGGCCGCGTCCTCGTCCTGGATGGCCGCGAGCAGCGTGCGCGTGAGGTAATCGATCGACGCGAGACAATCGCGGATGGATTCGGGTTGGTGCCCACCATCGGCGCGGACTCGAGCGTTCGTCGGCGATGCATCTACTCGGTCGGGGCCTTCAAGGCCCCGCGAAGTGTGGTCGGACATGGCTTCCGGAGCGCTGATACGGGAGCTACTGCGGATCGGTGCCGTGAACACCGGTCCGTTTCTCGAAGCATCCCACCTGACCGAGCGGGGGATTCCGTAGCTTCCGTCCGGATCGCATTTCGCGTCCGATTGACTTAGTACCTTTGCATATACAAACTCAAAACTTCACAAATACGAATTTGAAGATGCTGAAATACGCAGATACGAGTGGTTTCGGTCGCATGGGCGGGTTCTATTGGCAAGTAGCACACGGACTCCGGTATGCGAGAACGCGCCGACTGGATGGTTCCGACCGACGATGCGATTCTGGAGTACGTCCGGGATGCAGGCGAAGTCCCACCGGCAGTTATTGGACGCAATATCGATTCCCATCCGAACTATACCGGTCAGCGCTGCCGCAACCTTGCCGATAACGGGCTACTCGACCGCAAAAGTGACGGTTACTATTCGCTCACGGAGCTAGGTGCCCGCTATCTCGATGAAGACATCGATACAGGCGAGTTAGATACTGACCACTGATGTCTACTCGGAGATTGGTTACGCGACTCGAGCACGGCTACTACGAGACCGACGACCCCGGTGTGCAGTCTCTCGAGGGTGACCTCGACGGAGCCGACCTCGAAGCGGACGACGACTAATTGCTGCGTAGACCGCGGACACTGGGATGCGCGACCGCGTGAATCGACAGGACCGCTGACGACGCGATTCCGACTCGAACACGGCGTTCGGGTCGCCGTTGTCCTGACTGCGCTACGGCACCGGCCGCCCGAAGCCGATCCGCGACAGCAGCCGCTTACCGGGGACGGTCCTCGATGTCGCTGATCGACTGCGACTCGGACTGTGATCGGCCATCCGACGACTCGTCCATCAATTCGGCCACTTGCCGTTCGAATTCGGAGTCACTGATTTCGCCCGCAACGTACTGCTCTCTGAGCTGTTGTTTCCGATCGTCGGCCGTCGGTTCGACTTTCTCGGCGGCATCGAACTGTCGGAGCAGCGGGTACCGCTGTTCGAGCCGTGTGACGATCGAGACGAGTCGATCGTCACGCGGGAGCGACGCACTCCGGAAGACGGAGACGACGGTTGCGGCGAGAAATCCCACCGCGATCACGCCGAGGACGAAGACGACCAGAATCCACTCGGCGGCTGCGCCGAGCATCGTCAACACGATCAGCACCTCGTTGGCAGGGACACCGCCGGAAAGTGCCGCCAGCCCGTCCAGTATGCCGATCAATCCGGCCCCGGCTGCCAGAATGCCGGTGACGACGAACCCGGCGAAATATACCCAGTGTCGAGCGCCCATATCTCACTGCAAAGCGCGGAGCGGGATTAAATCCACAGGATCGCGGACACAGTTTAGTTCGAATCCGGTGCATCCGTCCTGTGCGTGCGTGTTCGACCGGACGGTCCGATGCGCCGCTCGCTCATCGTGCCGACGTACACGAGCGGCAGAGCCGCGGGTCCGTTGCTCGCCGCGTTCACGGTTCACGGCCGGCACGCGACGGGGCATCGTCACCTCCGCCCGAAATACCGACGCGCCGGGGGCCACGACGAACCACCTCAGACAGGGTTCCGAAGCGCCCAGACGTCCGCGCGGGGCTCGAGCCGGCTCGGTTCCGCCCCACGCTGCGTAAGGATGCCCGCGTGGTACAGCATCGCCTTCAGTTGGAACACCGTCGGCGAGTGGTAGACGGAACCGTCCTCGAGTGCCGCGGGTCGAAGCTCACCGTCTTCGGTAAGCACGCGGCTCCGGACGCCGTCGGTCCCGCGGATGAACAACTCGACGGTGAACGACGGATGCAATCCGTGGAGGTAGTCCACGACAGCCACGAGCGACGGCTCCGCGAACTCGTCCTCGTGCATGCACTGGAGTTCGTGGACGAGCAACGCCGTCGCCTCGTAGTCGAACAGCACGCGGCGGGCCAACTGGCCCCACGCCGGCGCGAGATCGGCGAACCGCTTTCCGGAGCGGTACCAGTTCTCGAACTCCGCGAGGGCCGCCTCGACGGACCCGTAGCGCCCCATCGCGAATCGGACGACTTCCTCGCCGAGCGAGGTCAGTTCGACACCCGCGCTGCCCTCGACATCGACACCCTCCTCGATCAACCCGAGGAACGCGGCCCCCTGCCGGGCGCTATCGACGGCACTTACGACCTTGTACTCCGACAGCAGCGTCTCGGTGTCACCGGCCGCGTAGTGTGCCAACGGATAGCCCAGATAGTTCTTCGGATGGTTCAGGCCGAACGACGCGTCCGCGACCCCCTGTGCGCTCGCCTGAAACCGCAGCGCCGTCGCCTCGGTCGTCGTCCGATTGCCGACGACGCGGGGCACCTCGAGCGGGTCCACGCTCCCGGCGGCATCGACGCCGAGCACGCCGACGTTCAACTCCCGCGCGAGCGTCCGATCGGTCTCGGAGATGGCGGCCGCCGGCGCGGCGAGATACGCCGCGTTCGCCTCGTGAAGTCGATCGTAGGCCTGGAGGATACCACGCTGCGTATCGACGCCGCCGCTGGTCTCCCCTTTCGCCTCGATGGCGATCAGCGGCGGCTCGTCGCCCAGCCGCTCGACGGCGAGGAGATCGGACTCGAGGTCGCGGACCCCGACGAGGTCGGGATACCCGCTTCCGATCCGAACGTGGTTAAACGGTGCCAGACGGTCGCGGACGGCCGGGTCGACGGGCTGTCCGGGGAGCCACTCCGCCATGGCGAACTGGGTGTCGGCCACCGCGTAGGCGGTCGACTCGTCCTCGTCGGGAAAGAGCCGCCGCTTCGTGTGGGCCAGCACCTGCGGTTCCGACAGCGACCGGGCCGCGCTACTCATGGCTCAGCATTGGCCACCGGTCCCAATAATGTTCTGGCGAGCGAATCGATCGCGCCCAGCTCGTGGCGTGCACCTGTCACTGCCGAACCGGTCGGCCGGGGACCGTCGCGGGCCATGCGTTTGTGTCTCGAGCCCGTACAGACGAGGATGACCGAGGCGACATTCGTCTACGCGACGGCTGCGGCTTCTGTACGTGGTGGCCGGCGGACGTCGACGAGCGAACGGCCCTCCGCATCGTCGGCTTCAGCGACTGTACCGACGTCGCCGAGCCGGTGAGGGATGCCGTCGAGTTCCTCCGTCAGTTCGAGGACGACGAACGCATCCGCGAGCGCTCCTCCCAGTGGGTTGCCGACAACCGCGGCCGTTTGGGAACGTCTCTCTCGAAGACGCCGCCGGCGCGCCAGCAGTCCGACGACGGCTGACCGAGCGACGGTCGACGCCCAGGGGCGACCGCACGCGGTCCCGATCTGTTTCGCGGTGCTCGAGCCCGCGGCTCGAGCGGTTCGGCCGGAGCCGGCGAACGCGAGTGGGACCGGGAACGGTACACCGGACGACGGAACCGGCGGTATCAGACTCGTCTCGGCGATCGACGAGAAGCCGAAATCGACCGCCGACCTCCAGCGCGTGCGGAACGTTCGGGCGAACCCGCGCGTGACGGTGCTCGTCGACCGCTACCGCGAGGACTGGTCGCGTCTCGCCTGGCTTCAGGGTCGCGGCTGGGCGCGGATTCTCGAGTCCGACGCATCGAGCTACGCCGACGCCGTGAGCGCGCTCGAGGCGAAGTACGACCAGTACGGACGCCACGAACTCGGCGACCGTCCGATCGTCTCGATCGCGATCGGGCGGACCGTCTCGTGGGGAACGCTCGCGGACGGATAAGCGCGTGCGAATGCGGTCAGTCGTCGACGAGCGATCGCTCCGCGTTCCCGACGATGAGAAGGGTCCCTGCGACGACGGCGACGGTCGTCACCAGCGGGTTTACGACGCCGAGGGCGGCCGCGGGGACGGCGATCGCGTTGTAGACGAACGCGAGCCCGAGGTTCTGCCTGAGCCGGGCGCGTGCGGCCCTCGCCAGGGCGAACGCACGTTCGACCGACGCGAGGTCGTCGTCGACGATCGCGATGTCGGCGGCATCGGCGGCGAGCGCCGTCCCGCTGCCAAGCGAGATGCCCAGATCGGCCGCGGCGAGCGCGGGTGCGTCGTTCGTCCCGTCGCCGACCATCGCCACGCGGTCCTCGACCTGCATCCGCTCGACCGCCGCCGTCTTGCCGTCCGGCGAGACGCCCGCGAAGACGTGATCGACGCCCGGGTGCCGGTCGAAGACGTCGGCCGCCGTCCCGTCGTCACCGGTCAGGACCACGATGTCGACCCCGTCTTCGTCCAGGGCCGCGACCGTCTCGTCCCACGCCTCGCGGGGTTCGTCGCCGACGATCACGACGCCCTCGGCGGCCCCGTCTCGGCCGACGACGACCGGGAGCCGGCCGGTCTCGCGCGCCCGTTCGATCGTCGCCTCGAGATCGGACGCGAGCGTCCACCCGCGGTCCCGAAAGAGGTCGGGATGGCCGACCAGTACCGGCCGGCCGTCGACGATGCCCTCGACGCCGGTCGCGTGGGTGTGAAACTCCCGGACCGGTAACTCGCCGGGGACGGCCGATCCGCCGTCGGTACGGGCCGTTCCGTCGGCGTCGACCGCATCACCGTCGCCGCCGAACGCCGCGGCGATCGCCGCCGCGGCCGGGTGGGCCGCTCGCTGCTCGAGGGCGGCGGCGGCCGCGAGCAGGTCGTCGGGAGCGTCGGCTTCGCGAACGGTCATCTCCCCGGTCGTGAGCGTCCCGGTCTTGTCGAAGACGACGATGTCGACCGCGCGCAGGCGCTCGAAGACGGTCTCGTCGAAGACCACGATCCCGCGCTCGAGGGCCGCCTCCAGGCTCGCGGCGACGGAGTACGGCGTCGCGAAGCCGAGCGCCCACGGGCTGGCGACCATGAGCGTCATGAGGGCGGCCAGGGCGGCGGTCAGCCCGCTCGCCCCGGTGAGGAACACGCCCGCGCCGACGACGATCGCGGCGGCGATGACGATCGGGACGAGGGTCGCGGCGAACTCGTCGGCCCGGTGTGTGACCCCGTGGTCCGCGCTCTGGACGTTCCAGACGACCCGCGTGAGCCGCTCGATGCTGCTGGTCGTTCGCTCGCCGACGTCGACCACCGCCGCATCGGTGGTGACGACCGACCCCCCGACCACGTCGTCGCCCGCCGTTTTCGAGACCGGGAGGGACTCGCCCGTCACGACGGCCTCGTCGACCGCACAGTCGCCCTCGGACAGCGTCCCGTCGACGGGGATGCGCTCGCCCTCCCGGACGAGCACGCGGTCGCCGGACTCGAGGTCGGCGACGGGGAGTTCCGTCGTCGAGCCGTCATCGGCGTACAGCCGAGCGGTGTCGACCTGCGAGACGGTGAGGTCGGTCAACCGGTCCGTCGCGCGGCGCTTGACCGTCGCCTCGTAGTAGGTCGCGCCCATCACGACCGAGGCGACGATGATCGTCAGATCGAAGTAGAGATTGGTCTGCCCGAGAGCGGAGACGAGGACGCTGAAGACGTACGCGCTGAGTACCGTCAGGGCCGCGAGCAGGTCCGTCGTGGGCCGTCGGAGTTTCAGACTGACGTACGCGCCCCGCAGGAGCGGGCCGCCGGTCAGGTAGACGATCGCGCCGGTCATGAACAGAAACAGGGGCAGATACAGCGGCCCGCTGAAGCCGGTGAACGCACCCTCGAAGTGCTCGATCGCCCCCCAGTCGGTAAACGACGTCAGAAACATCGGGTAGAGGACGGCCACGAACGGCAACAGGAGGAACGAGCCGAAGACGACGCCGACGACGTACCGCATCTCGAGCATGTCCTCCGAGCGGCGCTTGCGAAGCCCGGACATCTCCCGGGAGCGGCGGGTGCCGCCGGTCTCGTCGTCGGCAGTCGCGTCCTCCCGGAGATACGCCGTGTAGCCGAGCGTACTCAACGCGTCCGCGAGCGCGTCGGTCGCGATCCGTTCGGGATCGTGATCGACGCGGATCGTCTCCGTGACGTAACTCGCCTCGGCCTCGCAAACGCCGTCGCGACCCTCGGCGACGGCCTCGAGGAAGGCCTCGCAGGTCGCGGAGTGCATGCCGTCGATCCGGAAGAACGTGCGGACGGTCCCGGCCGGTCGTTCGTCGCCCGTTGCGGTCGGCTGCGGGTCGGTCTGCGGGTCCGTGGACTGCGAGGGGTCGCCGTCGTCCACGGCGGAGCCGCCGCCGTCGTCGCTCGTCCCGAACTCGGCGGCCACGTCTCGGCAGCCGGCCGAGCAGAACTCGTCCGGGGCCGACTCGGCGTCGGGCTCCGAGTGCGGTGTCCCGCACAGCCGACAGCGGTCGTCCCAGTCGCCGCCCGTGCGTCGATCGCTCACAGTGGTAGCTGTGGGTTCGACGGCCATAACAGTGACCGATCGTACCGCCCGCCGAGGTGGCCGGCTCGCCGCCGAGTCGCGTCCTCCGCCGACGTTTTGGCGTCCAGGCCGTTCGCGAGCGGGGATGTCGCCCCGTCGCGGCGCTCAGCGTCGTTCGACGACGGTCCCCTTCTCGCCGACCGCGACCGCTCGCTCGCCGGTGGTCGCCGTCGAAACGGCGATGAGTGCGTCCGGTGCCTGCGTCCCGACCCGGTCCCAGCCGGCCGCACGCGTTCGTTCGTAGAGCACGCCGTCCGCGTCGCAGGCGATCGTCTCCCCCTCGCGGCGGGCGATCCCGCAGATCGCCTCGTCACCGACCCGGTCCGGCGTCCACGTCGAGCCCCCGTAGCGGTGGACGACCCCGTCGTCGTCGCTCACCAGACAGTCGCCCCGTCCCAGCGTCGCGAGGGCCTCGAGCGTGCCGTCGGCCCCGTCGAGACCGACGCGATCGAACGAGTGGCCGCCGTCGGTCGTCTCGAAGACGCTGTCGTTCGTGTCACAACAGTAGCCGACCGACGCATCCGCGAGCGCGATCGCGCTCAGACTCGCGCCGCTGCCCGGCGTGATCGGGTCGTCCCACGCGCACTTGCCGTCACGATACCGTCCGCGGAGGACGGTCCCGGAGCCGGTGATCAACAGAACCGTCTCGTCCCCGCTCGTCCCGCCGACGGCGACCCCCACCCAGTTGTCAGTGCTGTCGGCGGGTGCCGTGTAGTCCGTGTGACGCCCCGTCTCGGCCTCGAGCCGGCCCAGCGAGCCGCTGTCGCCTGCGACCCAGACCGCCTCGCCCCCGTCGGTGGCGTCGACGCCGGTGAGTTCGTCGCCCGCGGCGGCCGGCCCGTCCTCGAGAACGATCGACCACGCACCGGTGTCGGCACCGTCGACCGGCGCTCCCGCGAGGACCAGCCCGTTTTCGCCCACTGCGTAGACCGCTCCGGCGTCGGTCACGCAGACGTCCCGGAGCGTCGCGTCGGTCGGCACATCGACGAGGTGCCAGTCAGCGTCGCGGTCGTCCTCGCCCGCGGCGGCCGGACCGTCCCCGGCCCCGGTCCGCTCGAGGGGCGGGCCACCGCCACCCGCGATAGCCGCATCGCCTTCCCCCTCGGCAGCCGTATCGCCGTCGGTTCGACCCGCCGACGGCCGCCACAGGTAGAGCGCGATCGGGGGCACGATGTAGGTGGCCAGCGCGAGGGCGATGAACCCGCGATGGAAGACTGCCAACGTCCCGAACGCCGTCAGACCCGCCGTCGCGACCGCGTGGACCCATGTCTTCGTGTAGTCGCGAAAGAACGAGACGAAACCGCCGCGCGGGCGCGTATCCTGGGTCGCCATTGGGCGTGGCTGCTCGAGTGAGCGTACCGGACTGGCGCGCAAAAACGTACTGCCGGCACGTCCGGTTCGGGACGGGCGCTCGATCGTCTCCGCGTCCGGGTCCCGATCGACGCGGGCCGCGTCGATCTCGAGGTCGTCCGCGAAGTCGTCTACGGAATCGGCTGGCTGGGTGCCACCAGTCCTGGTTTCGATAGAATCGGCTATCGTAGCGACTGACAGTCGATGCACACCTGATCGCACGAGGGCGTTGCGATCAGTGTGTAAACCGTTTCAGTTGCTACTATAACTCTCGGATATCACGCTCGCGCTCAGCGAAGGCAGATGCCATCTGCGAGCGCCCAGCGTTCTGTATACAGACGAACGCGATACATGTCGTGTTCTTACTCATAGTGTGGTTGCTGTTGATTAGTCGTCTTCTGATACGGCTGTCTCGGTTGGATCGACTATCTGTCCCGTCTCAAAGCCGTCCCAATCGAACGTACGTTGGAAGTACAGCGCCACATGGACGAGTGCGAGCAAGACGGGTACTTCGATAAGCGGGCCGACGACGGTCGCGAAGGCGACACTAGATCCGACTCCAAAGACGGCGACTGAAACGGCAATCGCCAACTCAAAATTATTCGATGCCGCGGTGAATCCGATTGCGGTCGTCGTTGAGTAGTCCGCTCCAATGCCGCGACCCATCCCGAAGCTTACGAGGAACATCACAACGAAGTAAATCGTCAGTGGGACGGCAATCAACAGAACGTCTGCTGGGGCCCCGACAATGTTCTCGCCTTGCGTGGCGAACATTACAATGATGGTGAACAGCAATGCGATCAGCGTCAGTGGATCAATTTTGGGAACAAATTCGTCGTCATACCACTCCTCGCCCTTCGTTCGCGTTCCGACATACCGAGTAAGGAACCCACCTGCAAAGGGGATACCAAGGAAAATAACGATTGCTTCGAACACTTGCATCGGCGTGATATCGAAGGTCGTAATCCCGGTGACAAGCGTCTCCATACCCAATAGCGGCGGGAGGAAGAGGGCAAAGAACCAGACGTACACCCCATAGGTGAGGATCTGAAAGAGACTATTGAACGCGACTAAGCCGGTAACATACTCAGTCGATCCTTCAGCAAGTTCGTTCCAGACCAGCACCATCGCGATACACCGGGCCATTCCGATGAATATGAGTCCAAGGAAATACTCGGGACGAGCCGGTAGACCGGGTACAAGCCCGCTGAAGAAGATGGTTGCAAGCCCGAACATTAGCGTCGGGCCAATCAGCCAGTTCTGAATGAGGCTCAACCCGAGAACCCGCCAGTTACTGAATACAGTCGGAAGCCGCGAGTAGTCCGCCTTCGCCAACGGTGGGTACATCATTAAGATAAGACCGAGTTCGACGAGGTGGAGGTCCTGAATTGGTCGGGTCACTGACGGAGCGGCATAGCCGATGCCGACACCAATCGCCATCGCACCGAAGATCCAGACAGTGAGATACTTATCCAGAAAGTCCATTGACCGTGGATCGCCACAGCTCTCGCAGCCGCAGTTCGGGCCGTGTTCGTGGGTAGTGTTACTCATCGTTCACGCTCCCTCCGAGGACTGTTACGAGGGCGACAGCACGCTTGGTCGCTCGGTACTTCTTCCAGCGTCCGTCGTTCCGACTCGAGACAAGCCCCGCTTCGACGAGTGCTGAGAGCGCATGGCTGAGACCACTCTCGGTCACATCGACGACCGCGTTCAATTCGCAGACGCAGAGTTCCGTTTCTGCGGCGACGAGAACGCGAACGAGCGTATATCGCGTCTCGTTGGCCAGCGCTGAAAGAACGTCGAGTTCGGCGTTGACCTGTTCCGGCCCAATCGCTGCTTCGAGCGTGCTGAGTTCGTTGAGCCGTTCTTCGAGATCCTCGTTGCGACACTCTCCGAGTTCGTCTTCGAGATATCGTTGTAGTCGGTCCGTTGCTTGCGCCATCACCAGTCGATTGATGAGATACTAAATTAATACTTCCGGTAGAAATCTGCTGTATCGAGTATGTGGTCTACGTACGGGAAGTATCCACACTATTAGAATAGACCCCAATATTTTTGATTGAGCACTCTCTAAACTCTCCTATGGAAAACAAGCAAAGAGCTGAGTCCCGTCCTGTTCGTATCAGTGAAACCAGTCGGAAGCAACGGAACGGATCGGAGTTCGTTGGTGCGTTCGGGAAGAAAACCGGGAGTTCTGATCTTCTTTTTACTGAGGGCCTACTTCCAGAACAGGATGGCACAGTCGCTCGTAACGAACCACCGTCGCGGCAGTTAGAAATTTGTCTCGAAAAACTCGAGGCGGAACTGAACCGATATGGCAAAGGCTTGGATAACGTTCTCCAATTAACACTATATCTTACAGATATGGATGCGTATGAGGAGATCAATGAGACTTACGAGCAATTTTTCGACACGACGTGTCCTGCGCGGACAACAGTAGGTGTTTGCGAACTGCTCGGTGGTGCGGTGGTGACTGTTGATGGTGTTATCGCCATTGAATGAAGTATTACGTTCGCACACCTACCTAACAGCTGTGTCACCGGATACGATGTCTAACGAATCGGGTTTCAACAGAGCCAGTTGCTACTATACTCGTCGCTCATCGTCGTACCCGCGATTCGACACCTCGCGGGATCAATCTCGGGCAAGCGAATACCGGCTACCGGAGTCGAGCGGTCGGATCGGCCCGCTCGAGGCCGTGTGGTCCGGACTACCGATCACTCCGTGCGGGGCCGCGTGACCAGCGAGACGGTGAGAATACCGTTGTTGTAGCTCGCCTCGCGATCCTCGCCGAATGCGAGGTCCGACGTGAGCGGTGTGACGGTCCGCTCGAGGACGTGGTCCCCCCGGTCGACGGTGAGTCGGAGGCGACGGGAGTCGGCTTCGATCGTCACGTCGTCGATTCCTGCGGGGGCGATGTCGACGACGGCTCGGAACCGGTCGGCCGCGTCCTCGTAGACGAACTGCGTCGGGAAGGGAAACGACGCCGCGTCGGGTGCCGAACTGGCGGACATGAGACGGCGTTCCGCCGACGGACGGAAGGGTCCCAGGGTGAACAGGTGTACGTTTGATATCCCTGTCGAGCACGGGACGGACGGCAGCCGCCCGGCGGTCCGACCGCGCAGTGGGGACGATCGGGACCGGCCACCGGTCCCCAAGTCACTGTCGCGATCGAGCGGGAGACGCGAACGGGCGTCGTATACTGGTTTTATACCTCACATATCGGAACAGCAGTCATATTGTCCTCCAATGGGAATCAGTACTCGTGACTACTAAACTCAATCTCAGCGATGCACTCAGCTACGGGCTCGATCGGATCACGACCCGTGGCGGAGCGATCCTCGTCGTCGTCTACGCACTCTTCCAACTCGCCATGCAGGTGAGCGTGCAATCGCTCTTTTCGCGGGTGCTCGCGGACGTGTTCCCCGACGAGAAGTCCTCACAGCTCTATCCACTCGCCGTCGACCTGCCGATCGCCGTCAGTGCCGGGGTAACCGCCCTCCTCGTGCTCGTCGGGGCCGTTATCGGAGTCGTGACGATACGGGCGCTATACGCGGGAATCAACGACGTTCCGACGGCGGACCATACCCGTCGACTCGCCCGAACCGCCGGCGTGACGGTCATCGTCTCCGTCGTCACCTTCGTTGCAGTGCTGGTCGGGACGGCCTTTCTCATCTTCCCCGGCATCTTCCTCGCGGTCAGTCTGGTATTCGCCACCGTCGTCGTTATCATCGAGGACGCTGGCGTCATCGAATCGCTCGAGCGGAGTTGGGAACTCTCGTCCGGACATCGGTTTCGCCTCCTCGTTCTCGGGGTGATTATCGGTGCCGGCGGCGGGCTGGTTAGGCTCGCGTTCGGCATCGTCGGCGTGTTCGCTCCCGTCGTCGGCGAGCTAGCGACGACGGTCACGTCCGGCGTTCTCTCCCTGTTCGGTGCCGCGGTTCTCGTCGGTGCGTACCGACAACTCGCCGGGGATCGAGAACCGCGCAGTCCGTCCGAGTGGTGACGGCGGTCCGACCGACGCGGTGATGAGTGTGATTCGACCGGCGGCGATTACGACGGGGGAGCGAGCCACTGTCCCCGCGTCGTCCCGCGGCACTCCTCAGAGGTAGCCGAGGTCCGCCAGCCGCTCTTTGGTCCCGTCGCGCATCTCGACCTCGCCCGCGCCGCTCGCCTCGGCGAGCGGGTCGAACCGGTCCTCGAGTCGCCGCCGCAACGTCCGGACCCGTTCGGGTTCTGCGTCGCTGATATCGGTGTGTTCGAGCGGATCGGTTCGCACGTGGTGGAGCCGCTCGGAGCCGTCGTCGCCGCGGACGTACTTGTACTCGCTCGTGCGGATCGCCCGCAGCCGGCGGTCGAACTCCCGAACGGCTGCCGGAACCTCGCCGAACCGGGCTTCGAGGCGCTCGATCGAGGGCTGCGGCGCGACGTACTCGGCGAAGACGGCGTCGCGGTTCCGGACATCGGACGCGGGGTGGAGCGACCGACTCGACCACTGCTCGCGGAGCTCGGGATCGTCGATTCCGGCCGTCTCGAGCAGCGTCGCCGGGAGGTCGAGCAGTTGGGCGAGGTCGGACCGTCGCCCGCCGCCGGTGAACGGACCCCCGTGACAGACCAGCGGGACGGTCAGCAACGTGTCGTAGAGGTTGTACTGGTGGCCGAAGAAGCCGTGTTCGCCGATGTGCTCGCCGTGGTCGCCACAGACGACGAACAGGGTGTCCGGCCACTCGCCCGCGTCCTTGAGAGCGGTTCGGAGCCGACCGAGTTGGGCGTCGACGTAGGCGAGTTCGGCGCGGTAGAGTCCCCGGAGCAGGGCGAACTCGTGATCGGAGATGTCGTAGTCGTCACAGTCGTAGGCGCGGGGGTCCTGCCTGATCGCGGTCGCCTCCTCGTAGCTGGCTCCCACGGGGAGGAACCGTTCGGCGTACTCCCGCGGCGGGTCGTACTCGACGTGGGGTTCGATGAAGTTGCAGAACAGAAAGAACGGACGGCCATCGTCGCGGTCGCCGAGCCAGTCGGCGATCCAGTCGACCGCGCGGGCGGAGCCATCGTCGCCGGCTGGCTGGAACAGTTCGCTGTAGAGGATGTTGGCGGCGTTGACGACGGGGTTGCCGTCGAAGAGACGTGCGCGGGTCGCGAGGAGTTTCTCACGGATGTCCTCGCCGCGGACGACCGCGCCCATGTCGGCGTCGGACTGAATGTACTGCCAGCCCTTGCGGAGGTCCGCGAAGCCGCGATCGAAGCCGAACTCCGCGGTGATCCAGGTATTGTTCGAGACGCCGATCGTCTCGAACCCCGCGTCGGCGAAGGCCTCGGGAACGGTTCGCAACTCGTCGTCGAGATAGGTGTGGCCGCCGTGCGTGCCGTGTTCGGACGGATAGGTTCCGGTAAAAAGCGACGCATGAGAGGGAAGCGTCCAGGGCGCGGTCGCGAACGCGTTTTCGAACGCGGTTCCCTCCTCGGCGAGTCGTGTCAGTGTCGGCGTCGGGTGCGTGCCAACGGAATCGTCGCTCGAGGCGGGTCGGTCGTCCGGTGCCGAGCGGAGCCCGACGGAACCGGTCGGGGCCGCGTTTCGCTCGGCTGGCACCGACTGCGTCCCGACGCTTTTCGCCCGCGCCGTATCGAGGACGACGAGAACGACGTTCCGCACAGCACGATGTGACTCGTCGTCACGTCCGTTGGAGTCCGACATGGATACGCTACTTCCACGGCAGGCAGGGAAGGTCACCAGCCCGGAGTATGCAGGGCGTCGATGGCTGTTACCGGCTGATTTCCCGACGGATACGCCGAGCACGGGACGATCCGAGATCGGTCCGGGAACCGCGGCGGCCCGACCCTACGGGTCGAGTCGTCACCGTCGACCGCCCCTTCGTCCGGCTGGGGTCCACGAGCGGACGCTGCTGGACCCGGACGCGGACCCGATTCCCCACGGAGCGGCACTCGAGAGCGCGTTCAGAGATCGCTGCCGCGCTCCGAGTAGAGCACGGGAAGTGTGACGAACGCGGCGACGGCGAGCCCGAGGACGCCGCTCCCGGCGAGCGACGAGATGGGCCAGTAGTAGCCCGAGATCGCGAGCAGGGACACGACACCGGCGGCGACGGCCGCGGCTCTCGCGGTGAGGGCGCGGCTCCCGTGAATCGGGCCACGACCCGCGTCGACCTCTCGAGCGAGGGCGGCGAACTGCCAGCCGGCGAACGCGCCGACCGACGCGCCGACGAGCAGGACGGCGTCGGAAGCGGCTCCGCTCGTGACGAACGCGACGGCGGCGAGGGCGACGGCCAGTCCGAACCCGAGCGTGCCCCGCCGAGCCGGGTACCGATCCAGAAGCCGCCAGACGAGGAGGAGAAAGACCAGTCCGATGCCGACGCCGGCGACGACGTCGACGAGGTAATGGACTCCGAGGCCGACCCGGGAGAAACAGACCACCGTCACGATTCCGGCGGCTCCGACGTATCGCTGGCGGCGCGTGCCGACGGAGCCGTACTCGGCCAGGCTCAGGTAGACGATCGTCGTCAGCAGGGCGTGGCCGCTCGGAAACCCGTACCCGGTCGCCGTCGCGGTGGCCTCGTACAGCGGGTGGACCGCTTCCGGGAGCGCCTCGATGTCCACGAGCGTCCGCTCCGGCCGCGGCAGCGCGAAGACGTGTTTCAGCGCCGTGATGAGCGACAGGCCGGCCAGCAGTAATCCGAAGACGGCGGCGATCCGGTCTCGGTTGTCGGTCTCCAGCCAGTAGCTGGTCCCGACGAGCGCCCCCAGGAACCACACGTCGCCGAGTTGGGTCACCACCCCGAGTACGACGACGGCCCACTCGGGGGCCACCTCGCGGAACGCGTCGAACCAGCCGATCCCTCGAGTCATACTTACGCTACGGACGACGACGCATATAAGCGATTCCGCTCGGCCGGACGGCCGACGCCGCGAGCGGCCCCCGATCGATGTCGTTCACTCGCCGCGGACCGTCACGCGAACGCGGGAAAACCCTCATTTCCGTGTCACTTGTAGGTTTCCGAGACGCGCCATCGCTCGGCGTACGAGGGACCCTCATGAGTGAGATATCGGAGCCCCAGCGCGGGCGTATCGATCCGGAGTACGACCACCGGCGCGTGGACGGCGTCGACGAGGGGCGACTCGAGACGCTGCTCTCCGAGTACGCGATCGGTCGGGACGATCACGAGAACGCGCCCGCGTTCGTGATCCGACCGGACGACGTGCAGGCGGTGATTCGCCTGTTGCGCGACGAAGCCGGGTTCGACCACCTCTCGTGTATCACGTCCCAACAGTACGAGGATCGCTACGAGTCGATCATCCACATGACCAAATACGATCGGCGGACCCACGAGGTGACGCTGATCGTTCCGTTACCGCCGGCCGAGCCGGTCTGTGAATCCGCCGAACCGGTCTTCCGGACCGCCGACTGGCACGAGCGGGAGGCCTACGACCTCGTCGGCATCGAGTACGCCGGCCACCCGGACCTCCGTCGAATTCTCCTCCCTGAATCGTGGCAGGGACACCCGCTCGCACTCGAGTACGACCAGGACAAACCGCAGGTCGTCAGCTACAGCGAACACGCGAACCCGCTCGCGGCGGACCACCGCGTCACCGAGTCGGACACGATGTTGCTCAATATCGGGCCACATCACCCGGCAACCCACGGCGTGCTCCACCTCGAGACGGTACTGGACGGCGAGTCGGTCGTCGAGGTCGACCCCGATATCGGCTACCTCCACCGGTGTGAGGAACAGATGTGCCAGAACGGCACCTATCGTCACCAGATCATTCCGTACTCGAACCGCTGGGACTACACGGCGAACCTGCCCAACGAGTGGGCGGTCGCCCGGGCGATCGAGGACATCGCCGACATCGAGGTTCCCGAGTACGCGCAGGTCCTGCGGACGATGGCGACCGAGTTCGGCCGACTGCTCGGCCACTTCCTCGCGGTTTCGACGTTCGCCCTCGACGTCTACGGCGACTTCACGGCCATCTTCCAGTACGGCATGCGCGATCGCGAAGTCGTCCAGGACATCTTGGAGGACCTGACCGGCCAGCGGATGATGTTCTACTTCTTCCGGCTGGGTGGCGTCTGCTGGGACCTGCCCGACCCCCGCGCGGCGTTCATCGAGAAGTGCCGGGACTTTCTCGACGAACTCCCCGCAAAGGTCGACGAATACCACGATCTGCTGACCGGCAACGAGATATTCCAGATTCGAAGCATCGATACCGGTGTCCTCGAGCCAGCAGTCGCCAAAGAGTACGGCTGTACGGGCCCCGTCGCTCGTGGTTCCGGGATCGACTACGATATCCGACGGGACAACCCCTACGGCTACTACGACGATCTGGAATGGGATGTCGTCACCGAGGACGGCTGTGACAACTACGCGCGTGTCCTGGTCCGCCTCCGCGAGGTCGAGGAGTCGGCGAAGATCATCGAGCAGTGTCTCGACTTGCTCGAGGACTGGCCCGAGGACGAGCGGACGGTCCAGAGTAACGTCCCGCGGACGCTCAAGCCGGACGCCGGAACCGAGACCTATCGCGCCGTCGAGAGCGCGAAGGGCGAACTCGGGATCTACATCCGTGCGGACGGCTCGAACTCGCCGGCGCGGTTCAAGATCCGCAGCCCGTGTTTTCACAATCTCTCAGCGCTGCCGGAGATGGCCGAGGGCGAGTACGTCGCGGACCTGATCGCGTCGCTCGGGAGTCTCGACATCGTGCTGGGAAGCGTCGACCGGTGATCGGTCGGACGCACGCGGCTCCCGTCTCGGCCGATCGACACCGAACGCCGAGTCCTCGAGCGGCGTCGCAAGGAACCGACCGGTCACGACACCCGTCCGCCGCAAGTAGCAGCAATATAGTCCGCTATCTCCGACGAGAGGGAGAACTATTAACTGTCGCGGTATCAGGAGTCGAACGTATGTCGATGTCGATCGATCGGTGGCGGTGGAGTACCGTCATCAGAGATCGCTGGACAGCGCTCGAGCGCGACTGGCAGAGCGTCGTCGTCGGTGCAACGATCGTCGGACTCGTCAGCGTTCTCGGCCTGCCGATCCCCTGGTGACGAATGGGCGTCCGCCGACTCCTTCCGGGGATCGTCGCGCTCTGTCTCGGTGCCGTCCTGGCCCGGTGGGTCGCCCGCGTCGTCGGCGTCAACCACCTGCTCGTCGCCATCGCGCTGGGCGTCGTCGTCTCGAACGCCGTCGGCCTCCCGGACGACTGTGACCCCGGCGTCGCGACGCACAAGCTGTGGCTCGGGTCCGGGATCGTCCTCATGGGTGCGTCGATATCGACCGCGACGGTTCTCGAGGTCGGGGGACCGGTCTTTCTCGTCGTGCTCGCCGTTACCGGGATCACGCTCGTCGTCGTGGAACTCCTCGCGCGAAACGTCTTCGGCCTGACCGAACGGCTGGGGACGCTGCTCGCGGCCGGGGCGAGCATCTGTGGCGTCTCGGCGGTCGTCGCGGTCGCCGGTGCCGTCCGGGCGACGGAAGACCAGGTCGCCTACGCGGCGGCGACGGTCCTGCTGTTCGACGCGATTACGATCGTCGTCTACCCGATCGTCGGCGACCTGCTCGACCTATCCGGCGCGGTCTTCGGAACGTGGGCCGGCGTCAGTATGTTCTCGACCGGGCCGGTCGTCGCGGTCGGCTTCGCCTACTCCGACGCCGCCGGTCAGTGGGCGACGATGACCAAACTCTCGCGAAACGCCCTGATCGGGGTCGTCGTTCTCGGGTACGCGAGCTACTACGCACAACGTGGAGACGACGGCGCAGCCTCCATCCGGACCCTCTGGGCCGAGTTCCCGAAGTTCGTGCTCGGCTTTCTCGCCCTCGCCGCGCTCTCGAGTCTCGGCGTCTTTTCGTCGGCCCAGCAGGCCTCGATCGAACACGCGTACAACTGGTTGTTCCTGCTTGCGTTCGTCGGCCTCGGGACCGAAATCCGCCTCGCCGACATCAAGAGCACCGGGCTACTGCCCGCGGTCGTCGTATTGCTGGCGTTGCTCGTCGGGAGCCTCCTCTCGTTGACCGTCCTCTCCGTGCTGTTCTGAATTCGTCGCGAGGGGTGCCGATCCGGTCCCGTGGCTCCCGATCCGTTCGGAGACCGTGTCATCGGTGTCGGTAATACTTTCGGCCGCACCACGGGGGCCGCCGCGCCGCCGCTGGCTGCGAGGCTGAGCCCTCGAGCGCACGGAACTTACTTGACGATGAGCGCGCAACCAACCGTCATATGTCCAACGGAACGTTCGAGGGCTACGGCGGGCGACACGTGCCGGAACCGCTTCGGGAACCGCTCGAGCGACTCGCGACGGTCTACGACGATATCGCGGACACCGAGGCGTTCCAGTCCGAATTACGGGACGTGCTCGAGGAGTTCGCCGGGCGGCCGACGCCGCTGTACTACGCCCGAAACTTGAGCGAGCGCTACGGGGCCGAGATCTACCTCAAGCGGGAAGACCTGCTCCACGGCGGGGCCCACAAGATCAACAACGCGCTCGGTCAGGCGCTGCTGGCCAAGCGGGCGGGTCGCGACCGCCTCATCGCCGAAACCGGGGCCGGCCAGCACGGCACCGCGACCGCGATGGTCGGTGCCCTGCTGGGCCTCGAGACGGAGATCTACATGGGGAAGAAAGACGTCGAGCGCCAGGAAATGAACGTCTTCCGCATGCGGCTCATGGGAGCCGAGGTCAACGAGGTTACCCGCGGCGACGAGGGCCTGGCCGATGCCGTCGACGCCGCGCTCGAGGACTTCGCCGAGAACGTCGAGGACACGCACTACCTGGTGGGCAGCGTCGTCGGCCCCGACCCGTTCCCGCGGATGGTTCGGGACTTCCAGAGCGTCATCGGTCGGGAGGCCCGCGAGCAAATACAGGAGCGGACCGGCGACCTGCCCGACGCCGCGGTCGCTTGCGTCGGCGGCGGGTCGAACGCGATCGGGCTCTTTCACGCGTTTCGGGACGATCCCGTCGCTTTCTACGGTGCCGAAGGCGGCGGCGACGGTGCGACCTCGAGCAAGCACGCGGCCCCGCTCGCGAAGGGGACTGACGACGTCATTCACGGCATGAAGACCCGCGTCATCGACGACGACGTCGAGGTCCACTCCGTCTCCGCGGGGCTCGACTACCCCGGCGTCGGCCCCGAACACGCCATGTTCCGGGCCGTCGGTCGCTGCGACTACACCGGCGTCACGGACGACGAAGCGCTCGCGGCGTTCCGGGAACTGAGCGAGACCGAGGGGATCATTCCCGCACTCGAGTCCAGCCACGGGATCGCTCGCGCGATCGAACTGGCGGAGGCCGGCGAGCACGAAACCATCCTCGTTAACCTCTCGGGGCGCGGTGACAAGGACATGGAGACGGCAGCGGCGAAGTTCGAACTCTGAGCGCCGACTCGAGACGCCACGGGCGGTCCACCGCTTGCGGAGCGCAGGCGGTCAGAGGTGCCCTCGGACGCGATTCCGCAGTTGTGTTGCCTCGTCGGCCTCGAGTCGGGTCCGCGGGAGCGATAGGGACACGTCGTCGTCCGCGAAGCGGGGCACGAGGTGGACGTGCGCGTGCTCGACGGTGCCGACGAGCG
Source organism: Natrinema pallidum DSM 3751 (assembly GCF_000337615.1). Taxonomy (GTDB): domain Archaea; phylum Halobacteriota; class Halobacteria; order Halobacteriales; family Natrialbaceae; genus Natrinema; species Natrinema pallidum. Next base: position 60,155 of record NZ_AOII01000072.1, read on the forward strand.
GCCCGCTGGTGTGAAAGACGCTGAACCCGCGCGGCTCGAGCGCCGTCTCCAGCGCGTTCGAGACGGTGCGGACCGTCTCGAAGACGGCCGTCGCGGTCGATTCGTCTATCGTCAGGACGTCCGACTCGTGGGTCCGCGGAACGACGAGGCTGTGTCCCGTCGTGGCCGGATTCTCGTCCAAAAACGCGACGGTGTGCTCGGTTTCGGACAGAACGTACGCCGATCGCTCGCCCGCGACGATCCGACAGAACTCACAGTCGTCGTGCATACCCGAATACGATCATGAACGAACATATAGGTATCTCCGGTCGATGCGGTGAGCCCGCTACCACTCTTCCGGCGCGGTCGCGGCTCGATGTCCCGTTCGACCGACTGCACGAACGGGACTGCAAGGGAGACGAGAACGACGGCCGAAAATACTCGTGTCACGGCCCGTCTCTGTCGGAAAGAAGACCGTGAAGTCGGACAGCAGCGCGGCTGAATGACGAACTCGTCTCCCCACCACCTGCTACAGTACGCCGTGCTCGTCGCGGAGCGCTCGGTACCGCTCGAGGTACCGGTCTGCCACCGCCGACCGGTCGTAGTCGGCGAACGCCTCGTCGTACGTGCGATGCTCGAGATCGCCCGCGGCGAGGATGGCCTCTGCGAGTTCGACCTCGCTGGTCGTTCGGAATCCTCGGTCCCTCCCTTCGACGAGTTCGTGTGCGCTGGAGTTGGCGTGGTACTCCACGATGCCGACACAGCCGGCGGCCAGCGCCCACAGCATCTCCGTCGGGAAGACACAGTGGTCGGCCGTCTGCGCGAAGACGTGAGCCCCGCGGTAGGCCGCGATCCGATCCTCGAGATCGAGGTCGCCGACGAAGGTCACCCGGTCTTCGATCCGGAGGTCGGCCGTCAGTTGTTCGTACGCCGCTCGCTCGGGTCCGTCGCCGACGACCGTCGCTTGCCACTCGCGATCACGGAGTTCGGCCAGCCCCAACAGCAGGCTCTCGAGGTTGGCACCCGCATCGAGTCGCCGGGCGTAGATTACGTCGACTTCCGCGCCCGGTTCGACATCCCGAATCCGGTCGCAGTCGATCGGGTTCGGGATCGTCTCGATGCAGTCGCCGTCGGCCCCGAGTTCCCGGACCCACGTCCCGACGAGTTCCGACGGCGTGACGATCCGGTCGGGCCGCCCCGCGGCGAGCCGCGTCCACCGCGTGTCGTCGATGCCGCCGTCGCCGTACCACTCGAGGACGAGCGGTGCACGGGCCATCGTCGCACCCAGTGTAGCGGCGACGACCTGGCTCGGCGGCTGGGGGCCGACGTGGATCACGTCCGGGCGCGTGGCCGCGAGGACGAACGGCAACCGCAGGAGGAACGAACTCCGGGCGTCCGTCCCGGTCGCGACTGCGTGGTACGTTATCCCGTCGTGTTCGTATGTCGACTCCTCGCCGGCCCAGAACCCGGCACAGTACCAGTGGACGTCGTGGCCGCGCTCCGCGAGGAGGTCACAGACGGTCCGAAACCGCTGGTTCGTCTCAGTATCGCGGTGGTGAACCGTTTCGAACGAGACGAACGCGATTCGCATCTGCTCACAGCATCCCAGTGAAAGGATAAAAATCACCCTGTTTCCGTCGAAAGCGGGCCTGACAGTCACCGAGTTGCCGGTCGGTACGTCACGTTCGTCGCGGGCGGAACCGGTCCCGACCGAAACGACTACCCCCTCGAGTCCGTACGGCTCTGGCATGCACAGCTACGACATCGAGCGCTACCTCAACATTCGGAGCGCCTACGGTGCCTCGTTCGGTCCCGACGGCGAACGGCTCTCTTTCCTGCTGGACACGACCGGCACGCCGCAGCTCTGGACGCTCGAGGAACCCCGCGGCTGGCCCGAACAGCGGACCTTCTACGACGAGCGGGTGACCTTCGCCTCGTGGTCGCCCGAGCGCCCGGAGCTGCTCTTCGGGATGGATGAGGGCGGCAACGAGCGCGCACAACTGTTCCGGCTCGATGCCGAAACCGGCGCGATCGAGAACGTGACGGCGATGCCGGAGGCCAAACACCGCTGGGGCGGCTGGAGCCACGACGGCGACCGGTTCGCGTTCACCTCGAACCGCCGGGACGAGTCCGTCTTCGACGTCTACGTCCAGAACCGCGACGAGACCGGGAGCGATGCCGAACTCGTCTACGAGGGCGACGGCTGGCTCTCGCTGTCGGGCTGGAGTCCCGACGACTCCCGGCTGCTGGTCTCACAGGCCTACTCCAACTTCGATCAGGATCTGTCCGTGCTCGACCTCGAGACGGGTGATCTCGAGCACCTCACGCCCCACGATGGCGACGTACGCTACCAAAGCGCGAACTGGGCCCCGGACGGCGAGGGGATCTATCTCGTCACCGACGAGGGCGAGGCGGAGACGCTCTATCTCGCCTATCTCGACCTCGAGACGGGTGATCTCGAGCCCGTCGTCGACGGCGAGTGGAACGTCGACGGCATCGCGCTGGACGACGACACCGGCCGGTTCGTCTACTCGGAAAACGTCGAGGGATACACCGAGCTGACCGTCGGGGAGTTCGACGGGGCCGATCCGACCGCGTTCGAGACGTTCCCCGAACCCGACCTGCCGGGCGGCGTCTCCGGCGGCGTGAGTTTCGGTCCCGATGCCGAGCGGGTCGCGCTGTCGACGACCGGCGACGCGGTGCATACGAACGTCTTCGTCGTCGACATCGAAACCGGCGCGACCGAACGGTGGACCGACGCGCCGACGGCGGGCGTGCCGCCCGAATCGTTCGCCGAATCGAACCTGGTCCACGTCGAGAGCTTCGACGATCTTTCGGTGCCCGGCTTCTTTACCCTCCCCGACGGTCACGAAGCCGGAGCCACGCCCGTGATCGTCGACATCCACGGCGGCCCCGAGAGTCAACGCCGGCCCTCGTTCTCGAGCGTCAAGCAGTACTTCCTCGATCGGGGCTACGCCTACTTCGAGCCGAACGTCCGCGGCTCGTCGGGCTACGGGGCCGAGTACGCGAGCCTCGACGATGTCGAGAAACGGATGGATTCGGTTGCGGACATCCGAGCCTGCGTCGAGTGGCTACAGGACCACCCCGCGATCGATCCGGACCGAATCGTCGCGAAAGGCGGCTCCTACGGCGGGTTCATGGTGCTTGCCGCGCTGACCGAGTATCCGGACCTCTGGGCGGCCGGAATCGACATCGTCGGCATCGCCAACTTCGTCACCTTCCTCGAAAACACGGGCGATTGGCGGCGCGAACTCCGGGAAGCCGAGTACGGGTCGCTCGCCGAGGACCGCGAGTTCCTCGAGGAGGTCTCGCCGATCAACCACATCGAAAACATCGACGCGCCGCTGTTCGTTCTCCACGGTGAGAACGACCCCCGCGTCCCGGTCGGCGAGGCCGAACAGATCGCCGAACAGGCCGCCGAGCAGGGCGTTCCCGTCCGGAAACTGCTCTTCGAGGACGAGGGCCACGGCTTCTCGAAACTCGAGAACCGCATCGAGGCCTATTCGGCGATCGCCGAGTTCCTCGACGAACACGTCTGAGCGGCCCGGGCCGCCGTCGACCGGCTTTCAGTCGATAAGTATTTCCATGCTTTAATTTTAGAAGGGCTTATATTTACCGCGGCAGGGCTACCTCACGTATGCCCGCTATCGAAACGACTGCCCTGACCAAACGATACGGCGAGGACGTCATCGCCGTCGACGACCTTGACCTGACCGTCGAAGAGGGAGAGGTGTTCGGGTTCCTCGGTCCCAACGGGGCCGGAAAGTCGACGACGATCAACCTGTTGCTCGATTTCGTCCGCCCGACCGAGGGGGCCGCGACGGTGCTCGGTTACGACGTCCAGCGAGAGCCGAAAACGATCCGCTCGCGCATCGGCGTCCTCCCCGAAGGCGCGACGTTGTACGACCGGCTGACCGGTCGCGAACACCTCGAATGGGTCATCGACAACAAAGGCAGCGACGACGATCCGGACGAACTCCTCGACCGAGTCGGTCTCGAACCCGAGGCCGCGGCGCGATCGGCCGGCGGCTACTCGAAGGGGATGGCCCAGCGACTCGGGTTCGCGATGGCGCTGGTCGGGGATCCCGACCTCCTGATCCTCGACGAACCGTCCTCCGGGCTCGATCCCAAGGGGATGCAGGAACTGCGCGAAATCATCACCGCCGAAGCCGACCGCGGCACGACCGTGTTCTTTTCGAGCCACATCCTCGGGGAGGTCGAGGCGGTCTGCGACCGCGTCGGGATCATGAACGACGGCCGACTCGTCGCGACCGGGACCCTCGACGCGCTGCGGGAGAACCTCGACTTCGACGCCTCGATCTCGCTGGACGTCGAGCGCGTCCCCGACGCACTCGTGACCGACCTCGAGACCCACGAGGGCGTCCACTCGGTGACCGTCGACGGATCGACGATCACGGCGTCCTGTGCCAGGACGCCCGTAAAGTACGAGGTCGTAACCCAGGTCGGTGCGGCGACGACCGTCCTCGACATCGTTTCCGAGGACACCTCCCTCGAACGGCTGTTCAACACCTACACGGACGGCGAGCAGTCGGGCGAGGGTGACGTCGACGCCGGTCTCGCCGAGGTCGAGACGGAGGTGTCGGCATGAGCGTCCTCTCCGTGGCGAAGAAGGACTTCCTCGACGTCCGACGGTCGAAGAGCGTCTGGATCGTCAGTGGACTGTACACGCTGCTCGTGGTGTCTCTCTTCTACACCGGACGGAGCGGAACGGTGGAACCGAACGTCGTCTCTCAGTTGTCGGCCCTCGCCAGCGTCGGACTGCCGTTTATTCCGATCATTGCGCTCATGATGGTGTACCTCGCGATCGCCGGCGAACGGGAGTCGGGGAGTATCAGATACCTGCTCTCGCTTCCGAACACGCGACGGGACATCGTCCTCGGGAAGTACCTCTCCCGCGGGGCCATCGGTGCCAGTGTGATTCTCGTTGCGTTCGGCGTGGGCGCGGTGACGGCGGTTCTCTGGTACCCGTCACTCGAACCGACGGTCTTCGCCGGCGTCGCTGGCCTGACCGTCCTCCTCACGCTAGCGTACGTCTCGGTCGCGATCAGTATCTCCGCTGCGACGGGGTCGCGGTCGCGGGCGATGGCCGGTTCGATCGGGTTCTACATCGTCAGTAATCTCATGATGCTCGTACCTGCCTTTTCGATCGTCGCCGCGATCAAGTACGTGCTGAACGATCAGTTCGGGATGGGGCTCTCCGATCACCTGTTCGAGTTTATCCGCATGCTCAGTCCGACGATCGCATTCAGAAAAGCCTTCCCGCTCGTCGTGCCGAGCGACATCGAGACGTTCATGGTGAACGTGGACCCCTCGGCCCCGGCCTACCTCGCGCCCGAAGTCGCCCTCGCCATCCTCGTCGCCTGGCTCGTCGTGCCGGCCGCGCTCGGTCTGTGGCAGTTCAACCGGGCCGATCTGGGTTGATAGGTCCGGTCACTCTCAGCCGATTACGCCCGTTTTCGTCGCCACGTCTCGAGCGGCCCGTTCGTTCATCCCGTTGCCCAGGATCGTGTATCGGTCGCGGATCTCGTGACAGGTCGTTAGCGCCTCGATCATGGTCTCGTCGTCGAGACCCAGTTCCGCCGCAGTCGTCGGCGCGTCGATGCTCGCCAGCGCGTTGCGGATGTCCCGCCAGATACCCCGGTCGCCGCCGTGGAGATAGGCAGTCATGATCGAGCCGACGCCGACCTGATGGCCGTGCAGGGCCGCGCCGGGCGCTAAGCGATCGAGCTGGTGCGAGAAGAGGTGTTCGGCCCCGCTGGCCGGTCGGGAGGAGCCGGCGATGCTCATCGCGACCCCCGAGGACATGAGCGCCTTGGTGACGACCCAGGCCGACTCCTCGAGCCCGGGTCGGATGAGGTCGGCGTTGTCGACCAGGATTTCGGCGGTCATCTCCGAGAGTGCGGCGGCGTACTCGGAGTACTCGACGTCCTGGAGTCGCTGGGCGAGCCGCCAGTCCATCACGGCGGTGTAGTTCGAAATGATGTCGGCGCAGCCGGCGGTCGTCAGGTCCCACGGTGCGTCGGCGAGAAGCCCGGTGTCGGCGACGACCGCCAGCGGCGGTTCCGCGGCGACGCTGTGTCGGGAGTCCCCGTCCGGTACCGAGCCGCGATTGCTGACGATGCCGTCGTGGCTCGCCGCAGTCGGAACGGAGAGAAAGCCCATCTCGAGGTGGTGGCTGGCCAGTTTCGCGATGTCGATGGCTTTCCCACCGCCGATGCCGACCAGATAGGAGACTTCCTCGGCCTCGGCGACCTCGATCACCCGTTCGACGGCGTCGAAGGTCGCCTTCTCGATCGTGACGATCGCGGGGTCGATCCCGGCGGCTTCGAAGTCGGTCGCGATGGGATCGGCGGCGACCTCGCGAGGCGTCGGACTGGTGACGAACAACGGCCGTCCCTGTAAGTGGAGATCGTCGACCACGTCGACGACCTCGCTGCGAACGTCGTGGCCGACGACGACGTTTCGCGGGAGGCGGATCCACGTCGATTTGTCGAACATACCGGACCTGACACACCCCCGGGACATGTGCTTTTCCTCGTGGCCGCGCTGATCGACGCGACCCCGCTCGATCGGTCCCGACGTGAGCGACGCGAGCGAGAGCCGACCGCGTCGCCGATCCGTTCGCCACGGCGAATGCGATAGGCTATAATATTTCCAACAGTATCGGCCCAATATGCGTGTGGCAGTCGCGTTCTGGGTCGGCCTGCTCGTCGTCGGCCACGTCGCGGGTCGACTGTACGGTTCGTACACGATTCGGCGCGGCGGTGACGACGATCACCGATCGCGCGGGACGTACCGATTGCTGTCCTTCGTCGGCCTCACGGCCGTTGTCGGCCTCACGCTGTCCGGTCTCGTCGACGCAACCGAGACGACTCTCTCGTCGCTGCATCCGGCGCTGGCCGGTGGACTGGCGGCTCCCCTCGCCTGGGTCCCGACGGGGATCGGATCGATCGTCGCGGTCCTCGTCACGTACCTCGGCGTCTTTCCGTACGCCCGCGAACGGCGCGGCCTCGAGATTTCGGCTGCAACCGCGGTCGCTCGTCTCGCGAAATACCTCGTCGCGATCGCGGTGCTCTGTCTCGGTCTGATAGCCCCCCTGATCGTCCTCCTCAGGCTGTCGACTCCGAGCCCGCTCCTGATTCCGATCCTGTTCGCCGGCCTCCTCTTCTGGGTCTTCGTCTGGACACAGTACAGCGTGCAACTCTCACAGGAGATCAGCGAGCCGACGGCCGACCAGCGACGACGGCTCGAGGCCGCCGCCGACCGGGTCGACACGACGATCCCTCTCGCGGGCGTCATTCCCGGCGAGGAGACCGAAACGGCCGGCCTCTACCTCGGGGGCTCGTTCCGGAACCGGCGGTTGTACGCCACCGACTACACGTTCGACGCCCTCGATGACGACGAACTGACGGCACTGTGTGCACGGGCAACCGCGGCCGACGAACTCCGACTCCTCGAGCGCCGAGCACTCGTCGTGTCCCTCCTGCCCGGACTGTTCCTGACCCTGACCATCTGGCGATCGATGCTCGTCGCACTCCCCGTGCTCGCCATCGCCTGGCCGCTCCTGTCCTGGTACCTCCAGCGCTGTGCGTTCGCTGCCGATCGTCGCGCCGCTCAGTCGGTCGGTGCCGACGATCTCGCCAGCGCGTACGAGGCCACCGCGGATCTGGCCGACGAGCGCGGACGACTCCACGAACGGCTCGCATCGAGGCCGTCGACGGCGCGACGGCTCGAGCGACTCCGTCACTGACCCCGGTTCAGAGGGTCTCGAGAACCCGCAACACGCGCTCCTCGGCCTCTCGGTCCGGTCCGTTCCCGTCCCCGTCCCGGTCGCTTTCGAGGTGGTCGTCGACCGACCGAGCCATCGCCTCCTCGAGCGGCGTCGACTCCCAGCCCAGCGCGGCGAGTTTCGCCGTCGAGAGGACGTGCGGGTACGCTCGGTAGAGCGGGTAGTCCTCGAGGTCGATGTCGCCAGCAGCGAGTTCTCGCGGTCCGGCGTGGACGATCTCGACCTCGGTAGCCAGCGTCTCGCCGATCAACGCGACCATCTCCTCGAGCGTGACGAGTCGTCGGTCGCCGACGTTGTAGGCCTCGCCGGCCGTGCCGCGCTCGGCGACGATCCGGAGCGCGCTGGCGACGTCTTCGACGTACACGCGGTGCCAGACGTTCGTCCCGTCGCCGGGGACCACGACCCGATCGAAGCGGTTCACGCGATCGATCCACCAGTCCAACCGCTCGGTGTAGTCGTGGGGACCGTAGACGATCGGCGGTCGGACGGCCATGGCTCGAACGCCGTCGTCGGCCGCCGCGAAGACCGCCCGATCGCCCTCGGCCTTCCGATTCCCGTAGCTCTCGGCCGAGTCGTCGGTCGCCTGCTCGGCCGTACAGGAGTGCAGGGGCGTCTCGCCCTCCCGCTTGGGGATCTCCTCGCGGCCGTAGGCCGCGCCACTCGAGACGGAGACGTACGCCTCGCAGTCCTCGAAGAGTCGCGTCGCGACGCGGACGTCCTTGGGGTGATAGGCCACACAGTCGAAGACAGCGTCGGGATCGACGGTCGTCGCCGCGGCCTCGAGCGCCGTGTCGTTCGTCCGATCGCCCTCGACGTGGTCGACCCGGTCGTCGTCCGCGAACGGGTTCTCTCGGGTCCCGCGGTTGAAGATCGTGACGTCGTACTCGTGGTCGAGGAGATCGGCAACGAGATGGCGGCCGATGAAGCGAGTGCCGCCGATAACGAGTGCACTGTCCATACGGGACCGACGGGGCTGCCGGAGCAAAACCCTGGCGACAGGCTGTGACGAGAGCTGCCGCCGGCACGGAACGGGCGTGGAACGAACTCCACGCCCGATCCGACTCGGCCCACCCGTTCAGGGGAGGGTTCTTTGATCCCCTCCGTTGTAGGGCGGCCCGGTATGTCAGGACAGCTCTGGACGGATCGCGCTCGGGAGCACCCGCTCGAGTGCGACCACTGTCACTACCCGATCCCGGGCGATCCCGAGGAGAGCGACGACGGGCAGTACTGCTCGACCGCCTGCCGCGAGGCCGCCGACGACGAGTCGACGCTGCCCGATCCCGAAGCGTACAAGCGGTTCGTAACCGGCGTCGAACCGCTCGATTCGCTCGTTCCGAACGGCGTTCCCGCCGACTCCTTTCTCCTCCTCTCGGGGGACGAGGGGACCCGCCGCGCCGAGTTGGGGACCGAGCTCGTCTGGCGCGCGCTCGAGCGGGGCGAACCCGCCGTGGTCGTCTCGTTTGCCAACCCGCCGACGGCGACGCTCGAGCGGTTCTACGAGAACGGCTGGAACGTCCTCCCGGCGCTGGAAACCGGCCGCCTGCGGGTTATCGACTGCTTCACCCACCGGCTCGACGACCGCGACGCGTTCCGCGAGCACCGGACCGACTGGGCGACGTTCATCGGCGAGGCGGCCGGCGATGCGATCGTGGCGGTTCGCGATCCGAGCGATCGTCGCGAGGTGGCGAACACCCTCCACCGCGCGCTCGACGACCTCGAGATGACCGAGACGGGGCTGGTCACGATCGACTCGCTGGATGAACTCGAGTCGTTACTGCAAGAGCAGTTGGTTCACGACTTCGTCAAAGACGTTCGGGCGACGGTCTGCAAGGCGCGGTTCGTCCCGATCGTCGCCGCCGCGACGACGGCGGGGCAAAACGGCTATCCCGAGGAAGAGTACGTTTTCGACGGGATCGTCGATCTGCGGCTGACGGACCACCTCGTGGCCGACACACGGCTCAAACAGCTCGCCGTTCGCAAACTGATCGGCGGCGAGGTGCTCCCGCAGTGGGTGACCTACGAACACGAACCCGCCCGCGGGCTGTTCGCGTTCGGCCCGAACACGGAGCCACAACAGGTTTACGACCTCGGAAACGCCTCGCCACGAGCGAACAGCCCCCGATAATCTCGACGGCGGTACTCGAGCGACGTGCGACTCGACACGCGACGCGGTTCCGGAATCGCGTCCAGTCGCCCGCCCCCCAGGACCCGCCTCCGCAATTATACCCGCCGACGACCGCTATCGGCGTGCACGCGAACTCACGCTCGGGTTTTATCCGCCCGTTCGGGATAGGTCCGACCGCAGCACGACCACCAGCGGCCAGCGCGTCGACCGCACCGCATCGGGAATCGACGGCCGACTGGAGTCGACGATCCACACAGCCACACGATGAACGACCGATACGACAGCGATCGACGGACGGAGGAACGGACCGAGCGATCGAACGAGGCCGGGACGCGAACCCGGGGTCGGGGACGAGAGCACGACAGCGAGACCGAACGGACTCGACAGGGCGACGACCGCGGCTGGCTTCACGGGTTGTTCAGCCGCGGCGAGAGCGACGATCGCGGGTCACGGGGCCCCGAGCAACGCGGTGAGCGCAGTCAGCGCCACAAGCAACGCACCGAGCAGCAGCGCGAACGACGGACACGGACCGGGCAACAGCGCAGCGGGGTCGAAACGAACGCGATGGACCGAGCGACCCGCGCGTACGGCGGCGAAGCCCGACAGGAGGGGCGGCAAGGCGAACAGCGCGGCCAGCGCGACCGACAGGGTGAGAGGCAGGAACACAGGGGCGGTCGGCAGCAGGGCGGCATGCAGCGAGCCGAACGCGGCGCGGAGCGATCGCAACGCGGCCAGCAGGGGATGCAGCGCGGTGGGGACCGCGAGCAGCACGGACGACAGCCCGGAACGCAAGGCCAACGAGGGACGCGATCGCAGCGGGGCAGCGAGCAACACGGCAGTCAGTACCAGCAGGGACAGCCCGAGATCGGTCGCCACCAGCGGAGCGAAGGCCAGCAGACTGGTCCCCAACGGGAACAAGAAAGCGGACAGCGTGGCCAGCGACCTGGACACGAGTATCAGGACCGACAACAGTTCAGCCGCCAGGAAGATCGGCGAGAGACCCAGGGCTCCTCGAGCGGCCGCATGAACCGAGGACAGCAGTCCGGCGGCGGCCTCGAGTACCGCCAGCGGGGTCGCCGCTCCGAACAGGGTGACTGGACCGAACCCCGCGAGTCGGAGCGGGACTCGAGCGATGACCGAAACCGGCCGTTACAGGAGGACGATATGACTACCCGCCGCCACGTCCACGAGCGCGATCCGACGGCCGACGAGGAGCCTCGAGACGAGGACCGGTCGCGGTAACGGCCTCGAGCGCCGGCCCGTCCGCGAACCGCGCATCGAAACCGTCCCGTTTTTGCCGCGTCTCCCCCGATCGTGGCGTATGAGCGGCACGTACGTCCTCGTGATCGACGTTTCGCGATCGACGACGATCGACGTCGGCGCACTGGGGGATCGCGAGTTCGCCGCCGGCGCGTACGCCTACGTCGGCAGCGCGTTCGGCCCCGGCGGCTTCAGTCGCGTCGACCGCCACCGCGAACTCGCCGCCGGCGACCGCGAGACGCGCCACTGGCACGTCGACTACCTGCTCGGACATCCCGCGACGTGCCTCGAGCGCGCGATCACGTTCCCGGACGCCGATCGGGAGTGTGAACTGGCGCGGTCGCTGCCGGGCGAGTTCGTCTCCGGGTTCGGGGCGTCCGACTGCGACTGTCCAGCACACTTGCTCGCCACACCGGGCGGCGACGCCGTGCTCGAGGCGGCGATCGACGCGGGTGGCGTCGTCGACGCGTAGCTCGCGGGCCGTTCACCGCCGACTTATTACCGATGGCCGCGAACCGGGAGTCGTGAGCAATCCCGACTCCGACGCCGAGTCTCAATCCGAACCGACCCCAGAACTCAGCGACGACGCGATGGCCCGATTCCCCGTCCCGGCGTTCGACGACCTCCCGGCTGACCTCCAGGAGCGAATCGTCGAAGAGACCGACCGCGCCGGCTTCACGCCGAACGTGTTCTCGGCGTTCGCGTACAAACCCTCGCACTTCCGGGCCTTTTTTCAGTATCACGACGCCCTCGTCGAGGACACCGCCCTCGAGCGCGAGGAGATCGAGATGCTCATCGTCGCCGTCTCCGGCGTCAACCACTGTTACTACTGTAACGTGGCCCACGGGGCGCTCGTTCGGATCTACGCCGAGGACCCGACGCTGGCCGACCAACTGATCGCGAACTACCGGACCGCGGATATCGGCGACGCCCACCGAACGATGCTCGACGTCGCGGTGAAACTCACCGAGCGGCCGGCCGATGTCGAACCAGCCGATCTCGAGGCGCTCCGGGACGCCGGGTTCAGCGAGGAGGCCATCTGGGACATCGGAGCCGTCACCGCCTATTACAACATGAGCAACCGAATGGCCATGTTCGCCGAGATGCGACCGAACGACGAGTTTCACACGCTTGGGCGGGAGTGAGCGACCGCCACAGCGTTCGACCGCATGACTGAAGACCATAATTAGACAGGGCTAAAGATTAAGTTTGTGGGTACAAAAGCAAGTGGTAGTGGAGGTGATGACACCACGAAAGCGACACAGGAATGCACTGCCGATTACACCTACCGGGGGCGATCGTGCCAAGTGATAGTCGCCCGGTAGACAGCGGACGCCGACTCGCGGTTACGGTCTCCCAGTCTTCACACGTGATCAGTCATCGTAACTCCCAGTCGGTGGGTGAACTCCTGCCACCCAGCACTGTTCCGCTGTTTTCGCGATGGGGCGTGCCGTGACCTCCACGCCGAGTAGTGATCGAACCGCTTCGACCGACGATACACGTGCCCTGCGGCCTGTAGCGAACGATCACGGACTGGATTTGATACGTCTAATATACCGCTCGAGAAGGCACCCGGCCCGGTCGCGATCACATCGTCGACCCGTCGACCGCGTTCGCTGCGGGGCCGACGGTCCGCTCTCCGCTCGAGGAACAGGTCGAGGGGTCAGTCGTCGCCCGCCGCGAACCCGGCGGATTCGGTCTCGGCGGCGACCTCCGGCGCGCCGGGCAGTTCGTTGCGAACGTCGTCGCTGCCCTGCTCGGTGATCGCCTCGTAGTAGGCCTCGGGCATGACCTTCACGAAGGCCTCGAGCGCGCGCTCCCAGTTGTCCAGCAGGTGTTGGCCGCGTTCGGAGCCGGTGTAAGCGACGTGGTTCTCGACGAGGCGGCGCAGCATCCGCTCGTCTTTCTCCTCGAGGGCGTCGTGCAGCGAGACCATTCCGGTGTTGGCCTTCGCTTCGAACTCGTCGTCGGGGTCGTAGACGTAGGCGACGCCGCCGGACATGCCGGCCGCGAAGTTCGTACCCGTCTCGCCCAGCACGGCGACGACGCCGCCAGTCATGTACTCGCAGCCGTGGTCGCCGACGCCTTCGACGACGGCCGTGGCACCGGAATTGCGCACCGCGAAGCGCTCGCCGGCGACGCCGTTGACGTACAGTTGGCCGTCGGTCGCGCCGTAGAGCGCGACGTTACCGATCGAGACGTTCTCGGTCGGGTCGTAGGCCACGGTCTCGGGCGTCCGGATGGTAAGCTTCCCGCCCGACAGCCCCTTGCCGACGTAGTCGTTGGCGCTGCCGTCGAGATGCATCGAGACGCCGCTGGCGAGAAACGCACCGAAGCTCTGCCCGGCAGTTCCCTCCGCATCGATCGTGATCGTATCCTCGGGCAGTCCGGGTTCGCCGTAGCGGCTGGTGACGCGGTTCGAGAGCATCGCGCCGACGGTGCGGTCGACGTTCGTCACGTCCGTCTCGAGGCTGACCGGCTCCCCGTCCTCGATGGCGTCGGCCGCGGCCTCGATGAGGTCGCGATCGAGTTGCTCCTCGAGTTCGTGGTCCTGCTCGCGGAGCTTCCGACGGACATCGCTGCCGGGGTCCGCGAGGACGTCCGAGAGGTCGACGTTGCGGGCCTTCGGGTGGTCGACATCGTCGCGCTGCTCCAGGGCATCGACTCGGCCGATCATCTCGTCGACGGTCTCGAAGCCGAGTGCGGCCATGATCTCGCGCAACTCCTGTGCGATGAACGTCATGTAATTGATGACGTGTTCGGGCTCGCCGGGGAACCGCTTGCGAAGGTCCTCGCGCTGGGTGGCGACGCCGACCGGGCAGGTGTTCTTGTGACACTGCCGGGCCATCACGCAGCCGCCGGTGACGAGCGAGGCGGTCCCGAAGACGTATTCCTCGGCACCCAGCAGGGCGGCGATGGCGACATCACGCCCGGTCTTCATCCCGCCGTCGGCGGAGACGCGGATGCGGTCGCGGAGCCCGGTCGCGCAGAGCATCTGGTTCGCCTCGGCGAGGCCGAGTTCCCAGGGAAGGCCGGCGCTCTTGATCGAGGTCCGCGGCGAGGCACCCGTCCCGCCGTCGTGACCCGAGATGTGGACCACGTCGGCGTTTGCCTTCGCGACGCCGGCGGCGACGGTGCCGATACCGGCCTCGGAGACGAGTTTGACGTTGATATCCGCCGCCTCGTTTGCGGCCTTCAGATCGAAGATCAGCTGTTTCAGGTCCTCGATCGAGTAGATGTCGTGCAGCGGCGGCGGCGAGATCAGTCCGACGCCCGGCGTGGACTTGCGCACGTGGGCGATCATCTCGTTGACCTTCGAGCCGGGGAGGTGGCCGCCTTCGCCGGGCTTCGAGCCCTGTGCCATCTTGATCTGGAGTTCGTCGGCGTTCGAGAGGTACGTCGACGTCACCCCGAAGCGGCCGCTTGCAACCTGCTTGACGTTACACTCACGTTCAGTGTTGAATCGCTCCGGCGGCTCGCCGCCCTCGCCGGAGTTCGACTTGCCGCCGAGCCGGTTCATCGCGATCGAGTTGTTCTCGTGAGCCTCCGGCGAGAGCGAACCCAGCGACATCGCGGCGGTCGAGAACCGCTGGACGATGTCCGTGATCGGCTCGACTTCCTCGATCGGGATCTGGTCGCGGTCGGAGTCGAACTCGAGCAGGCCGCGCAGGGTCTGGAGGGTCTGCTGTTGGTCGTTGATCTTTGCGGCGAACTCCTGATAGCGCTCGTAGTCGTTCGAGCGGACGGCCTGCTGGAGCGCGCCGACGGTGTCGGGGTTCCACTGGTGGTGAATCCCGTCCGAGCGGTGCTCGAACTCGCCGTGGCGGTCGAGGTCGGCGTCATCGCCGTCCCCGCCGAAGGCCGTCGCGTGGCGCTCGCGGAGGTCCGCCTCGATTTCGGCGAGACCGATCCCCTCGGTGCGGTTCTCGGTGCCGGCGAAGTAGTCCGCAACGAGGTCCGAATCGAGACCGACGGCCTCGAAGATCTGGGCACCCTGGTAGCTCTCGACCGTCGAGATCCCCATCTTGGCCATGATCTTCAGGAGTCCGTCCTCGACGGCACCGACGTAGGCATCGATCGCGACCTCGGTATCGGCCCCGTCGGGGCCGGCGGTGATGTCCTCGATCGTCTGGTAGGCGAGGTACGGGTTGACCGCACCCGCGCCGTAGCCGACGAGCGTCGCGAAGTGGTGGACGGTGCGCGGATCGGCGGACTCGACGACGAGTCCGACGTGGTTACGCAGGCCGTTGCGCACGAGGTGGTGGTGGACGCCGCCGGTCGCCAGCAGGCTCGGAATCGCGATCCGGTCCGCGTCGACGTTGCGGTCCGAGAGGACGATCACGTCGTGGTCGCCGTCCTCGATCGCCGCGACGACATCCTCGCGGACGCGTTCGATCGCCGCCTCGAGGTCGTCGCCGGGCTCGTCGCTCCGCGGCTCGTAGGTAATATCGATCGTCGCGGCCGTGATACCGTTGGCCTCGCAGTCGCGGATCGACTCGAGTTCGGCGTCGGTCAGGATCGGCGAGTCGAGGACGAGCTGACGGGCGTGTGCGGGCGACTCGTCGAGGAGGTTGCGCTGGAAGCCCAGCCGCGACTCCATCGAGGTGACGAGTTCCTCGCGGATGTAGTCCAGCGGCGGGTTCGTGACCTGTGCGAACAGCTGTTTGAAGTAGGAGAACAGCGGTCGGTTGAACTCGGTGAGGACGGACAGCGGCGTGTCGTCACCCATCGAGCCGACGGGGTCTTTCCCCTTCTGGGTCATCGGCTCGATCAGGTTCTCGAGTTCGTCGTGCGTGTAGCCGAATGCGGCCTGATAGTCTCGCAGTCCCGAGATATCCGTCTGCGGCGAGCGGTCGTTCGTGGTCCGAATATCGTCCAGACGCACCTGCTCCTGGGCGACCCACTCGCCGTAGCGGTCGTCGGTGAGGTCGTCAAAGACCTCCTCGTCGGGAATGACCCGACCCTCCTCGGGGTCGGCGAGGAAGAGCTGGCCGGGCTTGAGACGGCCACGCTCTTCGATCTCCGCGGGATCGGTCTCGAGCGCGCCGGCCTCGCTGGCCATGATCAGGCGGTTGTCGGTCGTCACGTCGTACCGGCAGGGACGCAGGCCGTTGCGGTCCAGCACTGCGCCGACGCGTTCGCCGTCGGTCGCCGCGACGAGTGCGGGGCCGTCCCACGGCTCGACCAGCGAGGCGTGGAAGTCGTACCAGTCTTTCCGGTCGTCGTCCATCGTGTCGTCGCCGTCGCAAGCTTCGTCGGAAGGTTGCTGCCCGTGGCGCTTCGCGCCACGACCGCGCCAGGCCTCGGGGACGAGCATCCGGAGCGCGTGCTCTAAGTCCCGGCCGTCCTGCATCAGCAGTTCGAGCGCGTTGTCGACGCTCGCGGTGTCGGACTGGTCGGGGTCGTCGATGATCGGCTTGACCGCCTCGAGATCGGGGAGCACGTCGCTCTCGATGTCGGTCTCGCGGGCGCGCATCCAGTTGATGTTGCCCTGAATGGTGTTGAACTCGCCGTTGTGGATGATGTTCCGGTAGGGATGGGCGAGATGCCAGGCCCCGAGCGTGTTCGTCGAGAACCGCTCGTGGACCATCACGAACGTCGATGCCATCCGCTCGTCGGTGAGATCGGGGTAGTAGGCGGGGAGTTGAACGCCTTTCAGCAGCCCCTTGTAGACGACCGTCTTCGCGCCCAGCGAGACGACGTAGAAGCGCTCTTTGTTCTCGATATCGGCGTCCTCAACGGCGTTTTCCAGCGCGCGTCGGGCGACGTAGAGCCGACGGTCGAAGTCGTCCTCGGAGAGATCGTCCGTCGGCGCGACGGCGACTTGCCGGACGTCGGGTTCGGAGTCGACCGCCGTTTGCCCGAGGTCGTCGTTGTTCGTGGGGACGTCCCGCCACTCGAGGACGTCGAGGTCGTAGGTAGCGAACGTCTCCTCGACCAGCGAGACGAGTGCCTCGCGCGCCGCGGTAGCCTGCGGAAAAAAGAGCGAGCCGACGGCATAGGTCTCCGGGAGGGACGCATCGAGAACGTGATCGAAGAACGAGTCGGGCGTCTGGAGCATAATACCGGCCCCGTCGCCGGTGTTCTTCTCCGCACCGGTCGTCCCGCGGTGCTCGAGGTTTTCGAGTAGTTCGAGTCCGTCGGCGACGACGTCGTGTCCCCCGTCCCCATCGAGGTCCATAACGACGCCGACGCCGCAGTTCGACCGTGCGTCCTCGGGGTCGGCAAGCCCCGCCGAACGCTCGGTGGATGATGCTATATGTGGCTGTGACATGCACACACGTAGCGGGAACGACTATAAGAGGCTAATCCATTATGACTAAGCGTATTATTAACACATATGGTCTGATATAAGGTATTACCAGTATCCTTAATCACTACCAGGATACCCTCGCCGGTCGGTCTACCGTCCGTCTCGGAGAAGCGTCGCGTGGTCCGCACGGCCGTCGAACTCCCGCCCGGGAAGCGGGTCTTCCCGGTAGCGGGGAATGTCAGAGGCACGTAGTGTTCACCCACCAGAGTGAACACCACATACGCTTACTCAGCCTCCCCGGGTAAGGTACCACGGGTTAAAGGATTAGGTATGAGTGAAACAGTCACTCATGATTTACCGCCGGACGGGCATCGAGTTCGGCTCGCGCCCGAACGATAGTCGGAACTGAAACGATTGACACACTGATCGTAACGCTGACGTGCGCTCAGGTGTGCACTGACTGTCAGTTACTACTATCGCGGCGTCGAAACAGAACCGCCGAAGCCGAACCGGTCAGTACGACTTCGCGAAGTACGCGATTTCGTCCGCGGGGTCGCCACAGACGCCACACTCGTCGTGGTCGGGTTCGGGCACTTCGCCGGCCGTCGAGCCGCCCTCGTCCTCGAGCGGTTGCATGACGATTTCGGCGGCGATCTTCTCCTTGATGACCTCCTCACAGGCCTCGTCACCACACCACGGCGTCTTCACGTAGCCGCCGTGTTTGCCGATCGTTCCGAGGATCTCTTCGGGGCTGTGTGCCTCGCGGACGTTCGCTTCCAAGTTCTCCTCGGCGGACTCGTAGAGTTTGTCGAAGATTTCGTCCAGGTGCTCGTCGACGGCGTCGACGATCCCGTCGCGGTCCGCGACCGATTCAGCGTTGTCCGGCCGGTGGACCAGCGTGACCTCCGCGTCGTCGACCTCGTGGGGGCCGATCTCGAGTCGGAGCGGGACGCCGTTGAGTTCGTGTTCGTTGAACTTGAAGCCGGGATTGCGCTCGTCGCGGTCGTCGAGTTCGACGCGGAAGCCGGCGGCCTCGAGGTCGTCGGCGATCCCCTCGGAGTACTCGAGGACGTCCTCCTTGGTGTCTTCCTGCCAGATCGGGACGATGACGACCTGCGTGGGCGCGACCGTGGGCGGGAGCACGAGTCCCTGATCGTCGGAGTGGGTCATGATGAGCGCCCCGATTGCACGCCAGGAGAGGCCCCAAGAGGTGGTGTAGGCTGTCTGCTCTTTCTCGTCCTCGTCGGCGAAGGTGATGTCGAACGCCTCGGCGAAGCTCTGGCCGAGGTTGTGGCTGGTCGCTCCCTGCACGGACTTGCCGTCGGGCATCAGCGCCTCGACGGTCGTCGTGGTGTCCGCGCCGGGGAACTTGTCGTGTTCGGGCTTCTTGCCGCGGAGCACCGGCACCGCCAGCACGTCCTCGTAGACGCGTTCGTACTGCCCCAGTCGGGTCCAGACCTCTTCCCACGCGCCCTCGTTGCTCGCGTGGGCGGTGTGTCCCTCCTGCCACATGAACTCCTTCGTCCGGAAGAAGGGCTTGGTCTCCGTGGCTTCCCAGCGGACGACCGAACACCACTGGTTGAGCCGCATCGGGAGATCGCGATGGCTGCGGGTCCAATCGGCCATAAAGGGCGCGATGATCGACTCACTGGTCGGCCGGACGGCCAGTCGCTCCTCGAGTTCGTCGTGGCCGCCGTGGGTCACCCACGCGACCTCCGGATCGAACCCCTCGACGATGTCTTTCTCCCGCTCGAGGAAGCTCTCGGGGATGAACATCGGGAAGTAGACGTTGTCGACGCCGGTGTCCGTGAACCAGCCGTCGAGCGACTCCTGAATGGCCTCCCAGAGGGCGTAGCCACGCGGCTTCGTGACGATGAAGCCGCCCATCGGTGCGTAGTCGGCGAGGTTGGCCTTCTGGACGACTTCGGCGTACCACTCGCCGGGCTTGTGCGATTTCGACTCGGTGATGCCGAGTTCCTGGCTCTCGTCGCTCATATCTACAACGATAGCCACAGCGGTCTTAAACGATGCGAAGGTGAACCGTATTTTCACGAAACTATCAATCAGAATGGGATTAAATACAATATTTTAATAAATTTATAGTTAACTATATGAGAATTTAAGTAAAATACAATGCAATATTTTCCTAATTAGTGAATATACGATTAATAGCTAGCAAAACAAGTATGTGTTTACCCCCAGAAATCGCAGGAGGACAGTAGGTTCAAAATCGGGGAATTCAATTAGAAATCCGTAAAATTCGACCGCCGTCNACTGAGAGATATATAAATCAAATAGAGGGTGCTGTTTTCAGCCGTCTCAGTGGCTCAGCCAGGAACTCTATGGGGGTAAACACATGCAAAATGTGAAAACCGAACTACAGCATTAGCTGTAGTCGAAGTTGAAATCTTCGCTGCCGACCTGCGTTTCTGTACCGTCTTCTTCAATGACAGCGACTGCAGTCACCGTTCCAGAAATTGCATTATCATTTTTAGCCGCAGTGAGGTGAACATCAGCACCGTTGTCGACATCACCGATTGTAACTGTATCTCCGACACCCATTCTGGTCATATTGCCCTTGTATATATCGTTGGCTGTTTGGGTACCAGCATAGGCATTAGTGTCATCGATTTCACTAGGGCCGATGTCACCGCTTAGATTTACGTGATCTGCGTTTCCGAGAGAAGTGACTTCGACCTTTATTTCTTGTTGCTCTTCGTCGACTTCGAGACCAACACCGGCTTGAGCCTCTTGGCCAACACTTCCACCAAGGTCAAGCACGAATGCCGCGATCACGGCCGCGAGAATGACGGTAATCGCAACCATCAAGATCACACCAATAACTGGTGAGACTGCACGTTGTTCGTCATTGCCAACGAGCTTCCGCCTGAAGTTTGATAGATCCATTGTTTAGTATTAATTAATTAATTGAAGTTCCATTCTTCACTTCCAACGGAGGTTTCGGTATCCGACTCGTTGATTACGGCGACTGCAGAGATCGTTCCCGAGTTTTCCAAATGAACTGGGCTACCGCCAGAAGTACTGGCGTTGAACGTCCTAGTATCTCCGACTTTGAGATACTCAGCATCGCTAGAGTCCCAGTTGGATCCCGTGTCACTCGTGGAAAGATTGACGTGATCCGCATTCCCAAGTGACGTGACCTCTACTTGCACTTCCTCAGCAGAATTGTCGACCTCCAACGATACACCAGCCTGTGCTTCCTGCCCAACACTCCCACCGAGGTCAAGCACGAAGGCGGCGATAACGGCCGCGAGAATGACCGTGATTGCCACCATCAGAATCACGCCGATAACGGGTGATACTGCTCGTTCGTTTTCGCTGCCAACCAGTTTGTTGCGGTATGATTTCAAATCCATATTTCTTACCCATCGGCTGTGAACGGTGAGAAAGCTTATCTTCCGTCTCGGCAAAGCGAGACGTGCGGACCAAGGGGATTTGGAACCAACCTCGCGTCCCCGCTTTCTCGAGTCGTCACCGATGCTAATAGCACCGAGGCGGCCAGATGTATATATAGGTAAGGGATAGTGAAGGTCCGTAAACGATGAAAGGCTTTCAGAACTGAGAATCAGGGGAGACTATCGAAGTTCCAGTGTGCCCTTGAAGCGACGCTGTCGTGCTATTCCGAGAATACTACAGGAATTAGCAGATATCTGTCACTTCGAGAAGGGCGTTAGGCTGTCACATGGCGAGCGGTGTCGCTCGAGCACGCGGTCCCGACCGTATGCGGTTGGAGGAAGGGGCGGCACGCGAAGACTCGAGTTCGCGTCTCGTGGCGCGCACGGTCGTGTCGACGAGTCGGGGGTGCTCGAGGGAACGGCGGCGACCAGGGAGGCCGGCAGTTCGCCTGCGGCCGAGCCACGCGGGTCGGCAGTCGCCAGCGGACGGGTGTCGTGGGTCGAGTACGGCTCACTCGTCGTCGGAAACGAACGATGTCGCGGGCGTGAACATGTGGTCGTCGATGTATGCCCAGTCGTCGAATTCGTTGAAGAAGCCGCCCGCGGAGAACCCGTAGTAATCGCGCGGCGAATTGTAGTTCATGACGCTCGTGTAGCTGGCGAAACTGTACTGGTCGGTGTCGATACCCTCGAAGTCCCCGTTCGAGAGGCCGAGCGAGTGGCCCAGTTCGTGCATCACGGTCGACCCCGTCTCCCCGGGGCCCGGCTGCGCTTCGACCATCATCGTTCCCAGCCCGGCTTTGCCGATGACGGTCCCGCGGCTCCGGTCTTCGGCGATGTCCTCGACGATGATCAGATAGTGATACCCCATCCCCTCCCGATCGAAGTAGCGCGACCGATACCGGCTCAGATCGCCGGTGTCGGTCGACGGCTCTCGCGGGACCGTCTCGTTGAACTGCATGTGCAGGTCGCCCCCGGTCGATCCGTCGGGATTGTCCAGCGGAGCCGCGTCGAATGCGGCGGCGATCCGGTCGGCCTCGCTTCGCTCGAGGGCGACGCCGTCCATGGTGTCGATTTCGACGTAAATATCGGTGCTGAGCGGATCGGCGTCGGGATACAGGTTCCGCCGGTTGAGCTCCGCCTCGTCCGCGAGTCCGTCGCCGTCGGTGTCGGACTCCGTCGGCTCGGTGCCGTGTTCGTGGACTTCCGCGCCGTCGGTGAGGCCGTCACCGTCCGTATCCGGTGTTTGCGGATCGGTTCCGTGCGCCTCGAGTTCGTCGGCATCGTCGAGCCCGTCACCGTCCGTGTCCGTCGTGGTGGGATCGGTGCCGTGATCGCGAACTTCCGCGCCGTCGGTGAGGCCGTCGCCGTCCGTATCCGCCTCGAGCGGGTCCGTTCCGCGTTCGCGAACTTCCGACCCGTCGGGGAGGCCGTCTCCATCCGTATCCCTGCGAGTTGGGTCGGTTCCGTAGCGCTTCTCCGCCCCGTCGTCGAGCCCGTCCCCGTCGGTATCGCCGTCGAAGACCGCAGTGCCGTCGCGAAGTTCGTCCAGCGGCGAGACATCGTCCCCGTCGGGATCGACGATCGTCGTTCCACCGACGAGCCCCACCGTGAGGAGCGCGATGAGCAAAACGACGACGGCAATACTGAGGGACCGCGCCGATAGCATTTCTTGAATGTCAACAACGATGGGATAACTGTATTGTGGTCGGAACCGGGACGCGACTCGAGGCGGGCATCCACCGACCGATCGCCACTCGACCGGTGACTTCGCCGTTCACTTTCACCCCGCTGTCCAAACCCTCTTACACGCCGGCCACCGAGACGCCGGTAATGGACGGGAGCGAGCCCCTCGCGTTGCCGGTCGACGACGATGATCTCCCTTTCGACCCGGCCGACGTAGCCATCGAGGACGGCGACGTGTTCGAGTTGCTCGAGCCCGCGGTACAGGAGTGGTGGCTCGAGGAGTTCGGCGAGTTCGTCCCCGAAAACGAGGGCTTCTTTACGCCGCCACAGCAGGGAGCCATCCCGAAGATTCACGACGGGACGAACACGCTGGTCTGTGCGCCGACCGGGAGCGGAAAGTGCGTGAAGCCGGATACGCCGATGGTCATCCAAGATGATGGGGATGCAACAGTCGTTCGGGCGGAAGACCTTCTCGAACGCCGACATAGAAAAGTTACAGATGTTGACGAGGACGGCGAACTGTACACGAGTTCGATCGAAGCGTACTCGCTCGACGAAGACGAACTCTCGCTCCGTGAGTCGATGGTGTACTCGGAATCCTACGACGGACCGATGCACCGGATTCAAACGTCGTACGGAAGAGAGGTCGAGGTTACACCGGATCATCCGCTTCTCGTTGAGACGTCATCCGGTCCCGAGTGGCGACCGGCAAGTGAGATCGAGGACGGTGACCGGATCGGAATTCCAACGCACATCGATCTTCCCGAGCGTGACATCGAGCTCAACGTGGGTGCAGCGCTCGATCGGCTTCGATCGGAATTCCCGCTGGTTGCGACCGAGGCGGAGTCAGACCGGATCGTCGCTCGTCTCGAGGAAGAAGTCCCCATTTCGGCGTTCGACGAGTACGAACGGCGACTCGCACTCGCACTCGCGGACCTCACCTACGCAGACGTAGCGGATCGACTGTCCATCGGCCTCGCATCCGTCTCAAAGCTCGTCAACGGTACGAGCGAGTACTGCTCCGAGGAATTTCTTGAGTTACTTCGAGAAGCGTATACGCGGCTTCCTCCCGGCGAGGTACTCGTCAAAACGGACAACGGTCGCGTTTCCCGATTTCGCTATCCAACCACGCTCGACTCTGATCTCGCAGAACTGGCTGCGTTCGTTCTCGGAGAGGGACTCATCGGAGAGTACGAACGGAACCGATTTGTGATGATTACGCGGAAAAATCGGACCGAGATTCTCGAACGCGCAATGGAGACGATGTGGGATCAGTTCGGTATCGAATTCGAACAAAAGTCGGAAATCGACTACGTTATTTCCGACGCGGCGTTTTCCGTGTTCTTTGCAGAACTACTGGATATCGAACCCGGCCCGGGCCGTGACGTGTCGCTTCCGAACTGGGTCTTGAATGCGTCACAACCGATCAAACAGTCGTTTCTGTCGACGTTTCTGTCGTTAGAGGCGGAGGTTCGATCCAACGAGGTTCGTCTCGTACAGGCCAACGAGTTGAAAATAGAGCAGTTGACATACCTCTTGCTCTCGTTCGGAATTCTCCCGGCCCGCGGTCGCCAGGAGAAGTACGCGACGAATACGGACGAACAAACGCAGCGAACGTATCATTCGCTCACAATCCGCGGAATCGAGAACCTGTCGACGCTCCTGTCAGCGTGTTCGATCGTCCATCCGAACGTCGACCAGTTGGAAGCACACACCACCGGACAGCGTTCCGGAAACCACATCGGACGGCACGTCTTCGACTATCGGGACATTCGTGCGCTGTCGAAGTACTTCGAGAACGATCGGGAATTCAATGCCGAGCTCGGCAACATCTACGAGGTGGCCAGACGAAGCGGATATCTTACGGAACAAACACTGGACGCGCTGTCTACGAAACTTCAGTCGCTGCCGTCTGACGAAACGACACAAGAACTCGCCGCGAAGATCGACAGTATTCGCAGCCGAAACATCGCTTGGGTAACCGTAGAATCGAACGAGACATCCCCCTACAACGGTACGATCGTCGATCTCAGTGTTCCGGACACGCACAACTTCGTCGGTGGGCGCGGTGGATTGTATCTTCATAATACACTCGCATCCTTCACATCGATCATTAACGAGCTCTACAAGCGTGATCGCGACACCGAAGACGGCCTCGAGAACTCGGTCTACTGCCTCTACGTCTCGCCGCTGAAGTCCCTCGCGAACGACATTCACCGCAATCTCGAGGTCCCTCTCGACGGAATCGAAAATATCGTCGACGAACGAGACGGCGGCGCGGAATCGACAGGTGAGATCCGGCACGCGATCCGCCACGGCGACACGTCCTCGAGCGACCGCCAGCGGATGCTCGAGGAGACGCCCCACATCCTCAACACGACTCCCGAGACGCTGGCGATCCTGCTGAACTCGCCGAAGTTCCGCGAGAAACTCCGGACCGTCGAGTACGTCATCGTCGACGAGATCCACTCGCTGGCCGCGGGCAAACGAGGCACCCACCTCGCGGTCAGCCTCGAGCGACTCGAGGCGATGTCCGAGGGGGATCTGACGCGGATCGGCTGCTCGGCGACGATCGAGCCCCTTTCGCGGGTGGCGGAGTTCCTCGTCGGCCGCGAGGAGCCGGGTGGCGATCCACGCGACTACGAGATCGTCGACGCTCGCTTCGCCCGCGAGTTCGACATGCGACTCGAGTGTCCGACCGACGACCTGATCAACACGCCCCGCGAGGTCGTCCAGGAGCGGTTCTATCGGATGCTCCACGAGCACGTTCAGGACCACACGAACACGCTGGTGTTTACGAACACGCGTTCCGGGGCCGAACGGGTGCTTCACAACCTTCGCGAGCGGTTCGACGCCTACGACGAGGCCAACTCCGGCTGTCATCACGGCAGCCTCTCGAAGGACGTCCGACAGGGGATCGAAGCCCGATTGAAAGACGGCGAACTCGACGTGGTCACCACCTCGACGAGCCTCGAGTTGGGCATCGATATGCCCCACGTCGATCTCGTCGTCCAGGTCGGCTCGCCGAAGTCCGTCGCCGCCCTGCTCCAGCGGATCGGCCGCGCGGGCCATCGGGTCGGCCAGACCGTTATCGGGCGCGTGATCGCTCTCGATCGGGACGAACTCCTCGAGTGTGCGGTCATGCTCAAGAAAGCCACCGAGGGGTTCGTCGACTCGGTGTCAATCCCCGAGAACGCCCAGGACGTAGCGGCCCAGCACGTCTACGGGATGGCGATCGCCGAGATTCGCCCCGAGGCCGAACTGACCGCCATCCTCCGTCGGGCCGACCCCTATCGAAACTACGGCGAGGACGAGTACGAGTCGCTGATGCGATATCTCACCGCCGAGTACGCCGGGCTCGAGGAGCGAAACGTCTACGCGAAGGTCTGGCGCGACGAGAACGACCCGCCCGACGGCCAACATCACCACGAGGAATTCCCCGTCGGCGAACCGCTGGTCGGGAAACGGGGCCGACTCGCGCGGGTCATCTATATGACAAATATCGGGACGATCCCGGACTCGTTCACGTGTGACGTGTACACGCGTGCGAGCGACGAGTGGGTCGGCCAGTTGGACGAGCAGTACCTCGACACGCTGGAGACAGGCGACGTCTTCGTGCTCGGCGGGAGCAACTTTGAGTACCGCTACCGGCGGGGCTCGAAAGTCTACGTCGATCGCACGAGCGCCCGCCCGACCGTCCCCTCGTGGTACTCCGAGCGACTGCCGCTCTCGTCCGATCTCGGTCGCGAGATCCTCGCGTTTCAGGACGCCCTCCTCGAGCGCTACGAGGCCGGCGGGCCGCCGCGGGTCCGCGCGTGGCTCCGGGAGTTCCCCCTCGACGACGACAGCGTACGGGCCATCGCCCGCCTGTTCGACCACCAGTGTCGATACGCCGGCACGGAGAGCGTGAGCACGCCCGACCGCCTCGCCGTCGAGGTCGTCCGGGACCAAGCGGAGTACGACCGTCACTACTACGTCCACTCGGCGTACGGTCGCCGGGTCAACGACGGCCTGTCGCGGCTGTTGGCCTACCGCTGTGCACAGGAGGCGACCGCGAACGTCCGTGTAGCCGTCGCGGACAACGGCTTCGTCCTCTCGATGCCGCTCAACCGGAAAGTCGACATCGACGGGATCATCGCCGATCTCGAGGCCGAGCAGGTCCGGACGGACCTGCGGGCGTCGCTCTCGGAGACGGACCTGCTCCAGCGGTACTTCCGGATCAACGCGACGCGCTCGCTGATGATCCTCAAACGCTACAAGGGCTACGAGAAGTCCGCGAGCGAACAGCAGGTCTCGAGCGAGATGCTGCTCGGCTTCGCGGACGAACTCGAGGAGTTCGCGGTGATCGAGGAGACCTACCGCGAAATTCTCGAGGACAAACTGAACGTCCGCGAGATCGAGGACATCGTCGGGGCGATCGACGCCGGCGACCTCACCGTTTCGCGGCGGCAACTCGACTCGCCGACGCCGCGGGCGTTCGGTCTCGCCACGCTGTCGGCCAGCGATGTCGTCCTCGCCGAAGACGAGAGCGCCGCCCTCCAGTCGTTCCACGAGCGCGTCTTGGAGGAGATCGGCGACGAATCGCTGGCGGGATTGACGGGGGGCACGGACGACGAATAACCGCACGGGATCAGGGCCACCCGGCCGAGTCACTCCCGCCGGCATCCATCGGTCGGGCTGCTCGCGTTCCCTGTCCCGTTCTGTCGGGCGAGATGGTTAACATCGGTAACATTCCCCAAAACAGACTTCATGTTGGAAACTGAACTAGCGGTGTGACACCAATGGTGAGACGGGACTGCTCCCCACGAACCGGCCGTCGACGCGCGCATCGGCAGTGGACCGACGTGGCTCGTCGTTCGACGGGTGGCGCGGCGAACGGAGGGCGCTGAATGGTCGATCACGAAACCTGGTCCGAACAGCAGTCGTCGACGACGGTTTCGGTGGACGGCCACGACCTCGCGGTCGCCTACCACGAAGACGGCTCCGACGAAAGCACGGGGCCGCCGGTCGTCTTCCTCCACGGTATCCCGACCTGGTCGTTCCTCTGGCGCGATATCGTGCCGGCAGTCGCCGACGACCGCCGGACGATCGCGCCCGACATGGTCGGCTACGGTCACTCCGCGATGAGCGACGATTTCGACCGCTCGATCCGCGCTCAAGAGACGGCCCTCGAAGCCCTCCTCGATGACCTCGGTATCGAGGAGGTCGCGCTCGTCGCCCACGACATCGGCGGCGGCGTCGCGCTGCGCTTCGCTGCACACAACCCCGACCAGGTCGCCCAACTCGTCCTCTCGAACGCCGTCTGTTACGACTCCTGGCCGGTCGAGTTCGTCTCGACGCTGGGCCTCCCCTCGACCGCCGACCTCGAGCGCGCGGCACTCGAGGAGCGACTCGATGCGGCGTTCGTCGACGGGACCTACGGCGAAGCCGACCCCGCGTTCGTCGACGGTATGAAAGCGCCGTGGCTGACCGACGCGGGACACGTCTCGCTCGTCCGCAACGCCGTCTCGACGAACACGAACCACACGACCGAGATCGATTACGGCGCGATTACGGCCGAAACGCTGCTGTTGTGGGGCGAAGACGATGTAATGCAGCCCTACGACTACGCCGAGCGACTGGCCACGGACATCACGGATGCCACGCTCGAACCGCTGTCGGACGCCTATCACTGGGTGCCGGCGGATCGACCGGCTGCCTACGCCGACCACCTTCGTGCGTTCCTTGCTGGAGCGCAAGCGTAACATCATACCGCCACGACTGTCACGATAGCATGAGCGACGAATCACCTGACTGGGAGTTCAAAGACCGCGACATCGCGATCCTCAGCGAACTCTCGAACGATCCACAGTTGTCTTCACGGGAACTCACCCAGGTCCTCGAGTCGGAGTACGGGATCGACGTCTCCCACGTCACCGTCAGCGAGTCGATTCGGCGGATGCGCGACGAGGGCGTCTTCCGCGAGGCGATCATCCCCAACGAGGAGTACTACATCTTCGCGCTGTTCGAATTCAAGTTCAACCCCGAACACTTCGCCGACAACTGGCGCGAGGCGATGGAGCACATCAAGACGGACAAACACACCCTGTTTTTCTTCCTCTCGGACGGGGAGTACCAGTGGAAGACGGTGATGATGTTCCGCGACCGCCAGGAGATCTCCCGGTGGATTCACGACTGTTATCGTGACTACGGGGAGGTCATCTCGAACATTCGAAACTCGGCGGTCCACAACGTCCTCAAGTTTCAGACCGATCCGCGAATCTTCGGGGAACTCGGCGAGGAGCGTAACGACCGGTGACCGCTCCCCGCCGGTGACCGGTCGCCGATCGGCCGCCGCTCACGCGAGGGCGCGGCCACCCTCGAGAGCACTGACTCGAACCGACCGATCAGTCGTCGTCGATTCCGTCGCGGAACAGTCGGTAGGTGGTCCGACCGACGGCAGCCTCGCCGTCGGCCCCCTCGACGGTCACGTCGGTGACGCCGGTCGACCCGCCGGCCCGGAGCACGTCCGCGACGGCGCGCAGGTCGCCGGTCGCCGGCCGCAGGTATGAGACGTTGAGGTCCGTCGTCGTGAGATCAGCCTCGCCGGGGTCGTCGAACGTGCTCCGCAGGGCGAACGCGCTCGCGGTGTCGATCAGCGTCGCGACGATACCGCCGTGGACCGGATCGTGTCCGTCGGTTCCGACCGGGTTCTCGAAGTCCTCGTCCGGTTCGATCGCCAGGACCGCGCGGCCGCTCTCGAGGTCGAACACCTCGAGATTCAGCCACGACAGGTAGCCGTGACGGCGGACGAACGACTCCCATTCGGGCCAGCCTGATTCCGCGGCCGGTCCGTCGGACATGCGTTACTTGCCCTCGAATTCGGGCTCGCGGTCCTCGGCGAACGCGGTGGTCCCCTCCAGTACGTCGTCGGTGCTCGAGAGGAGGCCGAAGCCTTGACTCTCCATGGCGAGTGCGGCGTCGAGGCTGGCGTCCTGGCCCTCGTTCATGACTTTCTTGGCGACTTTGAGGCCGATCGGCGGACCCGAACGCAGGTCATCGAGGAACTCCGCGACGGTGTCGTCGAAGTCCTCGCGCTCGACCGAGCGGTTGATCAGTCCCCAGTCCGCGGCGCAGTCGGCGTCGATGTGGTTGCCGCGGAAGACCAGTTCCTTCGCGCGGGTTTCGCCGAGGATGCGGGTGAGTCGCTGGGTGCCGCCGCCACCGGGGATCAGGCCGAGGCCGATCTCGGGCGCGCCGAACGACGACCGATCGGTCGCGATCCGCAGGTCGCAGGCCAACGCGAGTTCGAGGCCGCCGCCGAGACAGAACCCGTCGATCTTCGCGAGAACGGGCCGCGGGAAGTCGTTGACCGTCTCGAAGCCGGGCGAGACATCCATCAGGTCCGTCGGGTTCGCATCGGCGAACCCGGAGATGTCCGCGCCGGCGCTGAACGCGCGATCGCCGCTCCCTTCGATCGTCGCGACCCGAACCTCGTCGGTGTCGACCGAGGAGAACAGGTCGTCGATCTCGGAGAGCAAGTCCTCGGACAACGCGTTCATCCGGGACGGCCGGTCGAGTTCGACCTGCAGGACGCCGTTCTCGAGGTCGTAGTTCAGGTCGTGGTAGGGACCGAGGCTGTCGTCGTCGTAGTCGTAGAAGCCCTCGCCGGCGTCCTCGCCGGTCTTGCCCTCCGCGACGAGTTCCTTGAGATAGGGATGGGGCTCGAAGCGGTCTTCGCCCGTCTCCTCGAAGAGCGTCTCGAGTTTCTCGAGCACGCTGTCGAGCCCGATCTTGTCGCCGCGTCGGCAGATTCCCTCGGGGAAGCCCAGCCCGAGCTGGACGCCGGTGTCGACTTCTTCGGGGGTCGCGACGTCCTCGCCGACGAGGAAGGCCGCGCGGTTGATCATGCGGGCCTCGACGCGGAGCCAGTCGAAGTCGCCCGCGTCCTCGGGTTCGTAGTCGGCCCCGTCACCGTCCTCGTAGTCGTAGAACCCTGTTCCGGTTTTCTGGCCGAGATCGCCAGCGTCGACCTTCTCCTCCGTGATCGGCGGGATCGGATCGCCGCCCTCCTTGCGGACGTGGTAGCCGACGTCGATCCCGGTGAGGTCGCCGAGTTCGAACGGTCCCATCGGATACCCTCGCTCGTGGACCATCGTCGCGTCGGCCTCGCGGATCGTCGCTTCGCCGTTCGAGACCATGAACGCGGGTTCGCCGCCGAAGGGGCCGACGATGGTGTTGACGACGAAGCCCCGGACGTCCTTGCGGACGTAGATCGGCGTCTTACCGATCGACTCGACCCAGTCGTGGCCGGCCTCGGCGGCCTCGTCGCTGGTGTCCTCGCCGTAGATGACCTCGACCAGGTCCATCTTGACCGGCGGGTTGAAGAAGTGCAGGCCGAGGACGCGCTCCGAGGAGTCGACTGCTTCTGCGATGTCCGAGATCGGCAGACTCGAGGTGTTCGTCGCCAGTAGCGTGTCGCCGCTGGTGTACTCCTCGAGATCGGTGAAGATGTCGTGTTTCAGGTCGAGGTCCTCGGGTGCGGCCTCGATGACGAGGTCGGCGTCGGCGACGGCCGCTTCGAGGTCCGTCGTCGTCTCGATTCGCGAGAGGACCTCGTCGGCCGATTCGTCGATCAGTTCCTTTTCCTCGAGTTTCTGCAGGCTCCACTCGATGGACTCGTAGCCGTCCTCGACGAACTCGTCTTTGATGTCGCGCATCGTGACGTCGTAGCCGGCCAGCGCCGTTACTTCGGTGATCCCGTGTCCCATGTTCCCCGCGCCGAGAACGGCAACGCGGTCAATGCGTTCAAGTGACATGGTCGTGTGCTCTATCGGGACGGTCTTAATACCACCGAACCGGATTAGCAATGTTAAGCCCGTTTTCGAGCGTTGTACAGCGCGTACGTCGATCCGAGTTTGAGCCGAACGTCGGTAACGGTCGGTCGCTCGAGCGGCCGGATCGGTGTCAGTTACCGATCCGGGTCGCTCACCGTCACCTCGTCGGAGTCGGGACCGATCACGACGCGGGAGCCCGCGTACTCGAACCGGACAGTGACGTCCGCGTCCGACTCGAGGACGGNGTCGGGACCGATCACGACGCGGGAGCCCGCGTACTCGAACCGGACAGTGACGTCCGCGTCCGACTCGAGGACGGCGGCCAGCGCCTCGGGATCGATCGCGTCGTATAGCGGTGGCAACGCCGCTCGGTCACAGCCCTTACGGGCCGCGATACGATCGAGAGCCGTTGTGAGTGCTGAATGCATCGTGATTCTCGGGGAGTTCGACGACGGTCAGTGCGAACGCTGCCTCGCAGTCCGGACACGTTGCCGGGGCGGCAGTCGTCGTTGTGTGGACATCGGTACCGCAGTCGCAGTGGATCGTGACGTTCGAAACCATGTGTAGCTCCNGACGACGGTCAGTGCGAACGCTGCCTCGCAGTCCGGACACGTTGCCGGGGCGGCAGTCGTCGTTGTGTGGACATCGGTACCGCAGTCGCAGTGGATCGTGACGTTCGAAACCATGTGTAGCTCCGTGTACAGGCCCCGACGGAGCGGAACACAATCCAGCGAGAGACGCAGCGACGGCTACGACTGGGTCGGCGGTACGTCGGCAGGTCTTTATTTCGCCAACGCCAATGGTGGATTGCTCCCGCTACGCGGGGGCNACACAATCCAGCGAGAGACGCAGCGACGGCTACGACTGGGTCGGCGGTACGTCGGCAGGTCTTTATTTCGCCAACGCCAATGGTGGATTGCTCCCGCTACGCGGGGGCGAGTGGGTGAGCCGGAGTGGGGCTCCAACCTAGCACTCCGGCTCATGCGCACTTTCGTGCGCGTCTGTGTGTTACGCAATCTATCCTAAAGAACGTTAGGATACTGATCGGTTGGGCGGTTTGGATACGACCGACCAGCGATGCCCCAACGGGGGCAGGACAAGTGTGCAGTCAGTGTCAGCGGCGTATCAATAAGGCGCGGGTGGACTTGCGACTATCAGCGCATGTGTGGTCATAGATCTCATTAACGCATTTTCTGCAGATACTAACTGCTCGTTCAGATACGCATATGTTTTTGAAGAAACAGATGGATTCGGTAATACTGAGAATTGGTATATTGTTGCGCCTTGTGAATAATGGGTAAATAACACTCTTAAAATATATTTTACGAGTCAGCGATGATTGGGAAGAACTACATTGATATAGCTTCTAGATATAACTATGGCTGAAGCAAATAGTGATACGGCTCTACTTAGAATCGCCATTCTTGTTATAGGGATTGGTGCATTTTTGATCGGAAGTTGGACGATGATTGTTGGTGATATAGTAGCGTCTATCTCTCTATTCATTCTCAGCATCATTTGCTTATTAAGATTGGTTTCGTCGCATGTGTTTACCCCCATAGAGTTCCTGGCTGAGCCACTGAGACGGCTGAAAACAGCACCCTCTATTTGATTTATATATCTCTCAGTNACGGCGGTCGAATTTTACGGATTTCTAATTGAATTCCCCGATTTTGAACCTACTGTCCTCCTGCGATTTCTGGGGGTAAACACATACGTTTCGTCTAATGCTCGAAATTGGATGGACAACCATCAATATTTTTTCTTAATATTATTGATTTTGTTGCTTATAGTTATGTTCGTTGGTGTTTTCCCCTGGGAAACGTAGTGTATCTACTTCGCTCTTCTGCAGGAGATTGTTGACGCCGCTTAGCTGTCACTGTAGAATCGAAGAGAGCAAGGACACCGCGTCAGCGGTGTCCGTTAGGCATGATTCCGCTAGATGTGTTTGGGTCGGAATCGGTCGCAGCGGACCTGTTGGAGCAGGTTCGCTGGCGTAACGGTGTTACTTGCCCTCGCTGCCGTTCTGACCGAACGGTCAAGAACGGCAGCTATAGTCACTTTCAGCGCTATCTCTGTAAGAATTGCGACCGCACATTCAACGACAAGACCAGCACGATTTTCGCCCATTCGAAGGTTGCACTCAGAAAGTGGTTGTTCTCGATTTACGCGTTTCTCCGGTTTAACACGAGTCTTCGCCAACTTCAGCTAGAAATCGACGTTCAGTACAAAACGATCTACCAGCGCGTCGAGCGCTTCACGAAGGCGCTCGACGCGCCTTCACTTGACCTCGTCGGTCCCGTCGAAATCGACGAAGTGTACGTTTCTGCAGGGCTGAAAGGCCGCGAGCGCGACCGACCGTCGCGCTCACGTGGCCTGTCCACGCGTGGACGAGGATCGTACGATCAGGACAAACCGCCGGTGTTCACGATCGTCGATCGCGGCACCGACAATCGGTACGTGATCCCCGCGAAATCCGCCGACGAATCGACGGTTCGGCTCCTTCTCGCAATAGTAGTTCACAGAAGTTTTGGGTACTCCACGTGCCAGAGATAAGGTAGAGATCCGTTCTTCGACTGAGTCCTCATCCCAGTTCACCCAGAAGTTTCGTTGATCACTACCGCGAGAAGGAGCCACTGACTATCTACACGGACGGATTTCGTGCCTACGACCCAATCAACGAGGACGACGCATTCGACCGCGAATACGTCGTCCACGGCGACGGCGAATGCGCGGATGAAGACGTCCACGTCAATACCTGCGAGAGCCACGGATCGCTGCTGCGGCCGTGGCTCTCGCCTCATCGAGGCGTCTCAAAAGATAAACTCACACAGTATCTCCGAGCCTTCCAGCTTCGGCGAAAACTACTGCGGAAACCGGGGAGAGAAGCGCTCAAACACGCTATCAAAGCTACGCTGTGAGATCAACAAAGTGCTACACAAGAGCGAACCATATTAATAAGTAAACGTAGCTTCAGTAATGGGCACGTGATTCAATCGGATCGTTCGCTGCTAGGAGACTTACACTGACTAGTTAGGACCCTCATGCGGCACCGAAAACATCATAAAATCAACAGCATGTGGGATAGTATCGTGCTACAGCGGTTCGTCGCCCTCGATGATCCGTTTGGCCCGCGCGGCCAGCGCCGGCACGCGGTCTTCCATCTTCGGATACATCGGGTCGTCGCTGTTGCCCTCGAGATAGCGCCGGAAGAACATCTCGCCGAGCCCGGCGAGTTTGTAGACCGCGAGCGCGCGGTAGAACCGCTCGTGGGCGAACTCGTAGCCGGTTCGATCCTCCCAGCGGGCGACCAGTTCGCGGCGGGTCGGATACCCGTCCCGTTCCATAAAGCGGGTCACCAGTTCCGGAAGCTCCGGGGCGGGGTCTTTCGCGTCGCGCCAGTAGGAGAGCATCCAGCCCAGGTCCGCGCGCGGGTCGCCCAGCGTCGCCATCTCCCAGTCGAAGACGCCGACGAGTGCCGGCGGCGTGCCGGGCGCGAACATGACGTTATCGAGCTTGTAGTCGCCGTGAACCAGCGTGTGCGGGTGTGTCTCCGGAACGTTGTCGCGGAGCCACTCGCCGACCTCGCGGAGGGTCGGCACCTCGCGTTCGTCCTCGGTGACCTCGAACGCCCACGTAAGCTGTTTCCCCCAGCGATCGACCTGTCGCTGGGTATACCCCTCGGGGCGGCCGAATTCGCCGAGTCCGAGATCCTCGTACTCGAGGTCGTGAATCGTTGCCAGGGTGTCGACGAGTTCTTCGCCGATGCGCGCGCGGTGTGCCGGCGCGGCGAAGCGCTCGGGTTCGGCCTCGCGCAGGACGTCGCCCTCGAGATGCTCCATCACGTAGAAGTCGCTGCCGATGACGTCGTGGTCCTCGCAGGCGAGCACCGGGGTCGGGACCGGCACGTCGGTGTCGGCGATCGCGTTCGTCACGCGGTACTCGCGGAGCACGTCGTGTGCCGTGTCGGCCGTTTCGCCCGGCGGCGGCCGTCGAATGACGAGTTCCCGGTCACCCCAGGTGACGAACAGCGTCTCGTTCGAGTGGCCTTCCTGGTGGCGTTCGATCTCGTAGGCATCGACGCCGCCGAGATGGGCCGACAGATACGCGACCAGCGCGTCCTCGTCGACGAGGCGCTCGTAGTAGGGATCGCTCATGACGTTCGATGGGCTGCATCGCCCGTGGGGACGATCGATACGGTGGCTGCCGTTGCATCGCGATGCGCGCTCGACATGGGATACGGTAGCATAACCACGCTGCCTAACGAAAATAGTTACGCTGTCTTTCTTATTTTACAATGTTCATGGTGGCGGCGCGGGTTCCGAGCCGGCTCTACGGAGTATCGTCCGGTCAGTCCGATCGCTCCCGGTTCCCGTCGACGATCTCGAGCACGTCCTCGGGCGTTTCGATCCGATACGAGACTGCCGGCCCCGCCTCGGCCCCGAACGCGACGCCGTGTATTCCCATGTCGGCAGCCCCCTTGATATCGTGCTCGTAGCGGTCGCCGATCAGCAGGGATCGCTCGGGGGCGACGTCGGCCGTCTCGAGCGCCGTCTCGAACATGGCCGGATCGGGCTTCGTGCGCCCGACTGCCTCGGAGGTCGTGATCGAGTCGAAGTGATCGCGGACGCCGAAGCGCTCGAGCATCGCGCGACCCGCCGCGTCGTCAACGTCGCTGATAACACCGACGTGGAGGTCGCGCTCGGCGAGTCGCGCGATCGTCTCCGGAGCGCCCGGAACCGGCTCGATCGACGAGCGGACGATCTCGTCGAACCGCGGTTGCCACTCCGCGCGCGGGACTGTCGTCCCGACGATCGCCTCGACGGCCAGGTGATAGCCGTCGCGCGCGGACCGAAACTCGGTGCCGTCGCGCTCGCGGAAGTAGTCCCCGACGGTCGTCCGCCACGTATCGATCGCCTCCTCGACCGTCGCGTCGACCGCGTGACGATCGCACAGGTCCGCGACGAACTCGGCGTGGGCGCTCTGCACCGACTCTAACGCGAGAATGACGCCGCCGATATCCCAGAAGACGGCGGCCCAGTCGTCGGGCTCGTCGGCATCGCTCACCCGACCGCTCACCGGTCGGCCCTCCCTATCGTCGGCTTCGGACTCATGCCGCCCGCGACGGAGCCGGCCGTCCTCTCACCGACCGTCTCGTGGGAGCGCTTCTCGAGGCCGTCGTCGGAGACTGGGGAGGCGGGAGGACCGTCCGCGAGTCTCCCGCCGGTCGCGGCCGCCGGCTGTCGATCCGATCCGTCGTCGGTGGTGTCCTGATTCATGGCTCTGTTCGCGGTAATGGCCGTCACGCGGCCAGGGCCGTTTCCCCGGCGATGACTCCCACCCGCTTAACGGTACGATATCTATGCCCATCTTTATTAACAGTTGCTGTGAATGGTCATACGGAGCTAACAATGGTAAGGAAAACGGAACGCGTTGCGGTCATCGGTGATCGCAGATGAGTACCGACCAGTTCAGCGTCGACGGCGACGTCGCTATCGTTACGGGGTCCTCGAGCGGCATCGGGAAGTCGATCGCGGAACGGTTCGCTGCGGACGGCGTCGACGTGGTCGTCTGTTCGCGCGAGCAGGACAACGTCGATCCGGTCGCCGAGGGGATCAACGAGGGCGACAGCCCCGGCGAGGCGCTGGCGGTCGAATGCGACGTGACGGACCGTGACGCCGTCGAGGCGCTCGTCGAGGCCACCGTCGAGACGTTCGGCGGGCTCGACGTGCTGGTCAACAACGCCGGCGCGTCGTTCATGGCCGACTTCGACGACATCTCCCCGAACGGCTGGAAGACGATCATGGATATCAACGTCAACGGCACCTATCACTGCACGCACGCCGCCGCGGAGTATCTCAAAGACGGCGGCGGTTCCGTGATCAACCTCGCCAGCGTTGCCGGGCAACGGGGGTCGCCGCTGATGAGTCCCTACGGTGCGGCCAAGGCCGCCGTCATCAACCTGACGACGACGCTGTCCTACGAGTGGGCCGACGACGACGTGCGCGTCAACTGCATCGCGCCGGGCTTCGTCGCGACGCCGGGCGTCGAGAGTCAGATGGGCGTCTCCGCGGACACCATCGACCGCGAGGAAGTCGCCCGCCGCATCGGTACCGTCGAGGAGATCGCCGACGTGACGCAGTTCCTCGCCAGTCCAGCGTCCTCGTACGTGGTTGGCGAGACCATCACCGTCCAGGGCGTCCCGCAGATCGAGGAAGACCACGACGTGTAGTCTCCCTATTTTCACACCGCAACTCGCTTCGCGACGCGGTTACGCCGTTTCCTCGAGCGTTTGCCGGCCGCCGGTTCCCGTTCCGGGCCACCCATGGGAGTGACGGTTCAACTCGGGAGCCGGCCCCGCCGCTCGAGGACGACGAGGACCACGACCGACGCCCCGAGGAGGAGGGCCGCGCTGCTGAACACCGTGTCGTAGGTGTAGCCTCGCTCGAGAAAGAGGCCCACGGCGGACGAACCGAGCGCTTGGGTGAGCATCCAGGCGGAACTGAACACGGCGTATGCGCTGCCCCGCGTCGAATCCGGCAGCGTATCGAGGAGGTACGTATCCGTGGCCGGAAACAGCGCGTGCACGACGAACCCCACGATCGCGGTGATGACGACCAGCGCGACCAGGCTGTCGACCGCCGTCAATGCGAGGAGGCTCGCGGCGAACGCGCCGACGATGCCGAGCAGGTACGGGACTTTGGGGAACCTGTCGGCCAGGTCCCCGCCGAAGTAAAACGCGGGAACGCCGGCGGCGAACACGATCGTGAGCGCCATTCCAGCCGCGCGATCGGAGAGCCCCTTCGACTGCATGTACAGTTCGTAGAAGTTGAACAGGCCCTGCCAGACGAATACGGGTGCGCCGACGATCGCCAGCGCCGTCACGATGAGACGCCACTCCGAGAGCGCGCCGGCGACGAAGTCGCGATCGGCACGTCCCGCAGTCGGCATCTCGGTATTGCTCGCGATGAGCCACGTGGCGACCGTTACCACTGCCGCACCGACGGCGATCGCCCACAGCGAGAGCCGCCAGTCGACGAGGAGCGTCAGCGCGACGAACGGCGCGGCGATCACCGCGGCGATCTGGCTGGCAGCCCCGTGAATCCCCATGACGCGGCCGACCCGCGATGGGAACAGTTCGCTCAGCAGCGGATTCGCCGAGACGAAGTAGACGCCGGAGGCGATACCCATGAGGAAGGCCCCGCTCATGAGCCGCGGGACCGTCGTAGCGGTCGCAGCGATCGCCGAGGACGCCGCGAGGATCAGGCCAGACCCGATCACGATGTGATGTCTCGGGACTTTGGTGAGCAGCCACCCGGTCGGCAACCGAAGGGACGAACTCCCGACCCACGCGAGCGTCACGATGAGACCAGCAGTCGCCTCCCCGATCGCGAATTCGCCGATGAACACGTCCAGCAGCGGTGCGAAGATGACTCTGGCCAGATTGAGGAAAAAGACGAGGCCACAGAGGGAGGCGAAGAGTCGTGTCCGGGTCACAGTCACTCATTCCAACAGCGGGTCTCAAACGTTCCGGAACCGGCCGGTGCCAAAGCGGTGTGACATCCGTTCCGGACCGGCATGCGTCCCTCGGAGTCCCGTCGGTAAACGATCGGCCTCGGACTCCCGGTTCCCATACACCCAAAAGGCCCCGCTCCGTCTGTGTCCGACGATGACTGACAGAGAGGTCCACCTGCCGGTGGCCGCACAACCGACGATCGACTCGATCGTCGACTACGCACAGACCGCCGAGGACGGCGGCTACGACTGCGCCTGGCTCCCCGAGACATGGGGCCGCGACGGCGTCACCGTCCTGTCTGCGATGGCCGAGCGCACCGCGGAGATCGATATCGGCTCGAGCATTCTCAACACCTACTCGCGGTCGCCGGCCCTGTTGGGGCAGACGGCGGCGACGCTGCAGGAACTCTCCGAGGGCCGGTTTCGGCTGGGACTCGGTCCGAGCGGCCCCGTCGTGATCGAGAACTGGCACGGCGTGGAGTACGGCAATCCGCTCAGGCGCACCCGGGAAACGGTCGAGATCGTCCGGCAGGTGCTTTCCGGCGAGACCGTCGACTACGACGGCGAGAAGTTCGACCTCTCGGGCTTTCGCCTGCGCTGTGACCCGCCGGAGACGACGCCGCCGATCGAGGTGACCGGAATGGGGCCGAAGGCGGTCGAACTCGCGGGCCGCTTCGCCGACGGCTGGCACGGCATCATGCTCACCCCCGACGGGACGCGAGACCGACTCGAGGATATCGAACGCGGTGCCGAACTCGGCGACCGCGACCCCGACGACGTTCAGGTCACCACGGGCGTCACCTGCTGTGCGCTGGACGACCCCGCCGAAGCCCGTCGCCTTGCCCGCCAGCACATCGGCTTCTACATCGGCGGCATGGGCACGTTCTACCGCGACGCCCTCGAGCGACAGGGGTACGACGAGGCCGCCGAAATCCACGACGCCTGGCAGGACGGCGACCGCGAACACGCACTCGAACTGGTCGACGAAACCATCCTCGACGATCTCTGTGCGGCCGGCGATCCCGAAACCGCCCGCGAGAAACTCGAGGCTTACGAGGCCGTCGACGGCCTCGACGCCATCGCGGTCAGCTTCCCGCGCGGTGCGAGCGAAGCGCAGGTCCGGCGGACGATGAACGCGGTCGCGCCCGACGCCTGAGCGGAGTCCGAAACGGGGCGTTCGGCGCTCCGTTGGCTGCCGAATCGCTATCGTGTTCGCATGAACGCGTCGATTTCTGCGGAGAGTACGTCCGGTGCGTCGGCGGGACCGCTGTGGCTCACGCCGTCGAATTCGACGAGACGACTGTGCGGGAGCACGTCGTGGGTTGCACGGGCGCTCTCCCGGAGAAATCCGGGGCCGTCGGTGCCGGTCAATACGAGTACAGGGGCGGTAACGTCCAGGCTGTTCGGAAGGCGGTATTGCTCGACGGCGCGGTTCATCCGGACGACCTCTTCGGCGAGGTCCGTACACGCCGGCCAGACTGGCCACGCTGCGAGCCACGCGTCGAGGTCGTCGATCCCGTCGGGGTGGAGGACCTGTTCGATGTACCGCTTCACTGCCGCACGCCGTTTCCCCGCCTCGATGAGCGTCTGCATCCGGTCCGCGAGGTCGGCATCCGATCGGTAATCGTCGGGAAGGATCGCGGGTTCATACGCGACGACTGCCGTCACTGCTGCGTTCGTTGCAGTTTCGATCGCGGTGAGTGCGCCGTAGGAGTGACCCAAGAGGACCGGTTCCTCATCAAGCGCATCAACGAGTGCTCGGACGTATTCGACCTCCCGATTCAGCACGTCGTCGGCGCTGGTCTCGGCTCGATCGTCGAGACACGTTCCGAATCCCGGGCGTTGTGGGACGATCGCGGTGTATCCGTCCAGGTGTGGAATAACGGGCTGCCAGTATTCTTTGGGAGCCATGCCGCCGTGAAGGAGAATCAGTGGCGGGCCATCACCGTGGCGCTCGTACGTTACCTCGATTCCAGCGTCCGTCTGTATCGTCTGCATGCATCACCGCATTCGAGGGGGCTCAGGCTAACCGATTCTCTCAGTGATGGGGCATTTTAAATGGGGGTGGGCGGAAGGAGAGCGGATCATCTTTCGATACGTCCATTTGCACAGGGGAAAACGACGCAGTATGGGGCTCGTCGCGGAGTTCGATATCCACTGTCCTGCGCTTCCGCTCGTCGGGGTTGCGAGAGCAGCGCCTGAAGCGACGATCGTTCTCGCGCTTCAATTCAACCACGGTGACCGGCCACTGTTTATCACCACTGTGACGGACGGTTCACGGACGGCAGTCGAGGCGGCCTTGACTGACGCCGACGATGTCGACGAATGGACGGTGATCGGAACGGCTGACTCCACGCGACGATATCAGGCGGTCCCCGCGCTCAGTTTAGCGGACCAACTCGGTGACCACATCGACGACCTTGCCGGACTCAAGGCGCTTGCCACCACTGAAGCCACTATCGAACGGATCGAAGTGACCCCCGACGGGTGGCGTCAGTCCGGGTGGTTTGCTACTCGAGCGGCGTTCGACGAATTCTCGTCGTTCTGGCAACAGAACGCCGGGTTTCGATTGTCCCGTCTCACTCACGACGGTGCATCCGAACCGCCCGGCGATGGCCTCTCCGATCGCCAACGTGAGGCACTCAGAACGGCCTACGAGATGGGGTATTTCGACGTTCCTCGGCGGACGTCTCTGAAAGCGATCGGGACGGAGTTGGACATCTCTGCGTCCGCGGTCTCGGAGCGACTTCGCCGCGCGCAAACGTCCCTCATCGAGGAAACGGTCGCAACGACGTGGCCGCCCCTTCCCGACTAGCGGACTCCTGACGGCCCCTCTGTCTCGGCAGTCGCTTTCCCGCGGAGCGTACGGGGGTCCCGTTCCGGTCGCTGCTCTCTCGGTGCGCACCGGCGTCCGTGATCGAACCGGTTCGCATGCCAGCCTTTCGGACGGCTCTCCTCAAGCGGCGAGTGCTCCGACAGCTACAAACCGTGCATCGTCCCAGTTCGTGGTATGCCCGGGAAGGTGAGTCCGGACGATCTGCTGACCCACGTCTTCGAGCGGACGGGGGCAGCCGAGAGCGATGAGACGGTTGTGCAGGGCCCCGCGGACGGCGAGGACGCCGCCGCGATCGACTGGCCCGACGGCAAGGGCACGCTCGTAGTCAGCTCCGATCCGATCTCGCTGGCCGCCGAGGGGGTCGGCGAACTCGGCGTCTACGTCGCCACCAACGACGTGGCCGTCTCCGGGGCGGACCCGCGCTGGCTGACGGCCGTCGTCTTGCTCCCGAGCGCCGACAACGACGCGGCCGAGGCCGATGACACCGCCGCCAGCACCGACTCCGGTCGCTCCCCGCTCGAGGAGATCTCCCACGATCTCGATGCGGCCGCCCGCGAGGTCGGCGCGTCGATCGTCGGCGGCCACTCGGAGTACGTCGATCAACTCGAGCGGCCGCTGCTCTCGCTGACGGCGATGGGGGCAACCGATCGGTTCGTTCCGACCGGCGGCGCAGCGCCCGGCGATGCCGTGCTCCTCACCAAAGCGGCGGGGATCGAAGGGACAGCCATCCTCGCGGCCGACTTCGGCGACGAACTCGATGTCGACCCCGAAGTCCGCGAGCGCGCCGCGGCGTTCCTCGACCAAATCAGCGTCGTCCCGGAGGCCCGGATCGTCCGCGAGTACGCGACTGCGATGCACGACCCCACCGAAGGCGGCGTCGCGGCCGGCCTGCTCGAGGTCGCCCGCGCCTCGAACGTTCGGCTCGCGGTGGACCGCGACGCCGTCCCGATCCGCGAGGCGACCGCAACGCTGTGCGAGGCGGCCGGTGTCGATCCGCTCCGGATCTTCGGCTCCGGCGCGCTGCTCGCGACGGTCCCCCAAGACGCGGTCGACAACTGTCTCGCGGCGCTCGCGGATGCGGGACTCCAGGCCACGCCGATCGGAACCGTCCGGGCGCTCGAGGGCGGCGACCCCGACCTCCGTCTCGATGGGGAATCGATCACCGAGCCGATCGAAGACGATCTGTATCCGCTCTGGGAGCGAGCCGACAGCGAGGACTGACCGCTCCAGTCGGTCCGTCCCGCTCCATTCGCCACGTGGATTCTCGCGATGAGAGCCTCGGATCGGGCGAGCGGTGGCTCACGCCCGCCGGGACTCGAGGACGTCGACCTCGAGACGGCCGACGGCGGCCGGTGCGAGGAGTATGCCCCCGACGAGAACCGCATAGAGGGCGACGAGCGCGGGGTCGGAAGACGCGACGACGGCTTCGACCGCCGTGACGACGGCGACGAATCCGACGCCGACACCGACGAGCACGACGCCCTCGCGTCGGGACCGCAACACCGGCAGGGCCACGAGCCGTCGGGAGGCGACCAGCCCGCCGATCGAGCCGCCCAGTCCGAGCAGCGAGTCGGTCGTCCCCACGACGGCGGTGGCGGGAACGGCGAGGACGAGCGCGATCGCGAACCCGATCGTCGGGTCGCCGCGCGTGAGGCGATTCATCACCGCGACGAAGACGACGCCGAGCGCCGCGCCGACGATGACATCGCCGAGGTAGTGAACCCCGAGGACGACTCGAGACAGCGAGACGGCGACGATCACCGCTCCAGCAGCCGTGACTGCGCGCCAGTCGCCGAGTCGGTCGGACGCCGAGACGAGCCCCCCATAGACGACGGCCGCCGCGAACGCGTGGCCGCTCGGAAAGCCGTATCCGTCCCGCTCGCTCTCGAGCGCGACGAGCATGGCATCCGACGGCGGTCGCGGCAGCCCGAACAGCGTCTTGAGCGAGAGCACCAGCGCCAGTCCGGCGACTGCGTAACTGATCACGAGCGCGTTTCGCCGGCGCTCACCACACCAGAACAGCACCGCGAGCAGTAGCATGAGGACCGTCGTTCCGCCGAGTTCGGTGATCCACACGACGAACTCCGCGTACTCGGTTGGAACGGCGTTGCGAACGGTCGCGCTTGCCCCCTCGAGTCGCATGTCATCGGTCGGTACGTTCAGCGGAGAATAAATGCCGGCGGTATCGGTCGGTACGATACCGCATCGACCGAATGATGAACCCGCTATCGGCCGGCTGTGCGGGCTCGCTCCCGTGGACCGAGTGACGCCTCCTCCGTGTTCGAGAGGTATCGGTTCGACGGCACGGCGCTCGTCGGTCGGTTCCCCGTCGTCTCCCGGAGCGACTGGAGACGTACGTCGCCGCGTCCCTCCATGTGCTGGCCGAGACACCGGACGGGTGGGCCTCGCAGTGGGTCT
Organism: Natrinema pallidum DSM 3751; assembly: GCF_000337615.1. Classification (GTDB taxonomy): domain Archaea; phylum Halobacteriota; class Halobacteria; order Halobacteriales; family Natrialbaceae; genus Natrinema; species Natrinema pallidum. The sequence continues at coordinate 104,290 of NZ_AOII01000072.1, forward strand.
CGGAACGCGTCCACAGTGTCGTGAGAAACGTCGCGGTCCGTCGCGGCCGGGCACATCACCGGCGCGCCCACTCGAGCATCCGTTCGTAGACCGGGTCGGACCCAAGCGCCGCCGCGTCGCCGACCAGCACCAGCGCGCGCTTGGGGCGGGTCAGTGCGACGTTGATCCGGCGGTAGTCCTCGAAGATCGGCCCCTCGAGCGAGCCGGTCGCGGTAAAGGAGACGATAATGACCTCCTGGCTCGAACCCTGGAAGCGGTCGACGGTATCGACGGCGACATCGTCGGGAACGTGTGCCGAGATCTCTGAGACCTGGGCGCGGAAGGGCGCGATGACGCCGATGTCGGCGCGGTCGAGGCCGGCGTCCTCGTAGGTCTCGATCAGGGCTGCGATCCGCGCGGCCTCCTCGCTGTCGGTGTACCGTCCCCGGTCGCCCTCGACGTCGACGAAGGAGACGGGGTCTCGAAGCGGTTCGGGGAGCGCGTCCCGGGAAACACCCGCGAGGTCGTCCAGGGTCCGCGCCGCGACCGTGGGTGTTGCGGGTCGAAGCTGACCGTCGTAGAACTCGGTCGAGGCGAAGGCCTGGATGCGCTGATTCATCCGATACTGGCGGTCCAGCATGACGCCCGCCTCGGGATAGCGCCCGACGAGCCGTTCGAACAGCGACTCGGTGAGGTCGTTTTCGGCGCGAACGACCGGCGGCAGCTGTTCGTGGTCGCCGACGAGGACGAACCGCTCGGCCAAGTTGATCGCCGCACAGGTTCCGGGTTCGGTGAGCTGTGCGGCCTCGTCGACCAGCGCGACATCGAACGCCTGCTCTTTCATCACCCGCGAGCCACAGGTCGACGTCGTCGCCGCCACCACCTGCGCGTTCCGCAGTTCGGCGGCGCGGTCCTCGGGATCGCCCGCTCGCTCGAGACGGTACGGCTCCATGTCATTGCGGATACCGCTCTCGGAGCCGACGCGGACGACCCGCTCTTCGTCGATCACGCCCGCCAGTTGGTCGAGCAGGGCCTCGAGCGCGTTGTCGACGGCGCGATTGGTGAAGGCCGACAGCAGGACGCGCTCGCCGCGCTCGACCATCGCACGAATGGCGCGGGCGATGGTGTAGGTCTTCCCGGTCCCCGGCGGCCCGTGGATCAGCGCACAGTCCCTCGCGCCGACGGCTTTCGTTACGGCCTCGTTCTGGCGCTCGTTGTTGTCGATGAAGGTCTCTTCGGGGTCCTCGAACGCGGGCTCGGCTCGGCCGAACAGGACGTCCTTGCGTCGCTCGTCGCCTTTCAGGAGCGCGTCGTGCATCGCGACGAGCAGCCGGTCGGTCGTCAGTTCGGAGGGATAGACATCTAGCCGCGTGACTTCGACCGGCTCGTCGGCCGTGATTACGACTTCATCGTCGAGTCGTTCGATGTGCGCCAGTTCGGACTCGCCTCGAACCGGATCGCCGTCGCTCGCGAGCACCAGGTCGCCCTCGCGGAGTTTCGAGTTCGCGCCGCCGGGTCGCCGCGCTCGCAGTTCCCACCGGCCACCCTCGAGCGGGCGCTTCTCGAGGAACTCGAGGTCGATCAGCGCGCGGTCGTCGTCGGCCCGCTCCTCGGCGCTTTGCTCCCAGAGCTTGGCGTACTCGCGGTGGACCTCCCGTCGCTCCTCCTCGATCGCCCGGTAGAAACGGTCGAAGTACTCGCGTTCCTCGTCGGGCAGCGATTGCCCGATCTGGCCGGCCTTGGATTCCTGCTCTAGCCGGCCGGAGACGACCATGCAGGTGTCCTGTTCGAAGCAGTACTCACACTTCGCGTCGGCCTCGTATCCCGTCGGGATATCGCCCGCCATCTCCATGGCTGCGATCTCGTTTCGGAGACGAACGACGTATTTCAGGAGGCCCTCGCCCATCGTGAACTCCTTTGCCGGATTGAGGTCCCCGGTTTCCTCGTTGCGATCCAACACCGAGTTCTTCGTATAGAGCAGCGTTCCGATATCGACGTCGCCGCCGTGTTCCTCGAGCAAGAGGGCGTAACAGGCGGCCTGCACCTTGTCCTTGAACCGCGGTTCCTTCTTGAGGTTCTTGCCGGTCTTGAGTTCGACCGGGGCCCCGCGGCGAACGGCGTCGGCCCGGCCGCGGATGCCGAACGTCTCGCTGATGAGCAACTGCTCCGAGCGCCACCCGTCTTCCGACTCGTCTAACCGGCCCTGCTGGAGCCACCCTTCGATCGCCGTCGCGTTCTCTCGGACGTCCTCGGCGACGGCGTCGGCCGTCTCGCCGAGCAATCCCAGTTGCAGTCCTCGTTCCTCGACGCGGGCCGCGATCGAGTCCTCGAGATCACGCCCTCGCAACAGGTCGCCGAAGACCTCGTGGACCAGCGTCCCTTTCACCACGGGGTAGTTCAGCGGCACTCCGGAGAGTTTGTTCAGGTAGTACAGCCGGGGGCACTCGACCCAGTTGCGGATCGACGTTACGCTCACGAGGAAGGAGGGTTCGACGACGACGTAGGAGTCCCCCGTCGTCGCGTACTGGGTCTCGCCGTCGTATTCCTCTTCTTTGGCGTTCGTCACGAGCACATCCATCCCGGGCTCGAGCAGGTCGGCCGATTCGGTCCATTTGTTCCAGAGCGTCACCGTCGTCGTCTCGCGGCCGTCCGCGAGCGTCGCCGTTCCACCGTCGCCTCGAGTGCGGGATGCGTCGCCGGGCGGCGCGTCGTCGCCCCGCCGAAGCGGGACTTCGGCGAGATCGCTCTCGCCGTAGTTCGTGGTCACCGACCGCACGTCGACCTCGCCCGCGACGGTTCCGCGTACGTGCACAGCTATCGTCACGAGCGAGCGATCAAAAACGCTATCGGTCGTCGCGGCCCGCGCGGTCGCCGCCGGTCCGGCCGCTCCGACCCGAGCAGACGAGCGACACACCGAGTCGGTAAACCGGGTTTACCGACGGTTTCGGTTCCCCTCGAGTCACCACAACGATTGGAACGGACGGGGTGCTTTTGAGACCGCGAGTCGTACGCTCGATGCCATGAGTGACCCGAACGGCGACGATCGTCGGACGAGCGACGAGTCCGCGGCCGATCTCAGGACTGGGCCGAACGATGGGCCGACGAACCGGCCGGAAGAGGCGACCGCCGACATCGATTCCGGGACCGGCGCGGGCGACGGGACGCGTGCCGGTGGCCGCGATCCGCGCGACGAACCGATGCAGGTCGCAACCGCGGAACGGCGGCGCAAAACGTCGGTTATCAGCCTGCTCGTCGCCGTCCTCGGCGCGTGGGTCGCGCTCTCCGTGTTCGTCTTTCGGACGGCTCCGGCACCGCTGTGGAACGACGTACTGGTCGGACTCGTCGTCTTCGTTGCCGCCGGCTACAACTACTACCGCGTGACCAACGACGTCCCGATAAGTACCGGGATCGCGTCGTTGATCGCCGTCCTCGGGGTCTGGCTGATCGTTTCGGCTGCCCTCCTCGGGATGGTCGGCGGACTGTTCTGGAGCACCCTCGCGACCGGGCTCGTGATCGCCGGACTGGCTGGCTACAACGCCTACGAGGCCCGCGAGGCCAGAGCCGTCGCGACCGAGACCGGACCGGGCGCTTAGATTCCTCCCGGACCGTACTCGGTCTCGAGCCGTCGGACGCGGTACTCGGCGGCGTGGTGGCCCATCGCGACGACGGCGAACCCGAGCATGACGACGGCGAACATGATCGAGACGGCCGGCGAGACGCCGTTGACGTAACTATTGCATAACTGGCCGAGCGCCAGCGTGACCGGTGCAAGCGTCAGCAGCGCGCTCTTGGCCGGAGTCGCGCGAAACAGTTCGACGAACGAGAGTGAGTGGCGGACGGACATAGGGAAAGCGTCGGTTACGTTTCCTGACGGGGGAGCAGTCGTATTCCTTTTGGTTCGAATCAGCCGTTTCCCCGACCAACAGAATCGCTGTGGCGTCTTTCGTCGCAATCGATACGTTCTTTCTGCCGGCGGCCGAACCGTCGGGCATGCGGATTCGCGAGTGGCAGGACGTACTCGAAGACGTCACTGAACGGAACGTCGATCCGGAGAACTGGCGCGCAGTCGCCGGTGACCGCGCCGGCGGCGTCGGCGAAGACATGTACCTCGCGCATCCCCGGGCCGGCGTCTTCTTCCTGAAAACGTACGCGAAGAACCCCTTCGAGGTACGGGGCGTCGGCACGCGAGTCGCCCGCAGTCTCGACGACGAGATCGGCGCGTTCATGCCCGAACGCGATTCCGGTGGACGCTTTGCGGTCCAGTCACCGCCCGACGACGAGGAGCAAGCCGAAACGGTCGGCAAGCGCCTCGAGACCGTCCTCGAGACGCACGCGGACGCACCGACCCGCCCGCAGGACCTCTTCGACGACGTGATGGCGGCCATGGAGAGCCCCGCGTTCGGCCCCATGGAGTACGATCAGTACGACCGACCCGACGAACTCGAGGACCTCTCCGAGCGGTTCGAGGAGGCCGACGACCTGCTGAACGCGGAACTCGAGGACCTGATCGAGACCGACGAGGTCGACCGCGGCTTCATGTGAACGGGCGGGTCCGCCGGCAATATCGCCCGTCTCGCCTCGCGCCTGCGTCTGCGTCCGATGACTCTTTGGGAGCGGGCTTCGAGGGTTGACCCATGCCACCGAGCGCGAGCGCCGAGGCCGTCGTCCGCGGCTACTCCGACGCACTCCGCGACGGCGACCCGGTTACGCCCGACTTTTCGGACGCCGATTCGATCGTCACGTTCGGCATCAGTGAGTCCCTGTTCGGCGGTGCCGACATCGCCGCGGCCCGCGAGAAACAGACCGAGACGGCCGAGAAGTGGGTCGTCGAAAGCCAGGGGCTCGTCGTCACCGACCGCGACGAGTGCGCGACGTTCGCCGATGGGGAGACGATGGCCTGGACGGCGACCGGCGACCGCCATCGGTTCGACAGCCGTTGGAGCGGAACGCTGATGGAACGGAACGGGGTCGACGACCCGCGCGCGAACGCCTGGCGGTTCGTCACGATGCACGTCAGTGCGCCCCGCGCGCTATGAGTCGAGATCGCGGTCCGGGACGCGACGCCGCGCGCTCGAGCGGTTCGACTGCGGGGGCCAGCCAACTCAAGGCCGTCTTCGTTCTGTTGGTCGGACTCTCCGGCGGCCTGGTCGCCCTCCAGGGCGACGCCGCCCTGCCGGTGGTCGGCGCGGCGATACTCGGCGGTCTCGTCGCCGGCGGGGCGTTGCTCTGGTATCTGCTCCGGATTACGACCTGACTGACTGCGGTGGGACGACCAGTGGTTCAGCGGACGAGCGACCGCCTTCGCGGGCAAAACAGACACCGGGTCAGGAACGAGCCGAGTTCGCTCAGCGGTCGACGCGCCGAATCCACGCCCCGGGCGCGTCGAGTTCGTCGTGACTGGGGAGGTTCTCGGGCCCCTCCCAGACCAGACTCGCCGTCTCGAGGTCCCGGACCGCGACGACGTGCTCGAAGAAGTTCTTCCCGCGTTCGTACTGACGTTCCTTGAGTCCGAGGCCGAGCAGGCGACGGAACAGTTTCTGGAGCGGCCCTCGGCCCTGCCGGCGCTCGTCGAGTTTCCGCCGGAGGTCCTCGTACTCGTCGTCGAAGGCGTGATCCATCAGGAGTTCGGCGTACCCCTCGACGACGGTCATCGCGGCGTCGAGGTCGCGGAAGGCGTCCCGGTCGAACGCCCCCTCCGAGAGCGTCGCGATGCCGTCTTGCATCCGGCTCTCGAGGTGGTCGGAGAGCCACGGCGCGGCCCCGAACTCGGCGGCGTGGGTGACCTCGTGGAAGGCGATCCAGCGGCGGAACCGGTCCGCATCCACGTCGAGCGTGGCGGCCGCGTTGAGGATGTTCGGGCGGACGAAGTACAACGCGTGGTCGTCGGTGGGGGCATCGGCCAGGAGGAGCGGATCGTACTGGCCGAGGACGTTCCGCCCGAGGAAGGAGAGCAGGACGGTCATCGTTCCCGTATTGATCGTCCGGGCGACGCCGGGGAACGTCCCGGTGTGGGTCTCGAGCGTTCCCATGACGCGCTCGAAGGTGGCGACGTTGGCGTCGATCCAGTGGTGGCGGTTCTGGATTTCGATGGTCTCGGGGACGTCGAAGTCGACGCCCGAGACCGTTCGTACGGCCGTCCGGGCGTCTCGAACATCGCGGGCGTAGGCCTCGCGCTCCCCGGACTCGAGGTCGAGCGAGCCGGGGTCCGTCGCAGCCTTGGCAGCATCGGCGGCCGACCGCCAGTCGATCGCATCGTCACCGGATGCCCCGGCGACCGCCCGGGCGCTACGATAGAGATTCACGGGTATCGGTATGGGGAGGACGCGCAAAAGCGTTCGGCTCGTCCCGCGATCGAACGGACCGCCGGCGGGCGGTTAGTTGACGATGACGTCGGGCTCTTCCTCGGCCTCGAGTTCCCGCTCCTGTCTCTTATACACATCTCTGATGGCG
>NZ_AOII01000073.1 GCF_000337615.1 Natrinema pallidum DSM 3751
CAGAGATGTGTATAAGAGACAGGCGTCTCGCCGTCGATGTGCAACTCTACGAGGGTGAATTTCTTGTCGCCCATGGGCGGACGCTCAACGAGTGTCCACTTAGCCGTTTGGTTAGGTCTCCACTATCGTCCCACCTGAAACGGATTACACACCGATCGCACAGGCGTCGTGCGATCAGATGTACAGTGACGTTCAGTGGTCTCCTATCGTGAGCGATGTACGAACTGATTACGGGAGTCCCGTCCCGGTCGACTCGGCATTTCGGGCCGCAAAATCGCGGGACTGCGGTCCCGGCCCGTGCTGCTATCGGCCACGGTGTGCGGTACCAGCCATACCCCGCCAAAACCGGACTCCGGACCGGTACGATTAAGTGTCCGTCACCTGCGGTGTTGCGTATGAGTGGACGACCGCTGGACGTCCTCGAGGCGTCACTCGGCGACCGCGTGACAGTACGACTCAAGAGTGGCGACGAGTACGTCGGCGACCTCGCCGGCTACGATCAACACATGAACCTGGTGCTCGAGGACGTGACGATCCCCGTCGAGGGCAACGTCGAGGAGGAGCCGCCGGCCGAAGACACAACCATTATACGCGGCGATAACGTCGTCTCGATCACTCCATGACTGGTGCAGGAACCCCGAGCCAAGGAAAGAAGAACAAGACGACCCACACGAAGTGTCGTCGCTGCGGTGAGAAATCGTACCACACGAAGAAGAAAGAGTGCTCGTCGTGTGGCTTCGGCAAGTCCGCCAAACGACGCGGCTACGAGTGGCAGTCGAAGACCGGCGACAACTGATCTCTCCGTTCTCCCGTCCGATTCTGTCGGGCTTTCGACTCACGGCGTAGCGACCGCTGCTCTCGATGTCGCGGTCGACACGCGCTACCCACCCGTCGGAGTCGCGGTGCCGATGGACAACCCTTAGTTCGACGCCCCGAAGGGTCGCGTATGGAACCGACAGACGCCTTCGTCGGGCTCGAGTGTGTCGACTGCGGGGCGACCGTCGACGCCGCCGTGTCCCATCACTGTCCGGACTGTGGCGGCGCGCTCGATCCGCGCTACGACGACGACGCGATCGACCTCGACCGCGAGACGCTCGCCGACCGACCGTTCGACTCGCAGTGGCGCTACGCGGAACTGCTCCCCGTTGCCCGCGAGTCGGCGGTGACGACGAACGAGGGGGCGACGGCGCTGGTCGACTGTCCCGACCTGGCCGCCGAACTCGGCGTCGAGCGCGTGCTGATCAAAGACGAGGGACGGAACCCGACGGGGTCGGTCGCGGACCGCGGCGCGGCAGTGGCCGTCAGCGCGGCCGTTCAACACGGCGCAAGCGACGTCGCGCTTCCCTCGCCGGGTAACGGCGGTCAGGCCGTCGCGGCTTACGCGGCCCGCGCGGGGCTCGACACCCACGCTTACCTCCCCTCTCGGTCCGGCTTTACCAACAAGGCCATGGTCAACGTCCATGGCGGGGACATGAACGTCGTCGGCGGCCGCTACGGCGATGCCGTCGACGCGTTCGCCGACGGGATCGCGGAACACGACGACTGGTACTCGCTCCGCTCGTTCGAGACGCCGTACCGCCACGAAGGCGCGAAGACGCTGTTCTACGAACTCGTCGAACAACTCGAGTGGACGGTTCCCGACGTCATCGCGTACCCGACGGGGGCCGGGACCGGGCTCGTCGGACTCGCCAAAGCCGCACAGGAGGTCCGCGACCTCGGACTCACCGACGACCTTCCCGCACTCTACGCCGCGCAGGCGGCCGGCTGTGCGCCGATCGTCGAGGCGGTCGACGAGGACCGCGACGAACACCGCTCCGTCGACCACCCCGACACGATCTGTGGCGAACTCGAGATCGCCGATCCGGCGGCGAGCCCGCGCGTGCTCGAGGCGATCCGCGAGACCGACGGCGGCGCGGTCGCGACCGAGGACCCGGACATCCTCGAGTCCGCCGCGCGAGTGGCCCAGGCGGAAGGGCTCGAACTGATCCCGAGCGCGGCGGCGGCCGCTAGCGGGGCGTGGGAACTCGCGGAGCGCGGCATGTTCGACGGCTCGGAGACGGTCGTCATCGTCAACACCGGTGCGGGCAACAAGGAGGCCGACGTGTTGCGGAGCCATCTGATGAGCCAAGGGATCTAGGGCCCGATCGAAGCCGCCGGCGACCGGTTCGGGGAGCGGCCGTCCAACCGCGATCCGATTCCCGAACCGACCGCGGGGACCGAACGCCTTCACCGACAGAGCCTTGACGCCGAGACGAGTAGACGAACCGAGTTCAAATGTGTGAACATTCACCAGAGTGTTCGAACGGGGGTACGTGCCAGCTCGTCCTCGAGAACGGACGGACCGGCCTCGAGACCGCCGAGTACTACTGTAAGGCACACCTCGTGCTCCGGATCTGGGAAGTCGAGAACGATAGCGCGATGCGAGCCGTCAGCGCCGAGCAACTGTAGGCGCGCCATCGGACACCGACACCGGTCCACGCCGGGGGACGCCGACCCGTCGCGCGCTGGCCGCGCGGTCGCCACTCGACGAGAACCGAAATCGGCCACCGCCGGCTCCCGTTCGGGGTGGAAACCACCGGCGGGCCGAGGCGTGGCCGGACGCGACGCGTGATCCGCGGGACGGGGGCGTTTCGTAGCGCTTTTGCTGGTTGTCGGGAAACGACGCGGTATGACTACCCCCTGGGACGACTGGAACCACATTCTCAAGATCGACCCGGACAAGGAGCTCCCCGAGGGCGTGACCTACGGCGATCTCTGTGCGACCGGCACCGACGCGATCGAAGTCGGCGGGACCATGGGCATCACCGAGGAGAACATGGGCGCGGTCATCGAGGCCTGCGCCGAACACGACGTTGCGCTCTATCAGGAACCCTCGAACCCCGAGGTCGTTCTCGAGGACGACGCGCTGGACGGCTATCTCATTCCGACCGTCTTCAACGCCGGCTCACCGTTCTGGATCACCGAGGCTCACAAGGAGTGGGTTCGACTCGAGGGCGAACTCGACTGGGAGCGGACGACGACGGAAGCCTACATCGTCATGAACCCCGAGGCCGACGTCGCGGAGTTGACCGAGGCCAACTGCGACCTCGATGCCGACGATGTCGGCGCGTACGCGACAGTCGCCGAGCACATGTTCGGCCAGGAGATCATCTACGTCGAGTACTCCGGCACCCTCGGCGATGAGGCCGTCGTCGAGGCCGCCGCCGAGGCGACCGACGAATCGACGCTGTTCTACGGCGGCGGAATCCATGACTACGACTCCGCGTACACGATGGCCCAGTACGCCGATGTCGTCGTCGTCGGCGATCTCGCACACGACGAGGGGATCGAAGCGGTTCGGGACACCGTCGACGCGGCCAACGACGCGTAGTCCGCGATCCGGTCCGACCGGCCGACAGACGTGAACGTGGCCTCAACTGTTTTGTCGTTTCGCGGCGCATGAACGGGCATGAGCCTCCTCGCCGCGTTCGAAGCGTCGTCGCCGGCGCTGGCACTCGGGCCGACCCTCGAGGCGCTGCCGTCGATCGAGATCGAACTCGAGCGCCAATACGCCCTCGATCCCGCTCGCCCCATCGCGTTCTGTCGAATACAGTATCGTGACCGCGAGGGACTCGCCCGAACGCTCGCCGACGACGACACGATCGACGAGTTCGACCGACTCGGCGAGATCGAGCGCGGGAGCCTGTACCGACTGCAGCGCAGCGAGACGGACGTCATCGACGCGTACCGCGAGTGGGTCGACGCCGGTGGCGAGTTGCTCGCGTGTCACGGCTCCGACGGCAGTTGGGCGGTCGAAATGCGGTTTCCGGATCGCGACTCGTTCGGGCGCTATCACGAGTTTCTCGCGGGCGAAGGCGTCTCGATCGAGTTACAGCGCCTCGCCGACGGCGACGACGGGCGACGCCGCGGGTCCCGAGCCGTGCTGACCGACGCCCAGCGGGAGGCACTCACGCTGGCTCACGAGCACGGCTTCTTCGAGGTGCCCCGCGAGACGGGCCTGTCGGAGATCGCCGCCGAACTCGGAATCTCGAACCAAGCCGTCAGCGAGCGGCTGCGGCGCGGTCAGGCACAGTTGATCGACGACCGACTCGGCGAGTGACCGCGCCGCGACGCGGTGTCTCACGCTGTGGTCAGATCCCGCAGCCGCGGAAGCACCGCCGTCACGTCCTCGCGAAGCACGGTCTCGGCGATCCCGTCACACGGCGTCGGCTCGAGGTTCACGATGGCGACCGTCGCGCCGGTCGACGCGGCGAGTCGCGGGAGCGAGGCCGCGGGTTCGACGACGAGCGAGGACCCGATCGCGAGGAACACGTCGCTCTCGCGAGCGAGCGATCGGGCCCGCTGAAGGACGGCGTCCGGAAGCCGGTCGCCGAAGAGAACGACATCCGGCCTGAAGACGCCCCCACACTCGCACGTCGGCGGCAGTTCGCCCGCTGCTGCGCGCTCGACGATCGGGTCGCCGTCCCGGCGGTTTCCGCAGTCGGTACAGCGGACCCACCGCGAGTTGCCGTGAAGTTCGAGGACGGTCGTTTCGGTCTCGGCCGCGACATCGAGTTCGCCGTCGTTCGTCCGCTCGCCGCCCGCCCCCGCGGCGTCGCCGTGTAACCCGTCGGTATTCTGGGTGAGGATCGCCTCGAGATTCCCGTCCCGTCCCATCGCAGCCAGCGCTTCGTGGCCCGCGTTCGGCTCGTACTCCTCGTCGAACATCGCTCGGTGGAGGGCGACCCGATCCGTCCAGAACCCCGCGGGATCGCGCCGGAACCGGTCGGAAGTGAACTGCCGCTCGTCGAATCGGTCCCAGATGCCGTCGTCGCCGCGGAAGGTCGGAACGCCCGAGGGAGCCGAGAGTCCAGCGCCGGTGACGGCGACGGCCGTGTCTGCACGTCGGATCGCGCCAGCGAGTCGCTCGAGGTCGTCCATACACCGGTACTCGGCGTGCTCGGCAAAACGGTTTCCCGCCGTCGAGGGGTCGGTATCGAGAGTCGCCGAGACGGTGTCCCGCGGATCGCACGCGCGGTGAGAATCGGCGGGAGCCGCTCGGCGTGAACGACTGCGCTTAAGTTCCGCCTGCGTGAATCGGGTGGTATGCAGGATAGAACCTACACTGCCGACGCCGAGCCGGGCGACGACGTGACGGTCGCCGGATGGGTCCACGAGATCCGCGACCTCGGGGGCATCGCGTTCCTGATCCTCCGGGATACCGCCGGCAAGATCCAGATCAAGTTCGAGAAAGACGAGATGGACGACGACTTAGTCGAGACGGGACTCGGCGTCTCTCGCGAGAGCGTCGTTACGGTCTCCGGCGCGGTCGAGGAGGAACCGCGCGCGCCGACGGGCGTCGAAGTCACGCCGGAGTCCGTCGAGGTCGTCGCGCCCGCCGACCCCGAACTGCCGCTCGATCCGTCCGGGAAGGTCGATGCCGACCTCTCGACGCGACTGGACAACCGCACCCTCGACCTGCGCAAGGACGAGGTCCAGACGGTCTTCGAGATCCGTTCGGACGTGTTGCGTGCGGTCCGCGACCAGTTCCGCGACTACGACTGTACGGAGATCAACACGCCGAAGATCGTCGCGACGGGGACCGAGGGCGGGACGGAACTGTTCCCGATCACCTACTTCGGCGAGGAGGCCTTCATGAACCAGTCGCCACAGCTGTTCAAGCAACTGGTCGCGGGCTCGAACGTCGAGCGGGTCTTCGAGATCGGCCCGATCTTCCGCGCGGAGGAACACAACACGCCGCGGCACCTGAACGAGGCCACCTCGATCGACTTCGAGGGCGCGTTCTGTGACCATACCGACGCCATGGACGTCGCCGAGGGCATCGTCAAAGCCGCCTACGAGTCCGTGCAGGAGAACTTCGGCGACCAGCTCGAGGACCTCGACCTCGCCGAGGAGTTCGAAGTCCCCGAGGGCGACTTCCCGCGTATCAGCTACGAGGATGCCATCGAGCGCATCAACGCCACGGGCGAACTCGACGAGCAACTCGTCTGGGGTGACGACCTCTCGACGCCGGCCGAGGAGGCCCTCGGGCAGGACGTCGGCGGTCACTACTTCATCACGGACTGGCCCAGCGAGATCAAGCCGTTCTACATCAAGGACCACGACGACGATCCGGAGCTCTCGACCGGCTTCGACCTGATGCACCCGCGGATGGAACTGGTCTCGGGCGGTCAGCGCGAACACCGCCACGAGAAGCTCATCGAGGGCTTCGAACAGCAGGGGCTCGATCCCGACCAGTTCGAGTACTACACCAAGATGTTCAAGTACGGCATGCCGCCCCACGCCGGCTTCGGCCTCGGCGGCGAGCGCTTGATCATGACGATTCTCGGACTGGACAACATCCGAGAAGCCGTGCTCTTCCCGCGAGATCGCCAGCGGCTGAGCCCGTAAGCACTCTCCGGGAGTCGGCGAGTCGGACGAAAGAGCACGACCCGTGCAGGACTTTCTCGAGTGCGGGGAACGCCCGCTCGCGCCTCACTCGCAGCCGCCGGTGGTGATCGCGTCGGCGAGGTCTGAACCGACCGCGTCGTCTCCCAGATACTCGAGGTGGCTGCCGACGCTGCCGGTTACGTCGACATCGCTGTAGTTCGAGGCGGGGGAACAGCCGGCCCCGTCCGTCCCGAGTGCGGTATCACCGATACCGCCGTACGCCGAGCCGACCATCGAGTCGTTTTGCGAGTGGTAGTTACGGACCTCGCAGGCGGTGCCGAGGCCGGCGTTCCACGGCTCGCCACAGATTTCGGACCCGTGGGCGGCCGTACCCAGTCCCGCGACGGTCTCGATTCCGGAATCGCTGCCGAGTTTGGTCGCCGTCCAGTAGACACAGCGGCCGCCGAGCGAATGACCGACGAGGCGGACGTTGCCGCCGCCGGCGTCGTCGAAGTCTTCGACGAGGTCGGCGACGACCGCGCCGACGTCCTCGGTATCGGACTCCGCGCCGAGGTAGTTGACGTTGGTTGCGGGCCACTCGATCGCGACGGATTCGGTCGGCGTATAGCCGCCTGATTCGAGGGCGTTCTGAACGGTCGACGCCTGACTCGAGACGGTGGTGTCGCCGAACCAGCCGTGGATGAAGACGAATAGTTCGTCCGTGACGGGGAGGCTGCCGTCGGCGCTCCAGCCGAAGAATCCGTCGTTGACCTCGATCACGTCGGGGGTATCCACCTGTGCGGACGCCGCTCCCGTCGTGGCAGCCAGTCCTCCGCCGCCGATGAGCGTCGTGCCCGCGGCCCGCAGGAGGGGTCGTCGAGTTGTCCTCGCGTCGCGTCCCGACCGTTCGCCTGTGTTGTCATTGGCAGCCATGATGCGACCCATTCTTCCGCCCCGTTCGGATTGCGCTTTCCGCTTCTATATCGAGTCCATTGAAGAGGGGGACTCGAGCGAGCGACGGACTGAAGCGGGTTAGGTGCGGTGTATTCGATCGGATCGATGGAACCACCTGTTCCCACCTGGAACGGCCGAACGCGTCGCGGGGAACCTTCAACGTTATATCGCTCGGGCCGAAACGGGGGGCGTAATGCGCGAGGAGGCGACGGCGTTCGTCCCCGGTCACGTGACGGGATTTTTCAGCGCTCACCCGGACGAGGACCCGACGAAAGCCGGCTCACGGGGAGCGGGATTGACGCTCACAGACGGTGTGGAGGTATCGGTCGAACCGGCGACGGAATCAAAAGTCGTCCTCGACGGGACGGAAGCCGAGGTCGAACCGGTGACGACCGTTCTCGAGACGCTCGATGCGAGCGCCCGCGTCGAGGCCGCCGCCGATCTTCCGATCGGGGCCGGCTTCGGCGTTTCGGGAGCGATGGCGCTCGGGACGGCGCTCGCGGCGAACCGCGTCTTCGAGCGCAAACTCTCCGCGAACGAACTCGTCACGATCGCCCACGGTGCCGAGGTGCAGGCCGGGACGGGGCTCGGTGACGTGGTCGCACAAGCACACGGCGGCGTTCCGATCCGCCTCGAGCCGGGTGGCCCACAGGACAACAAACTCGACGCGATTCCGTCGCGGGCGCGCGTCGAGTACGTCTCGTTCGGCGAACTCTCGACGGCGGACGTGCTCTCGGGCGACACCGAGGAGCTGACGGCTGCCGGGAAGGAGGCGCTCGCTCGCGTCGTCGAGGAGCCGACGCTGCTGTCGTTCATGTACGCCTCGCGGCTGTTCGCACGCGACGCCGGCCTGCTCACCGAACGGGTGACGGAGACGATCGCCGAGGTCTCTGAGGCGGGCGGACAGGCGTCGATGGCCATGCTCGGCGAGACGGTCTTCGCGCTCGGAACGGGGCTCTCCGACGCCGGCTACGAGCCGTCGGTCTGTGCGACACATCCCGCCGGTGCGGTGTTGAAGTAAGGCGGACGCCGCCTCTCGGGTTCCGCTCGGCCTTTCGTGCCATCGCAGGGACGGGCCACGCGAGCGGTCGGCGGGAGCGGTGGGTTGCGCGTCGCGCGATCGGGTCGTTTTTCATCGACTACCACCAGTAATCGCTCGTGAGCGACTACGACAGCGTCTCCGCCGATGTCGAGACGGAGGAGGAGATTCCGGAAGAGCATCCCAGATATCAAGACCTGCTGACCCGCCACCGGATCGAGGCGGGCGTCGAAAAGGGAATCACGCACCTCCAGGGGATGCACGCCGAGGGACGAGGCAGCGCCTTCGACTACTTACTGGGCGAGGAGACGATTCCGAGCGCCGACGAGGCGGAGCGGGCCGCCGCCGCCCATCTCCTGCTCGCCGACCGCCCCGTGCTCTCGATCAACGGCAACGTCGCCGCGCTGGTCCCCGGCGAAATGACCGCCCTCGCCGACGCCGTCGATGCCGACCTCGAGGTCAACCTCTTCAACCGTACGCCCGACCGGATCGAAGCCATCGCCGAGCACCTCCGCGAGCACGGCGCGGACGACGTGAAGGGGCTCGAGGCCGACGCCCGAATTCCGAACCTCGATCACAAGCGGGCCAAGGTCGACGCCGACGGTATCTACGAGGCCGACGTCGTGCTCGTGCCCCTCGAGGACGGCGACCGCGCCGAGGCATTAGATGAGATGGGCAAGACCGAGATCGTGATCGACCTCAACCCGTTGTCGCGCTCGCCGCAGGTGGCGGACGTGCCGGTCGTCGACAACATCATTCGTGCCGTGCCGACCATCACCGAGCACGCCCGCGAACTCGCGGACGCCAACGAGACTGCGCTTCGGGCGATCGTCGAGGACTTCGACCGGGAGCGCGCGCTCGAGGCGGCCGAGGAACGGATTCGGTCGGGCGATCTCTAATCCAGTTCAGTGAAACCTTCCGACCGGTCCGAATTCCTGGAGTCGGATGCGGCCGACCGAACTGGTCTGCTCCGCTGAGCCGGACACCAGTTCGTTGTCGTCGCTCGAGATACCTGTCCGTAGTCGGTATGTGTATTTTGATGCTGGGGAGTACGAAAATTGCTTGAAATGGTAGCAGTCTATCGAGGTTGGTGTCGGCGTGACAACCTGCTATCTTGGTAGAGTGGTCTGCGACTGAGTTTGGGAAATTACAATACGATCAAAATAAGTTGTATAAATTTCTATTCCAAGATATTCATCATCTCTGATATAAAGTCAATGACTATGAATAGGAGTAAAGATATGGCAAAGAATATGAATATGAGTTCTGAATACACACCATCAATTCCGATGGTGTTTGCTATCAGAGTATATGCAATTATTGCGAGGATTGAATTCTCTGCTTCCATAACACCATCTTATATCCTGTCTATTTAAAAATGTTTGTCCACACAGATGATTTAAGTGCTAAATATATCGTCAGTATCTGTGTCCTCTGCTAGGTCCCAGTTACTACTAGATCCGGATAGTGTAACTTCGATAGGTCCTTTTCCACCAGTGATTTCTTCTACTTTAACGTCTGTTGGATTAACTGACCAGTTATGTTCGTAACTTCCAACAACGGTTCCAGGAACACCATCAACATTCCGTAGAGAAACTGCAAGAAGTACATTCGCTGATGTATACATCTTGTCTGGCATATCCACAGTGGCGGCGAATCCACCGCCCTCTAAACTATCCGAGAAGAGATTAACACTACCTGCTTCCTCTGGTTGAATTCTACGACTTGAGTCCCCTACCACGGTCCAGTGATCCTCATTAAAGGTTATTCCGATCGCATCCTGTGCCCAAGAAGCCATTCCTGGAGTGGCAGAGATATCGTCAAGTTTTGCGATAGTTTGAACCCTAATTCTTTCATCACTCTCTGGGTGTTCAAAGGCCGAACAAAGTACTTCGGATCCACCTTTCGAATACTTATTCTGGATACTAATATTGCCATTATCCCCATTATTAATTCGATCTTTTTCCGATAGCTTTTTATTTGAAATAGTATAATTTAGGCCCTGTTTTTCTAGGGTCCTTTTTACACCGTTTTTACCGGCATCGCTATATGCGTTTAGTACCCGATCATCAATCTCCTCTAACGTATATGGGTCACTATCGGGATTGTTCTCCCCACTTACACTTCCTAAAACGCTTAGCGATGCCAGTCCAACTCCAATTTACTAATTACCGATCTTCTTCGCGTCATGCAATTACCACTGGACGTGACAAACACATATACCTTCTTCTCATTTTCTGGGTTGGATAATACCTATTCCTACGCGATCCTATAGCTTGAGCAATTTATTTTGACCCAATACATCTTAGAATTCCAATATTTATTATTGGAACCCGCGACCGATGCCTATTTTTGGGAAAGTCCTGTCCCCGATGGGGAGCAACTAGATACTGTAGATATGAAGCTAGTGAGAATTCTCGGTCGACTCGAGCGCCTTTCAGGAGGTATAAATTCCTCCTCCGGTTCCTGTCACATATGGACGCCTACGAGTTATTGACGCGAAACGCCGAGGAGGTCGTCACCGACGAGGAAGTCCGCGACCTCGCGGAGGACGCCGCGGGAAAGCGGGCCTACGTCGGCTACGAGCCCTCCGGCGTGCTTCACCTGGGACACCTCCTCACCGCGAACAAACTCATCGATCTGCAGGAGGCGGGCATGGAGGTCGTCATCCTCCTGGCGGACGTCCACGCCTACCTCAACGAGAAGGGGTCCTTCGAGGACATCCGGGAGACCGCCGAACAGATGAAAGCCCAGTTCCTCGCTTACGGCCTCGACGAGGAGCTAACGGAGTTCGTCTACGGCTCCGAGTTCCAACTCGAGGACGACTACACCCTCGACCTCCACCACCTCGAGCGCGAGACGACGATGAACCGCGCCCAGCGCGCGATGGCGGAGATTCAGGGCGATGAGACGGCGAAGGTGAGCCATCTCGTCTACCCGCTGATGCAGACGCTGGACATCGAGTACCTCGACCTCGATCTGGCGGTTGGCGGCTTAGACCAGCGGAAGGTTCACATGCTCGCTCGCGAGAAGTTGCCCGAACTCGACTACGAAGTTCGCCCGGCGATCCACACCCCGATCGTCGCCAACCTCACCGACGGCGAGGGGAAGATGTCCTCGAGCGAGGGGATCACCATCTCGATGGAGGACTCGACCGACGAACTCGAGGACAAGGTCAACTCGGCGTACTGTCCGCCGACGCGGGACCCGGAGCCGAGCGAGGACGGCACCGAGCGCGAAAACCCCGTTCTCGAACTGTTCGAGTACCACGTCTTCCCGCGGTTCGACGAAATCGTCGTCGAGCGTCCCGAAAAGTACGGCGGCGATCTGACCTACGACGACTACGAGGACCTGGCCGCCGACCTCGAGTCGGGCGACCTCCACCCCGCCGACGCGAAGGGGACGCTCGCGACCTACCTCGACGAACTGATCGCGCCGGGCCGCGAGAAACTGTACGAACTGCGCGATTAATCCCGTCGGACAACGCGGGGGACAGCCCGATCGGACTCGAGAGACGGTACGGTGATACGGTTCGGACACGAACTACGACGACGACACGGGGCAGTCACCCAGTTGATTCGGAGCGACAGGAGCCAACGAAGCAGGGTGGCGCTCCGGTCTAAACGAGAGCGTTCGACGCGAGGCCTGGGTCTCGAACTCGAGCCACCACTGTCGTCCCGCATCCCGTGGAACTCCCTGCTGGGTCCTCAGCGCCGGATGCCCCCGGTCGGGTCTCGCGTACTGGTTCCCCTTCCGGACGTGTGTTTCCAAGACCGTACGGTGACCACCGGCCGCCGCGACCCTTCCGAGCGTGTCACGCGCTAGAGTCGCGACTGAACGTCACTGTGAGTGGCTCGACTGACATCGCTCGATCCAGCCGATTGAAGTACGAGCGGGTCCCGTGCGGAGGCATGAACGAAACACGACGGGCGATCATCGCGGCGCTCGCGGACGGGCCGGTGTCCGGACCCGAACTGGCCGAGTCGCTCGAGATCTCGCGGGCGGCCGTCTGGAAACACATCGAGGGGCTGCGCGAGGCCGATTTCGAGATCGAGAGCGGACCGACCGGCTACGAACTCGTCGCCGTCAATGCGTACAATGCGCCGGCGGTCGAATTCGAACTCGAGGCCCCGTTTTCGATCGAGTATCACGACTCCGTGGGGAGTACGAACGACCGAGCACGCGAGTTGGCCGGCGAGGGTGCGACCGACGTCGCCGTCCTCGCGAACGAACAGACCGGCGGTCGCGGTCGCCTCGATCGCGAGTGGGCCGCGCCCGCGGGCGGCGTCTGGGTGAGCGTCGTGACGCGGCCGGCGATCACGCCAGCGCAGGCACCGCTGTACACGCTCGCAGCGTCGGTCGCGACGGCGACTGCCGCCCGCGAAGCCGGCGTCGACGCTCGGATCAAGTGGCCCAACGACGTGGTCGTCCCGGTCGGCGACGACGGCGACTACCGGAAGCTCGCGGGGATTCTCACGGAGATGGAGGGCCAGACGGACCGCGTGGACTGGCTCGTTGCCGGGATCGGCGTCAACGCGAACCTCGACGCCGACGCGCTGCCCGAGGGAGCGACCAGCGTCCGCGCCGAGGCCGGCGACGTGGACCGCAGGCGCTTCGTCCAGCGCCTGCTCGAGGGGTTCGATCGGTACCGGCGCGATCTCGAGGCGGTCGTTCCCGCATGGCGCGAGTTGGCGCTGACGCTCGGCCAGCGCGTGCGGGTCGATCGCCCCGCGGGCGAGATCGTCGGGGAGGCGATCGACGTGACGGAGTCGGGGGCGCTCGTGGTCGAGACCGACGACGAGCGAGTGACGGTCTCGGCCGGCGACTGTGAGCACCTGCGTCCCGTCTGACGGCCACGTTTCGACGGCGCGGAGCGCTCGGCGATCACACGCCGAGCAGAATCGAGCAGGCGGCCGCGGCGACGATCCAGCCCGCACCCGTCCACGACACGACGAAAAACGCCTCCCGAGCGCTGGCTTCGGTCCAGCCGGCGCTCACGTCGAGGTGGGCTTTCATGCCCTCGATGGTTTGCCCGAGACCGACTGCGGTCGACCACGCGGTGACGCCGAACCCGAGCACGAGCGCGCCGAGCGCGAACGCCGTATCGGTCGCGGCTCGCGGCGACCAGACGACCAGCAGCGCCAGCGAGACGGCCGCGCCGAGCGCGGCCCCGATCGCCACCCAACGAGCGGCGGCAATAATGAGCCGACGGCTGCGCTCGACGCGGCTCCTCGAGACGGGGACGGCGGAATCAGTCGACGGCATCTCGCATGCGGGGATCTAAGGCATCCCGCATCCCGTCGCCGAGGAGGTTGAATCCGAGCACGGTAAGCGCGAGGAACAGGCCGGGGAAGAACGACCACCACCACGCGCCGGAGAACAGTCCCTTTTCGACGCCATTGGCGAGCATCATCCCCCACGACGGGTCGCCGGGGTTCGCGCCGAACCCGAGGAACGACAGCGCCGCGATATCGATGATGGCCAGCCCGTAGTTCAGCGTCGATTGGACCGTGATGGGGGCCAGACAGTTCGGCAGGACGTGACGGATCAACAGCCGCGGATCGGTCGCACCGAGCGCACGCGTCGCCTCGATGTACTCGTCCTCGAGGACTTTCAGCGCTGCGCCGCGGACGACGCGGGCGAACCGCGGCGTGTAAACGAGCGTGAGCGCGGCGACTGCACGCCACAGGCCCAGCGACTCGGGGAAGATGGTGACGAGCGCGAGCGCCAGCAGCAGCGACGGGAACGACAGGAGAACGTCCATCGTCCGCATGATCACGTTGTCGGTGAGGTCACCGTAGTACGCCGCGACGATGCCGGCAGTGATGCCGAGGACCGTCGACGCGAGGACGGTTGCGGTTCCGAACTTCAGCGCGTACCACGCGCCGTACAGGACCCGCGGGAAGATGTCGCGGGCCTGTCCGTCGGTTCCGAACCAGAACTGGGCGCTCGGGGCTGCCTCACTCGGGTTCGAGCCGAAACTGGTCGCGACGATGGCGTCGAGATCGTACACGAGTCGAGCGTAGATGGCGACGGCGAACAGCCCGACGATGAGGCTGAGACCCGCGACGGCGATGCGGTTCGATAGCAGTTCCGTCAGGAACGGACTCGCGCGGATGCGATCGACGATACTGCGTTCGACGTCGGAGGAGTGGGTTTTCGTACTCATTGATCGATCCGTGGGTCAAGGACGGAGTAGGTGATGTCGACGAGGAGATTCACGATCGTGTACATGAACGCGAACACGAGGACGGTCGCTTGTACCACCGGGTAGTCGCTCTTGTTGATCGCCTCCACGAGCAGCGTCCCGATCCCGTTGATCTCGAAGACGGTCTCGGTCAGCACGGAACCGCCGAGCATCGACCCGAACTGGATCCCGATGATGGTGATGACGGGGATGAACGCGTTCCGGAGTCCGTGTTTCATGACGGTCGTTTTCGCGCCTTGCCCTTTCGCGCGGGCCGTCCGCATGTAGTCCTGCCGGACGACTTCCAGCATCGACGAGCGCATCATTCGAGAGATGAACGCCATCGAGTACACGCCGAGGACGATAACGGGCATGACCAGATGCCGGGCCGCGGACTGGAACGCCGCGAGGTTGCCGGCGATAAGGGTGTCGATCAGGATGAACCCCGTCTTCGAGTCGATGAAATAAGTGGAGCCGATACGGCCGCTCGTCGGGAGAATACCCAGCACCTGTGCGAACAGCAGGATGAGAAGCGGTCCGCTCCAGTAGATCGGGACGCTGATTCCCGTGAGTGCACCGACTCGAGAGAAGTGGTCGGTCAGCGTGTCTTGCTTGACGGCGCTCAGGATTCCGAGCGGCAGCCCGAACAGGAGCCCCGCTATCTGTCCGAGAACGGCAAGTTCGATCGTGATCGGGAGCCGATCGGCGAGGATATCGCCGACGGCGGTCCCGCGTCGGACCTGGTAGGACTCTCCGAAGTCGAACGTCGCAGTATTTCGGAGGAAACGGACGTACTGCTCCCACAGCGGATCGGTGAGTCCGAGATCCGAGCGGACCTGTTCGACGAACTCCTGGCTCGCGCGTTCGCCCGCGATCGCGATCGCGGGGTCTCCGGGCGAGAGATGGAGGATAGCGAAGACTACTGTCGCCACTCCGAACAGCACCGGACCGAGCAACAGCAGTCGTTTGGCGATGAACCGCTTTGATACCATTATGCGGAGGGATGAGTGTGAATGTTTAAAATGTTTCCTGTCAACAACCGCGTTACTCGACGTCGACGAGATGGAGGTGTGGGCCACCGATGGCCGACACCTGGTAGTTGTTGACGGTGTTGCGGACGCCACGAATCTCGTCGGCGTAGTCGATGTATACCCACGGTGCTTCGTCGTAGGCGATCTGGGCGGCGTCGTGGTAGAGTTCGGCGCGCTCGTCTTTGGCTGACGTCTGCTGGGCCTCCTCGATGAGGTCCATGAAGTCCTGGTTCGCCCATGCGGTTCGGTTGGACGTGTTGTACCCCTCCGTGTCCCAGTCCACCCAGTCCTGTCCGTCGGGGGACTCGACCTGCGGGTGGAGAAGGACGTAGTAGAAGTTGTCCGGGTCGGCGTTGTCCGTATACCAACCGGCCAGCGACGCATCGTGTTTCCCTTCTGAGGTGTAGGTGAGGTAGTCCGAGAACTGTCGATCGTCGATGGTGACATCGATACCGATGTTCCCGAGGTCCGTCCGGATCGACTCCGCCGTCGAAATCGGTGCCGGATTGTAGCCGCGGGCGTTCTGGAAGGTCGTCAACTCGAAGGAGAAGCCGTCACCGTAGCCGGCGTCTTCCAGGAGCGACTGTGCCTTCTCGGGGTCGTTGGGATACGGGCTGAGATCGTCGTTGTGGCCGAAAAGCGCCGGCGGACACGGCTGGTCGGCCTGTTCGGCGATGTCGGAATAGATCTCGGAGACGATGGATTCGGTATTGATGGCGTAACTGATGGCCCGGCGGACCTGCGGGTCACGGAACGCTTCCACGCGGGACTGGTTGAACGACATGTACCCGATGTTGATGCCTTCACCCGACTGGACTTCGGCGGCATCGGAGTCTCTGACCTGCCCGATGTTGTTCGGCCCGAGATTGTCGATGATCTCGAGTTCGCCTTTGGTGAGGGCCTGCGTTCGCGTGGAGTTCTGTCCGCGTTCGATGAACAGGAGTTGGTCCACGTTCGGCCCGTCGCCCCAGTAGTTGTCGTTGGGGATGAGTTTGATTCGACCGTTCGAATTGTCGAGTTCGTCGAGTTTGAACGGGCCGGTACCGTTGGCGTCCGTAGCGAAGTCGAAATCGCCCTCGATCGCGTCCTGCGGGAGGACGACGGCAGCGAACATCGCGAGGTTACGCAGGAACGGCGCGTACGGATCCGTAAGCGTGATGTTCAGCGTATAGTCGCCGTCGGCTTCGACGGAGTCGATCCAGTTTCCGAGCGTGAACGGCCCGTACGAGGACAGATCCCCGACGTGGTACTCGTACTCCTCGTCGACGAACCGCCGGTAGGTCGCGATGAAGTCGTCGGCGGTGAAGTCGGTCCCGTCGTCGAACTGGGCGTCCTCACGCAGTTGGAGCGTGACGTCCGTCCCCTCCATCGACCAGTCGACCGCGAGGCTCTTGGTAATCGCTGCCTCGCCGGGCTGAAAGTCGATGAGCCCGTCGTAAATCTGGTTCGTGACCTTCGACACTTCGCCGCTGGTCGTATCCTGCGGATCGAGGGTTTTCGAGTGTGCACTGCGACCGTATCGAAGCGTCCCACCGCCACTGCCATTGCCGCCGAGACAGCCGGAAACGGAACTCGCAGCCGTCGCGACGACCGTGGCGCTCCCGGCGGACTTCATGAAACGACGCCGAGAGACCTGGTTGTTATCACCTGGCATAAGCGTAGTGCTTGTATCTACATATATAATGCTATCGATCAAGATAGTGAAAACCACACCCAACGACACAATCGGTGCGGCTGAGACGTTATTTTAACTAAATATAATGAAAAACGTGTGCGTTTTCGGGCGCACATATTGAATCGGCGTCGCCGGAACGGTCACTCGCGGTCGCGCCGTCCGGCGGTGAGACGGTGGCCCCGCGGCCCTCGCTACTCGGCGTCGGGACTGAGATGACAGGCGGCCGGATGCTCGCCGTCACCGAGCGAGGGATCGCTGTGCTCACAGACGCTCTCGAACGCGTCCGCGAGGACGGCCTCGGCGGCCGCCCAGTCGCCGTCGTCGAGGTGCCGGTAGGACTCGTCGACCGCCTCGCGGGCCCGACCCGACAGCGGTCCATCGAAGAACTGCGCGTCGAGTGCGGCGGCGAGGTCACTGCCACCGTCCGCGACGGCGCGGGGCGTTTCCGTCTCGGCGATGACCTCCTCCCGGGCGGCCTCGAGATCGATGTCTCGGGATTCCACGCGCTGTCGATAGAACATGACCTCGCGGTAGCGGTCCTGCTCGATGTCCAGGTCCTCCGGTGGGATGATCGCCGGACACCGCGTCCGGAAGTGACAGCCGGACGGCGGGTCGATGGGCGAGGGAACGTCACCCGTGAGGATGGTCCGATCGTCGGTCTCCGCCAGCGGATCCGGTTCGGGTATCGCCGAGAGCAACGCGTTCGTATACGGGTGCTTCGGGTTCGCGAACAGTTCGTCGGTCGTCGCGATTTCGACGACCTCACCGAGATACATCACTGCTACCCGGTCGGAGATGTGGCGGACGACGGAGAGGTCGTGTGCGATAAACAGGTAGGTCAACCCGAACTCCTCCTGGAGATCCTCCATGAGGTTGATGATCTGGGCCTGTACGGACACGTCCAGGGCCGAGACCGGTTCGTCGGCGACGATGAAGTCCGGACCCACCGCGAGGGCGCGAGCGATGCCGACGCGCTGGCGCTGTCCGCCGGAGAGTTCGTGGGGGTAGCGGCCGTACTGACTCGTGTCGAGGCCGACTTCCTCGAGAAGCTCGAGGACGCGGCGGCGGCGGAGCGTGCGCTTTGAGTCCCCTGCAGACACGTCCACCTGGACGCTCGTGATGCGGCCGTCCTCGCGCGTAATGTCCGTCGTCACGTCGAGTGCCCCTTCGATGTCCACGGTAACGTCGCCGTTTTCGACAGCGACCTCCACGGGGACGACGACCTCCCCGTCGGTACTCTCGAGTAACGCGTCCACGTTGTCCGCGACGTCGACGGACACCGCAGCCGCCGAGATGCCCGTCGTCGAGACAGCGGCGCGCGTCTCCACGTCGGGATCGGTCTCCGGGAGACCGTGGATCTTCAGCGGCTCCATGATGGTCTGCCCGACGGTCATCCGCGGATCGAGACTCGACATCGGGTCCTGGAACACCATCTGCATGTCCTTGCGCTTCTCCCGGAGTTCCGACTTCGAGAGGTCTCCAAGCTCTTCACCGGCGTAGACGACCGTGCCGTCCGTCGGCGGATTGAGGTGCAGGATGGCTCGCCCCGCAGTCGATTTTCCACAGCCGGACTCGCCGACCAACCCGAGGGTTTCTCCCTCGTACACGTCCAAACTCACGCCGTCGACGGCCTTGACGCTCGGCTGCTCGCCGACGAACCGATCGAGGAGCCCGTCCTCCTGTTGGTAGTACTTCCGCATCTCCCTGAGTTCGACGATCGGCTCGCCGATGTCGGATTCGGTCGTCGATGCCGCGCCGTCCGCGCCGTACTCGCTCTCGTCGAACTCCTCGAGGACGCACTTCGACCGGTGATCGACGTCGTCGGGTCCGTGCTGGAGGAACGGGATTTCGCCGTCGCGACACTCGAGCGTGGCCCACGGACACCGATCGGCGAAGTGACACCCCTCGGGCATGTCGATGAGGTCGGGAACGTTCCCTTCGATGGGCGTCAGGCGGTCTTTCTCCTCCGTCGGGATGGACTCGAGAAGCGTGTACGTATACGGGTGACTCGGATCGTTGAAAATCTCCTCGACGGGGCCTTCCTCGACGATTTCGCCGGCGTACATCACGGCGACCCGATCGCAGGTCTCCGCGACGACGCCGAGATCGTGCGTGATCATCAGCACTGACATGCCGAACTCCGCCTGCAGGTCGTCGATGAGGTCGAGGATCTGCGCCTGAATCGTCACGTCGAGGGCGGTCGTCAGCTCGTCGGCGATGAGGAGGCTCGGCTGACACGCGAGTGCGATCGCGATGAGGACGCGCTGGCGCATGCCGCCGGAGAACTCGTGGGGGTACTCCTCGAGACGCGTCGTCGCCTCCGGGATGCCGACCTCCGTGAGAATCTCGACGACATCGGCCATGACCTCCTCGTCGTGTTCTTTGCCGCCGATTCTCGGGAGGATCTCTCGGATGGCGTTCAGCCACGTGTCCCGTTTCCGTTCACCGTACTGGTGGAGTCGCAGGGACTCGGCGACCTGTTCGCCAACGGTCACCGCGGGATTCAGCGAGGTCATCGGGTCCTGGAAGATCATGCCCATCTCGCTGCCGCGGACCTTCCGCATCGCTTCCTCGGGCGCGTCCGTCAGGTCGACGACGCCCTCCTCGACCGTGATCGTCCCAACGTCCGCACCGCGATCGAACTGCTCGCGTGCCGCCTCGTCCAGATAGACGAACCCGTCGTCGGCGTCATCGATGGCGTCGGCGAGGGCATCCGCGACTCCGGACGGCGTCGCCTGGTCCTCGAGTCGGTCGGCGGCGTCCCGAAGGGCGGCTGCGAGCGCCGCGGGATCGTCGTGATCGGAGAGGTCGGCGGCCATGCCACGCAGCTCCGACGACGCCGAGTCGCGCCCGTCGCCGACGCGGAGGTCCGCGATGACGGCTCGGACTGCGTCCACGAGTTCGAAGGGGTACGGGACGACGGCATCGTCGAATTCGGCGGCGATGTCCGCGGCGAGTGTCGCGTCCCGGAAGGACACGCGCCCGGCCACGACGTCGCCGGGGTCGTCCACGAGGTCCATTGCTGAGAGTGCGGTCACGCTCTTGCCGGAGCCGGACTCGCCGACGAGGCCGACGGTTTCTCCCTCCTCGATGGTGAGGTCGATGCCGTTGACGGCTTTTACTGCCCCGCGTTTGGTGTCGAACTGCGTGCGAAGTCCGGAGAGGGATAGGAGGTCGGTCACTGCCAGCAGTTCTCTTGGCAGTCATCAAATAGTTTGCGGGACTTGGGAACGCTTATCCCCCGTGATGCACGCGGTGCAGACATGAGCGAGCATCCGGCGGACGAGACCCCTGAGACCGGCCAGGCGCAGTCCGGTTGGCAGTCCGTCATCGAGGATATGGCGGCGATCGCCGACGAGTACCGTGACCGCGGTTGGACGGCCCTCGAGCTCCACCCGGGGGATTCCGTCCTCGTGGACGCCGAAACGCGAACCGGCCTCGACGTGGTCTTGCCGGGGCCCGAATACGAGGACCTCGAGGCGCTGACGGACGACTGTACGTTCACCGCGGTCGACGTGTTTCGAGCCGAACACGGCGGGATGCTCTACCTGCTCGTCGTCGAGCAGGCACCGGACGACGAGACGGCTATACTCGTCCCCGCCTACTACGACCCCGGGTCCGGACAGACGAAACTCGAGCAGATCCGGGCGGACGGCGAACTCCGACTGTTCTGCAGGCGGCTGAACGACGACTACGTCGAGTTCGTCCACGACGACGTGACGCCGTTCCTTCCGGAAGCGCTGTAACCGCCGCGAACGTGTCCCCGTTCGAGATCGGCCCTCGAGCGCGACGGGTCGGACGCGATCGGACGCCGTAGTGCATAGAAGTCAGCAGGCGATCCCGTGTCCCGCCATCGAATTCGCGAGAACGGTTACTCGGCGGCGAGTCGCGGCTCTTCTGGCCGATCGTCGATATCGTCGGGGTCGACTCGGACCGTCAACACCGGGACCGACGCCCGACGGACGACCCGTTCCGTAACGCTGCCGAGTAACAGTCGATCGATCCCGCCCCGACCGTGGGTGCCCATCACGATCAGATCGCACTCCGCGGAGTCGGCCTCCTCGACGATGACTCGACTCGGGGCTCCCTCGAGCACCGTCGTCTCGACCGTGACAGCCGCCGGGGCGAGTTCCTCGACCCGGCCGACTGCCGCCCGCCCCTCCTCGTGAAGCGCGTCGCTGACGCCCTCGAGTGCGGTCTCCATGGGCAATCCCCCGTAGCCCGCCGCGTTGACGACGTACAACGCTCGAATCGTCGCCTCGTGCGTACGCGCGAACTCGACGGCGTACTCGAGTGCGTGTTCGACCTCGCGCGAGCCGTCGGTCGGGACGAGAATGTAGTCGTACATTGCGATGCATGGCACCATACGACAAAGGCATACATTAACGTTATCGCGGCGTCCGTGACCCTCACTCGAGGCGATAGCTCGCACGGCGACCGATTCGCCGTCCGCACCGCCGTCGGGTCGTGGAACGCGGCGGGAGGGAAAACGCTGATACAGTCGCCGATCCAACCGGAGGCCATGAGCGACAACCCGTGGACGGACCGGATCGTCGGCGAACGTATGGCCGTCGATCAGGAGTTCTCGGCGCAGATCGAGGCGTCGCAGTTTTCCAACCAGCAGTGGAGTCTGATCATGACCGCCACGGAGTTCGAGATCGAACGCCCCGACGATCCCGATCAAGCGCGGATCGTCGCCAACACGGACAAACTCGACGGTGTCATCCCCGAACTCGACAACGTCCAGACCGGGATGGGAGCGATGGCCGGCGGTCAAGCCGCCGACGGCTCGAGCTCGTCGAGCGGTGGCGTCCTCGACTCGATCATGGGCGCGCTCGGCGTCGGGGGCAACAGCGGCCCATCCGAGGCCGACCAACGGAAGGCGGCCGAACGGCTCACCCAGGAGTACGCGGCGCAACTCCAGTCACACCTCGAGTCAAAGGGGAAGTGGGAGACGATCCGGCAGCAGGTCGCCGACGCCCAATAGACCGTCCTTCCCTCGCACAGTCGTCCCGATCGCGACGCGACCGCCGTCAGTCACCAGCGTGAAAGAGCGTGTATTCGCTTGTTTCGTAGATGTTGATGAGTTCGGTGACGAGTTCGTCGTATGACTCGTCGTCGACGCGCAGTGCCTCCAGTCGGTCGATCGTCTCCTCCTCGAGTTCGACGGATGGCATAGTTGGCGGTCCGACGCCGAGAAGCAAAAAGACCACGGCACGTCGCGTCCCGGCGCGGGACGGTCACGACGGCTCTCGGCTGCAAGCCACAGCATCTTTACGGGCGGTTCCCGACCGTAGCTATATGAGCGACGACGTTCAGACAACGACGTTCTCGATCAGTTCCGACGACGGCGCAACCGACGAAATCACCGTCCCGTCCGGTCTCGTCGACCTCGTGGCCGAGGGTGACCAGAGCGACGCCGAAACCGTCGGCGACGTCATGCTGTTGTCCTTTGCCAGCCGCGCCCACCACATCGTCCACCATGGGGAAGACGCCGACGAGGACCTCGAGGCCCAGGAGGCCCGCGTGATGGATCTCTTCGAGGAGCGGTTCGGTGTCACGTTCGGCGAAGCGACCGGACATCAGCACTGACGGCCGCGACGCACCGATCAGCACCGCACGATCCCCGACCCGTCTTTTTTGCAGCCACCGCAACCGGGAGACACGAGTGCGGACGCAAAGCGATGGCAGACGCGAGGCGTCGTGTTCCGCTTAGCTAGCTGTTTCTTCGGTTGCAGCGGTTTCCTCCGTGGCTTCCCCGCTTGCGTTGCCCGGCGTCTCGACCGGACCGGAGTCCTGGTCGCCAGTCGGTTCCGTCCCGTCGGACGGCCCCACACCCTCGGATGGTTCCTCGTCAGAAGGTCCCGCGTCATCAGATGGTCCCTCGTCAGGAGGTCCTGTATCGCCAGGTGGCGTCTCGGGGCCGCCGCCCGGTTCCGCGTCACCGTTCGTTCCCTCGGACTCCGTTGTGGCCGCCTCGATCGTCACCGACTCCTGATCGTCGTCGGTCGTGATCGTATGTGTCGACGTTCCCTCCGGCAACGCCGACGAGAACGGGATCTCGGCCGTCTGTCCGGCTGCGAGCGTCACGGTTGGCTCGCCGACGGGCTGGCCGTTGACGCTGTAGACCACCGTCTGTGTTCCCTCGAGGTCACCCTGATTCTCGACCGTCGCCGTCACCGTCACGTCTTCGCCGACAACGCCGCTGTCGGGTGCGGACACGTCGCTCACGGCGAACGTGGCCGGCGTGCCGCTCTCCGCGACGGTCACCGTCGTCTCGGCGGTCTCGTTGTCGGTCGACACCGCGAGCGGGTAGTCGCCGGGCTCGAGGTCGTCCGTCTCGACGGTAAACGAGACGGTCCGGCTTTCGCCGGGCTCGAGCGAGACCGATCGCGAGTCGACCGCGGTCTCGCCGATCGCGAGCGTGACGTTCTGCGTGCCCGCCTCGCCGCCGACGTGCTGGAGGGTGGCTTCGACCGTGAGCTGGTCGCCCCGTTCGATCGGACTGGTGACCGACGCGATGGAGACACCGAACGCAGCGGGCTCGGACGGCTGGATTTCACCGGCGGGCGGTGTCGCCGCCGTCACCGGGTCGTCGTACCCGTAGTTCGCGAAGTCCATCGCCCAGACGAGCCGTTCGTCGTCGCTCTCGGGCGTCCACTCGACAGTGAACGACTCCGAACCGGCAGCCAGTTCGGACGGCGGGTCGTCGGTCGTGGTCCCTTCGACGAACTGGCTGTTCCCGGCGATCGTCGCGTCGTTCGGGTTCTCGTAGCCGAACGTCACGTCGATGGCGTTCCCGTCCTCGGCGGGCGTCGTCTCCGCGACGGACAGCGCCGGCAGTGCCGGTCGCGCGTCCTCGTCGCAGTCCCTCGCCGAGGGGTTCGGGAAATCGATCGACGCGAAGGGGACCGCCTCCGGTGAACTGATACCGGAGATGTAGGTCCCGAAGGTGCCGTAATCGGGTACTTCGACGAGTACCTCGTCACCCGCGGTCGTCACGTCGCGTTCGTCGCCGATCTCGAAGACGATCGTTCCGGTAAACGGTGCCTCGATCTCGTCACCGGCGGTAACCGCGTCCTCGATGATCGTGTTCCCGAAGCCGGCGGAATCGTAAAAGCCCGTGCTCGCGGCGACCTGATCGCCCTCTTCGAGCGATGCAGTAACGACCGCGCGCGAGCAACTCGTGAACTCGACGTCGAACTCCTCGAGTTCGCTATCGACCGTGTACTCGACGGCATCCGATACGATGGGGGTCCCGTCCGCTGCCGCGACGACCGCGACCTCGAGCGTCGTGTTCTCCTCGAGTGGCGGCTCCAGATCGAACTCGGTTGGCCCGATCGTTTCGTTGGCAGCGAACGTGTCGCTCTCGGCGAGTCGGGTCCCGGTCTCGTCGGTGACCGTGACCGCGTACTCGACCGATGCGTTGGCTGCGGTGATGGTAAGCGTCTCGCCGTCACCCGTCTGATCGGCCACCGTGAGGTTCGCCGTCGGCTCCGTCGGATCGGGTTCGGCGACCGCGTACTCGATGGAGTCGGTTGCCAGTACCGCATCGTCCGCCGCGGCGCGAATCGAGACGTCGACGGTCGCGTTCTCCTCGAGGGGCGGCTCCAGATCGAGAGTCCGCTCCGCGACCGTTTCGTTGGCCTCGAAGGGGTCACTATCGACTCGCTGGCCATCGTACTCGGCCGTAATGACGTACGGCACGGACGCGCTCGCCGCGTCGATCTCGAGGGTCTCGCCGTCGCCCTCCTGGTCGTCGACCGAAAGCGTCGCCTCGCGCTCGTCGGGTTCGTCCGCGATGGTGTACTCGATGGAGTCCGTCGCCAGCACCGCGTCGTCCGCCGCGGCGCGAACCGAGACATCGACGGTCGCGTTCTCCTCGAGGGGCGGCTCCAGGTCGAGGGAACGGTTCGTGATCGCCTCGCCGGCCGCGAACGTGTCGCTTGCGGCGGTTTCACTGTCGTACGTCGCGGTCACGGTGTAGGGGACGGAGGCGTTCGCCGCCGCGACCGTGAGGGTTTCACCGTCGCCCGTCTGGTCGTCGACCGAAAGCGTCGCGTTCGCCTCGGCCGGGTCGTCCGTGACCGTCACGAACGCGCCGTCGAGCACCGGCGTCCCGCCCTCGGTGACATAGGGCACGTCCGTCTCGCCGTCGGACTCGGCGTACTGGAACGTCCCGTCGTCGTCCGTGTCCTGGTGGACGACCGCCACGAGCGCATCGCTCTCCGCGAGCGGCTCGTCGAGTTCGATCGTGACGTTCTCGTGCTCGCCGGCCTCGAGTTCGCTCGAGACGCCGACGATATCGTCGGGATCGGCGTCGACGGCGACGCCTTCGTAGACGGCTACGTAGCCACCCTCCGAAAGCGACACGTCCTCGATCCTGACTGTCTCGCCGTCGGTCTCCTGGTCGGGGAAGTCGATCGCGGCCGTCCCCTCGATCCGGTCGATCGTCTCGATTCGCTGTACGACTTCGACCTCGACGTGCTGGGTAATTCGCGTCACGTCATCGGTCTCCACCTGCACTGCGTACGCGGTCGCGTCGGCCGCCGTCTCCCGAGTGAGCGTCTGGAGTTGCGTGACGCTGATCCGCTGGGACTGGACGACCCGCGCCGTCTCCTCACAGGCGACTCTCGCCGCCGTCTGGATCTGCGTGACCGACGCCGCCTGCGTCTGGACGAGCGCACCGCTTGCGCCGCCGCGAGCGAGACGCTGGACCTGTGTCACATCGACGACCTGCGTCTGGCTCACTGCCCCCTCGCTGGCACCGACGGCGGCGGCCTGTACCTGCTCGACGGTCACCTCCTGGCGCTGTCTCGCACCGGTCACCGCACCCTCCGCGGCACCGCTCGCAGCCGACTGAATCTGCGTGACCGACACCGTCTGGCGCTGGACGAGCGCACCGCCCGCACCGCCGTCAGCGGCCGCCTGAATCTGTTCGACGGTCGCCTCCTGACTCTGGGAGATCGCCCCCGTCGCTGCACCGTAGGACGCCTCCTGTACCTGCGTGATTGAGACGCGCTGGCGCTGCTCGAGACGCGTGGACTGGACCCGTTTCAGCGATCCCCGACTCGCGCCGCGGGCCGCCGCCTGCGTCTGCTCGACCGACACCGACTGGCGCTGGACGAGCGCACCCTTCGCTGCCCCGGCAGCGGCCTTCTGTATCTGCTTAATCGTCACCCGCTGGCGTTGCTCGGCGTCGACGCGTTGGGCCTGTGCGATCGCCGCGCGCGTACTGCCCTCGAGCGAACCGGCAGCCCCGCCGGCCGCGGCGTGTTGTACGTGCTCGAGTGTTACCTGCTGGCGCTGCTCGACCGATATCGACTGATACTGCGTCAGCACGCCGTAAGCGGCTCCTTGTGCGGCTTCCTGTATCTTCGGCACCTCGCCGATGTCTTTCGCGCCCGCCTCGCTCGCGGCACCTGCGGCCGCACCGCGGGTCGCGACCTGCAGCTGCTCGCCGCTCACGCGCTGGCGCTGCGCGATCCCGCCGTGGGCCGCCCCCCAGGTCGCGCTCTGTAACTGGGTAGCGTTGACCGACTGGGACTGAGCGAGCCCGCCGGCGATCGCACCGCCGACCGCCTGCTGGAGCTGGGTCGCGTTCACCGACTGATTCTGAATCAGCGCGCCGTGGACTGCGCCCGTCGTCGCCGCTTGGACCTGCTCGGCCTCGGCGCGCTGATACTGGGCGACCGAGCCGAGAGCGCCCTCGAGCGCCGCCGTTCGCTGTTCCTGAGTCACCGCAACGCCCTGGGCCTGGACGATCGCGATCCCCTCGCTGACGCCCGACGCCACGATGTCCTCGCGCTCCTGCTGAATCGATGCTTGTGCGTTCGCGCCGCCATCCGCGGGAGGCGGATCGCCGTCGGTCGCGGACGGCCCCATCGTCACCGGCTCGAACTCGAGCCCGGTCGCCGATGGTGCGCTCGCCCGGTCGCTCCCGTTCTGGAGCGCCGCCTGTCGCTCGGCTCCGACCGGCGACTCGACGGCCGCGTCGGTCGCGGCGTCCGGCGCGCCCCGCTCGAGGCCGCTCCCGAGTGCTGGCAGTGCGACGATGCTGCCGATCATCGCGGTCGTGAGCAAAACGACGGCGATGGGTCGCAGTCGTCTCATCGACCGAGTCCTCCCGTCGCGTCATGCGTTCCCGTCGGTTCGACCGCGCCGTTTCGGCCGCGACTCCCGTGATCGCTGCGACTGTGTCCGCTTCGAGACCGCCCGCCCACTCCGTCGTCGATTCGTCCGGCGCCCACTGTCGCGGCGTTCGTCGTCCGATCGACGGTCCTCGTACTACCGGTTCGCATTTTTCCACCACGGCGCGGAACGCGTGCATAAGGCCGCCGGTCGTTCCGGTTCGCGAGGCGAGACAATCGGATATTACCCGTTCCGATCGAGCGTGTGGTCGGCACGGACGGCCACGTGACGCCCGCTGACCGGGCCACCCAGAATCGGACAGCGACGGCAACCGTCACCGCTGCTGGGAGGAAGCCCGCTGTTTCGCTCCCGGATCGACTCCCACTCGTCGCGAAATCGGCTCGAGAAAACGTGTCAGTCCGTTTCCCGATAATCTCGGAAACCGAAGTCTTGATCCCGGTTTACGAAAGAGCGAGGGTATGGCAACGAATCAGACTTCGGTGGAACGCGTCGACGATGCCGTCGTCCGGTCGTTCGCGCGGGCGGCCGTTCTCGCGGCGCTGATGGGGGCGGCCGCCGTGGTAGGATCGATTCCGATCCCGTTCTCGCCGATCCCGGTGTCGTTGGGGGTCCTCGTCATCTATCTCATGGGACTCTACCTCGGCCCGGTCTGGGGGCCGGCCTCGGCCGGACTGTACCTGACCGCGGGGGCCGTGGGGCTCCCGGTGTTCGCCAACGGCGCGAGCGGCATCGGGGTTCTGGTCGGTGATAGCGCGGGATACCTCTGGTCGTACCCGATCGCCGCGGCGCTGATCGGTCTCATCGTCCACCGCGGAACGGCGTTGCGCGATCTGCGAAGCGTTCGACTCCCGATTCTCGTCGGCGCGCTCCTCGCCGGGACGATCGTCATCTACGCGATGGGGACGGCCTACATGGCGTGGCTCCTCGAGATGGAGGCCTGGGAGGCCATCGCGGCCGGGGCACTCCCCTTTATCCCGGGCGAACTCCTCAAGATCGCCGCGGCAGTCGCTATCGTCAGGGCCGGCAGAATCACATCGGTTCGCCCGTGACGACGCGATGATCGAATTCCAGTCGGTCACCCATGCGTTCGACGATGTCCTCGTCCTCGATGACGTGTCGCTGACGATCGACGACGGCGAGTTCGTCCTGCTCGCGGGGGCAAACGGCAGCGGGAAGACGACGCTGTTGCGCCACTGCAACGGGCTGTTGACCCCCGACTCCGGCGCAGTCCGCGTCGACGGGACACCGGTCGAAGACGACCTGATCGCCGCCCGCTCGAGCGTCGGGATGGTCTTCCAGCACCCACGGGACCAGTTCGTCTCGGCGACCGTGGGCGCGGATGTCGCCTTCGGCCCGGAGAACCTCGGCCTCGAGCGCGACGAGATCGATCGCCGCGTCGCGGCCGCGCTCGCGGCGGTCAACATGGCCGGCCGAGGCGACGACCGGATCGACGCGCTCTCCGGCGGCGAGCAATCCCGCGTCGCGATCGCGGGCGCGCTCGCGATGGAACCCACCCATCTGGTCCTCGACGAACCCTTCACCGGGCTCGACGACCCTGCGCGCCGCTCGGTCCTCGAGCGACTCGCGTCGCTGGCGGCCGACGGCACCGGCGTCCTGCTGGCGACCCACGATCTCAGGGACGTCTGTGAACTCGCCGACCGCGTGATCGCCATGCGCGACGGCCGCATCGTCGTCGACGGCCCGCCCGCGAACGTGCTCGGCGACCTCGACGGGCTCGACGTTCGCGTTCCGAGCGAATGACGGTGTGGGTCCGGCCGCCAACCGCGACACCCGACTCGAGGCTCCCGACACAGCGAGTACGGAGGTACCAATGCTGACCTACGAACCCGACGACACGTTCGCACATCGGCTCGATCCGCGGACCAAGCTAGCGGTTCAGATCGGGTTCGCTGCGACCGCTCTGGCACATCCGACCCCGCGGGCGTTATTCGTGCTCTCGGCGCTGGCGGGACTCGTGATGGCCGGTGCCGGGGTGTCGCTGCGCCGGACCCTCGTCGCCTACCGGTTCGCGCTGCTCGTCCTCGCGCTCGCGCCCGTCCTCTCGGGGGTGACACTCGGCGCGCCTTGGTTCGATCGGGCGGCCGCAACAGCGTCGGGGTTGGCGAGCTATCGCGTCCTGCTCGTTCTGCTCGTCAGTGCGGCCTACGTCCGTTCGACCCCGGTTCGGGACTCTCGAGCAGCGATTCAGCGAACGATTCCCGGAAAGCCGGGGCAACTACTCGGCATCGGTGTCGCGCTCGTCTTCCGGTTCCTTCCCGTGCTTCGGGGTGACCTCCGGACGATCCGTGAGGCGATGGCCGCCCGACTGGGGACCGAACGCGGGGCCGTTGACCGCGCCAGCACGATCGGCATGCTCGGACTGTCGCGGGCCTTCGACCGTGCCGACCGACTTTCGCTCGCCCTGCAAGCGCGGTGTTTCGCGTGGAACCCTACCCTCCCGCCGCTCGCCTTCTCGCGGGCTGACTATCCCGTGCTCGTTGTTGCGGTCGTCCTCGCGTGCTCCGCCTTCATCTGAGGACACGCGGACCGCACCCGCCTCGAACTCGGGTCCATCGGTGGTCCAGGCCGATGGACGGGACTCTGTTGTCGCTCGAGTCCATAGCCGGGACGGCAAAGCACCATCACGTGCGCGATACACGCACTCTGCCGCCGTCTCGTATTCCGCTTCTCACAACGATCGTCACCCCACTTCCGGTATCCCTGGGGTCAATACTGCTCTCGATCAGCCTACCCGTTTGTCTCTGAGTGCCCCGATCGGCTGTAATCGCATTGGTGGACCCGTCCGAGCAATTTTGATATATCGATATGTGTTTTATGACTGCAGTGATCGACCGTCGCTCCCTCTTCTACGACCTGATCAATCCCTCTCTGACCGGATTCGCTAGCAGCGCCTCTGAGCCCGACTTCTCCCAGTACTCGAACCTAGAACGGACGTCTCGCTCGAGATCGGTCACGTCGCAGTACTGTCGTCCAATTACAGCTCTTCCCTGGAAATCGAGGCTCCGCAGCTATATGCGACACTACCAGCTAGACAGTATGAAAATCGAAGAAGAGCCGGTGGAGGGATTTGAACCCTCGACCTAATCCTTACGAAGGATTCGCTCTGCCAGTCTGAGCTACACCGGCGCGCTCGTTCGCGTTTATTCGTAGGGACGATATCCTGCATAAGGGTTGCGAATCGATCCGGTCGTGTGACGGAGTTACGCGTCCGGATGCCTACGGCCGAACGTTTCGTTATCGCTCGAGTCGAACGTCCAGACAGACGTTCAGCTCGTGTGGGGCGTACGATCGGACCGTGTGACGGGTTTCGACGGTGACCTCGTACGCCGGTTCCGCGGCCGCACGGATCGCGCGTTCGCCCGGTCCGAAGGGGTCGTCCTCGTGTTGAATGTCGTAATAGTGGAGGGTACAGTCCCCGCTTGCCAGGGTTACAGCCGACTCGAGGAACGCGTCGGCGCTGTGGGGGAGGTTCATCACGAGTCGGTCGGCCCAGCCGTCGTACTCGGCGGCGACGGTACGGACGTCGTCGTTGATCGCGGTCACCTGGTCCTCGACGCCGTTCCGGCGGGCGTTCTCGCGGAGGTAGTCGATCGCGTCCGCGTTGATATCGACGCCGACACACTCCGCGCCGCGTTTCGCGAACGGAATCACGAACGGACCGACGCCGGCGAACATATCGAAGGCATGTTCGTCCGCAGCGACTTGCTCGGCCACGCGGTGTCGCTCGGTCGCGAGCCGCGGCGAGAAGTACACCGCGGCGAGATCAAGCAGGAACTCACAGCCGTATTCGCGGTGGACCACTTCCGTGTTCTCGCCCGCAAGCAACTCCCAGTCCCGAACCCGAGTCTCGCCTTTGACCTTCGAGGCCTTGTTCAGTACCGTCTCGACGGGGAGATCCGACTCGAGGACCGCATCCGCGATTGCCCGCGCACGGTCGGCATCGTCCTCGTCGATGAGGGCAGCCCGTCCGAGGCGTTCGTAGGAGGGGGCGACCTCGAGGAGATCCGCGGGCATGGTCTGCTGGTCGCGGGCCGATACCGTCCGCGAAACGACCTCGACATCGTCGGCGAGCGTCGCCCGGGCAGCGTCGGGATCGACAACTGGAACGTAGAGCCAGCCGTCGTCGACGGCGATCTCGTACTCGTCGTCGATCAGATCCGCGTCGGCGAGCGTCGAACGCGTCGCTTCTCCGGCTTCGGGAGCGACGCGAACGCACGGGACATCCATACCCGAACTGACCGGCGAGTCGCCGTAACGCTGACGTTTGCGCCGGCACTGTGGGAGCACACTCCGCTGCATAAATCAATTAGCGCGATACCAAACTGGATCGCGGCCGCCGGCGATCAGTGTCCCAGTGTGGCTGTGCCCTTCCGGCCAGGATCGTCGATGTGGTCGCGATGCGGGAATCCCCGCTGCGAGGGGCCGTATTAGGTTAGCCTAAAATCGGAACGATTTTCTTGTTTAGGTTGGCCGCATGTGTTTACCCCCATAGAGTTCCTGGCTGAGCCACTGAGACGGCTGAAAACAGCACCCTCTATTTGATTTATATATCTCTCA
>NZ_AOII01000074.1 GCF_000337615.1 Natrinema pallidum DSM 3751
TCCTCCTGCGATTTCTGGGGGTAAACACATACAATTCCCCGATTTTGAACCTACTGTCCTCCTGCGATTTCTGGGGGTAAACACATACGGTTGGCCTAAAGCAATACGATGAACGAAATCGGGGACATCGACACACCGACTGGTCGACACCACCGACAATACGACACGCCGATCGTCCGCAGCGTGTCGCTCTCGAGATGTTTGGCGTCCCCCGGAGACCATGGGGCGATAAACGGAAGACGGGACCGGGTTTCGCACACGATCCCAGTCGAACCGCTCGATGAGGGTCCGCGATGAGCGGGGAACGCTCACGAATCGAGACGGATCGGACCGCGACATCGACGCGAAACGAGACACGGGTCGGTTGGCTCTTCGATCCGGCACTCCTCACGGTGGTACTCGGTAGCCTCGCTATCGTCGTCGCTGGCGGACTGATCCAGGTGAGCTTCGGTGCGTACTCGATGACGTTCCTCGAGGCGTGGCGTGCGGTATTCAACCCGAATGTCGTGTTCAATCCGCAGGCTTGGGACGCCTTCTTGCTGGGAGAGGCGATGCCAGAGATGAGTCAGGAAAGCCTCATCGTCTGGAACATTCGGCTTCCCCGGGTCTTGGTTGGGGCCCTCGTCGGAATGAACCTCGGCGTTTCCGGGGCAATTTTCCAGGCCGTAACTCGGAACGAACTCGCGAGCCCGTTCATTCTCGGTGTCTCTTCCGGTGCGGGATTGATGATCTTGCTAACGCTTGTCGTATTCGGGAGTCTGACGGCGTTTCTTCCGTTGATCGCCGCTCTGGGAGGTGCCGGTGCCTTTCTCATCGTCTACGTGATCGCCTGGAAGAACGGAACGTCCCCGGTTCGGCTGGTCCTCGCAGGGGTGATCGTCGGGACGGTCTTCGGCTCGCTTCAGACGGCGCTGTTTTTCTTCGCGGACGATATCGGCATCGTCCAGTCGGCCATCGCGTGGACCACGGGTTCGCTCACTGGGTCGGACTGGGAACAGGTCCGACTCGTGCTTCCGTGGACGGTCGTGGTCGTCTTGCTCTCCATCGCGGGGTCGCGCCAGATGAACGTCCTCCTCCTCGGCGAACGGACGGCGAAATCGCTGGGGATGTCGATCGAGAAGGTCCGGTTCGCGCTGTCCGGCGTCGCGGTCCTCGCGGCGGCGGCGAGCATCGCGGTCGCCGGCATCGTCGGATTCGTCGGTCTTATCGTCCCGCACATGGTCCGAAACCTCGTCGGGAGCGACTCGAAGAAGCTGATCGTCGGCTGTCTGTTCGTCGGGCCGGCGCTGATGGTCGGTGCCGACGTGGGCGCGCGACTCGCGCTGAGTCCGACCCAGGTCCCCGTCGGCATCGTCACCGGCCTCCTCGGTGGTCCGTACTTCCTCTATCTGATGCGAAAACAGGAAAACATGGGTGAAATCTGACGGTGAACGGATGTCGGGCGAGCAGCACCAACGGATCGCCTGGCCGAGGCTTCCCTTCGAACCCCGCCGGCCGGACGACGCTGGTACGTGCCCAAAACGTGCGAACTGTCCGGAAAGTCGACACGGTCGTTTCGCTGGCAGACGGACGGGTCATCGAGCGAAACACCACGCTGCTCGCGGCGTAGCCGATTGCGAACCACTGGTTTAGGACATCCTAAAACAGAGAGCTTATTAGTTTTTAGGTGAGCCTAAACCCTAATGGGAGACGAAACGAGACGCGGGCCACCGACGCGCAGAGATACACTAAAATACGGCATGACGCTCACAGCCGGTGTCACCCTCTCGGGATGTTCGGACCTAGCCGGTCAGGGCAAGGGGGACGGGACCGCGGGACCGTCCAGCAGCGGTTCGTATTCGGTCACGATGGCTCCGATGGGAGCCGTCGAGTTCGACTCGCCGCCAGTGAGCATATTCACGCGACTGACCCATCTGGCGGGAATGGCGTTCGCCCTCGGACGTGGGGACGACGTGAACGCGATGCACGCGCCCGAGTACTACGATCAGTTGTGGGCCCAATTCACTGACCGACTACCCGGTGTGACGGTGGATTGGAGCGGGTTGTACTCGTCCTGGGACCCGGACAAGGAGACTCTCTACCAGCTCGACAGCGATGTTCACCTCGCCGACCCGGCGAGCGTGGACGCCCTCGATAGCTGGGACACCGAGGACATCGCTGAGGTACGAGACCGCATTTCACCGTGGTTCGGTAACAAATTCAGCGATAGACGTGACCAGCCGCCAGCCGACTGGGTCGACCGCTACCAGTATTACACCCTCTGGGAGATGTTCGAGAAGGTCGCAACAGTATTCCGGGAGGAGTCGCGGTACGAGGCGCTCTCGACGATCCACACGAACCTGCTGGAGACGATCGAAGAAAACCTTCCCCCGGAACGCGACCGGCCGACCGCGGTGCTGGCTGGGTTCAGCGATATCGAGAGTCCGTACGTTTACACTGTTGATACGCCCGGCTTCCTGACCGCACATGTCCGTCCGCTCGCGCCGACCGATGGCTTCGGTGACGAGGTTTCCTCCGGTGACGCAGTCGACATGGAGATGCTACTCGAGGCGGATCCGGACGTCATCTTCGTACTGGGCGGGATGCACCCAGAAACGGAGATGCCCAGGATTCGAGCAGGGTTACGGACCCACGCTGTCGGACAGCAACTCTCCGCGGTCGACGCCGGTCGAGTCTACGCCCAGGGGGCGCGGTATCAAGGGCCGATCCTGAACCTGTTCCAACTCGAGATGACGGCCAAACAGCTCTATCCAGAGCACTTCGGCGAGTGGCCGGCCTATACTGAGGGGCCGTATCCAGAGATTCCCGCGGACGAACAGTTGTTCGATCGACAAGCGGTTGCCGATATCATCACTGGAGGCAGCAACGCATGACCGACGAAAACGAGAGCACGACCGCGGCACCGACGCGCAGAGACGCACTACAATACGGCGGGGCGCTCGTGACCGGCGTTTCCCTTGCGGGCTGTTCGGACCTCGTTGGCCAGAGCGAACAGCCTGACCCATCCACGAACGGCTTACACTCGGTGACGATGGAACCGATGGGCGAGGTGACGTTCGAATCCGTCCCGACGAAATGGGTTCCGTACGGCGGGGATTACGCCGATATGGGCGTTGCGCTGGGGCAGGCGGACGGAATGACCGGGATCGGTCAGGCCGGTGAGTACGATACAGATATCTATGACGAACTCCCGGGTGTGAGCGTCGATCGCGAGCGGATCGGGACGAACGACTTGGTCGAGGCGGGGATGGACAAAGAACTGTTCTACGAGATGGACAACGATGTCCACGTCATCGACACTGGAATGCTACGCAACTGGTTCGACTGGGAGCAATCCGATATCGACGAAGTCAGCGAAGCCGTCGGCCCGTTCGTCGGGAACATGATTTTCAGACAGTCCGACAGTTGGCACGAATACCGATACTACACGCTGTACCAGGCGTTCGAAAAGATGGCGACACTGTTCCAGGAAAGAGAGCGGTTCGAGGCTCTCAAACGACTCCACGACGAGTTTATCGCCGACGTTCAGTCGCGACTTCCGCCCGCGGACGAGCGCCCGACCGTTCTTCTGACGTACGAAGGAACGGACGAACCCGAAACGTTCTCGCCCTACCGACTCGATGATACGGGAACGAGCAAAAAGCAGTGGAACGACCTCGGCGTTACGGACGCGCTCACCGGGACCGGCATCGAGAATCTTAGCACCGAGAACCGCAGCGAGCTCGATTACGAGATCCTTCTCGAGATCGATCCCGATGTCCTCCTCGTTCGCGGGCACGAACAAAAGTCGGCGTCGGCGTTCCGCGAAACGGTCCTCGAGTACATGCGAGACCACCCCATCGCTACTGAACTGACAGCCGTCAGGAACGGCCGTGTCTATCGGGGCGGGTATCTCCGTCAGGGACCGATCCACAATCTCTTCCTGACCGAACGCGGGGCGAAACAACTCTACCCGGACACGTTCGGCGACATCACCAGTGGGAACGACCTGTTCGACCGCCAGGCGGTCGCGGATATCATCACGGGGGCACAGTGAATGCGCGCTCGAGAGTGGGCGATTACAGGGGCCGTCTGCGAGCCGAAAGAGTCGTCTCGAGCCCGCACGCGTTCGGAATCGCGGGTCCTCTCGGACGGAAAGAGCGGCAACCGTTCCGCCTCCGTGGGGCCACACGGGGGTTCGAGTACCAGCGGGACGGACATCGGTAATGGAGAGAGCGATCTATGAGAGAGACCGACGATACGACTGCGGGGCCGACGCGCAGAGATGCACTGGAATACGGCGGCACCGTCCTCGGCGGCGGACTGCTTGCCGGCTGTACGGGCGATCCGGGAACGGAGTCACCCGCGGACACGGACGGATCGTATTCGGTGACGATGGAGCCCGTCGGTACCGTCGAGTTCGACGCGGTTCCCGAAACGTGGGTCCCCTACACGGGTGATTACGCGGACATGGGCGTCGCACTCGGCCAGGGCGATGGACTGGCAGCCGTCGGCGTCCACGCTCGGTTCGCATCACACGTCTACGAAGAGCTACCGGGCGTCTCCGTCGACGAGAACGACCTCATCGAACTCTATCGGGACGGCACTGGCAAGGAAATCTTCTACGAACTCGGGGCC
Organism: Natrinema pallidum DSM 3751; assembly: GCF_000337615.1. Taxonomy (GTDB): domain Archaea; phylum Halobacteriota; class Halobacteria; order Halobacteriales; family Natrialbaceae; genus Natrinema; species Natrinema pallidum. The sequence goes on from NZ_AOII01000074.1 coordinate 4,618, forward strand.
GACGTCCACCTCATCGACCCGAACTTCATGGTAAACCGCCTCCAGTGGAGTCAAACCGACATTGACGAGATCCGAGAGACAGTCGCGCCGTTCGTCGGTAACACGATCTTCTCTCGCGCCTACGACTGGCACGACTACACGGCGTACACGATGTACGAGGCGTTCGAAACGGTCGCAGACGTGTTCCAAGAGCAGGCACGGTACGAGGCCTTCAAGCAGTATCACGACGACGTGCTCGCGGCCGTTCGAGCACGGATTCCGGATGAAACGCCGAACATCGCGGTTCTCTACCCGGCCGAGGTGCCGCCGGAATCGTTCTACCCGTACCTGATCGGCTCCGGGACGCAGTCCAAACACTGGAACGACCTGAACGTCGGAGACAGTCTCGCTCGGAACGGCATCACGGACGCGCAGGCTGGCGGGGGCATCATCGACTACGAAACGCTGTTGGAGATCGATCCGGACGCCATCGCGATCAGGATGCAAGGCGAAATTACGCAGGCGTACTTCGACGACGAGATCGTCTCACACCTCCGGAACCACGACGTCGCGAGCGAGTTGCGGGCGGTCCAAAACGACCGCGTCATTTACGGCGGCCTGACCTACCAGGGGCCGATCATCCACCTCTTCCAGCTCGAGCGAGCGGCTCGTGACCTCTACCCCGAGGAGTTCGGGAACGAACGGCTGTTCGACCGCCAACGGGTCGCGGATATCGTCACCGGAGCGTTCGAACGATGAGGTCGTCGGAGACGGGCCACCGCGAGGAGGCGTTCGATCACGATGTCGTCGTGGTCGGCGGCGGTCCCGCGGGCTGTGCAGCCGGCGTCTTCACCGCCCGATACGGCCTGGACACGGTCGTCTTCGACCGCGGGCGGTCCTCGATTCGGCGCTGCGCCTACCTCGAGAACTATCTCGGCTTCCCGGCGGGGATCGACATCGAGACGCTGTCCGGACTGATACACGACCACGCCGAGCAAGCGGGATGTGAGATCGTCGCCGACCTCGTCGAGTCACTCGAGCGCGCCGAGGATCAGCAGGGGTTCCGCGTTCGCACGCAGGACGGGGACCGGGTCACCGCTCGGCGGGTGATCGCGGCGACGCGCTACGACGGCGAGTACATGCGCGGGCTCGACGACGAGACGGCGATGTTCGAGACGTTCGAGTACGACGGCGAGGAACGCGAGCACTTCGACAAGAGCTACGCCGAGCGCGACGGGACCACGCCGGTCGACGGGCTCTTCGTCGCATCACCGTACGGAGAGACCGGCTACCAGGCGAGTATGGCCGCCGGTCGCGGCACGCGCGTGGGCATCACCGTCGTCGAGGCCGTTCGACGAGAGCGGGGCTACCCCGACCCGATAGCGAACCACTACGATTGGATGCGTCGAGCGGCGGAACTCGACGACGAGCGGAGCGACCGCGAGCAGTTGGGCGAGCGCTTCGACGAGCGATTGCCCGACGATCACGACCTCGAGGCGGCGCGACTCGCCGAACTCCGTGATCGGGAGGTCGATCGCAGGCTCGCGACGCATCTCTCGGCGGACGAGATCGAGCGCCGGACTGAACGCGGGCAGAAACGACTGCTCGAGCACATCGACGACGACCTGATCCGGCAGGCGGCACGGGAAATCGAGGGCGAGTGAGCGACCGAAGCCGGGTCGTCGTGGTGTGTCGCCGGGACCGTTTTCTGTTGGACGCCCGTACTGTTCGCTCGAGATGAACGACCGGACGCGACTCACGACCGTCGAGACGGTCTACGAGAACCGATCGTGGCTGTTTACGGTTCGGGATCAGTACGGCGAACCCGACGAAGCGATCCTCGTCCCCTGCGAGGGCAGCGACGGGCGCGGCTCCACGAGTAGTCAATCAGGGGCTGATGACGGTGTCAAAGCGTGGATCAACCGCTGTACGCACGAGGCGCAGCGGTTCGATACGGGTCGCGGGGTCGCAATGCGCGACGGCCAGCTCATCTGTCCGAAACACGGCTCGATGTTTGACTCCTGCTCGGGCTACTGCGACAACGGCGAGGCGGCCGACACGACGCTGCCGTCGATCGAGATCACTGTCGACGACGGGATCGTCTATCTGACCGACGGCGACGTGAGCTTCGCTCATGAGGGTGGCATCGACGGCGGAGACGATGACGACGATCCCGCGTCGACATCGCATATCGGGTTCTGATCGGATCGATACCAACGGCTCGAGCGGTACCGTCGGCGTCAAACAGGGCTTTTCACTCACCGCGGGCTGGTTCGACGTATGGACAAACGAACTGTCTCGAGCGGTACCGAGTGGGAACCACAGGTCGGATACTCCCGTGCCGTCCGCGCCGGCTCGCAGGTCCACGTCTCAGGGACGACGGCGACCGACAAGGACGGAGCCGTCGTCGCACCCGGCGATCCGTACGCCCAGACCGTCCGAGCGCTCGAGATCGTCGAGGATGCGCTCGAAGAGGCGGGCGCGACGCTCGAGGACGTGGTCCGCACGCGGCTCTTCGTGACGGACATCGACGACTGGGAAGCGATCGGCGAGGCCCACGGCGAGTTCTTCGCCGACGGTCGTCCCGCCTGCAGCATGGTCGAGGTCCAGCGGTTGATCGAGCCGGAGCACGTGGTCGAGATCGAGGCGGTAGCAGTCGTCGACGAGCAACGAGACGGGTAGGTCGGCACCGGTTCGGCCGTCGTCTCGAAAGGGTATTCCGGGCGCTGGCAGTACGACCGCCTATGCTCACCTTCATCGGTCTCGGACTCTACGACGAGCGCTCGATCACCGTCGAGGGCCGAGAGGCGCTTCAGGCGGCCGACCGCGTCTACGCCGAGTTCTACACGAGTAAACTGATCGGGACGACGATCGACGACCTCGAGTCCCATCACGACATCGAGATCGAGGTCCGGGACCGCGCTGGGGTCGAACAACACCCGGACGACATGCTCGAGGCGGCCGAGGGAGAGGACATCGCGTTCCTCACCGCGGGCGACACGATGATCTCGACGACTCACGTCGACCTCCGCCTGCGGGCTCACGACCGCGGCATCGAGACCCGCGTGATCCACGGCGTCACCGCCCAGACGGCCACCAGCGCGCTGACTGGCCTGCAGAACTACCGCTTTGGAAAAGCGACGACGCTGCCCTTCCCCTACGCCCACGGGGCCGAGGGTCTCCCCGCGAGCGTGACGGAGACGATCGACGACAACCGGGCCGACGGCCTGCACACGGTCGTCTATCTGGATATCAAGACGGAACGGGAGGAGTACATGACCGCCGACACGGGTGCAACACTGCTCGCCGAGGAGTATCCCGACCTCGTGGGCGTCGTCGTCGCCCGTGCTGGCAGCCCCGATCCGCTCGTCGAGGCCGGGACGATGTCCGAGCTGGCGGCTCGGGAGTTCGGCGAGCCGCTGCATTTACTCGTCGTGCCAGGCGAGTGTCACCTGCTCGAGGCCGACGCACTGGTCGAACTGGCGGGGGCCGACCGGGACGCCCTCGAGATCGCCTGAAACCGACTCCGTCCGGACGGCGGTGGTTCGATCGGGATCGGAGGCGGTTATTTACCATCGGAGTGAAAAACGATGACCGATGAATAGTCGGGACGACGGGGAGCCCGATCCCAACGGATCGACGATGGCGGGGGATGACCTCGACCGAGAGACGCTCGAGTTGGCCCGCGAGGAACTGCGAATCACGTTCGACTATCAGGTCGAGCGCATCCAAGAGATCGACGAGAAGGCGATCGAGATCCTGAAGGCGAACCTCCTGTTGATCGGGCTGGTCGTCACGGGCGGTTCGATCGTGGTCCAGACACAACTCGACGTCGATCCCTTCATCAACCCCTTTACGATCGCCAGCGCGCTCCTCCTGCTGGCGTCGACGGGACTCGCCGGCGTGACGTACACCGCCTCGAACCTCCGGGGCGGCATCGACGGCGATGCGGTCGACGTCGCGCTCGCGACGGCTCGAGCCGATCCCGCGGCCGACGCGGATCGGTTCGAAGTGCGACTGCTCCGCAGCTACGGGCGCTGGATCGAGTACAACGCCCGGGTGACGGCCGTCAACGACATGTTCGCGACGATCACCGTCCTCATGGTGATCGCCGCGTTCGTCTACGTCGTCGCCGGCATCGCGGTCGGCGCGGTCGGACCGTCCCCGATCGTCTCGGGGATCGCCTTCCTCGTACTCACGGCCGTCCTCCTGTGGCTCGGTGCGTTCGCGTACTACATGGACCATCTCGGCGCGAGCGACAGCCGCTGGGAGGGGACGTTCGACGGCGTCAGAATCTCGAAAGGGGTGACCCGAAAAGGCGGCCTGTCGACGCTGCGATCGATGCGCAGTGAGGGAGCGACCGACGAAGCGGAAGCGGAAACGGAACGGGACGCGACTGCGGCGCGAAACGCCCGACCGTAGCGCCGGACGGCACGTCCGAACGCGGGCGGGTCCATGTCCCCCTCAGCCGTGTAGGACGGCCTCGAGCCGATCCATGAAGTCGCCGGGGACCTCGAGCTGCGGCGTGTGCCCCGTGTTGCCGAAGACGACCTCCTCGAACTCGCCGCCGCGATCCGCGTAGGTCTCGAGGACGGCGCGGGTCTGGTCGACCATGGGCTGGGGCGGGAAGACGTCCTCGCCGGGCCAGTCCGGGAGCTCCCCCATTCGGCCGAGCGTCCCGAGATCGAACAGGGAGGCGTTCGAGACGATTTGGTCGGAATCGCCGCGGATCCACAGCACGGACGGTTTCTCGTCGGGATCGATCTCGGTAATCGCCTCGAGATCGCAGTATTTGGGCGAGATGGCATTGTTCACGCCGATCTCGCCCGGTGCGATGCCGGGCCAGTTGTCGCTTGGCTCCCACGAGCCCGGATAGTGCCCGTCACCGGTCGCCGTGTCGAGCATCCCCGTCAGATACGATTCCTCCCGGTCGTCGTCGAACTCGTGGGTCGGATCGACGTAGTAGGTTCGTAGTACTTTCCGCGGCACGGTCCGCCCCTCCTCGCTCCGGTCGCGGTTCGCCAGCCCCGCGACGAATCCGTCGTTCGCGAGTCCACCGCCGGAGCCGGCGTAATCGTCGAAACACGGTGTTCCCTCGGTCCCCTTCGTCCCGCCGAAACCGTACGGCGAGAGCGGATTGACGAGTACGAGTTCGGCGACGTCATCGGGGTGGTCGATCGCGTACCGCATGGCGGCCCCGCCGCCGTTGGACCAGCCGACGAGGACGAGGGGGCTCTCGAGGCCGAGTTCGACGACCAGCGCACGAACGTCGGCCTCGAAGTCGCCGAGCCCGTTCGTCGCGTCGATCGGTTTCGGCTCCGAATTACCGAACCCTCGTAGATCGGGCGCGATCGCGCGGTGACGCCCCGGGAGCGCCGCCAGTACGTCCTCGAAGAACCGCGAGGACGAGACGTTGCCGTGGAGAAAGACGATCGTCCGGCCGCCGTCGGTGGCTCGATCGGTCCCACCCGACGCAAGGAAATGAGTGTCAAGGCGGCCGGTGTCGACGGTTCGCGAGTCGACCCCGGCGAGGGTGTCGTCTCGAGGCATGGCCGCCGGTACTACGGCTCCCCTGATAACTCCCGGGCCGAGACTCGATCGCTGAGCCGTTCGATCGACCCGACTGCGCCGGCTCAATCGTCCGCGGTGACGCCGTCTCGAGGCCGCCGAGGGGAGCGGCGACGGAGCGTCCCGCCGATAACGGCGGCGATCACGGCGCAGGCGGCGACGACGACGAACAGCGCCGTCGGCGTCGACCGCGTCAGAATCAGACCCGCGAGCGACGACCCGAGCGCACCGACCCCAAAGATCGCGGTGTACGTGTAGCCGAAGGAGAGACCCCTCGCATCGGCCGGCGTGTACGTCGAGATCGCTTCCTGGTTGATCGGTGCGATCATGAACGTGAGGAATCCGAGGACGCCCACGACGACCAACAGCGGGGCCAGCCCCGCCTTCGTCGACGGCACGAACGCGAGCGCGACGGCGGCCAGGGCGACGTAGCCGCCCACGAGGACGGTCTCGAGTCGCGCGCGGTCGACGAGTTTGCCACCGACGTACTGGCCGAACCCGCCGACGAGCAAGAGCCCCGAGTAGACGTACTGGCTGGGTTCGAACGAGCGGCCGACGAACGTGATCGGGTCGAGCAGCGGCAGGGTCGCCAGGATGTCCGGCAGGAAGGTAAACGTCGCCCGGTAGGAGACGCCGTAGAGGATACCGATCGCGAAGACGAGGCCGAAGCCGACGGTAAACAGCCGCCGCGAACCCGCGAGGAAGGCCGCGAGGCCGTGCGGCCCCTCGCCAGCCGTGGCATCGTCCGCGCCGCGAGCCGAGGTACCGGCGGTCTCGTCGAACTCCAGTCGCGCCCCGACGACCGCCGCGAGGAGGACCGGCACCAGGAGCAGGGCAGCGACGGTCCGCCAGCCGACGAACGCCAGCAGAACCGCCGCGAGCAACGGCCCGGTCGCGACGCCGACGTTGCCCGCAACGCCGTGGTACGCGAATGCGGTGCCCCGTTCTTTCGTTCCGCGGCTGAGCAGCGCCAGGCCCGCCGGATGATAGAGGCTCGCCGCCGCGCCCCACACCAGCAATCCGACCGTCAGAACGCCGATAGTCGGGGCGGCGGCAACGAGCCCGAAGGCACCGCCCATCCCGAGCAGACAGGCGAGGATGAGCCGCTTGGAACGAACCCGATCTGCCAGCAGCCCCGTCGGGAGCGCGCCGACGCCGATCAGAGCGTAGCTCGCGCCGACTATGACGCCGAGAAACGCCGGCGTCGTCGAGAACGCCTCGAGCCAGCTGACGACGAAGATCGGGATCACCAGCTCGTAGGTGTGGAAGACGGCGTGGCCGAGCATGGCAAAGGCGGTTACCGCCCTGTCGTTCCGATCCATACTCGCTTCGGCGGTGGCGGGCCACTAAAAAACGGCGAGCGAGCCGTCGCTTACAGCCGGTCGATGATCGCTGCAGTCACGTCCGCGGTCGAGGCGTCGCCGCCCAGATCCGGCGTCCGCGGTCCGTTCTCGAGCGTCGCCTCGACGGCCTCGTGGACGGCCGCGCTCTTCTCGTCGTAGCCGAGGTACTCGAGCAGCATGGCGGCGGAAACGATCGTCGCGGCAGGGTTCGCGATCCCCTGTCCGGCGATGTCGGGGGCGGTGCCGTGGACGGGTTCGAACAGAGCGCGATCGGGGCCGACGTTGGCACTGGGCAGGAGGCCGAGGCCGCCGACGAGGCCGGCCGCGAGGTCCGAAAGGACATCACCCGCGAGGTTCGGGCAGACGACCACGTCGAACTGGTCGGGATCGAGACAGACCCGTGTTGCGAAGGCGTCCATCAGGACCTGATCGGTCTCGACGCCGTGCTCATCGGCGACCGAGACGACGGTATCGCGGAAGAGGCCGTCCGTTTCGCGCATGACGTTCGCCTTGTGAACGATCGAGAAGCCGTCGTGGTCGTCGCCGTCGACGTACTCGCAGGCGAACTCGGCGAGCCGTTCCGAGGCCGACTCCGTGACGACGCGGGTGAGCGTCGAGACGTCCTGCGTCAGGCGGTCCTCGTGGCCCGCGTAGACGCCCTCGGTGTTCTCTCGGAGGAAGACCAGGTCCGTCTCGGGACGCACCGCGTCGATACCGGGATAGGCCTTTGCGGGGCGGATGTTGACGAACGAGTCGACCGCCGTGCGGAGCGGCAGGATGACGTCCGCCGCGGTGTCACCGGCCGCGCCGAACAGCGTCGCGTCCGCCGACGCCGCGAGGTCGTAGGTCTCCTGGGGCAGCGCCTCGCCGGTCTCCTCCCGTACCGCGTCGCCCGCGTCGGCCTCGACGAACTCGAAGTCGATCTCGAGGGCCTCGAGTACGTCGACCGCGGCGGGTGTCACTTCCCGTCCGATCCCGTCGCCCGGAATGACGGCGATTTCGTGAGTCATACTCACTCATCGATGGGGAGCCGAAAAGAGGGTATCGATACCGACGGCGAGACGTGTACGTCGCTCGCGTCCGCAGTCTCGTTCACAGCAAATCACGTAACGAATCGAGCCCGATCGAATGCGAACTCTATGGTGAGACCCCCGTCACGGATGGTTTCGATCACTCTTGACTATTTCTGCCGGTTGGGGTATAGTAAGTCGTCACATCTGTTTGTACAAGTAATGTATTATATTTTTATTTATATATTAGAAAAACATAAGTGACCGAGACCATGATGTAGTGTCGAAAATGATTAATACCTCACAGAAAGGGCGACGGCGATTCCTTAAATCGGCCTCACTTGGAGCTGCTGCGATTCTTGGTGGTTCCACCGCAATCAGCACCGTTACCGCATACTCCGATCAATCATGGCCACTCCGAGATCGTGAGTCCACATGGGAGGACGGATACGACGAACGATATCGGAGTATCTCGAATTTGAATCTCGACTACTACATCAGCTGGAGTTCCGACGGGCATTTCGAGCACAATCCGGTTATAACGACCGCACATGAAGCAAACCGCCAGACAGGCAGGGATTCACGCGGAGATCCAGTCTATACAACGGAAGGCTGGATCACAGAGTCCGAATTGAACGTGAAAACGATTTCTGATGGCTGGTTGCTTTCGGATCGGGAAAATGAGTATCTCGAGTGTTGTCCTGGGGTCGCAAGCGACGCAAACGAGAGCCCGAATGAATTTTTCACGTGGGGCGTCGACTTCCTGGTAGGCAACACTCCCGGTGTCGGAACCCTCAAAGATCTATTCGACGGCGGAAGCGCGCTCGTTCAGACGTTATACGATCAAAAGGATCCCGGATACACGACGACGTACAAGTGGGACTACGATAACGACAACTCCGGAAATCTCCGTGACGGCGAGTCGTACCCCTATACGGATTCACAGACGTTCAAACCACTCGAGAAGGTAAACCACGACGGACACAATAATCGGTCCGCCGAAGCTGTCTTCCGAACGACATGGAGACATAAGGGGGGTGGTGGTGCTCCGGACGCACCTGTCGCCGGTTTCGAGATCGAAGTCCCCACCCCGGATACTCGGTTTGATGAGATGAGTTCGTCGGAAAAGGACGACTGGGGAGTTAAGACGGCGGACGACTCGAGGTTTCCGCTATCCGGTACGACTGACGACGACCTCGTTGCCACTGATCCACCAGCAGAAATCACATTCCTGAGTAACTCATAAGTCGCGCTTTCGGCGATCTCCTGTCGGCGCAGGTGTGTCATCGCGACTGCACGCCGCCGATCGCGGGGGACACGACAGCCGAACGAAACGGCTGATGGCGGTTACCGGCGACCACGGCGTCGGAAAACACCCCGCTCCTACTCGGCGTCGGGGATCGCCGCGTCGTCGACGTAGGGCAGTTCGCGAGCCGTCTCACGAACGGCCGCCGCGTTGGACTTCATCAGCGCCGTCGTGTCCCAGACGCCCTCGACGAGGGCCTTCCGCTGGGCGTCGTCGACGGTGACGGCGATCGTCTCGTCCCCGTAGGTCACTTCCTCGGCCTCGATGTCGATCTCGAGTTCGCCGTCGGGGTTCGCGTCGACCCAGTCCTGGAGGTCCGCGATGGTCTCGCTGTCGGCCGTGACGGTCGGAATCCCGAGGGCCAGACAGTTGCCCGCGAAGATTTCGGCGAAGCTCTCGCCGATGATCGCGTCGATCCCCCAGCGCAGCAGCGCCTGCGGGGCGTGCTCGCGCGAGGAACCACAGCCGAAGTTGCTGTTGACGACCAGCACCGAGGAGTCCTGATAGCGGGCCTCGTTGAACGGGTGGTCCTTCCGGTTATCGTCGTCGTCGAATCGCAGATCGAAGAACGCGAACTCGCCCAGCCCGTCGAAGGTGACGACCTTCATGAACCGGGCGGGAATGATCTGGTCGGTGTCGATGTCGTTGCCCCGAATCGGGACACCCGAACCGGACACGTGGTTGACTTCCGGAATCTCGACGTCATCCGTCATGCGAGGTTCACCTCCTTCAGATCGCGCACGTCAGAGACTTCGCCGGTAATCGCTGCGGCCGCGACCATTCTGGGGCTCATCAGCACGGTCCGCCCATCCTTCGATCCCTGCCGGCCGACGAAGTTCCGGTTCGAGGAGGAGGCGCAAGCCTCGTCGCCCTCGAGTTGGTCCTCGTTCATGCCCAGACACATCGAACAGCCGGCGTTGCGCCACTCGAAGCCGGCCTCCTCGAAGGTGTCCTTGAGGCCTTCCTCCTCGGCGGCCTCCTGGACGCGCTGGCTGCCGGGGACGACCATCGCGCGGACGTCGTCGGCGACCTCGCGGCCCTCGACGATCCGGGCCGCGCGTCGCAGGTCCGGCAGGCGGGCGTTCGTACAGGAACCGAGGAAGGCCACGTCGATGTCGTAGCCTTCCATCGTGTCGCCGGGTTCGACGCGCATGTGCTCTTGGGCGCGTCGAGCGGTGTCTTGCTTCTCCGCTGGCAGCGACTCCGGTTCCGGAATCGGATCGGAGATGCCGATCCCCTGCCCGGGCGTGGTTCCCCAGGTGACGACCGGCTCGAGTTCGTTCGCGTCGATATGGACGACGTCGTCGTACTCGGCGTCCGCGTCGGAGCGAATGGACTCCCAGTATGGCTTGAGTTCCTCGAACCGCTCGGGGTTTTCCTGGAAGTAATCGGTCCGTTTCAGCCACTCGTAGGTGGTCTCGTCGGGGTTGACGTAGCCCGCGCGAGCGCCGCCCTCGATAGACATGTTACAGATCGACATCCGCCCTTCCATGCCCAGGCTCTCGATGGCCTCGCCGGCGTACTCGTAGACGTAGCCGACGCCGCCCTCGGTGCCCAAGCGACGGATGATCTCGAGGATGATGTCCTTGGCTTCGACACCCTCACCGAGTTCGCCGTCGACCTGGATCTTGCGGACCTTCTGTTTCTCCATGGCGACGGTCCCCGTTGCGAGGACGTCGCGGATCTGGGAGGTCCCGATGCCGAACGCGAGCGCGCCGAAGGCACCGTGGGTCGAGGTGTGGCTGTCACCGCAGACGATCGTCTTGCCGGGCTGGGTCAGTCCCTGCTCCGGGCCGATGACGTGGACGATCCCCTGATCGCCCGTCGTCGGGTCGGAAAAGTCGATGCCCGCGTCGCGGACGTTGTCCTCGAGTTCGGCCATCATCTCCTCGGCCGCGTCCTCCTCGTAGGGGCGGGACTGGTCCGCCGTCGGCACGATGTGGTCGACCGTCGCGTGGGTCAGGTCCGGAAACGCGACCTCGAGGTCGCGCTCGCGGAGCATGCCGAAGGCCTGCGGGCTCGTGACCTCGTGGATGAGGTGGAGGCCGACGAACAGTTGGTCCTGACCGGTCGGGAGGGTAGTGACCTTGTGGCGATCCCAGACCTTGTCGTACAGCGTCTCCGCGCTCATTCCTCGTCCTCTACGGTGTCGCCGTGCTCGACGCCGCGCTCGAAGACGCGGTTCGCGTCGTCGGCACTGTTCGGCGGCGTGTGGTCGACGTCGCGCATTTTCGTTCGTTGCTCCGCCCGTTCGTCCTCCTCGTCAGTCTCGGTCGGGGTCGATTCGGGCTCGCCACCGTCCGCTGCGACGGTCGGTCCGCGGCTGAACAGCTGGCCGGCCGTCCGCCCAGTGTAGGGGTTCGTGTGGCTGACAGTAGCCATCGTCTCTGTCGTGTCGTCTGTTTCGTTCATGGTCGTTCGGGGATCGTTGTTAGTCGTCCGCCTGCACCGGGACGGACTCGTCGTCGGTTTCGGTCGGTTCGTCCTCGGCCCACGCGAACAGATCGCGCAGGCGCTCGCCCACCGCCTCGATCTCGTGGTTCTTCTCCGACTCCCGAAGCTGGTTGTAGCTCGGGCGGCCGGCCTGGTTCTCGAGGATCCACTCGCGGGTGAACTCGCCGTTTTGAATCTCCTCGAGGGTCTCCTCCATGTTCTCACGAACGTTCTCGTCGACGATCCGGTCGCCGCGGGAGAGGCCGCCGTACTCAGCGGTGTCGGAGACGGAATCCCACATCTCGGCGTGGCCACCCTCGTACATCAGATCGACGATCAGTTTGAGTTCGTTGAGACACTCGAAGTAGGCGATCTCCGGCGAGTAACCGGCGTCGACCAGCGTCTCGTAGCCGTGTTTGACCAGCGAGGTGACGCCGCCACAGAGGACGGCCTGCTCGCCGAAGAGGTCGGATTCGACTTCCTCCCGGAACGTCGTCTCGATGACGCCCGCTCGCGTACAGCCGATGCCTTTCGCGTACGCCAGCGCGCGCTCATCGGCGTCGCCGGTCGTGTCCTGATAGACCGCGAGCAGACCGGGCGTCCCCTCGTCGTTCTCGTAGTTGCGCCGGACGAGGTGGCCCGGGCTCTTGGGCGCGACCATCGTCACGTCGACGTCTTCCGGCGGCTCGATCTGGTTGTAGTGGATGTTCAGCCCGTGGGCGAACTGGAGCGTGTCACCCGCCTCGAGGTTCGGCGCGATGGCGTTCTCGTACACGTCCGCCTGCACAGTGTCGGGCACCAGCACGGAGACGTAGGACGCCTGAGAGACCGCCTCGGCAGGCGTCTCGACCGGCAGCCCGTCCGCTTCGGCGGCCGATCGCGAGGACGAGCCCTCGCGCAGCCCGACGACCACGTCGACCCCGCTCTCGTGGAGGTTCAGCGCGTGGGCGTGGCCCTGGCTACCGTAGCCGAGCACGGCCACGGTGTCGTCGTCGAGAGTCGATACGGCTGCGTCATCGTCGTAGTACATGTCGGTGGTGAATTCGTCAGTCATCGTCTGCTGTCTGGTATGTCTCGTTGTGGGTCGCCTCGTCGGCGGGCTGTGCTGTCGTTTCGGGGGCCGCGGTCCGGTCCGTGCCGCGTGCCAGCGCCGTCGTCCCCGTTCGGGAAATCTCTCGAATCCCGAACTGGCTGAACGTCTCGACCGCGGCCTCGATCTTCTGTCGCGAGCCCGTGATCTCGAAGGTGGCAGTCTCGGGACTCGAGTCGACGGCCGTCGCGTCGTACATGTCCGCGACGGCGCTGACCGCCGCGGGGTCCGCGGCGGCGACTTTCACGAGCGCCAGTTCGCGCCGCATCGCGTCGGGCTCGAGTTCGCGCACGGCGATGACCGGCACGAGCTTGCGCAGTTGTTTCTCGACCTGATCGATTCCCGGGTCGGGCTCCTCGACGACGATCGTGATTCGCGCGCGATCCTCGTCTTCGGTCGGGCCGACGGTCAGGCTCTCGATGTTGAACTGCCGCCTCGAGAACAGTCCCGAGACGTCCGAGAGCACGCCGGGCTCGTGTTCGACCAGCGCGGAGATGACGGTGCGTCGGGGCTCGTGGGTCGCTTCGACCTCGGGGTCGATACGAATGCCCTGTTTGTTGCGCCGTCCCGCGGGGGTTGGCCGTTCCTCCGGCGGCGGCCCCTCGAGTCCGCGCTTCATAGCTGCTCCTCCGCCAGTGCGAACTGGCCGTTGTCGCCGCCGCTCGGAACCATCGGGTAGACGTTCGCGTCGGGATCGATGTGGACGTCGATCACTGAGGGGCCGTCGTAGGCGATCGCGGCGTCGATCGTGTCGGCGACGTCGTCGTAGTCGTCGATCCGGAACCCTTCAGCGCCGAACGCCTCGGCGAGTTTATCGAACTCGGGCATCCAGCCGTAGTCCGACGCGGAGTGGCGGCCGTCGAAGAAGGCGTCCTGCCACTGTCGAACCATGCCGATGTACTCGTTGTTGAGCACGGCGACGGTGATGTCGAGGTCCTCGCGGACGGCGACGGACAGACCCTGCAGCGTCATCAGGAACGAGCCGTCGCCGTCGATGCAGACGACCTCCTGATCGTCGTCGGCCGCGAGTCGCGCGCCGATCGCCGAGGGGAGTCCGTACCCCATCGCGCCCAGCCCGTGACTCGAGACCCAGGTTCGTGGCTCGGTGTAGGTCCAGTACTGGCAGGCCCACATCTGGTGTTGGCCGACGCCGGTGGTGACGATCGCGCGGTCGCCCGTGGCCTCGTCTAAGGCCTCGACGACGAACTCCGGCTGGACCGGCTTGTCCTCCGGCGCGTCGTAGGCCATCGAGTAGTCGGATTGCCACTGTTGGCACTGGGCGCGCCACTTCGTGGCTTCGGGCGACTCGTCGACGGCTGCGGCCAACTGCTCGACGACCGTTTCGGCGTCGCCGACCAGCGGATAGTCGGCGTAGATGTTCTTCGAGATTTCGGCGGGGTCGATGTCGACGTGGATGACCTCCGCGTCGGGCGCGAAGGTCTCGATGCCGCCGGTCAGGCGGTCGTCGAACCGGGTGCCGATCCCGAGCAGCGTGTCACAGTGGGTGATCGCCATGTTGGCGTAGCCGGTGCCGTGCATGCCCGCCATCTCGAGGGAGAGTTCGTGATCCTCCGGGAACGCGCCGATGCCGGGCATCGTGGTGATGACCGGGATCTCGTGTTCGATGGCGAACTCGCGGCAGGCATCGGTGGCTTCACCTTTGATGACGCCGCCGCCGAGCAGCATGACCGGACGGGACGCGTTTTCGATGCGTTCGGCCGCCGCGGCGACGAGGTCCGACTCCGCCCGCTCCTGGACCTGATAGGTATCCGGAACGGTCGGGGCGTCGGGCTCGCGGTCGGTCTCGCCGTTCGTGACGTCTTTCGGCAGGTCGACCAAGGTCGGTCCCGGGCGTCCCTCGCGGGCGAGGGCGAACGCCTCGCTGACGTCGCTGCCGACGCGGTCCGAATCGCTCGCGAAGGTGTTGTCCTTCGTGACCGGGGTCGTGACGCCGGTAGTATCGGTCTCCTGAAAGGCGTCGTTGCCGACGAATTCCGTCGGGACCTGGCCCGTCAGCGCGAGCATCGGGTCCGAGTCCATGTCGGCGTCGGCGATGCCGGTCACGAGGTTGGTCGCGCCGGGTCCAGACGTCGCGAGACAGACGCCCGGCTCGCCCGAGACGATGCCGTAGGCGTCGGCCGCGTGGGCCGCGCCCTGTTCGTGGGCCATCGTCACGTGGTAGATGTCCGAATCGTACAGCGCGTCGTAGACGGGCATGATCGCCCCGCCCTGCACGCCGAAGGCGTACTCGACGCCCGCGTTCTCCAACGCGCGGACGACGGCCTCGGCACCCGAGGTGACGGGGTCGGTCGTCGTCTCGGCGTCGTCGGTCTCGGCGACCGCGTCGGGCGCGGCGCTGTCGGTGATCGGGTCGTCGTCCTGTTCCTCTTCCGCTGGCGGCACCTTTGCTGCGCGTTCGCTCATCGGTTGCCTCCCGCCGTTGGCCGGCGATCGGGTGGTGTACGGTAGTGTGTCATCTGGGGGATTGCTGGTCGCTCGGAGAACGATGCGGCGAATTCGGGTCTGAAGCGACGAAGTACTAGATGAGGGGCTATAGTGCCCCTACAATACGAATCGGGGCGAACGCGCTGCTGTCGACCGCGTGGGCGGACGCCGACAGGGAAGCGCGGACCGTCATTACTGTCTACGTAGCTTCCTCGAGGGATATAACCCTTACGAGTCTCCCGGCACCGATCGCTCGAACGCGAGAGCCAGGGCTCGTGGACGGTGGCAAACGGGGGGGACATCGCTCAGACGCGCACCTCCTCCTGGGACTGACGGTCGATGCCAGCCTCCTCGGCGAAGCGCTCGAGGTCGTCGACGGTGACGCGGCGCTTCTCGGCCCCGTAATCCTTGACGCGACGAGTGACCGCTCGGACCTGGTCGTCGGTGGGCTCGAAGCCGCGCTCGACGAGTCGTTCGCGGACCGAGTGGGTCCCCGTGTGTTTCCCCATGACCAGTCGGCGCTCGGCACCGACCATCTCGGGGGTCATGACGCCGGGTTCGAACGTATCGGAGTTTTCGATGACGCCAGCGGCGTGGATGCCGCTCTCGTGGGAGAAGGCGTTATCGCCGACGACCGGCTTGTTGCCGGGCGTATCCATGCCGCTTTTCTCCTCGACGATCTCCGAGAGTTCGGCGATGCGCGTCGTGTCGATCCCGGTATCACACTGGTAGAGCGACTCGACGGCCATCACGTACTCCTCGTAGGCGGCGTTGCCGGCCCGCTCGCCGATCGAGTTGACCGAGACCTGCGCCTGCGCCGCGCCCGCTTCGATGCCGGCCAGGGCGTTTGCGGTGGCCAGCCCGAAGTCGTCGTGGGCGTGAACGTCGACCCGCGCGTCGGTGTGGGCACAGATCTTTTCGATCATGGCCCGGAACCGTCCCGGCGTGGCGACGCCGCAGGTGTCGGGAACGTTGATCCAGTCGGTACCCGCCTCGGTGACCGCTTCGATCACCTCGAGCAGGTACTCCTCGTCGGTTCGAGTCGCATCCATCGGCGAGAACATACAGGTTGCGCCCGCCTCGGTGATGCGTTCGACCGACTCGACTGCGCGCTGTACGACTTCCTCCCGGGTGGCGTGCATCGAATCCTCGATCTGGACGTCGCTGGTGCTGACGAACGTGTGTACCATCTCGACGCCGGAATCGAGTGCCGCTTCGATGTCACCGTCGACGACGCGGGCTAACCCGCAGGTCGTCGAACTCGTTGCCGAAGCGATATCACGAACGGCTTCGAACTCCGCGTCGGAGTTGACGGGAAACCCGGCCTCGATGACGTGGGTCCCCATCTCGTCCAGAACGGACGCGATCTGCCGTTTATCGTCGTATGAGAACGAAGTGCCGGGCGACTGTTCGCCGTCCCGGAGGGTCGTATCGAAGACACGTGCTGACTCTATTTCGTCAGTTGAATCTAACGTGCCCTGGAAGAACTCGACCCCCCTGATTGGTATCAGAGGATGGGCTGTCTTGTGAAGACATTGTGTCTCAACCCGAGGTGCGACGATGTATATAAAACTACCGCTGCGACCAACGATGCTCGGCGGGCGGATAACGCATAATCAACCGTGATGGTTTCAAAACCGCACGACTGCGTCGGCCTATTATCTGACCGTATCTCCTAGTACTGTTTAGATGGACTCCGCCGTTCGGCTCGATTCCCACGGATTCACCGCGAATTATACTCCGCTCCGCCGCGACCGGCACCCGAAAGCGCTGGCGCGCGGCCGTCGATAGACGTTCGGTCATCCTCACCCCCACCCCAGCTTGATGAATGGACCTCTCCGTGAGTTGTAGGCCATATAACTGGTCATTCGTCCAGCCACTGGTATCGATCCGATCCGCACCGGAACGAACGGTAGTGGTCCCGTCACCTCGAGTGACGACAGAACCCGTAAACGCCCTCCGTCGGCGGGGCGGACGAACCGGCCCGCGTGTGAGTGTTTTATAACTGGTCGTGGTAGGACGGCGTCCATGACGACCGACGAGATCACCGACCTGCTGACGGGGGCGTACATCGACGAGTTCGAGACCGTGATGAACTACCAGACCAACGCGATCGTCCTCGACGGCATCCACGCCGAGGAGGTCAAGACGAGCTTAGAGGAGGACATTCGGGAGGAACTCGACCACGCACGGCTGCTCGGCGACCGGCTGAAACAACTCGACGAGTCGCCGCCCGGTTCGGAATCGTTCGCAGCCGACCAACACAGCCTCCAGCCGCCCGCGGATACGACCGACGTGCAGTCGGTCATCGAGGGCGTCCTTGCGGCCGAGGAGTCCGCCATCGAGACCTACCGGTCGCTGATCGAGGCCGCGACCGAGGCGAACGACCCCGTCACGGAGGACGTGGCGGTGACGATCCTGGCCGACGAGGAGGCCCACCGCACCGAGTTCCGCGGCTTCCAGAAGGAGTTCCCCATGGACTGATCGGTCCGCACTTGATAGCCACCCCGACCGAGCGACGCGAGTGAGCCAGCACAAACGGGTGGAGGCGAACGTTTTTCTCGCCCCGGTTCGACCCACCCCGTATGAGCGATTTCGACCTCGATCTTCGGGCCGTCGAGGAACACATCGACGACGAACTCGATCTCGAGGGCAGCCTCGTCCTCGGCGTCCTCGACGGGGAGACGCCGGCCGACGAATGGCTCGAGACGATTTCGAACGGCAACGTTCTCATCCTGAACGTCGACGGCGATGTCAACGAGTTGGCTGCCGGGTTCGCACGGGACATCAAGGAATCGGGCGGCGAACTCGTCCACTTCCGTGGCTTTCTGATCGTCACGCCGCCGGGCGTCGACGTGAGTACGGAGCGGCTCTAATCGCGATCCGACCGGTCGCCGGTCCGAGACAGTTCCGAGTCGGCTCGCATCGGGTCCCGCCGACCCCCGTCGGAGCCGTCGGTCGATCGACCGGCGACGAACCCGCCCGAAACGGCGGCGGTAACGATTCCGAACCCGACGAGAACGGTAAGCGCGACCTCCTGAGTCGGACCGAGCGTTTCGGGCGCGGCCGGAGTGAGGCCGATCCGTAGCCACTCGCTGCGATAGCCGATTCGGCCGACCATCCCGGTACTTGCCAGGTACACCAGGGTCATCCACGGGATCGCGGCGAGCGCGCCGACCGTCCCACCCGCGACCGCTCCCGCGTTCGGGCCATCCGTCCGACTGGCAGCGATCCAGCCACCAAGGGCGGCTCCGATCCCGGTGGGCGCAGTGAGCACGGCGACGAGACTGCCGGACACGACAGCCACGCCGCGAGCGGGCACCGACATGGTTGCCACGAGGGGGTGAGACTGTAAAGTCCTCACTCGGGAGTTTCAGAGCGTGAAGTCGCACCGGGACCCGGTCGCGCCGTTGCCGGCCGCTCACGCCGACGTGAACGTCAGGAAATGACCGTCGGGATCGCGCACGACGACCGCGTCGTCGCTCGCTCGCTCGAGCGAGCGAACGCGATCGGCCACCGAGTCGAGTGCCGCTTCGGGAGCGGCGGTTTCGAATCCGAGATCGACGTGGACGCCGCCGCGGGCATCGGCGATCCCGAGGTGCGGTTCCCAGAGTTCCAGCGCCATCGGCCCGCGCAATCGCACGCGCTTGCGGTCGTCGCCCGCGTCGACCGCCTCGAAGCCCAGGTCCTCGTAGAACTCCCGCGCACGCTCGAGGCGCTCGACCTCGAGAACGACTTCGAAGATCCCGTCGATGCCCGGGCCAGTCACGTCCCGCTGGCCGAGTTCGACGCAGTTCCCGTCGGGATCGTACAGGTACAGCGACCGTGCGGAGCCGAACTGGGCCTCCTCGAGATCGTACGCCGCGGCCAGCCGAGCCCACCAGTCGTCGTACTCGCCGTCGGGAATCGAGAACGCGTAGTGAGTGTGCAACCCGCCCCGCGGGAGCGCATCGGGGCGACGACACACGAGGTCGGTTTCTCCCGCCGCGAAGACGAGTTCGTCCGGTCGCTGCTCGCGGATGGCCAGTCCAAGCCGCTCCGCGTAGAACTCCCGTGCCGACTCGAGGTCCTTCGCCTCGAGCGCCAGCCAGTCCAGCCCGGATAACATGGGCGGCTGTACGCGGTGGGCGTGCATAGAAGCGTCGCCCGACGCGACTGCACCGAGCCGCGAGCGATCATCGAGGCACCGCTCCGAGTCGACAACGGCGACTGCATGACGTACCGTTTACCCACGTTTATGCACTGAGCGACCGTACCCGTCGACATGAGCTTTCGTGCCGACGAGCGTGCGACCGACTTTCGCGAGATCGACCGCTTCGACGGCGGCGTCGGCTGGATCGCCCATCCCGACGAACGGATGCAACGGGCCAGCCACGCGCTCGCGGTGGACGGCGAGGTCTGGCTCGTCGACCCCGTCGACGCCGAGGGGATCGACGAACTCGTCGCCGAGTTCGGCGACGTAGCCGGCGTCGTGGTCGGACTCGACCGGCACAAACGCGACGCCGCCGCGATCGCGAACCGCCACAACGTCCCCGTCTATCTCCCCGACTTCTTCGAGGGCGTCACCGACGAGATCGACGCCGCCGTCGCCCGGTTCGACGACGAACTCTCCGATACCGGTATCCGTGCGATCCCGGTGATCGACAGCCGCTTCTGGCAGGAGGTCGCCCTCTATAACCCCGCCGACGGGACGTTCGTCGTTCCCGAATCCGTCGGAGCGGTCGACTACTTCCTGACCGGCGACGAGCAACTCGGCGTCCATCCGATGTTGCGACTGACCCCCCCTCGGAGGGCCCTCCGCGGCGTCGCACCCGAACGCGTGCTCGTCGGCCACGGTGCCGGCGTCATGGACGACGCTGCGCGCGTTCTCGAGGCGGCGCTCTCCCGATCCCGCAAGCGAGCGCCCCAGTTGTACGCGAAAACGGCGTGGGAGATGCTTCCGATCTGAGGTCCCGGTGTCGGTCGCTCGTCCCGAGCCGCCGCCAATGGGCATACATCTAACTACCGGCCACTCATAGCACACCCGTGGTCTACGTAACCCGCGGGCTCGTCGATATCCTGCTGGCGCTCGCCAGCGACGCCGATCCCGACGACGTGACGACCGGCGTCTCGGTGATCCCCGCGAGCGAACTCGACGGTGCAGACGGGCTGCCACCCGACACGCCGGTCTTCACCGATTTCTTCCTCCCCGACCCCGGCAACCCGGTCAACGCCGTTTTCGGGGTCGATCTCTCGACGCCCGCCCGGCAGGCACAGGGACGGTTCGTCTCGCACCCCGTCGGCGAACTCGAGGTGACGCGGCGGGACGATCTCGCGGAGGTCATCTTCGTGGCCGTGCCACCCTGGGACGTCGACGACCGGTCGTTCGGCGCGTTCGACCGCAGCGGCGAGCGCCAGCCCCTCGAGATCATCGACGCCTCGCCGCCGGGACAGTCGCTGACCGACTGAAACGACGCCGCGTCCTCGAGCTATCGTAGCAGCTGAAACGATTGACATACTGATCGCAACACCGTCCTGCGATCAGGTGTGCAGTGACGTTCAGTTGCTACTATCTGACCCCGTCACGAGAGCGCCTACTCGAGATAGCCCAGTCCGCGGAGTTGCTCGGTGATCTCTTCGAACTCCGCTTCGGTGAGTTCGCCTTCTTTCTGGTGCTGGATGACGATGCTGCGCAACAGGAACCGGACGAGATCGCTCGTGCTCTGAAAGCTCGTCCCCTCGATGGTCTCCTCGACCCGATCCGCGAGGTCCTTCGGGATCGACACTGTGGTGTACTCGGTCATATCCCATACTCCGGCGCGGTGCCCAAAGGAGTGTCGACAGGGTGGCGACGACGCTCGACAGTCGGACGGGTCGGTGCCGACTACGGCGACCGCCGTCCCTCGCCGGTCGCGTCCAAGCCATTTTTATAGTCGGCTCCGTAGCGAGACGTACAGGCATGGGAGTTCGGCCACCATCGAGCGGAGACAACGAGGAACCCGACAGTATCGAGTTCGGCATCGCTGCCGTCGACGCTCATCTCAGGGATGCCGACCTGTCCTTTCCGGCCACGAAAGACGACATCGAGGCCGAACTCGGCCACGAGCGCATCCCCTACGACGTACACGGGAACGACGTGCCGTTGAGCGAGATGCTCGCCGAAGTACCGACGGCGGAGTTCGACTCCCGGCAGGAACTGTTGAACCAACTCCACAAACCGTTCGAGGCGTACCGCCGGAACAACTCGGGCGGCGTCGTCGCGCAGGTCCGCTCCCTGCTCCCGTTCTGAGGACGAGTTCGCGCGCCCGCTCGGTCGGGACGCCGTCGTCACGTTTCTGCGTTTCCGAGCGCCCGCGCACTCACTCGTCGCGCTCGTTGCGAGCGATTCGCTCGAGGCGTCGGCGTTGTTCGCGATGTAAGGTCACGAGCATGTCCGAGAGGACGCCGAACATGAGCAGTTGGACGCCCAGCAGAATCGCGGCGGCCGAGACGAGCGCCATGATCTCGTGGCCCTGCTGGTAGCGGAGCCACTCCCAGAGGACGTAGACCGCGATGAAGCCGCCGGAGACGATCCCGGCCATCCCGAGGCTCCCGAAGTAGAACAGGGGGTTGTTGGTCTTCGCCAGCGAGTACAGCGCCAGGAGGATCGTCCCGCCGTCTTTGACCGGGTGCAGGTTGGTCTCCGACTCGTCCGGGCGGGCGCTGTAACTGATCGGCACGACCGTCGTCTCGACGCCGTGTTTGACACACTCGACGGCGAGTTCGGTTTCGATCGTGAACCCGTCCGAATCGAGCGAGAGTCGCCTGAACGAGTCGACGGTAAACGCCCGATAGCCCGAGAGAATATCCTCGTAGTTAGCCCCGTGGACGAACCCGAACGCGCGATTTATCAGCCGATTCCCGACGCCGTTTAGCGCCCGCATCGCGTCGTCGTCCATATCGGCGAATCGGTTCCCGATAACGTGTTCGTAGCCCCGTGCGAGTGGCTCGAGCATCGTGTCGGCGTCGGCCGGATCGTACGTGCCGTCGCCGTCGAGCATCACCACGTACGGGACGGTGATGTACTCGAGGGCCTCGCGGACGGCCTGGCCCTTTCCGTCGCCGGACTGGACCACCACCTCCGCACCGTGCTCGCGGGCGATCTCACGGGTGCCGTCGCTCGAGTCGCCGTCGACGACGACGACGTTCGTGTACCCCTGATCGTAGAAGCCCTCGATCACGTCCGCGATCGTGGCGGCCTCGTTGAGCGTCGGAATGAGAACGCAGACCTCCTCGGGTGAGATCTCGGTCGCCACCTCCGTGGCGGCAACCGTCTCGCCGCCGTTCGAGCTGACGCTCACGCCCGTGTCGACCGCGTCGTCTTCCATCGGGGAGTAATTCCCCTATCGAACTGCAAAAGGTTACTGATTGCCCACTGTCGGGTTTTTAGGGGCAGTACGAGCCGAATTCGCGGGGGGTGGCCCCGAAGCGGGTTACCACGTCAGCCCTTCATACACGTCGAGAGCGTCCTCGTCGACATCGATCCGACGCCCGTCGACGACGACCGTGCGGGCCATTCCGTCGAACGAGAGGTCGTCGAACTCCGGCCAATCGGTCGCGATGACGGCACCGTCTACGCCCGCGAGTGCACGCTCGGCCGTGTCGGCGTACTCGATGTCGGGGTAGTCGGGCCGAACGTTCTCGATCGCCACGGGGTCGTACGCGACGACGTCCGCACCGCGCTCGGTCAACTCCGCGATCACGTCGAGCGCACGGGACTTGCGGACGTCGTCGGTACCGGGCTTGAACGACAGCCCCAGCACCGCGATTCGAGCCCCCGACAGGGAGACGTGGTCCGCGAGCAACCCGACGAGCCGTCGCGGTTGCTCGTCGTTGACCGCGACGACCGCATCGAGAAGTTCGGGGTCATACCCCTGCTCGCGAGCGCCGGCCCGCAGGGCGTTGACGTCCTTGGGGAAACAGGAGCCGCCCCAGCCCAGTCCCGACCGCATGAATCGCTCCGAGATCCGCTCGTCGAGCCCGACCGCTTCGAGCACCTCGTAGGCGTCCGCGCCGTACTCCCTGGCGATGTTTCCCAGTTCGTTGACCAGCGAGACCTTCGACGCGAGGAAGGCGTTGTTCGCGTACTTGATGAGTTCGGCCTCGCGGATATCGGTCTCGACGAGGTCCGTCTCGGTTCGCTCGAGGATCGGCGCGTAGAGCTCTCGCAGCGTCGCGGCGGCCTCGTCGTCGGCCGTGCCGAAGACGACCTTGTCCGGCTCGAGGAAGTCCCGAACCGCCGTTCCCATCCGGAGGAACTCGGGATTCATCGCGAGCGTGATCCCGTCGCCGATCTCGGTTCCGGACTCCCGCTCGAGGACGGGCCCGACGATGTCTTCGGTCGTCCCGGGGAGAACCGTGCTCTTGACGACGACGAGGTGATCGTCGTCCGTCGCGGCGAGTGCGCGACCGAGCGACTCCGCGCCGGCCTCCATGATCGCGAGGTCGAGACTGCCGTCGGCCGTCTGCGGCGTGGGCAGACAGAGGAACGTGACCTCCGTCTCGCGAACCGCGTCGTACTCCGTCGTCGCGCGGAGCGTCGTTCCCGCGTGTTCCGCGATCCGTTCCGCGAGTCCCGACTCGTGGATCGGGGCCTCGCCGGCGTTTATCGTCTCGACGATCCCCTCGTCGATCTCGACGTTGACGACGTCGTGACCGAGATCCGCGAGACAGGCGGCGACGGTGGTACCGACGTAGCCGCTCCCGATGATGGAGACGTTCATGTGGCGTGAGAGGACGGGCGGTGATTAGTCGCTTTTGGGTCGTCCCGAGTCGGTGCTCGACGCGAGGACGAACCCGTCGCTCGAGCGGGAGACGGGGCTTACTGCCCGATCGGTTCGGCTTCCTGCTCCGTGATCCGTTCGTCGGCACGGTCCCGGTCGTCGGGGTAGCCGACATCGATACGCCAGCCGTCCATCCGGATGGCGTCGATGGTCCGGCCGGACTGGATGAGCAAGTCGATCGCGTCCGGCAGTTCGTACTCCCCGCGGTCCGAGGGTTGGACGAGATGACACGCGTGGAAGATCTCGGGCGTGAACGTGTAGAAGCCCGTCATGACGAGGTTCGACGGCGGGTCCTCCGGTTTCTCCATTACCTCGACGATCTCCCCGTACTCGTTGGTGTCGAGCACGCCGTATCTCGAGGCCTCCTCGTAGGGGACCTCCTCGACCAGGAACGCGGCGTCGGCTCGTTCTTCCCGCTGGCGGTTGATCACGTCGCCGAGGTTCGCCCGGAAGACGTTGTCACCGAGCATCAGCATGAAGTCGTCGTCGACGTGCGGTTCGGCCTGGAGGATGGCGTGGGCGAGGCCGTTCTGTTCGCGCTGGTGAGCGTACGTGATCGGAACGCCTTCGTACTCGTCGCCGTAGCGCTCGATGATCTTCTCTTTCATGTAACCCACGACGAGGACGAACTCAGTTGCGCCGACCTCGATGAGGTTGTCCATGACGTCCTCGATGAGCGGCTTGCCGTCGACTTCGACGAGGACCTTCGGCTTGTCCTCGGTGAGCGGCCGGAGGCGGGTTCCCTTCCCGGCGGCTAACACGACTGCTTGCATGTGCCAACCGATTACACTTGAACAGTATATGTCTTCGGGGATTACTGATACTCGCCCATCGATCGCGCTGGTATCTCGGTCCCATCCGAGCGATCGAAACGCGTACGAACACAGGACCGCTCGAGGGCGAACGGTCGGCCGATGAAGTCTCTATCGACCGAAATCGGAAAGTCCTCAATAGATCGCCGATAGCGGTCGAAAACATGGTATTGATAGGTCGACAGTCGTAACTCGGAGCTACTGCAGCCCGTAAGTGACACGCAATGAGATACGGCCACACTTCGATAGTGAATTTTCTGTCACGGCTGGTGATGTCGTTCTCGGGTTTCGTTGCCACGATCGTTCTCACGCGTACTCTCGGACAGGATCGGTATGGAACGTACGTTGTCGTTCTGTCGGTCCTAGCATGGGTTGCGATGGTTGGCAAGCTCGGGCTACCGCAGGCGATCCGAAAGCGAGTAAGTGAACCGAACGATGGCAACTACGTCGTTTCCGGCGCGCTCGCTCAATTAGGTCTGTACGCCATCGTGGTAGCTTGTCTCTTGGTTGCGCGTCCATACCTGAACGAGTTCATGGGACTCGAGGCAACGTGGGTTCTGATTGCGATATTAGCCACTCAGTTGGGGCTGATCTTCGTCCAGTCAGTCCTTGACGGGCAACACCTCGTTCACGTCTCCAGCGTCCTGTCACCGGTTGAGTGGACGAGCCGTAGCATCGTTCAGGTTGTGCTCGTCCTCTCCGGACTCGGAATCGTCGGCGCGTTTGCCGGCTACATCATCGGGGCAATCGTTGCGATCGGCATCGGACTGTACTTCGTGACTGTTCCTTCGACGATGCCGTCTCGACGGGACTTCGATCGGCTCAAGTCGTACGCACAGTTTTCGTGGTTGGGTTCGATCAAGGGGCGGACGTTCATGTCCATGGACACACTCATTCTCGCGGTATTCGTTTCGAACGGTCTCATCGCCATCTACGAGATTGCATGGAACCTTGCGTCGCTATTTGCTATCTTCGGCGCGTCGATCTCGCAGACGCTCTTTCCGGAAATGAGCAAGATTTCCGCAGAATCCGACTCCAACGCGGAGGTCGCCGGACTGTTGCGAGTTAGTCTTGCATACTCTGGGTTGTTCATCATTCCGGGGCTGGTGGGAAGCGCGCTCGTCGGCGATATCGTGTTGACGATCTACGGATCGGGGTTCGAAGCCGGTTACTACGTTCTCCTCGTGCTCACGTTCGCACGCCTCCTGTACGGATACATGGACCAGTTCCTGAATACCATCGACGCCATCAACAGACCGGATCTCACATTATATATCAACGGCATCTTCGTCGGGGTCAATGCCATACTGAACGTCACCCTTACTTGGCAGTTCGGCTGGTACGGGGCGGCGACGGCGACCACCGTCTCCGCGGGACTAGGACTCGTTCTCGGATACCGGTTCGCCAGCCAGGTTATCGATGTCACCGTTCCGCTTAACGAAATTGCCAAACAGTGTTTCGCTGCCAGTGTCATGGCTGCCGTCGTGCTCGTCGGTCGCGTTCTTGTCGGTGAGACTCTGCTGATCGTTATCGGCCTCGTCGGCATCGGTGCCGCAGTCTATTTCTCGGTTCTCTACGGGCTCTCTCGAGAGTTCCGAACGACTGTACACGAGAATCTCCCGTTCGAACTGCCGGTTTTCCCATCGGAGTAGACCGGTTATTTCATGCAGGCCGGTCATCCTACGGAGCATATATGCAGACGAATGTTCGGGCTTGGTTCGCGGAGATGTGGAATCACGTCCGCGAAAACCCCGCCCGTGCTCCTCTTTACGCCGTTTACACGTGGTATTTGATGCTGTGGTTTGGGATAACTTCCCGTCTGCCCCTCGGTACGAACGTCTACGACCGGCAGTGGGATGTCCTGATCGTGCTCGATGCGTGTCGAGTCGACACGCTTCGGGAAGTCGCAGACGAGTACGAGTTCATCAACGACATCGACGAGATGTGGTCTATCGGAAGTCATTCCGCCGAGTGGCTCGCACAGACGTTCACCGAGGGCCGTCGAACGGACGTAGAACGGACCCAGTACATAACCGGGAATCCACACGCTAGCCGTGTACTCGAGCAGGGAATGACGCCGCCGATGAACAATACGCCCGTAATCGATTTCTCGAAGTGGAACTCCGTGGATGCCGATGCCTTCGAAGCCCTCGACATGGTCTGGGAAGACCAGTTAGACGAAACGTATCGCGTCACCCTTCCAGACGTAATGACAGACCATGCGATCGCAGCCGGCCGGACCGACGACCCCGAGCGGCTGATACTCCACTACATGCAACCCCACCTCCCGTATATCGGGCAAGCATATCGAGAGGGACGAGACCCGACCGACGTAGAGATCGACGGCTACGAGACACTCGAATCCGGAGAGTGTGAGAGGGAAACCGTCTCCGAGCTGTACAAAGAGACGCTCCGTCTGGTACTTGACGAAGTGGCGGTCCTTTTAGAGAACATGGACGCCGAACGCGTCGCTATCACAGCAGATCATGGGGAAGCGTTCGGTGAAATGCACGCCTACGGTCATCCTGAAGGCTTTCCACATCCCATCGTGAAGAAAGTTCCATGGGTGGAAACGTCTGCACGGGATCTCGGAACACGAGAAACTGAGTTAGAGGAGGGCCGCAGTGTCAACGTGGATATCGAGGACCACCTCCGCGATCTGGGATATCGATGATCGCCAACCAGTCGATAGCAAACGGACGGTGACCCCCATCACGTTCGGTCCCGGAGAACCGTGTAGAAGACGGATACTCACACGAATGAACGGTATATGATCGACGCTGTTGTGCTGTGCAACTGGTGTCCGGAATCGGCATCATTTTGATCGTCTGTCCAAACACACCTCAACAAGAAATGGCAGGTTCGCCAACGGAATGGCTCGCGGAACATCGCGACCAACTTTCGTCGGACCCTATACGCGGTCTGATGCATGCAGCGTTTACCACGTATCTCGGTCTCTGGTATACGGGAACGTCGCGGTGGCCGATTGGAACGCATATCTACGACGAGGACTGGGATTTGTTGGTGATTCTCGATGCGTGTCGCGTAGACGTACTCGAGACGGTCGCGTCCGAGTACGACTTCGTCGAGACGTTTGATTCGCGGTGGTCAGTTGGCAGCCATTCCCACGAGTGGCTCGCACAGACGTTCTCCGAGGACTATAGCGATGAAATCGAAAACACGGCGTATGTAAGCGGGAACGGTCATACTCACGAAACGTTTGTCAGCGGCAACTACCCACCGGACGAAACCGTTCCCGTCTGCTGGCCGGACTGGCGAACCGTCGATATCGATGATTTCGGCCAACTTGATATGTTGTGGGGTATGTGTTTACCCCCAGAAATCGCAGGAGGACAGTAGGTTCAAAATCGGGGAATTCAATTAGAAATCCGTAAAATTCGACCGCCGNGAGAGATATATAAATCAAATAGAGGGTGCTGTTTTCAGCCGTCTCAGTGGCTCAGCCAGGAACTCTATGGGGGTAAACACATGCGTTGTGGGAAACCGCACATCAAGACGAATTCGGCGTTCCGCCGCGTGCGATTACCGATCGCACGGTCGAAGTTGCCCGCGAGTCCGACTACGACAGACTGATCGCCCACTACATGCAACCACATATCCCCTATATTGCGGACGCAATTGAGGAGGACCGGTCGTTGACCGATGTAGAAGCGGGTGGCTGGAAACTGCTTGAATCGGACGATGTGACGCGCGATGAGGTGTGGGAACTCTACGAAGAGACACTTCGATTCGTACTCGACGACGTGGAAGTACTCCTCGAGAACATCGATGCCGAGAACGTGGTCATTACGGCTGACCACGGGAACGCGTTCGGAGAATACTCAATTTACGGCCATCCAGAGGGCATGATACTCCCAACGATCAAGAAAGTTCCGTGGATATCGTCAACAGCGACTGACGAGGAAACGTTTTCGCCGAGCGGAATGCACGCAGAGAGCCAACGCGAGAAAACGAATATTGAAGACCACCTTCGCGATCTCGGCTACGTGTGAGACCGGGCCCCGATACTCGATTGACCTTCTGCGAGTGGCTTGAACAATTCGTCCACTGGCATACCAGCGCTCGCATCAAGTACTCACTGGAGAGACGCCGCTTGGGGAGATACGAAACGAGAGGAGCCGGTGACCGTCACTTCACACCTGCCCTCAGGACGGCACCGCGATCAGCGTGTAAATCGTTTCAGTGGCTACGATAGACGTGCTGACTCCGGCAAATTTATGCGTCAGACACAAGTTCGTCAGATCACGAGATGTCCGAGTTTGGAACACATTCTGAAGACGAGTTACCCACGCTTCATGCGATCTTAGAACGAAGTGCACGGTCGGCACTTGACTTCCAACAACAGGATGGCTCTTTTCCTGCGGGTCGAAATTATACGTATGATGAACCGGAAACCCCGGTACGGACCACAGCCCACTGGATACTCACCCTTTCGAAGGTTTATGATATTACCGGCGATGACGAATTCAAACGAGCGGCTAATGCTGCCGTAGACTTCCTCCTCGGAAGCGAGGCCAGACCTCATGACTATACGTTTCATTGCCGAAATGCATCTGGAAAAGATAAGTGCAATGGACTGGTCGGTCAGTCAACGCCGATTGAAGCACTGATTCAGGCCGGGGACCTACTCAATCGACAGGACGCGATCGAAACTGCGGAGGAAGTGTTTTTGCTTCATCCGTTTGACGATCGACTCGGCTTATGGGAACGGGTCGAAATCAACGGAGATATACTTTCCTCCGACAGAACCCTAAATCATCAACTTCTGTTTGCAGCCCGGAGTGCTAAACTCGCAACCCGGTCTACTCTCGTTGCTGAGCGAATCACTAGATTTCTTACTCGACTCGAGACAAACATGCGGTTACACCCAGATGGCCTGATCAAACACTATGTCCGCCCATCTCCGACCGATACGATCAAAACGGTCGTTCAACGACCACGACACTATGAAATGGTGCTCAACGAACTCGTTTTCCACTACTACTCACGCTCGGACGAACGAAGAAGAAAGGAGAGGGGCTACCACACAGTAAATCTGTCCGCATTATCTCAGTTGAAACAGTCATTCGAGTCCCATTCGCTTTGGCGAACGGGGACCATTGATCGAAGTCTGGCGTTTTTAGTAGAGAACAAAGCGAATATCATTTCGAAGGAAAATACGAAGCATGGATCGATACTACCTGGAATCGAAACGGCAAAGATAGTAGACTCGTTTACAGATAGCGATACAACTCAAATAGCTCAACTGGTTAGTAGAGATCTGTGTAGATATTTAAATTGGGACTCGTATCTATTACAGTCTGCCGAACTGGACAAACACAATCAGATGGCGTTAATATCCGAGCTGACAAAACTGCCTAATATCCGTATAGAATGTTGAGATTATGCGTGAGACGGACCGATGATGGGAGACATAGGTGGTAAAATGGATGATGAGCGTGAACTGCCGGAAGTATCGGTTGTTGTCCCAGTCTACAATGATCCAGAGGGACTACAGCGGACGCTCACTTCACTCATCGCTCAACGGTATGATCGATATGAAATCCTTCCTGTCGATAATAATTCGACGGATGAAACTAGTGATGTGATTGCATCGTTCGCATCGGAACATCCGGACCTTATTCACCCGTGTGAGGAAGTGACGTTTCAGTCGTCATATGCTGCGAGGAACTCCGGAATCGAGTCCGGATCAGGGAGTGTTTTCCTCTTTCTTGATGCAGATATGTGGGTAGAAGAAACATGGGTCGAGAACATGGTTCTTGCTCTCCGATCCCATGACTGTGACTACGTCGGATGTAACGTCAAAGTGAGTACGGACAGCGACCACACAGTACCAGTACGGTATGAAAAAAGCCTGTCATTCCCAGTCGAATCTTACCTCAGGCACAAGCAGTTTGCACCAACCTGTGCGCTTGCAGTCCAGCAGGAGGTTTTCGAAACTGTTGGCCTATTTGATCATCGCTTAGTCTCTGGTGGGGACAAAGAGTTCGGCCAGCGGGTCTACCAAGCTGGGTTCGATCAGGGCTATGCTGCCGAGGTCACCGCCTATCATCCGGCTCGAGACTCGTTTGAAGCCTTGTTTTCGAAAGCCAAACGACTCGGTCGAGGACGAGCACAGATGCGGTATTATCATCCGAATGCCGGCAACTACCCGCATCCGTTGCATCCGATCAACTATCTCCCGCCGAGTCCGTGGCGTCTTCGACAGCGCTACTCGGGTGGCGAATCAGTTTTGTCATTGATCGAACTGTATGTACTCGAGTATCTTCTCAAACTCATACAGACAAGCCGGTTCGTTCACGAGACTACAGCGATCAAACGTCGGAGTGACTGATGGTTTCGATAATACTCCCTGTCTATAATGACCCCGCTGGTGTCCGGACGACGGTCGAGTCCGTACGTCCACAGGTCACTGGTACGGAGTCGGAGCTTCATATCGTCGATAACGGATCGACTGACGAAACGCTATCCACGATCAGGGACTATACCGACGGAACCAGCGTCTATCATCACGTCGAAAATGACATTCAATCCTCGTATGCCGCTCGCAACACTGGCATCCGAAACACTGACAGCGATATCCTCGCCTTCGTCGACGCGGATATGACTGTCTCTGAGGGCTGGCTCGAGTCGGCACTCTCTACCTTTCAAACTCGAGAAAGTGACTATATGGGCTGTACTGTCGAACTGATGCTTCCGGATGAACCGACGCTTGCAGCCCGGTATGACCACCACACCGGTTTTCCCATCCAGCAATACCTCGAGCACCAGCAGTTCGCCCCGACGTGTTGCCTGTTTGTCCGTCGTGACGTTATCGAGGACATTGGTCTCTTCGACCACCGCCTCGTCTCCGGCGGTGACAAGG
The DNA here is from genome assembly GCF_000337615.1 of Natrinema pallidum DSM 3751. Classification (GTDB taxonomy): domain Archaea; phylum Halobacteriota; class Halobacteria; order Halobacteriales; family Natrialbaceae; genus Natrinema; species Natrinema pallidum. The sequence goes on from NZ_AOII01000074.1 coordinate 36,291, forward strand.
AGTTCGGAAACCGGGTTCACGAAGCGGGGTATGACATGCACTTTGCCGAAGACGTCGTGATGTACCATCCAACGCGAAAAACGATCCCCGAACTCGTCACAAAAGATCGCCGCGTCGGTCGCGGGCTCTGCCAACTCCAGCGATATCATCCCAATCGATACGGTACGCCGGGCATTCCCCCGCGACCGAGCGGCATCAAGACACCTGACTCGGATTTGGAGACGCGTGAACGGTTCGCGTTCCGTGTGCTCTCTACTTTCCTTACCGGCGTCCGCGGACTGGGCTACTACCAAGAGTACGTCACCGGCAACCGGCGCGACGAACCCGGTGCTATCCCGCGGCTCGAACAATAACAGTCCTCGAATAATCTGTGCTCGGGCTCACCGGTAGACCTCGCTCGTGAGCGTATCACGAGCTCCGCCTTGTCGTCAGGCTTCGGCCGCCACGTCACGATCGACTGCCAGTTCCGCTCGGTCGACGGCAGCCAACCCGTACAGATAACCGACCCCGACAGCAGTGGTAAAGATGAAAATCGTCACGAGCTGTTTGACTTTTGCAGCCGATGGCTCACGAACGAGATCCGACAGCCGGTTCGGAACGAACTCGAGCATGAGTTGTCCCAAGTATTCGTTTTTGTCTCCCGACGCCTCGGGTAACAACAGGTCCATGATCCGTTTCGAATACCCCTGCCAGAACGAGCGGAACACGAGCCACCGGAAGTCGCCGCGGTAGTCGAACAGCTTGTGGTGAACAACCGCGTCGGTGTTGTAGATCACGCCTTTCCCGTATTGATTCGCCATTCGGATGCACACTGGCGCTTCGTGGGCCTGGATATGGCGGTCTCCCTTGCGACCCGTGTTCTCGTCGTAGCCGCCGACGTTCAGGAACACGTCTCGCCGGAATGAGATGTTCGAGCCGTACGTGTTCCGCAGTTCTTCCATGTGCTCGCCCATGCCGCGCTCGTCACACCCGACGAGCCAGTAGAACTCCGCGGGAAAGAAATCGGGCTTTTCGGTCACCCAGTCGGCGGCGACGTGGCCGCCGACCGCGATCGCGTCCGTCTCGTCGTAGCCGCGAGCCAACTCCGCCACCCAGTCGTCCTCGGCGACGGCGTCGTCGTCGATGAACGCGACGACGTCCCCGGTCGCGATCTTCGCGCCTCGCGTTCGACTGTAGGAAATCCCGTGGTTCTCGTCGTTACAGTGCAGGACAACGTCATCGAGGTCGCCGTAGTCGTCCCGAACGCGCTCGAAAACCGCCTCGTTCCCGTCGACGACTAGGACGATCTCGAGCGGCTCGTAGGTTTGAGCGAGAACGCTGTCGACACACGCCGAAAAGACATCGTAGCGGTCCATCGCGTAGGTACAGACGACGACGGAAACCTTCATTGCCGTCGGATTTCGGTGAGTCGCGAATAAGCTTTTTCGTTCGAACGGGGTCGCCGTGACGGCCACGCTCGGGTGAGACGCGCGATCGAGACGGCTCGAGACCGGAGCTCCAACGGCCGCGTGTATATAATAAGACTTATTCTTGGGTTCGGTCTGGTGCAAGCTAATGAGTACCGACACCGAACGCGTCGAGGACGGGACCGAAACGACCCTCCTCGAGTCGTTCCGAGACTGGTATCACTTCCCCGTTCTGGGGGTCGTGATGCTGTTTATGGTCTGGTTGCGAACCCAGTCGTACGGCCGGTTCGTCACCGAGGACGGAACGCCCGCGCTAGCGGGCATCGACTCGTGGTATCACTGGCGGACGATCAATTGGACGGCCGAGAACTATCCGCACACGATGCCGTACGAGGCCTGGACCGGGTTCCCGACCGGCACCTACGTCGGCCAGTTCGGGACGCTGTTCGACCAACTCATTGTCACCGTGGCGATGATCGTCGGACTCGGAGATCCGTCGGCTGAAACGCTGTATACGGTCTCACTGCTTTCGATTCCGGTCATGGCCGCGCTCGTCGCGATTCCGGTCTTCTACGCCGGGCGCCGACTCGGTGGGACGATCGGCGGGATCGTCTCCGTGCTGATCCTTGCCCTTTCGCGGGGGCAGTTCCTGAGTCGGTCGACGGTCGGACAACTCGACCACCACGTCGCCGAGGTCCTGTTCATGGGACTCGCGATCCTCGCGATGATGGTCGCGGTCACCGTCGCCGAACGCGAAAAACCGATCTACGAACTCGTCGCCGATCGAGACTGGACCACGCTCCGAACGCCCGCCATCTACAGCGGGCTGGCGGGACTCGCGCTCACGCTCTACATCTGGATCTGGCCGTCCGCGGTCCTACTGATCGGGATCCTCGCGGTGTTCTTTACCGTCCAGCTCTCCCTCGATTACCTGCGCGGGGTCTCGCCGGATCACGTCGCCTTCGTCGGTGCGGTGAGTCTCGGCGTGACCGCCGTGTTGACCGCACTGCTCATCGAAGCACCGGGGAGTACCGGCTCGACGAGTTTCGGTCTCCTCCAGCCCTTGACCGCCGTCCTCGTGGCAGCCGGCTGTGTCTTCATGGCCTGGCTCGCCCGACAGTGGAACGATCGGAACCTCGAGCGACGGTACTATCCCGTCGCGGTCGGTGGGCTCATCGCCGCGACGTTTCTGGTGATGTGGCTCGCCCTTCCCGACCTGTTCGATGCGATTATCGGTAACGCGACGCGGCGGATGGTTCCCTTCGGCGAGGCGACTACCGACACCACCATTCAGGAAGCGTCCCCGCCGGAGAACTTCCTGCCACACACCTTCGCCGAGTTCGGGAGCGCGTTCGTCACGATGGTTGCCGGACTGGCGTTTCTCCTGCTTCGTCCCCTTCTGGGCCGCAAGTTCCGCGCCGAACACACGCTCGTCGTCGTCTGGTCGGTGTTCCTGATCAGCATGGCGGCGACCCAGATCCGCTTCTCGTACTACCTCCTGCTCGCGGTCGCGATCGTCAACGCCGCGTTCGTCGCTGAACTCATCCGGCTCTTCAGTCTGGACCTGACGGGCGGTCTCGAGTCGCTGCGATCGGTCGAGACCTATCAGGTCATCACTATCGCACTGGTCGTCTTGCTCCTGTTTGCCCCGTTGTTGCCGCCGCTGGCAACCGCAACGGCCTGGGGGCAGGCGGAACAGACCGGGCCGCAGTCGAGTTCGATGAAGTGGGAGGGATCGAACGAGTGGCTACAGGAGAACACGCCCGCGGTCGGCAACTACGGCGGTGCGGACAACGCGAGTCAGATCGATTACTACGGCACGTACACCCCTGAAGACGGGGACTACGACTATCCCGAGGGGTCGTACGGGGTCATGTCCTGGTGGGACTACGGCCACCTGGTGACGACCCAGGCCGAACGGATTCCCCACTCGAACCCGTTCCAGCAGAACGCGAAATCGTCGTCAGCGTATCTGACTGCCCAGTCGGAGGAACGAGCGGAACTGATCCTCGACGGGATCGCCGCCGGCGGCTCCGTCGCGGATAAGTCGTCCGCGGAGCTCGAGGCGATCACCGAGGGCAACGAGACCGACGAGGAGATTCGGTACGTCATGATCGACGACGAGATGGCCGGCGGGAAGTTCGGGGCGATCACGCAGTGGTCGGGTCCGGATTACGGCACGTACGTCGAGAACCAACCGTTCCAGGTCGGTAACGAAACGGTAGAGGCACCGAGCGTAAACGACAACTACGACAACACGACGATGGCGTCGCTGTACCTCCAAGACGCCGCGCGGATGGAACACTACCGACTCGTTCACGAGAGCGACGAGTATTCCGTCGTCGGTGGGATGCGGGGACGCGGCGGTCTGTTGCCCCGGAACTCGGTCTCGCTCAGAGGCTCCGGCTGGAGTAACCAGACCCAATCGCTCCAGACGCAACTCGCCGCAGCCCGCAGTAACGATCAGGTGTATCAGGGCCTCGGAACCCCGATGTGGGACGCCCACGTCGTCTCGTCGGTGAAGACCTTCGAGCGCGTCGAGGGTGCAACCATCACGGGGAGCATCGACGGCGCGAGCGGAATCGACCCCGAGAACGCGACGGTCAGAGCCGGAGTCGAACTCCAGACCGACACCGGCCGAACGTTCACGTACACGCAGCAGGCCGACCCCGCTGCGGACGGGCGCTTCGAACTGACCGTTCCGTACGCGACCGACGACGCACTCGGCGTCGACGACGGCTACACCAACAGCAGCGTCGAAGCCACCGGCAACTACACCATCGGCGCGGTGGTATCGGGCGACGACGGCATGACGCGGTATACCGGCGAGGCGACCGTCTCCGAAACCGCCGTCATCGACGGCGACACGGTCGACGTCAGTCTCGAGGAAGTCGAGACCGCGGAACAGCCCGATGGCAACGAGAGCAACGAAACGTCCGGCAACGAAACCGCCGACGACGGGACCGCGGACTCGAGCGACGCCGGAGCGGCGGACGACGGAACGGCCGAGAACGGAACGGCAGAATCGATCTCCGCGGTTGCGGTCGAGCCAGCCCACTAAGCCGTCGCGAACGGCGCTCGTCGCGACCCGGCGGTCGGTGGGCAACGCACGCGGACGTTCACGAACGCTCGCTCGGTCTCGAGCGATTCAAGCCCTGTTCGTCGCGTCGATCGGTAGCGGCTCCGCAGTGGAGAGACGACGATCTCGTGTATTCTCGAGTCGCCGCTCGGTCGAGTGGCGACATCGTTCCGAGATGGAGGTGGACATCGTCGAGTCACGAATCGAACGCCGTCCGTGCGTGTCGACGTGAGGCGGACCGGCGCGACGGGTCCGATAGTGATCGGTGCCGCCGTCCGGCGCTGCGCCGACGAGTTCTCGGTGTGAAATCGTTTCGGTAGCGACCACAGCCACTTCGGTGGCGCTTTTTGGACCACAGGGAGTGGTGTGTTCGGAGAGCGGTACCGACTCGCTCGCCGGGAGACCGTAACGTCGGACCCGATGAGCCATCCCCCGTAGTCGAGGCCCGGCGTGTGACCGGAGTCACCGTCCTGTATCGGATCTCACTTCTGCTATAATAATTCATATAGGTAAGTATTAGATAAATTTATTTCCAACGGCCACAACTGTTGGAATGCAATGTCCGCGAAAAACAGCATGAAGGACTATCTCGCACAGAACCCACGAATGATCGGCGCGCTGTTCACCATGTTCGTCCTGCTCAGCCAGGCCGGAACGGTGGTCGCAGGAAGTTCGTCCCAAATCGGGCCGTAATCAGTCGATTCATCAAAAAGCGTTCGCCGAACGACGCGATACCGACCCGTTTCCTGTTCTTCTGCGATTGATCACTCGAAGATCGGTGACCCGATGCCGTCGTTCCACTGTAGGTCGCTGTCGACCCGAATCGGAACCTCGTTCCAAATAAGATACTCCCTGACAGCGTCCCGATCTGCCCGCGAGAACGACGTTCGACCGGGACTCAAGTGACGGTCCGCGACGGTCGGGAGCGTCGATTCCGTCGCCGTTCCCAGTTTGAACTCCTTGGTCGAATACGATTGGACGGCGAAGTCGAACGGTTCGTCCCCGTCGCGTTCGAGGTCCACGATCATGGGCGCACCGCCGTCGGACTGTGCGATATCCGCCGATCCGTCCCCGACGATCAGGTACTGCTTCCCGAGCGACGAGTGGGTCCGCGCGATTTCGAGCGCGGCCCGGAGCGGGAACCCTCGATTGAGCAACCGAGCCATGGTCTCTCCGGCCTCGACGGCCCGGTCGTTGACGATATCCGCGTACGTACTGACGCCGCCGAACGCACCCCGACGGGTGAGCGCGAGCCCCTGTTCGTACGACCGACAGGCGTTCAGGAAGAAGACGCCGAGATCGACCGACTCGAGGGATCGCACGTCGAGTTCACCGTCGGGGCAGCGAAGTCCGTCCTCGGTCGCGTGCCCGATGTAATGGAAGAAGTCGTAGCTGCCATCGGTGAGCAGGTCCGCGAGACGGTCCGTATCGACGCCGAATTCCGAGTGGATCTCGAACGGCAGGGTCTCGCGGTTCCCGTAGACGTCCCCGAGCGCATCGTGTTCGCCGAGCATCCGCGCATCGTTACAGACGAGCAGGATTTCGGTCGACTCGTTTCTGGCGTCGCGTGCGAGCTGATTGCGGTACGCCTCGAGGGTTGCCTTCGAGGCCTGCTGGGGAATGTCGTCGCCGAACCAGGCGTGCTCGACCGATTCGTCCGTGATGTCGGGGACGACGAACGACCGGTCGGGTCGTGACGTCCGTGACGAGTCGCGGGTTCGACTCACGGAACGGACGAGTCCCGCCGCGTTGCCGGGGTCGGGGACCGTTTTGGGCGGCTTTCCACCCACGTCGCGAACGACGCCGAGTTCGTTGACGATGAACGGTAACAGTTCGATGGTGTCCGGCTCCGCCGGGACGTGTGCGGTCAGCGGCCAGCGTGGCATGTGCGACGCCAGTTGGTCGTAGGGAATGTCGAGATACCGGTCGAGTCGCTCCGGGAGGTCCGCCGCGTACATCTCGGCGAGATCGTACGGCAGTTCATCCTCGAGCAGCCGCCGTTCGTGGAGTTCGTACCGGTAGAACCCTTCAGTTCGCGTCAGGCAGTCGAGGAAGAAGAAGCGTTTCAGCAGTCTGGCAACCGCGTCTTCGAACGGGTGCTCGGCCGTCAATGGGTGTTCGAACCGCGGCGTCTCGAGTGTCGGCTCCCGGCCCGGTCGAATCGTTGCCCCGAGGAAGAATCCCAGCGGGGCCGCCTGATAGAGGGCACTGCGTTCGGGTGGCACCGTGAGAATCATGTCGTCGTCCGGTCGATCGACGGTGTCCGGGATCCGGAGTCGATCCCCGAGTTCGATCAGCGGCGGATGGCCACGCAGCGTTGGCCACGTCCGCTCGGGCGATGTCGTCTTCAAAGCGGACGGCAGCGCCGACACGGCCGCCATCATCGATTCGATGTCCGGCGGCGTCGTGATCGTCGCTGCCGGCCGATCGTGCGGCGACCGGGCACCGACTTCGACTTCGGTCGCCTCGTCGAACGTGATCCGGATCGACGTGAGCCCGATATCGATGGTGCCGGCGGCATCGATCCGGCAGTACAGTCTGATCGGGCCGCTCAGCCCGACGAACTGGGTCCGTTCCTCGAGCCGAACCGTCTCTCCGGCGTCGAGGCTCGTTTCGGTTTGCCCGGTGCTGTTGTGAACGGTAACGGAGTACGATTGGTCGAAGACGAGCGCATCCGTTTCGATAGCACACTTCTTGTCGATCGGGAAACGGAACCGATCGGGTTCGAGTACGGCCGGGGAGACGGGCGAGGGCGTCCCGATGCGAAGGCGGCGTTGTTCAATCGAGTCGTATACCTCGAGCCCGGTCTCGTCCGCCGTCTCAGTGAACTCGATCGTCATACCCGGTTATCACTATCGTTATCGGGGGCCGACAAAATAGATTGCCCATCCGCCGAGACTCCGCCTCGCGCTCGCTGATGGGGGTCGCTCACAGCGATTCCAGCCCGATCGGGCTCAATGCTCGGAACGCGATCGTCGGAAACCGGACCGCGACCGTGCTCGGCCGGCGACCGCTACCGTTGTTGGCCGTCGAGAGCGGGAGCCGTTCGATGACGCCACGGTCGGCGAGTTCGTAGAGGAACCGCTTGACCGTCCCGGTGGTCAGCGACGACCGATCCGCGATCGCGGTCGCGATCTCGCGAATCGACCGCTCGCCCGGTCCGATATCGACCAGTTCTATCAGCACTCGCTGGCGGGTCTTGGAAAGCGCGAGCGCTCGGCTCACGTGGACGCCGTCGTCGGGCACGTCGGCCCACGCTCGCTCGAGATGGGCCGGCTCGATCCGGTCCGCATCGGTTTCGCTCGCGAGGACGGCCGCCCCGAACAGGGCCGCGAGCGCGTCGTGTGCGTTCCCGTCGGCCCAACCGGCGAGTTCCCGAACGGCATCGTGATCGAGCACGCCGGCGGCCAGCCCCGTCGAGGCACGGTCGGTCACGATGTCGACGAGTTCGTGGTCGCGGTAGGTGGGAACGGTGACCGTGGGGCCTCGATGGTCGTCGGGCGCTCGCTGTCCGACCGCGACGGTGGCGGTACAGTCCTCGACCGGTGCCAGCAGTTCGTGGACGCGCTCGGCGCTGAGCGTCTCCGGTTCGTCGTGGTGGTCGATCGCGACGATTGCGCGACGATCGGTGCGGGCGAGCCTGTCGGACAGACGCTCGCGCAAGTCGTCGGTCCCGACGCCGCTCTCGGGGACCCGCTCGTTCGAGATTCCCGACAGGACGGCCCGATAGAACGCGAACGGGCTCTCGACGTGGCGGCCGTCGACGGTGACGAACCACGTAACCGGCTCGGTGCTCCCGCCCCGCGTCGTCGTGGCAATCGTCCGGTCCGAGCCGCCGAACTGCTGGTTCAACGCGTCGAACAGCGCCGTCACGATCGCGGAGGTGCCCGCTCCCGACGGCCCGACTACCGCGACTGGCGGCGGGAGTTCGCCGTCGAAGACCGCCTCGAGCGCGTCGAGGAGTTGCTCTAGGACGGGGCCGCGACCGACCGGCTCCGGCCGGTGGACGACCGGGCTGAGTTGGTCGCGGTCGACGACGACGCGCGAGCCCCGTCGCGCCGACCGCCGACGAGCGATACGCTCCTGTAAATCCATTACTGTGCGGCCGCCTCCGTCCGGTCCCCGACGAGCGCCGCCTCGAGCACTTCGAGGGTGTGTGAGATCTCGTAGCCGGTTCCGTGTTCCATCTGCATCGAACAGGTCGGACACTCCGTGAGTCCCGTGTTCGCCTCCGACTCTTCCATGTGGTCGAACATTTCCTCCCCGATTTTCATGGAGGTTTCGTAATTCTCCGCCTTCCAGCCATACGTGCCGGAAATACCCGAACAGGAGTCGCCGACGTCGTGGGCTGCGACGCCGTCGATAGGGGCCAACACTTCCGTCGTCTGGCCGTCGAGCCCCTGATTGCGGGCGTGACACGGCGCGTGGTAGGCGAAGTCGTCGAACTCGTCGACCGAGGTTCCCTCGAGTTCGCCTTCGAGGTCCTCGTGAACCCGGAGATACTCGACGGCGTCCCAGGTGTTTTCCGCGACCGCCTCGGTCCCCTCGAAGTCGAACAGTTCGGGATACTCCTGGCGCAGCGACATCGAACAGGAGCTACAGGAGGCGACGATATCCGCGCCGTCCTCGAGCGCCGCGGCGAGTTCCCGCACGTTCGTCTCGGCCGACCGGCGTGCGTCCTCGAGCATCCCGTTGGCGAACATCGGCGTCCCCGAGCAGTGCTGGTCGGGGACCATGATCTCGTAGCCGAAGTGTTCGTAGACGCGGACCAGCGCCTTGGCTACCTCGGGGGTGTTGTAGTTCGAATAGCAGCCGTGGAAGTACGCGATCCGCTTGTCGGGATTGTCGACGTTTGCACCGCCGCGCTTCGTCCACCACTCGCGGAACGTTTCGGTCGCGAACTCGGGGAACTCCCGCTCGCCGGTAATGCCGAGGAGTTTCTCGCCGAGCCACTGGGTCGCCGACAGTCCCATCACGAAGTTCGTCGTCCGCGGGAACATCGATCCCAGCGGGGCGAGCCGGCGGTAGTTCGCGAGGATGCGATTGCGGACGTACTCCCGCGAGAACTTGTTCATCTGTTCCTCGACATACTCCCCTCGAGCGGTGTTGTGCATCTGCGACAGGGGGACGTCGGAGGGACAGGCGCTGTCACAGCGCATGCAGTTCGAGCACTTCATCACGGAGTCGTCGATATCCTGGTCGTCCTGACGTTTGAGTCGCCACTGCTCGGGTCCCTGGAACTTCGGGCCGGGGAACTCGTCGTCGACCTCTGCGACCGGACAGTTGGTGTCGCAGGTCGAACACTTGTAGCAGTTGTCCGCGCCCGGCCGGAGGTCCATCTCCTCGGCTTCAGGGAAGACCTGAATCGGTTCGAACTCGTCGTCGCCCGGTACGCCGTCGTCGGTCGGTTGTTCTGCGTCACTCATGGAATCACGTCGATCGCTCCGTCGCCGTCGCTCGTGTGGGTCGTTCGATGGTCGATGCCACTCCGCGTGCGGGCCGGTCGGCGGTCATCGACATCCCTCCGCGGCGCGTCGGCCGGCGACGTAGCCCGTCGCGAGCGAGACGCCGCTGCCGGATTTCTCGGCCGCGAAGTCGTACCCGCCCAGCACCGCACCGGCCGCGCGCAGGTTCGAAAACTCCGGGTCGTCGCCGGCGTCGAGCGGCCTGAGGTCGCGGTCGACCGGCAGGCCGAACCGCGCGTACGGCTGGTCGCCGAAGACATCGTCGACGAACCAGTCGTAGCGGTCCGCCGGCTGGGGGACGTGACAGTCGAAGAGCGGCTCGAACACCCCGTCGCGCTCCGACTGCACCCCCTTCCCGACCAGCCCCCCCGTCGCGAGGACGTACTGGGTCGCACGATGGGGGACCTCGGCCCCGTTGCGATCGACGACGACGCGGTCGATCCGTTCCGGGTCGGTCGCGTTCGTCCTCTCGCCGTCGGTCTCGTAGTCGACGACCGGTACGCCGGTCGTTACCCGGACGCCCGCCGCCTCGAGCGCCTCGTAGAGCAGGTCTTCGAGGCGGATGCCGGGCAGGCTCGGCGGCCCCATCGGGACCTCGAAGACGTCGACGCCGAGCCGGTCGCCGAGGTCGGCCCTGACCGCGTCGGCGCGGTCGTCACCGAGCACGGCGGGGAAGCCGACGCGGGCCTCCCCCTCGAGATGCGTGCGGACGGTTTCGGCGAGCGCCTCGCGAGCGGTGGTCTCGCCGGCCGGCGTCTCGACGGTTTCGTCGTGATCGAGGAGGTGTGCGTACCGCGTGACCTTCGCGTCGTCCCGGACGATACCGGGAAACCGAACCGTGACGCCACGGGCGGTAAAGGGCGCGCCGGCCGCCTCGAGATGAGATGCCGCGAGCGGGGCCTCGAAGTCGGGCAGCGTCTCGAAGCCGACGAGCAGTGCGTCGCGGTCGTCGCTCGCCAGGCCGGCCGCCGTCGAGGTCGGATACCGCGCGGTCGGCTTGACGGTGCCGCCGTGGGTCGGGACGAGCGCGTTCGCGTCCGTGTGCGCGCCGGCATAGGCGTCGCCGACGATCCCGTCGAAGAACGCGAGCGCCTCGCGGACCGCCTCGCTGCCGACGCGTTCGTAGGGATGGCCCGTGGGGAGGTCGTCGAGGGCCTCGAAGGGGTCCACGAGCGGGCCGTCACCGGCCGGCGTGTAGCCCAGGATGTCGATCAGTCCGCTGGCGTTGCGAAGCGTGCTCTGTCTGTACGAGACGAGTCGCACCTGTACGTCCCGCTCCGCGGCGGCGAGCGCGGCGGTCGTTCCGGCGAGTCCGCCGCCGACGACGAGGACGTCGTCCTCGATCGCCATTCAATCGGCCCCCTGGGTCCCGTCGACCCGATCGCTCGCCGTCCGGCCGCCGTCGAACGCCGCGAAGTCGACGTCTCCCGTCGCGCTTGCGGGATCGTGATCGCGGTTCATCGTCGTCGCGTGGAGCGCGTAGTTGAGCATCGCTTGCGAGAGCTGTTCGCCCCACAGCGCGTGACGCTCGCCCTTCCAGCGCTCCTGAAAGAGTTCGTCGAGCGCCTCGCGAACCGTCTCCTCGTCGTACGTCGGATGGAGTTCGTTCGCCATGTTCTGGCAGCAGAAGCCGCCCTGGCAGTTGCCCATCGAGGCCCGCGTCCGGATGCGAACCGCGTTCAGGTCCGATCCAGACTGCGAGATCGCGTCCCGAATCTCCGCTCGGGTCACGCCCTCACACTGGCAGATCACCGGGTTCGGTTCGTCCGTCTCGAGCACCTCGCTTGCCCGGCTCCCCAACCGTTGCGTGCTCCGGCGGGCCACCGGGGAGCGCAGCCCGAAGTCGTCCATCCCCGCCTCGAGCGTCTCGATGTTCTCGCTGCCCGGCAGGGGCTCGTCCGCGGTCGAACACGAGGCGGTCACCCCGAGTTTGTCACAGACGTGGTCGGCGATCTCCTCGGCCATCGCCCGGTAGGTGGTGAACTTGCCGCCGACGATGCTGGACATCCCCGCCACGCCGTCGCGGTCGGCGTGATCGAGCAGGAAGAAGTCCCGCGTGATGTCGGTCGGGTCCTGCGTGCCGGTTCCCGGCGGCTCGTAGAGCGGGCGGACGCCCCAGAACGAGCGGATGGTACGGGCCTCCTCGAGGATCGGCACCAGTTCCGAGAGCGTGTCGATCATCTGGTCGACCTCCCACTGCTCCTCGGGGTAGTCGTCGGGGTCGGAGACTTCTTCGTCGGTCGTCCCGAGGATCGCCGTCGTCTCGTGGGGGACGATGATGTCGGCGTCGCCCTTCGGCCGGCAGCGGTTGATGACGGTGTCGACCTGCCGGACATTCATGATCGTCATGACGCCCTTCGAAGGGCGGACCTCGATCTCGAGGTCGGCCATCGCGCCGATCTGTCCGGCCCACGCGCCGGTCGCGTTGACCACGTAGTCCGCGGTGATCTCCTCGGTGGTGCCAGGTGAAGCGTGCGTGCGCTTTCCGGGACCGGACTCGTGTCGCACCTCGACGCCGTAGATGTCGTCGCCGTCGCGCAGGAGGTCGACCACCTCGGCATGGGTCTCGACCCGCGCGCCGTGGTTCTCGGCGTCGATGGCGTTCGCGACGCAGAGCCGGAACGGGTCGACCGCGCCGTCGGGGACCTCGATCGCGCGCGCCACGTCGTCCGCGAGGTACGGTTCGACCTCGCGGGCTTCCCTCCCGGAGAGCACGCGGGCGGGAATTCCACACTCCCGGCAGCCCTCGAGTTTCTCCTGAAAGTATTCGTCCGAGTCCTCGGGTCGCTGGACGAACAGCCCGCCGGTTTCCTCGACGCAGTGGCCGGCGATACCCCGAAGGATTTCGTTTTCCTCGATACATTCCGTCGCGCTGGCCTGGTCGGAGACGGCGTACCGCCCGCCGCTGTGCAACAGGCCGTGCATCCGACCGGTCGTTCCGTCCGTGAGGTTCCCCCGCTCGACGAGCGTGACTTCGAGGCCGCGCATCGCCAGGTCGCGGGCGATGCCACAGCCGGTCGAGCCACCGCCGAGAACGAGGACCTCGGTATCCCGTGGCATTCTGTCACTACCCTCTACGGACACCTCCATCTTTATTTTATCGGCGATCGGATAACGGCCATAACAATTGATGAGTTTCGAACGGCGCGCGTTTCGATCGGGGGGTTGAACGCCCGACTGCGCTGCGGCCGATGTCGTAAATTCGTCGAAAACGGCTATTTCAGATAGTCTGGAAGACGATTGCCACTCCCCCTTATGAAACATAACTTATGGATTTGAAAACATTTATAATGATCGTAGGAGTTGTTTACCAGTAGCACGCTTCCACCAGTAAATCGGCCCGTGGGAGTATGGGTGACCACCTATGACAGCTAATACCTATGTCGGTGCGGTTGACCAGGGAACGACCGGCACGCGCTTCATCGTGTTCGATCACGAGGGGCAAGTCGTCGCGAACGCGTACGAGAAACACGAACAGATCTATCCGGAACCCGGCTGGGTCGAGCACGACCCGACCGAAATCTGGGAGAACACCAAAGACGTCATTCGACGGGCGCTCGGACAGGCGGGCGTTAGCCCCGACCAACTCGAGGCCATCGGGGTGACCAATCAGCGGGAGACGACGTTGCTGTGGGACGCCGACTCCGGTCGGCCGGTCCACAACGCCATCGTCTGGCAGGACCGTCGAACGACCGACCGCGTCGAACAACTCGAGGCGGACGGCTTCGTCGAGACCATCCGCGAGAAGACCGGGCTCGAGGCCGACGCCTACTTCTCGGCGACGAAAGCCGAGTGGCTGCTCGACAACGCCGACCCGATCAAACTCGAGCGCTCCCGGCCGGAGGACATCCGCGACCGCGCGGAGAAAGGCGAGGTTCTCTTCGGGACCATCGACACGTGGCTGATCTACAACCTCACCGGTGAGCACATCACCGAAGTCACGAACGCCTCGCGGACGATGCTGTACAACATCCATGATCTCGAGTGGGACGACGACCTCCTCGCGGAGTTCGACGTTCCCGAGGAGATGCTTCCGGAGGTCCGCCCCTCGAGCGACGACGAGACCTACGGCTCGACCGATCCGGATGGGTTCCTCGAAGCCGAGGTCCCGGTCGCGGGCGCGCTCGGCGATCAACAGGCGGCCCTGTTCGGCCAGACCTGTTTCGACGCCGGCGACGCGAAGAATACCTACGGCACCGGCTCGTTCTTCCTGATGAACACCGGCGACGAGGCCGTCGAGTCCGATCACGGCCTGCTGACGACGATCGGCTTCCAGCGCTCGGGAGAAGACGTCCAGTACGCACTCGAGGGATCGATCTTCATCACCGGCGCGGCGATCGAGTGGCTCGAGGACATGTCGCTGATCGATAACCCCGCCCAGACGGCGGAGCTCGCCCGTAGCGTCGACTCGACGGACGGCGTCTACGTCGTCCCCGCCTTCACCGGACTGGGCGCACCCCACTGGGACCAGCGCGCACGCGGCACCATCGTCGGGATGACCCGCGGTACCCGGAAGGAACACGTCGTTCGCGCGACTCTCGAGTCGATCGCCTACCAGACCCGGGACGTGGCCGAGGCCATGGAAGCCGACTCGGGTATCGAGATGACTTCGCTGAAGGTCGACGGCGGCGCGGTCAAGAACAACTTCCTCTGTCAACTGCAGTCCGACATCATCGGCTCGGAGATCGTCCGCCCGGTCGTCGACGAGACGACGGCGCTCGGCTCCGCGTACGCGGCCGGCCTCGCCGTCGGGTACTGGAGCGATCCCGACGAGTTGCGGAGCAACTGGCAGGTCGACGCGGAGTTCGAACCGAAGATGGATCCGGCGGTCGCGGACCAGCGGTACGATCGGTGGTCGGACGCCGTCGAACGATCGCGTGACTGGGCGCGGGACGGGGAGGAGTAACCATGATAGAGGTGCTACTGCAGGTTCCCGTCATCGGCATGGAGTTCGAGCAGTTCGCCGTGCTGTTCATCGCCGCCCTCGCCGGCGGCGCGTTCGGCGCGGCCCTCGGCGCGCTGCCCTCGTTCGTCTTCACGGGGTTCGTGGTCTTCCTCGGCGAAGGGATCGCCATTCTGCAACGAGAGATCGGTAGTAGCCTCGATGTCGCCGGAGCAGGGGATATCGCCACCGGTGTTACCGGGACGATCGGCTTCGGCGCGGTCACCGGTCCGCACATCGCCTTCGCCGGCGGCGTCGCCGCGACGGCCTACGCCGGCCGGAAGTATCCCGAGATGGAACCCGACGACTGGGACTACCACTTCGGGAAGGACATCCTGTACGCGTTCGGCACCAAACCCGATATCCTCGCGGTCGGTGCGATCTTCGGCGTCGTCGGGATGTTCGTCACCCAGGTGATGGACGGCCTGGGATTCCCGACGGATAACATCGCGCTCTCGGTCGTCGCCACGGCGTTCCTCGCCCGCATCGTGTTCGGCTACCCGATCGTCGGCAAGGCCGGCGGCTCGAGCCTGCTTGACATGTCGCCGTTCGAGCGCGAAGAAATGCGCGTGGCGGCCGACGGCGGTACCGAGACCGATCGATTGGCGACCGAACCCTGGCTGCCACACCAGTACAAGTGGTCCGGCGTGACCGCGATCGGTCTCGTCGGCGGTATCCTCGGCGGCTTCATCTGGCTCAAGACGGGGAGCATCTTCATGGGCTATGCGATTTCCGCGATGAGCCTGCTGTTCCTCAACCTCGGGGTGGAGAAGATTCCGGTCACCCATCACATCACGCTGCTGGGCGCTGTCGGTGCGGTGATCGCGATGCCGGCCATCGGCAGCGAGCCGGCCGCCCTGCTCGTCGCCGGTGCGTTCGGCGCGATCAGCGGTCTCATCGGCGAACTGAGTCAGCGCGTGTTCTACTCCCACTCCGGGACGCACGTCGACCCGCCGGCGATGGCCATCGCGGCGTTCATGTTCGTGCTCGGACTCCTGTATCTGGCCGGGCTGTTGCCCAACGCGGGCTACCTCGGCCTGTGATGTCGGTTTCGTCCCACAGCTAACATCGTGGGATTTCGCCTCGCCACCGCTGTAACGGGGACACTTGTAGCCGCTGCAAGCCACGACGTACCTGATCGCACAGCCGTCGTGTGAGCAGTGTCTCGATCGGTCCGGTTGTTCCGATAGCGGCCGTGCTCACCGGGGCGGTGTTTTCGCACCCTGAATACGCTGAGATGACTTTACGGAGTTCGTCCCCACTGCGGTAAGCACGGGGATAGTCGATGGATGAAGCGACCCAGGAGGAAGTCAACGAGGCGATTCGACGACTCGAAGCAGACGCGGATTCCGACGAGATCGTCATCGCGGATGGATAGCTGTGTCGCCAGGGGATAGCGCCGCAAACTCACAGCGCCCCGTACGCCACCGGCGCAGTTCTCCGGTTGACACACCACACTCGAGAGGGGATAACGGGGACGACGCAGATCGATGAAACGCCGTTGAACGCGTAACCGACTTCTGCAACGGTATCAACACGAAAGCCGTGTGAGCCCCGCGACGGTCCGAAGTGAGACACGAGTCAGTCGGCTCTCCGTTTTTGACCGGCTTCTGACATCGTTCTGAACGCTCGAGCAGGTAGCGGTGGTACGAGATCTGGTATGATTATACACCTGTTTTTTACTCACCTTCAACGCAGTGGGTACGGTCGCGTCCGTACAGCGGTACGGAAACATCGCTCGTCGGATCAGGGTATGGTGATCGGTATCTGCCACCGGGACGATATCCCGCTACAGTCAAATCGAGCACCGCTGGTCGGTTCCAGCGTCGGTCTCGAGTCATCGACCGGACCGATCCCGTCGGACGGTGGGGCGGCAGTCCGAGCAGCCTCACTCGGTCGTCGCGTCCGAGTCGTCCCCCATCCGATCGCTGTAGTCCCAACTGTAGATCGCTCGTGGCTCAATCCGGATCGCGACCTCCTCGCGGTCCTCGGCGAGCAACCACTCGGCGAGCGGGGAGTCCGTGTCCCCGAGGTAGCGCTCGACGAGGTCCCGCAGGACCGGCTTCCCGTCGGGTTCGATTTCGGCGGTCCCGGTCCCCCTGATCCCGCGGTAGGGGATGTCGTTCGTCGAGACATCGAGCCCGATCTCCGGGTCGTTCCGGAGGAATCGAACCACGTCCGCGTTCGCCTGCGTCGCACATTCGAGTACGCCGTCGCGATAGCGAACCCACAGGGTGACGAGCCACAGCGATCCGTCCGGCCGCCGAGTGCCGAGCCGAATCGGGATCGTCGTCTCCCGGAGGAAAGTCTCGACGTCGGCTTCGGTCCAGGCGCCGCGGAAGTCGGTCATATCGGGGACGTTCGGAACGCAGTCTAAAAAAGCTCGACCCAACGGCTGCCCCGTCGCTGGATCGGCGCTCTCTGTCCGTCCTCCGGAACCGAACGGCCAGCCGACGACGTGAACGGAAACCCGAAACACATCGGCAGCAAATCGAATATGAGTAGCTATTTTCCGTCCCCGTCCGACGAGGTCGGTAGAGCAGCCGCTCGAGCGATCATGAATATCGACGACTTCGTCAGTACCAACGAGCCGACGGACGACGGCGAACAGTTCCAACTCGAGAACGACAAGCTACTCGATGTCGCGCTCGACGGATCGGTGATCGCGAAGGCCGGTTCGATGATCGCCCACGACGGCGACATCTCCTTCGAGGGGCAGTCCTCCGCCGAAGGCGGCATCACCGGCTTCCTCAAGGAGGCGACGACGGGAGAGGGAACACCCGTGATGGAAGCCACCGGGACCGGTCACCTCTATCTCGCGGATCAGGGGAAAAAGATCCAACTCCTCGAGCTCGAGGCTGGCCAGTCGGTTTCGGTCAACGGGAACGACGTGCTCGCGTTCGAGTCGAGCGTGACCTACGAGATCCGGACCGTCGAGAGCATCGCCGGCTTCTCGGCCGGCGGCATGACCAACGTCTTCCTCGAGGGGCCGGGAACCATCGCGATTACGACCCACGGCGAGCCGCTGGTCCTGCGCCCACCGGTCAGAACCGACCCCAGTGCGACCGTCGCCTGGAGCGGGACGACACCCGACAGCCACGTCGACAGCGTGCTCTCGAATCTGATCGGACAGTCGTCCGACGAGACCTATCAGCTCGAGTTTACGGGCTCGGATGGGTTCGTCGTCGTTCAGCCGTACGAGGAGACCACTCCACAGCAGTAGCAGGCAGCATCGACATCGCACCGTACCACGTATGCCCGCTCGACCAGTACGCGTTCCTAGACGATTTCCATGAGACGACGAGCGCTCGGCGCGATATCGGCCGCAGTCGCACTGACGGTCCCCTGGCTCGCCATCGTGGGAGCGACCGACGGTCTCCCCTGGCTCGCGGCGGCGGCGGGACTCGAGTATCAAGCACCGGCTGCACTCCGGACGGTGTCGACGCTCTGGACGGTTCTCCTGACCGGGCTCACAGTCCTCGGCGCTTCGTTTCTACTTGCATGGGCCGCTGAGACCGCCGAGAAAGACGTTCCGCAAGCGTTCGCGATCGCGGTACTTGCCGTGTTAGCGGTCGCACCCGAGTATGCGGTCGACGCGCTCTACGCCTGGAACGCGGGCGTGTTCGCGGGCACCGAACGCGGGGTCGAGGCCGGCAACCTGGCCGTCGCCAACATGACCGGTGCGAACCGGATTCTTATCGGCATCGGCTGGGCCGGCGTCGCGCTCTTTACCGTCTTCCGTCGGGGGTCGTCGACCGATCCCTCCGTCGAGAACCGACCGGGCTTCCTCTCGGACGTCGTGATCCTGGACCGGGAGATCGGTCTCGAGATCGTGTTCCTGTTGCTCGCGACGCTCTGGGCGTTCCTCGTCCCGCTCAACGGCGGGATCGACGTCCTCGACATGCTGTTTCTGGTCGGGCTCTACGTCTGTTACATCGCGGTGATCCTCCGGGACGAGGTCGAACCCGAGACGGACCACGTCGGCGTCCCGGCGTCCCTCCAGCGCTTTTCGAAGCCGGGCCGGATCGCCACCGTCCTCGTGCTCTTTGCCTACTCCGGCGCGATGATCTTCACCGCCGTCGAACCCTTCGCTCACGGGCTCGAACACCTCGGCGAGAGCGCCGGCATTCCCTCCTTTTTCATGATCCAGTGGATCGCGCCGCTGGCCTCCGAAGCGCCGGAGCTCATCGTCGTCATCTACCTGGTGAACAAGGCGCGCTCGACCGCCGGCTTCAACGCCCTGATCTCCTCGAAGCTCAACCAGTGGACGCTGCTGATCGGGACGTTGGTCATCGTCCACTCGCTCGCGCTGGGAGAGTACGGCGTGCTCGCGTTCGATTTCAAGCAGTCGGCGGAGATCTGGCTGACCGCCGCCCAGTCCTTCTTCGCCATCGCCCTCCTGATCAGGTTCGAAATCTCCGTCGGGGAGGCGGGTACGCTGCTCGGCCTATTCCTCTCGCAGGTCTTCCTCGAGTTCGCCATCATCCGTGACCTCGTCGCATTGCCGATCTCGAGCACCGACCTCCTGCTCGTCTACACCGGGATTTACGTCGTCCTCGGAACGGCGCTGTTCGTCAGTCGTCGCCGGGCGTTCGGCCGGCTCCTCCGGCGAACCGCGGGGACGATCGGTGACGCGATGTCGGCCGGTGGCGAACACTCCCACGGCGCTGACGACTGAATCGGCCGGCCACAGGCCTACGTTCGTGACCGTGGTACCATCGGTATCGATGCTCTTGACCGATCTCCTTCGGCCCGATACGGTGGCCATCCACGTCTCCGTGATCGTCCTCGCAGCGGTCCCCCTCGTTGCCGGCCGGCTCGGGGTCGGTGGCCGAGTTCCACGGAGCCGATGGCTGTCGCTGGCCGGCGGCGTCTCGATCGCGTACGTGTTCGTCCACCTCCTGCCCGATATCGGAGCGGCCGCGGCGACGCTCGCGGAACGGGGAGATCCGGCCGTCTTCGCCGACCACCACGGCTACCTGATCGCCCTGTTCGGCTTCGTCAGCTACTACGGGCTCGAGCAGTTCGTCGGGCGGGCGACCGACAGTGACGGTGAACCGACCGGACTCGGCGTGTTCTGGGTTCACATCGGCTCCTTCGCCGCGTACAATGCGATCATCGGCTACCTCCTGTGGGATCGCGAACTCGGCAGCGTACTCCTGTTTACCGTCGCGATGGCGCTTCACTTCCTCGTCACCGACGACGGCCTCCGAACTGACCACGGCGCGGCGTACCACCACCGCGGTCGATGGGTCCTTTCGGCGGCCGTACTCGTCGGGTTCGGCGGAGGCTACGTTCTCGAGGACACCGAACTCCTCATCGCGGTGTTCGTGCCGTTCCTCTCCGGGGGGATCATCCTCAACGTGATCAAGGAAGAGCTGCCGTCCGACCGCGAGAGCCGGTTCTGGGCGTTCGCTGTGGGCGCAGCGGGATACGCCGCGCTGTTGCTCCTCGTGTGAGCATCGCTCGCCCGACTCGAAGATCGATCGAACGGGAGCGTTTTGTTGTTTCGTTACAATCGTTCGCTATGAAACTTCGACGGCCGCGCCGGCCGCGTGATTTCCGGCTCGCGGACTCGGCCCAGCAGATCGTCGGCGGCTTCCTGCTGGCGGGTCCGTTCGTCGTCACCGAAGAGGTCTGGACCCTCGCGGGAAACATGCACATCCTGCAGGCGCTGGCGATCGTCGCCATCGTCTTCGCGATCGGCTACGCGGCGCTGTACAAGGCGGACACGACCAGGGATATCGACGACGAACAGGAAGTGGTTGGCATCCCGATCCGGTTTATTTCACTCATGTTCGTCACGTTCGGTTCGGTGACCGTGCTCGCGCTCCTGTTCGGTGCGCCCGAAACGTTCCTCAAGGACGCCACGACTGCCTGCGATCCCGTCTCCCTGGCTCGCGCCCCCGGACCGTTCCTCGAGAACGCCGCGGCCTCGTGTGGACTCGTGTTGACAACGTTCAAGGCAGTGACCGTCGGTTCGGTCTTCAGCGTCGTCGGCGCAGCGACGGCCGACAGCATCTTCGCGAAATGACGGCCGCTCGGTCCGAGTCGAGGGCAGCGCCGCGGACAGAGGGTACGACTGGGCGTGGAGACGGCGAGACTAGAGGTACGAGTCGTCGTACGATTGCTCGGAGCGCTCCGCGTGAGCGTTCCCGCACTCGGCACACTCGAGCCGTTCCATGTCGCCCATCGAAACGTCGAGCGAACCGCAGTTCGAACAGTAGAAGCCGTACTGGTCCGCGTGGGCCGCGTCCTCGTAGGTGACGAAAAACGATGCCGCGGTCCCCGACTCCGCCTCGGCGCGGGCGACGTATACCGTTTCGTCGCCGTCGGTCACCGTCAACTGGCCGTCCGTCGTCTCCGTGTCGGGAAACGCTTCACCCGCCGCGTCCGCCTCGCGGTCCGACCCCGCCGTTCCCGACTCCGTGGGCAGGTCCACGTCGGTATCAGCGTCCGCGTAGACGTACTTCACGAGGGACTCCTCGGCGACCTCGATCCGCCGGTCGCCGTCGTGCTCGAGGCCGAACCGGTCGACGAACCCATGGCCTTCAGTGTTCGCCTCGAGAACAGTGACACAGACGTGGGAAGCGCCACGCTCGCGGAGGGCGTCGCTCGCGGTCTCGTACAGTGTCGTTCCGATCCCCCGGCCGCGGTGTTCGGGATCGACGAACAACCAGTTCACCTCGCCCCACTCGTCCGCGAGGCGGCCTTCGACGAAGCCGGCGATGGCCGTCCCCTCGATTCCGTCGCCGGTTTCGACGACGTACAGCAGGGTGTCCTCGTCGTCGATCTTCGCGGCGATGGCGTCAGCGGCGAACTCCTCGTCGGTGATGCCGTCGATCTGTGCCGGACTCAGCCTGAACGAGGCCGTCATCGAACTGTCCACGACCGTTCGAATCCGCTCGGCCTCGTCCACGTCCGCTTCCCGGATCTCCATATCGGGTAATCGCCGTCAACCCGGATAAGATGGGTGCCGGCGGGAACAAGTATTCACATGTAGTCGTCCTATCCAAAATATGTATGTGTTTACCCCCAGAAATCGCAGGAGGACAGTAGGTTCAAAATCGGGGAATTCAATTAGAAATCCGTAAAATTCGACCGCCGTNGAGAGATATATAAATCAAATAGAGGGTGCTGTTTTCAGCCGTCTCAGTGGCTCAGCCAGGAACTCTATGGGGGTAAACACATGCCAAAATATTTGAAGCCAAGTATGGAAGTCACGGACAAGAGTACAGAAACCCCATTATTGCATAAGACAGATAGGCGTCAGCAGGAATGAAAAGGTGTCCAATAGAGTTAAAAATGAGGAACAGTCCCACCAACGAGAAGACAACTTTATACCCTGATCTCACAATTTTATTTATATTTTAGAATGGAGAATATATTTCGATTCTACGTCACTCTCCAATATGTTAGCCTACCCGTTCAGGTCGTGTTTAGGTAAGCGTGAAAAGTGAGGCAGCACGATTTTCTGGTTCCTATGCCAAAAATCGACCGCCTCAGCGGGTGTAGCGACTAGATCGATTTGAGTGCTGTGGAGCGAGAACGGACACCGCGTCAGCTACTGGAACTCGGTATTCGACTTTATCTTGCTGTATTATAATTTTCGAATGCCATTCTAGAACTCGAGAAGTTCGGTGTCGAGCGATCGCGCAAGGCTGTGCACGGTTGGGTACAGAAAGCCGATCTACAGCCAGCAACTGACGTGACTCCGAATCACGTTGCGCTCGACGAGACCGTGATTCAAATCGATGATCACCGATATTGGCTGTACACTGCAGTCGATCCTGAAACGAACGAGATCCCTCATATACGGCTGCTCTCGACGACTACGACCGCGTTGACTGAACGGTTTCTGCAAGAACTCACGGAGAAACACGATGTCGAAGACGCTGTGTTTCTCGTCGATGGCGCACAGCATCTCCAGACAGCACTCCGTCGACACGGACTCCGATTTCGATACGAAAAACACGGAAATCGGAATGCNTCTCGTCGATGGCGCACAGCATCTCCAGACAGCACTCCGTCGACACGGACTCCGATTTCGATACGAAAAACACGGAAATCGGAATGCTGTCGAACGTATCTTTAGAGAGATAAAACGCCGCACCTCTTCGTTCCCGAACCGTTTTGGTCACGCTAACCCATCAACCGCAGAATCGTGGCTTCAAGCCTTCGCCGTCTGGTAGAATATTACAAACTAAACACGACCGTACGCCCTGAGAAGAGCATAGGCATGACTTCAGTTGAACTCGAGTACTGCGTACCCTGTGAATTACTTGACCTCGCAATTGACACGCAGACCCGACTCCTGAACGAATTGGGACAAGAGCTGGGCAGTGTCACCCTGACCCCCAACCATTGAGGTGCATTCATTGTGACCGCTGACAGCGAGACCATCTGGGAGAAAGGGGGACACGGTGCTGACCCCGACTTGGAGTTCGTCACACCTCGAAACCTACGGTACAGAGTGGGCTTCAGGTGCCAGTCGCCACTGGCACCTGCTGATGTTGGCCGACAGCCTCCTCGAGCTCGGTGCTGCAGATAGCGCCCGTGGAACGATCCCCGAACGAGCAACTTCGATCCGCAACGACATCAAACGCTCCGTCCGCGAACGCGTTCAAAACCTTCTGACTTGAGCGCTCAACAGCCCAAACCGTAGCACAGACGAGCTGTTGCACTGAATCGAAGGCATGGTCATCTCACGTGCGACGCCAAGGAACTAGACCGTGCCTATCTAGTCGCCACTTCCACCGGTGACGACCACCGGCCGGTCGGAGCCGAGAATGATCCCCTGAGTAGTACTGCCGAAGATCGCCTTCCCGACGGGCGATCGTTTCCGGCCGCCGAGGACGATCGAATCGACATCGCGGGCCTCGGCCTCGTCGAGAATGTCGTCTTCGGTGTCGCCGCTGTCCTCGAGCACCGTTACCTCGATGCCGGCCTCCTCGAGTGACTCCTGTGCCCGGCGAACGGAGGCGATCCGCGACGCGGACTTGAACTTCTCGAACTCCTGTGGGAGCTCGTTGCTGTGGCCGGTGAAGACGAACATAAAGTAGGCTTCGACCGACTCGGCGGCGTTCGGGAGCGATTTGACGTAGTCGGCCTGGGCCAGCGCGCGGTCCTCGTTGGTATCGACGGGTATCAGTACGCGGTACATGGACCCGCATTTGCATGGGTGGGTAATAAAACCGACTCCGAATGCCAGCCTCACGGCGGTCTCCGGGCGGGGAACGATAGCCGTCGATCGCCGCGGCTCACTCCTCGCCGGGTCGGTCGCGCTCTCGCAGGGCGCGACGACGGATCTTGCCGGTCGTCGTGGTCGGCAGCCGCTCGACGAACTCGATGTGTTGGGGGTACTCGTACTCGGCCAGTCGGTCGCGAACCAGGGTCCGAATCTCCGCGCGGAGTCCGTCGGGGTCGTAGTCGTCGGTCGCGGGCTTGACGAAGGCCTTGATCGCCTCGCCGCGGGTGTCGTCCGGAACGCCGACGACGCCCGCCTGTTCGACGGCCCGGTGCGTGAGAATCGCGTCCTCGACCTCCATGGGGCCGACGCGATACCCGCTGGTGAGGATTACGTCGTCGGCCCGCGAATGGAACCAGACGTAGCCGTCCGCGTCACGCTCGACGAGATCGTCGGTCAGGAACCACCCATCCTCGGTCCGCTTGTTCGCCGTCTTCTCCGGCAGGCCATGGTACTCGTCGAAGAAGACCCGCCGATCGCCCGGCTTCACCGCGAGTTCGCCGACCGCACCGCGCTCGAGTCGCTCGCCGGTCTCGGGGTCGAGCACCGCGATCTCGTAGCCGGGGAACGGTTTGCCCATGCTCCCCGGCTGCGTGTCGAACCAGCGCTCGGCGTTGCCGACGACGAGGTTGAGTTCGGTCTGCCCGTAGAATTCGTTGATCGCGACGTCTTCGAACGCCGCGTCGACCCAGTCGACGACCTCAGACGTGAGCGGCTCGCCGGCCGAGGCAATGGTCTCGAGCGAAAGATCGTACCGCGCGTCTGGGTCGTCGACGCCCATCAGCATCCGGAGCGCGGTCGGCGGCATGAAGGTCGCGGTCACGTCGTGACGCTCGAGCAGGGCGTAGACCTCGTCGGGGTCGAACCCGTCGCGGGGCCAGCCGACGACCGGACAGCCGTGGTGCCACGCCGCGAATAGCGTGCCGCCCAGCGCCGCGCCCCACGCCCAGTCCGCCGGGGTCCACAGCGTCGACTCGCCCGCTCGCAGCCCCTGGTCGAAGTAGTTGTACGCCGCCGCGGCCCGCCCGAGCCAGAGCGCGTGGCTATGGCGGACGCCCTTCGGCGGCCCGGTCGAGCCGCTTGTGTACATGATCGCCGTCGGCGTCTCGGGCGTCGAGTCGTAGACGTCGATCCCGGGCTCGTGGGCCGCGAGGAGTTCATCGAACGCGTGGGCCCCGCTCCGGACCGACTCACCGTCGCCGAGTTCGATCACGTGCTCGAGTGCGGGACACGCCGCGCGGATCTCGTCGACGGTCTCCCGGACGCTCGGGTCGACGACGGCGACGGTCGCCTCGCTGTCTTCGAGACGGTACTGGAGCGCATCGCGACCGAAGAGGACGGTCAGCGGTACTGAGACCGCACCGAGCTTCCAGTTCGCGAGATGAGTCAGCGGGTTCTGTGGTTTCTGCGGGATCACGACGCCCACCCGATCGCCGGCCGCGACGCCGAGGTCGGCGAGCGCGGCCGCGAGGCGATCCGATCGCTCGTCAAGGTCGTCGAACGAGTAGGTCTCGAGCCCGGCGTCGGGGGACTCATACTGCAGGGCCGTCCGACTCGTGTCCTCGTGTTTGCGGAGGAAATCGACGGCGGGATTGTACTCGTCGGGGAGGTCCCACGCGAACGCCGCACGGGCGGTCTCGTAGTCGTCGTAGGTCGGCATCACCGTCCAGGCCATGCGGTGGCGTACCGGGGCCAGCACATAGCGTTTTTCGACACGCGCGAAAATCACACCCGGTCGGGCCGGGTACTCCCGATCAGTCCTCTTCGGTCGTCTCCGGTTCGTCCGTCGCGTCCATGTCGGGGTCGCCGTCCGCTTCCGTTTCGCCCGCGACCTCGATCTCCGCTTCGACCTCGATCGAGAGCCCATCGGCCTCGAGTTCGCCCTCGAACTCGCGTTCGTCGCCGACTTCGATCTCGAGTTCGTTCGAGTCCACTTCGACTTCAACCTCCACGTCGACGGTAACGTCGTCGTCCATATCGCCCCTTTCCGGCGGCCGCTATAAAGGAATGTCGCGCGTTTTCGCGGACCGAATCCGCTCGCCCGCGTCCGCATACCCGGACCCTCGGTCCGGAACGCATTTTTAGGCTGGCCGAAAACGAAGGGTATGAGCGATTCCGTGCGAGTGACCCTCGAGAGCACCGACGAATCGAGGGCCGTTCGCGTCTACGACGACGAGGGAGACGTGTCGACCGGCGACGCGACGTTTCGATTCAGCGTCGACGGCGGAACCGACGGGGAGTCGGACGATGCGGTCGGCGCTGCGGGGGCCAGTGGCGACGACGACCCCCGCCGTATCGCCCCGCTGGCGGCCGTCCCGACGAACGGGACGCTCCGGTGTGAAGCCCGGCGCGACCGTCGCGGGACGGAACTAATCCTTCGGCGAGAGGGCAGCGAGGTCGCAGCGTGGCGGAACTCGTGTCCGCACAAGCCCGACGTCCGCCTCGATCCGGGGCCGGGGGCGATCGTCCGCGACGATCAGTTGGTGTGTCACGAACACGGCGCACGCTTCGAGTGCGACGACGGCGTCTGTACGGCGGGACCCTGCCGGGGCGACGCGCTCGACTCGATCGCGGTCGCCGTTCGCGACGGGACCGTCTACCTGACCGACGATCGTTTCGATTCCTGTCGCCGGTTGGACGAGTAGCGCGTCCCCCGCCGTCGCGTCCCCGGCTCGCGACTACGACTCGAGCCACTCGGGCAGGTCGTTTACCGACTCGAGGACGGCCGCCGCACCCTCGCGCTCGTACTTCCGCCGTCCCTCCTCGCCGGTCAGTCCGCCGGTCAGGACGCCGATTCCGCGGTACTCGCGATCGGGGTCTGCCTCGCCGGCGTTGCCCGCCGTCCGAACGTCGTCCAGCGTGTCGCCGACGAAGACGACCGCATCGGCCTCGAACCGCTCCGCGAGGGTCGTTAGCGCGTGCGGATGGGGTTTCCCTTCCTCCCAGTCGTCCATCGTGAAGCGGTGCTCGACCGGAACCGCGTCGTCGAGACCGACCCGATCGAGGGCGATCTCGGCCTCGGCTTCCGGCCGGCCGGTCAGGACGCCCACGTCGTAGTCCGCGAGCAGCCGATCGCGGACCGAGCGCTCGAGCACCACCGGCTCGTCGTGGATGAATCCCGGCGTATCGCGCTCGAGATCCGGCTCGCCGCCCTCGAGTCCGCGATAGAGTTCGTCGCCCAGGTACAGTTGCTGGAACACGTCGCGCAGTCGGTCGCGGTTCCAGCGGTCGGTCACGCGCTGGGTCGCCCGCGCGCCGATCGCCCCTCGGACGACATCCTCGGCCGCCTCGAGCCCGCCGCCACCAGCGGCGATCTCGTCGGTAAACGCCTCGAGCGACTCGCCGTACCCTTCTTCGACCGCGAGGATGTAGAGCGCGGCGGCGTGGGTGAGTTCCCAGTCGTTGTTGAACCCGCCCGCGTCCTTGAACTCCTGAATGTCGTCCGCACGAATCGTCCGGCCGTAGACCGCGTCGACGGATTCGACGATCGCCCGCCGGTAGGAGTCGGCGACGTCGACGAGCACGCCGTCGATATCCAGGACGACTGCATCTGCGTTCATACCCGTGGGAACGGGCCGGCGAGGATAAAGGCGACCGGTATTCGACCGTGGGCGTGCGACGATCAGCGGAACGGCACCGGACCGCCCACGAGCAGGATCGCCGCGCTTCCCAGTCCGAACGCGTAGAACGCGTCGTCCCACACCCACGAGACGAACGGTGCGACGCCGATGAGGACCAGGTCCCGAAGCGGACGGGCCGTCACCCCGGCGGCCCGCGAGCGACGTACAGCGTCCCCGCTTCAATCGTCACCCGTTCGACCGGCACTGCGGGCTGATCGCCGCCCAACGTCGTAAAGAGCAAGTCGGCGTCAGCCGCTCGAGCAGCCGCCAGCGCCGGTCGGTGGAGTTCCGGCGGCAGATTCCGCGCGTACACCGCGTCCGCGCCGGCATAGACCGACGGATCGGGATCGACGATGTCGTCGCGGACGAACGCCACGCCGTCCGGAACGTCGCGGTCGTGGACGTCCGTCGCGGTGACCGACACCCCGCGTTCGGCGAGCGCTCGAGCGAGATCGGCCCGATGGCCGATCCCGACCTCGACGACCTGATCGTACTCGTCAATGTAATCGATCATTGCATCGGGATTCCGGCGCGAGTGGGCCACGGCGGGACGTTTATGACACCCGCGGTCATAGCCCTTGCTATGCTCGTCGATATCGTGCCGGTCGGCAACGTCCCCGCCGAGGTCAAGCGGGCGGCCTCCACCGCGTTGCGATCGGTCTACGACTGCGACGTGTCGGTCAACGACTCGCAGTCGATCCCGAACGGAGCCTACGACTCCGATCGGAACCAGTACTCCGCGGAAACGTTCATCCAACTCGCCGAACGGGTCGGCCGCGGCGAGAAGAATATCGCGATTACGCCACAGGATCTCTTCTACCGGCGACGGAACTACGTCTTCGGGCTCGCCTACCTCGACGGCAGCGGGAGCGTCGTCTCGACGTACCGGCTCCAGACCTCGAGCGACGGCGGCTTCTCGAACCAAAGCGCCGCCGACATCTTCGAGGACCGCGTCCGCAAGGAGATCGTCCACGAGATCGGGCACACCTACGGCCTCGAGCACTGCGATAACAACCGCTGTGTCATGAACTTCTCGCCGACCGTCCGCGAGGTCGACATCAAAGAGGAACACCTCTGTGGCAGCTGTCAGCGCCTGATTAGTTAATCATCGGCGTTCCGCCCGCCGCGATTGCAACGGTTACGACTCGAGTCGACGACCTACGGCGCGTAGTAGTACTCGCCGTCGCTTTTCTGCTGGCGATCCAACTGAGACTCGGGCTTGTTGATCCGCGGTCGGGACGTGCGCTCGTCCCGGCGGAACGTGACCTCGAGGTTCGCGAGGAACTCGTTCATGCCGTCGCGCATGGGCTGGGGCTGGCCGGCGCGACCGTGGACGGCCGGTTCGCCGTCGAAGACCATCAGCCGGTCGGCGAGCAGGTCCATCATGTAGATGTCGTGGTCGATGACCAACACGGTGGCATCCTGCTGTTCGGCGTAGCGGCGGATCGCCTTGGTGGCCTGCACCCGCTGTTCGACGTCGAGGTGTGCGGAGGGCTCGTCGAGCAGGTAGAGGTCGGCCGAATCGGAGAGGCAGGCCGCGATGGCGACTCGCTGGCGCTCGCCGCCGGAGAGATCGGAGAGGTTCTGCTCCATGATCCGCTCGAGTTGGAGTGGCTGTGCAATCTCCGTGTTCCAGTACGAGGAGCCGAACTGGTCGGTGATCGACGAGAGGAACGCGTCGACGCGCATGTGCTGGTCGATGGTGACGTACTGGGGTTTGTACGAGATATCCAGATCGAGATCGGTGTCACCCGCGTCGGACTCGAGGTTGCCGGTCAGCAGTTTCGCGAACGTCGACTTCCCGATCCCGTTGGGACCGACGATGCCCAGCACCTCGTTTTCCCGGATCGTCCCGCCCTCGATATCGAGGCTGAACTCGCCGTCGCCGTAGCTCTTCGTGAGGTCGGGGTACTCCACGAGCGCGTCGGCGTGGGTCGCGCTTCGGGGCGCGTGCTCCTCGAACTCGATCGGGTCCGGCCGGATCCGCATGTTCTCGTTCTCGAGATAGCCCGAGAGGTACTCGTTGATCCCGTTGCGGACGGACTTGGGCGAGGTGATCACACCGTAGGCACCCGGCTCACCGTAGGCGACGTGGAGCGTGTCGGCGAGCAGGTCGAGAATCGCGAGGTCGTGTTCGACGACCAGCACCGACTTGTCCGCCTCCTCGGCGAGTTCGCGGATCAG
Organism: Natrinema pallidum DSM 3751; assembly: GCF_000337615.1. Classification (GTDB taxonomy): domain Archaea; phylum Halobacteriota; class Halobacteria; order Halobacteriales; family Natrialbaceae; genus Natrinema; species Natrinema pallidum. The sequence goes on from NZ_AOII01000074.1 coordinate 66,234, forward strand.
CCGCGCCGCGGTCACGCGCTGTCCGATGTCGAGATACGGCGTCACCTCGTCGAGGAAGTAGAAGTCCGTATCGCGGGCCAGCGTGGCCGCGATGGCGACCCGCTGGAGTTCCCCGCCCGAGAGGTCGTCGATCGATTGCTCCATGACGGGGCCGAGCGAGAGTCGCTCGACGAGGTCGTCGAGCACGCCGCGCTCGTCGGTCCGCTCGAGCAGTTGTCGGGTGTTGCCGTCGAAGCTGTTCGGGATCTGATCGACGTACTGTGGCTTCCGTGCGATCGTGATGTCGCCGTCACGGACGTCGGCGATGTAATCCTGCAGTTCGGTCCCGCGATAGGCTTCGAGGACCTCGTCCCATCCCGGTTCTTCGTCGTGGCGGCCGAGGTTGGGCTCGAGTTCGCCGGCCAGGATACGGACGGCGGTCGTCTTCCCGATCCCGTTTGGCCCTAAAATGCCGGTGACCTGCCCCTCCTGTGGTGCCGGGAGCCCGTACAGCGAGAAGGCGTTCTCGCCGTAGCGGTGGACCGGCTCGTCCTGCAGCTCCTGTGGGAGGTTGATGATTTCGATGGCGTCGAAGGGGCACTTCTCGACGCAGATGCCACAGCTCTCGCCCAGACAGATCTCCTCGGAGATGTGGATCTGTTCGGGCTGGCCCTCGTTGGCCTCCTCGCCCCGGAGGGTGATACACTCCTTGCCGGTGCGGTTCGGCGGACAGTAGTTCTTGCACTCGTAGCCACACCGATCCGGCTGGCACCGGTCTAGGTCTACGACGGCGATGCTGTCGTCGGCCATGCTACCCCGTGACCTCCGCGGTCAGCAGGATGCCCCACGTCACGAACCACAGGGAAAAGGTCATGAACGCGATGAACAGGTAGTGTTTCGCCCCGAACTCGTCCTCGCCGTAGATCCCCGAGAGGTTGATGAGGACGTATTGGACGAGGATCGCCCCGAGAACGAACGCGAGCGCCTGCGTGTCCTGTGCCGCCGCCTTTGACAGGCCGACCCAGGTTGCGGATGCCAGCGCTGCACCGACACCCAGTAGCGCGGATAACGCCGTCACGCTGACCGAGCGGATGTGCTCGCGCCGGTCGCTGATCGATTCGGTCGACATAGTCCGACCTCTGTTGTCAGTGGTGAAAAGGGGTTCGCATCGTCGGACACGAATCGCACCCGGGAACCGTTCGCTCGAGCGTTCCGCGCTCGGTATGGACCGTCGCGCGGCACGGCTTCAGCACTCGTCGACCACGGAGCCGGCGGCGAAATCGCCGTTGAACCTGACGTCGCACCCGACGTAGACCGTTCCCTCGGCCGTGACGTCGTCGTTGAACGTCACGGAGTCACCGACGTAGACGTCGCCGCCCGCATCCAGTTCGCCGTCGATTTTGGACCCGCTACCGATATGGATGTCCCCACCGGCACTGATCTCGTCCTGAATCTTCGATCCCGACCCGACGGTGATATCCTCGCTCGCGGTGAGTTCGCCGTTCGCGGTGTAACCGTCCCCAGTGGAGATGCTGCCACCGGCAGTGACCTCCCCGTTGGTTTTGCCGCCGTCGCCGATCGAGACATCGCCACCCGCCTCGACTTCGTCGTTTATCTTGGCGTTGGTCCCGGTCGAGATATCGCCCCTGGCGGAGAGTTCACCGTTTGCGGTGTAGTCGTCGCCGGTGACGATGTCGCCGCCCGCCTCGACTTCGTCGTTCGTTTTTCCACCGGTGCCGATCGAGACGTCGCCGTCTGCCTTGACCTCGTCGTTCGCCTTGCCGTTGTCGCCGATCCAGACAGTCCCCTCGCTGTCGATTTCGTCGTTGGATTTGCCGCCGGCTTCGATGACGGTGTCGTCATCGCTCGGCTGTCCTGGGGGCGTTCCGGGTTTGCCGCCAGTGCACTCGTAGTCGACCGTGACCGGGAGAGTCGCCTCCCGAACGGTGATCGAACCGTCGTCGCTGATCGCTTCGGCTACGGTGATGATTCCCGAATCAGTGCCGCTCGTCCCCCCGCCGTCGCACGAAACCGTCGCCTGGAGGCTCTCCCCTGCCGCGAGCGTGCCCGACAACTGCCCGTTGACCTGCAAATCCGGTCCCGTCGTATCCTCTGCCTCGAGAGCGAGTCGTCGTCCCGCATTGTTCTCGATCGAGACCGTCCCTTCGTCACCTGGCCCGTCGAGCGTGAGGTGCGTCGCATCGACACCGATCAACGCGTCACTCCCGCCGACTGCAACGTCGGCTCCCCGATTCGCCGCTAGTGAGGTAAACCCGAACACCGGTCCGGCCAGTAGCACCGCTCCGATGAAGAGGAAAACGACCGCGAGTTTGGTGAACGCGTTCATGAGTTACGGTGGCCGCTCCATCTCACCGAGCCGCAGCCGTCGGTTTTGGATCACGTGGACGACCGCGGAGGCGGCGAAAAGCCCGACCACCAGCGTGGCCCAGCCGAGTTCCGGGACCGTTTCGGTCGGAATCACCTCGAGCCACAACCCACCCATCACGACCGACCCGACCGCAGCCAGCCCCAGATAGTAGGTCCCCCAGGGGATCGAGTCGCCGGGCACGATGTCGAGGTAGACGTCCAACTCGGCCGCCTCGTCCGTGAGTTCGATCGTCCGATCGTCGAACGCGATCACGTCGGCGCGATCGAGGGTGGGCAAGTGCGACTGTTGTAACGACGTGTAGACCCGCTTTCGTTCGGCGGACGTGACCTCCGCGACATCCTTCTCGAGTTCCCAGGCAGCGACGTGTTCGGCGAGGTCACCGATCGGAACCGGCTCGTCCTCGCGCTTACAGTAGTGGATGACGTACCGGCGACGCTGATTGCTCAGCAGGTCGAAGATTTCACCCGCCGATAATTGGTCGTCTTGACCCGTCCCGTCCGGCGCATTCGGGTTGCTTTCGCTGGTCGTTGCCATCCCCTGTTCAGTATGAATATCGGCGCTGTTGATACATAACGCTTGTTGCTACACCTGCGCTGACTGTCACTAGTACCAATTTATGATAGATCATCTATCGTGGACATCCCCACCCAAGACGCGGATAGCGAACGTCTCCCGCCTGAACGATCGTTCAGTTGGATTCCTATTTCGAACCACTGAGTTATAACAGTAGTAATAATACCGGGCAAAAGGATTACTATCGGTGTCCGAACCAGCCGTCTCACCGCCGGCGGTCGTTAGCCGATGATGATCTTGTCCGTATCGACCTCGACGCCGGAGTCGAATCCGGATTGATCACTGGAGTCGTTATCCGACTCCCCGCGTCCGACATCGACGATCTCCCCGCCCTCGCCGACGGGTATTGGGGAGACGATATCTTCAGTCGGAATCTCGTCGACTTCGACGAGGACGATCACGTCGTTGAAGTTCGGGTCCCCCGGTGTGTCGGTTTCCTCGGCTTCGTTCCAGAACTCCTCGGGGTCCTTGTTGGCCGGCGCTTCCTCGGTGAGTTCGTACATGAAGACGAACTCCTGTCCTTTTTCGAGGTCGAGATATCCCGTTCCGTTCTCGAGTTTGCCACCGAACAGGTCCTTCTCTCCGCGTTCGAGCACTTCGTCAGCGCTCTCCTGGCGCTGATGTCCCGCCCGTAGCTCCGGCACCGTGTTGTTTTCACTGCTCCTGACACGGACGTTTGCCTTGTTCGAGTCGGTCGTTGCGTCCACCTCGAGCGACTTCCCGTAGGTGTTCGTACAGTCGTAGTGGTCCCAGTAGCCGTTACCGTCGTATTTCGACCACGTGTCGTGATACGGGTAATACTCACCGTCGGTATACAGATCGGTGTTCGTCTTCCGGTAATTGCTACAGCTGTACAACGTCGAACTCAGCGTGAGGCTGATTCGATCCTCCGTCGTGAAGTTGTACTTCCAGATCTTGTCTCTCGTATCGTGGGTGTTGAGGTTCTGGTCTTCCGGCGATCGGTACGACTCGTAGTTCTCGCTTCCCCAACTCTCCGGCTGGATCGTGTTCGACTCGCCGATCGGCTGTCCGTTTTCGTCGACCGGTTGCGTGATGATCTCCGTCGTCACCGGTGCCCATCGCTTGTTGTAGACGCGGTGTTGTTCCCACGACCCTGCCCCGTTCCAGGACCAGTCGCCGTATCCGCTCTTGGTCCACTCGAGGTCCCAGCCGCCATCGTCGTCCCACCAGATCTCCGTCGGCTCGTCGCAAAAGAAGCTGCAATCCAAATCCCCATCGGACCTCCACCCGCCGTTCGCATTCCAACCCTGATTGGTGAAGCCCCATTCACCTCGACCGCTCTTTTTCCACTTTCCGTTTGCTTTATCGCCGTCAACGAGTTGTGCTCGTTCCTCACGAGTTGGCCGTTCTGCCGACACTTCGGTCCCCATAACCGAGACGTTGACCTCGTTCCCGGCGTCCAGAACGAGTTCCGTGTCGCTCGGATCGACGCCCGAGGTGAGGGTGAACGTCCTCGTGACTGACGTGTCGTCGTCGGTGGTAATGCTGTATTCGTAGTCCCCTCGGATCATCCGGCTCGCGTTGATGGTCCATTCGACGGTCGTCGTCGCACCGTACGAGCCGTTGACGGTATTCGGACTGATTCGTTTATACGCATCCGGGGTCTCGTCGTCGAGATACTCGAGTTCGAGGTCCGCGCGAGCATCGCTCTCGTTCTCGACGCCGATGTTCTGTACGTCCGCGGTGATCGTCACGTTCTCGTCGATTTCGTGGCTGGCATTCGAGACGTTAAAGTACGGGTCCGGCGTGCCGACGTAGAACGTACCGGGCGTATCGGTCCGGTCGTCTTCGGTTTCGATGATGTACTTGTACGTCTCACCGTGGTCGAGTTTCTTTTTCGCGGCCGCATCGAGTTCGAACTTGAGTTCCGGATGGCCGATGGTCCGTTCCCCGCCGTTTTTGGGAACTGAGAGATCGGGATGGGTGGTCGTCAACAGCTTCTTGTTGAGTTCGTCATCCCAGATCGTTGCAGTGATATCTTGGCTTTCGTCTCGCTGCCCGACGTTCTTGATCGTCGTTTTAATACTGAAGACGCCATTGCCGCCTTTTCCGCCGCCGTTCCCCGTTCCGGCGAGAGAGCGTGCGAGTCGTTGGTCCTCCGCCAGCGCCTTGCCACCGGGACCCCGAAGCCCGTGGTCCTCTTTGACGATGAACTTCGCAGGGTCGAACGGCTCTCTGACATCGGTGAGTTTCACTGTCACCGCATTTCCGTCTCGGGTCACGTTCGCTTCCGTTCCGAACTCCGAGTCGAGGTACTGATACCATCCCTCGTGATAGGAGCTTTCGATCGTGAATTTGACGCTCGTCCCGTTCGGACAGTTCTGGGCGACGTCATTGATCTCCTCGGTCAGATCCGTCGCCTTGCTGTGGTCGGCTTTCGCCACCGCTTCGGAGGCACCGAAATCGCCCTCCTCGAGTTGGAGGATTTGGAGTCGTAACGTCTCACCGTCGTACCCGATCTGGGGCTCCGAAACGACCGTGGTCCGCCCGTTTGCCTTCTTCCAGACGCCGCCACCCTGATGGGCGATCGTCCGGTCATCGAGGTCGAACTCGAGCGTGCGGAGACTCTTCTCGCCGGTCGAGCAACTCGGTCCCGTTTCGTTGTACCACGTGACGTTGATCGACCCATCGTCCGTGATCATCGGTTTTTCCGCCTGCATCTCGTCGATCGGCAGCGGCTGGTTCTTGCCCGTCGTCGCGGCCGTCATGATCCCCTGGTCCGTTTCTTCGACGAACTTCTGTGTCTGTTCGGAGTTCACTTGTGTCTGGATCGCATCGAACATCGCCGACCCGGCGACGAACACCACTGCTGCCCCCAGTATAACGAGTGTAAACAGCAACAGGATCCCGATTATCGAACTTGCCCCTCGCTCCCCAGGGTCGTTTTCCCGACTCTGGGATGGACGTTGTGTACCCACCATTAGCTCTATTCAGGCTACCCGGAAGAAACATATAAAAATACGCGAGATAGTTCTATTATCATAACTGAGAACGGCCGTCTCAAGTACCACTTGATCGAGCCCCCACCCGGTTACTCCGACCGCTGAACGCGGAAAGACGAGCGCTGATCGGCCAAATCGGCGTTCGTCCCCGCCCGACTCGTGTGCTGTCGGCAATCGAACGTCCCACACGGCGGCTGCTATCACGTCGTCTCGCTTCGCCCGCGGCAGTGTTTCAGGCGGCACTTGTTCGTATCGAGGCCCGGGAGAACGCGTTCAAGACCGCCTTGAACGGCTGTATGGCCGGTCTTTCGCCGGTTCCGGGTACTCAATACAAAGTGGGTAGGGGTCGTGGTCGTGAATAGGAACTGCGTTCCAGCACCCCCCGACGATCGGTGCTTGGACGTAGCACGGAGATATCAACCATGAACATGAATCGACGAAATGTGTTAGTCGGACTGGGAACGATCGTTGCGGGTGGCGGGGCTGCGCTCGGAACGGGCGCGTTTAGTAGCGTCGAGGCGGACCGGACCGTCTCCGTCGCCGTCGCCGGAGACGAATCCAGCGCGCTCGCGTTCGATACCAGTGATGCGGATGGCAACGAATATACAGAAGCGTCATCGATTACGAACGGGACGCTCGAGTTGGCGTTCGACAACTTGGGGAACAGTTCCGGCATAAACGTCGGCGCACAGACGACGTTCAGTCCGCTGTTCCGGACGATCAACAACGGTTCGAACAGCGTCAACCTGAGTGTGTACTCGAATGACGGGACCATCCAGACGTCGCCGACGATTCTGGATAGTTACGATGCCGTGATCGAAAACACGATCACCGACGGGAATAGTAACTCGCTCACGATCGAGTACGCGTTCACCGACGAAAACGATAACTCGATCGTCGGCGACGGAACGAACGGCTTTTCGGTCTCCCTGGATGCGACGGGCGGATCCGACCCGAACGAGGAGGTCTCGTTGGTCATCGGTGTTGCGAATCCGGGCTCGAGCTTCGATCCGAGCACGAGTATCAGCGGGTACCTCTCGGAAGTGACCGTCGTGGCCAGTTCCGCATAACCTGGTCGTACTGGACTGACAGTTGCGAGCCGCGTATCGGTGGCCGATCGAGTTCGGTTCTGCTATATGAAATCATACTACTATCTACTCGTGGCCACGCTGCTGATCTCGCTCATCGTGCCAACGGCGGCACTGACGATGAGTGCGGACAACGCTACTGAGGACGTTATTCTCGAGTCCGGGGACGCTGCCAACGGACAGTACGCGGCCGTCGAGAACGGTGAACTCGAACTCGACCTCGAAGCCCTGAACGACCGCTCGGTCACGCGTGCGAACGACGTGTTCAGGATCGCCGTCACCGATGACGCGGTCAAGCGGATCTGGATCGACCACGACATCCCCGGGCTCACGTTCTATCGGAACGACCAGCCGACGGCGACGGTCAGCGAGGCACGCCCGCTCGAGCCGTCGGCCGGAACCGTCGCGCGTATCGGCGTCGCGGTCGATACGCACATCGCGCGGTCCGGGACGGAGACGTTTACGATCACGGTCCAATACGCGGACGGCGAAACAATGCCAGGGGGGTCCACAGGGGGATCGAGCGGATCGCCCCCAACCGAATCGACGGCCGTTGGCGGCTCGGGGTTCGAGCTGTCACCCACGACGGTGGAGGCGGACGAGACGGTGACGGTGGCGGCGACGTATCGAAACGACGGCGAAACGACGACTTCGGTGACCGCGGCCCTGACCGTCGACGGGACCGTGGTCGATCGGCGGACGATTACCCTCGAGCCCGGCGAATCCCAGCACGTCACGTTCGAGCGGTCGATGGAGTGGCCCGGGACGTACGATGTCGGTATCGAGGGGGTGGGGAGCGCGTCGGTGACCGTCGACGGGCCGGCGGCCGACATCGTCAACGCGACCGTCGTCGATCCCGACATCACCGTCGGCGAGTCGACGACGATCGAAGCGACGGTCGAAAACCCAACCGACGAGCGAGCCACGCGCACGCTCGAGGTTGCGGTCGACGGGATCGTCGTCGATAGTCGGGCCGTTTCGATTCCGGCGAACGGCGAGCGGACGGTGACCTTCGAGCGCCGGTTCGACGAGCCCGGAACGTACGAGACCGCCATCAGCGGCGTGTCCGCGGGCACGGTATCCGTCGAGCGCGCGGCGTTTTCGATCCGGGATCGGGAACTCTCGCCGGCGACGACGGCGGCGCTCGCTCCGCCGGCGACGGCGGGACTGTTGATCCTGGTGATCGCTGCGAACCGCCGGTGGGCGTTCCTCCGCTAGCACGCGGTCAGAGGGCGGTCCGTACCTTGTGACGGTGGTGGATCGCGCTTTGCGCTCGCGAATCGTCGCGACTCGGGTCGTACTCTCGCGACCTTTATGCTGCTGGATCCGAAAGAAACAGTACTTGAACAGTCAGCCGACCATGACCGTGTCACCAACTGATTCATGACCGCCGTCGGACTCGCAAAGCGAGGGCTCGGTCTCGTCCTCGTGCTGGCCGTCCTCCTGCTGATAGTCGGCCAACTGCTCGGTCAGCCGATCCTGCTCGGGTACGTCGCGACCGGGAGCATGGAGCCGACGATCGACACCGGCGACGGGTTCGTGGCGATTCCGAGCCTCGTTGCCGGTGATGTCGAGGAGGGTGATATCGTCGTCTACCAGGCTCGAACCCTCCACGACGGCGGGCTGACGACCCACCGCGTCGTCGGCGAAACCGAGGAAGGGTACGTTACGAAAGGCGACGCGAACCCGTTTACCGATCAGGACGGCGGCGAACCCCACGTCACGGAGGGCCAGATCGTCGCCGAAGTCTGGCAGCCGGGGGGGACCGTGGTAACGATCCCACAACTCGGGACCGCGGTGGTGGGGATTCAGGGGGTCGCAGCGTCGGCCGCCGGCGTCGTCGCGTCGGTGTTCGGCCTGGCGACGATGTCCGCGAACGGCCTCGGTGCACTCATGGTCGCGCTCGGCGTCGCACTGCTCGGCTTCGGAACGCTTTTCGAGCGGCTCGGCCCATCCCAGCGCGACACGAGGCGATCGCGATCGCGCGAGAACGTGATCGCCTTCTGGACCGCGCTCGGGCTCGTCTTGCTCGTGTTCGTCACGTTTGCGACCGCGGCGATGGTCGTTCCCTCGGGGACGACCGAGTACGAACTCATCAGTTCGGAGTCGCCGGACGACAATCCACAGATCGTCGCCCCCGGCGAGACGGCGACGCTCACCCGCACCGTCGACAACTCGGGGTATCTGCCGATCGCGGTCGTTCACGAGGCCGAAAGCCGCAGTATCAGTGCGGACCCGGCACGGCAGACCGTCGGTATCCGCGACAGTGGCGAGACGACGATCTCACTGTCAGCCCCCGCGGAGACGGGCGAGTATACGCGTCACCTCGGCGAGTACCGTTATCTCGCCGTGTTGCCGCCGTCTGTCCTGTTCTGGCTCCACGATCTCCATCCGCTCGTCGCGATCGGGGCGGTAAACGGCGTCGTCGTCGGGCTCGCCGTCGGAATCGTGCTCGTGATCTTCGGCAGTAACGACATCCGGTTTCGCTCCGCTGGTGATCACATCCCGTTGTCGACACGGCTCCACCGAAAGCTTCGCAAGTGGCGCAGAAACCGGGACTAGCACCGCGAGGCCGCTACGCTTATAGTGGTTCATTTCCTTCACTCACGTATGAATTGTCTCGGTGACCGACCAGTTCGAAAGTGGACGGTTCGGCCACCGAATGCGCTCGGACGTGGGGTCCGAACCCGGGGGACAACGAATGCTCGATAACCCGCGTCTCGAGTTGCTGCTGGCCAAACAGGGCCGGACGATCACGATCGCGCTGCTCGCGGTGGGGCTGCTCGCGATCGGCGCGACCGGCTGGGCCGTCGCGAACCCGGAAACGACGACCGCACCACAGTTCGGCGAGGAACGGGTCGCGGTTGACGCCGACACGAGCGCCGTCGTCACCGAGAGCGGGACGCTCTGGACCGAGGGCGAGGAACTCACCGATAGCTCGGTGTACTTTCTGAACGCCACACCGGAGCTCACCGTCGAACCGAGGACGACGCTCCGAAACGAAACCAGCGGGACGCCGATCGAGGAGGGGGAAGTCACCCACGAACTGCGACTTCGGTTCGAAGCGAAGCGCGACAGCACTCCGTTCTGGAACGAAACCCATCAGGTGCTCCGCGAGTCGCCCTCGGTCGACAACGGCGTCGCGACGTCGCAAGCGACGATCGACCTCGAGTCCTACCGGCAGCGCCAGCGCCAACTCGAGCGCGAGATCAGCGGCGTCGGCTCGGTCGACCTCCAGATGGTGCTCCGCGTCGAGTACGAGACGGGACGCCATCAGGGGACCCTCACGAGCACGACGCCGGTGACGATCACGGAAGACGCCTACTGGCTCGAGGGGGAGCTCTCCGACTCCGCCTCGAACAGCCATCGGAGCGGGACGGTCCGCACGACGGAGTCCCGGAACCCGGCGCTCGTCGGCGGGCTGTCGGTGCTCGGGACGCTCTCGCTGGCCGGGGCGGCGATCGTCGCCCGACGTTCGCCGACCGATGTCGAGGGCGCTCGCCGCGCGGTCCACGAACAGCGCTACGCCGAGTGGATCTCCCGGGGCTCGATCCCGATGTGGATCGGCGATTACCACGTTTCGCTCGACACGCTCGAGGACGTCGTCGACGTCGCGATCGACACCAACGAGCGGGTCGTCCACGACACCCAGCGGGGGCTGTTCGCGGTCGTCAACGACGGCGTCGTCTACTACTACAGCGATCGCGGTCTCTGGGAGGAAACCGCCTGGCCGGAGATGGACCTCGAGAAGCAACCGGACGTGATCGACGGCGACCGGGACCTGTCCACCGAGGAGATTCTGGAACTCGATCCGAGCGACGAGTTCGCCGCGCCCGACGATCCGGACGGGTTCGAGGACGACGAAGACGTCTGGAAACAGCTGTAGCGTCCTGTTCTCACCGCGGCGGCTGCCGCCGACGCGAGTCGTCGATAGCCCGGCGTCTCCTCGAGGGACGAAACGCGCCGCCGACGGTCCGCGTCGATAATCTGCCTGATCGATGATAAACGAAATCACTATACGATCCATATCCGAATGCGTCTCCGTATGGAAACGCCACTCATTGTCACGGACTTCCTTGAGCAGGCACGGGACCACTACGGGGAGCAGGAGGCGGTCGTGGGGGCCGACGGCGACCGGTTTACGTACGCGGAGTTCGGCGAGCGCGCGGATCGCTTCGCCGCGGCGCTCCAGGAGCGCGGTATCGAGAAGGGTGACCGCGTGGCCGTCCTCGACCCGAACACGCATTACCACCTCGAGGCGGCCTTCGGCGCGATGCAGATCGGGGCCGTGCATACGCCGCTGAACTACCGGCTCGAGCCGGACGATTACGAGTACATCCTGTCGGATGCGGGCGTCGACGCGATCTTTGCCGACTACGAGTACGCCCACAAGATCGAGGCGATTCGCGACGAGGTGCCGACGGAAACGTTCATCACGAACGATATCGACGCCGTTGGGGACGGTGACGCCGAGCGAGCCGCGTCGGACGCGTCCGACGGAACGTGGGAGGACTTCGACGCCGTCGTGTCGGCGGTCGGAACGGAGTTCGACCGGCCCGAGATGGCCGAGGACGAGATCATCACGATCAACTACACCTCGGGGACGACGGGCGATCCGAAGGGGGTCTGTCGTACGCATCGGACCGAGACGATCCACGCCTATCTGATGTCGATCTATCACGAGATCACAGACGACGACACCTACCTGTGGACGCTTCCGATGTTCCACGTCAACGGCTGGGGACACATCTACGCAGTGACGGGCATGGGTGCGACCCACGTCTGTACGCGCGGGGTTAACCCCGACGAGGTCGTCTCATCGATCCGTGAGGAAGACGTGTCATTCCTCTGTGCCGCTCCCGCGGTGCTCAACCAGCTGATCGACTACTACGAGAGCGAGGGCGAGCCGGCGATGACCGGCGAGAGCCGGGTCCGAGTCACGACCGCCGGCAGCGCGCCGCCGGAGGCGACGATTCGGGCCGTCGAGGACCGCTTTGGCTGGTACCTGAAACACCTCTACGGCGCGACCGAGACGGGGCCGCTGATCACGATCTCCGACGCGAAGCGGCTCATGACCGACGACAACCGCTTCGAGATCAAGAAGCGCCAGGGGATGGGCGTTCTCGGGACCGACGTTCGGGTCGTCGACGAAGACGGGACCGACGTCCCCCGCGACGATCAGACCCTCGGCGAGATCGTCGTCCGGGGCAACCAGATCATGGATCGGTACTGGAACAAGCCCGACGCGACCGAGGAGGCGTTCAACGACCGCGTCGAAGGCTACTATCACACGGGTGACCTCGCAACCATCGACGAGCACGGCATGATCGCGATCCGCGATCGCAAGAAGGACATCATCATCTCCGGCGGCGAGAACATCTCGAGCATCGAACTCGAGGACACGCTGTTCGATCACGAGGCGGTCGCGGACGCGGCGGTGATCCCGGCACCGAGCGACGAGTGGGGCGAGACACCGAAGGCCTTCGTCGTGCCGTCGAACGGCGATCCGGCCGATCCGCCGGTGTCGGCCGACGAGTTGACGGCGTTCACTCGTGAACAGCTCGCGAGCTACAAGGTCGTTCGTCGGGTCGAATACGTGTCGGAGTTACCCAAGACCGCGACCGGGAAGACACAGAAGTACGAACTCCGCCAGCGGGAGTGGGCCGATGAGGACCGGATGATCGGCGAAGGGTAATCGGGGAGCAGCCGGACCGACGGGTGAGGACTCGACGGCGCTCGCACATCCCGTCGTCGAACGGATCACGCTCGCCGACTCTCGTCGGACTCGACATCTTCGTTTCGTTCGGCGATGAGACGACTATCCCGACCCTCAGCGCCTTATTCGGCACTTTACTCGTTAGAACGTGTTGCAATCTATCGTCGTTCCCGATCGGTAAGGCTCAACTTTTATACTTCTGGGGCCTTTCGAATCGTAATATGGCAGAGACCGACGGGGAGGAGATCGAAGACTTGCCACCGAGCGCGAAACTCGTCTTCAAGGTCCTCGAGTACGACGGGCCGCTGACGCAGAAACAGATCGTCGAGGAATCCATGCTCTCGGCTCGGACGGTACGATACGCCCTCGAGCGCCTCGAAGAGATCGGGATCGTCGACGAGGACATCTACTTCGCGGATGCCCGGCAGAGCCTCTATCGGCTCGAGGAGCCGGTCGCGGCCGACGGAAACGGGGGCGTCGAGGAGTCCCCGAAGAAAGACGCCTGCTGTGCCGAATAACGGCGAGAACGTCAGGGTTATTTTCTCGGGGAGTGCGGATTCGATATGGACAAAGAGCGGCTCCCGCGGTGGGGATGGCTGCTGATCGGCCTGTTTCTGGCAGCGCTCGGTGCGAATCTGCTCAACCTGCTCGTTCTGGTACCGACGGTGCTCCCCGAGGCGTATCGGTCGGTCACGGTCATCGCGATCATGTCGCCGGTACTGATCTACGTCGGCGTCTGGTACGACGAGGAGCGCCAGTCCTACTGGGACCATTCGCGTGCGCGGGTCGTCGGGGATATCCTCTTCGTCGTGGCCGGCGCGGCGCTGGGTTCGGCGGTCGCGCTCGCGGCCATCATCGATCTGGGACTGTCCTCGTTCCTGCAGGACGTCCTCGCGATGGCCGCCGGATTCCTGCTAGCGTGGGGGCTATTCTGGTGGCGTAACCCGGACATGTACGCCATTGAAACGGATCGGTGAGGCCGTCCCATCGGAGTCGCCTCCGCCACGAGCGACGCGGTGTCCCGCCCGCAAACAGCCACCGTTACTCGAGAGCGTCCGTTCGGTCGCCGTCGCGGCCGCAGAGCCCCGGCGTCGGCGGGGTCGTCCGTTTGTGAGCGGTAGCGGCGTGCAGGGCTGCGATCTCGGCGGCCGTTTCGCGGTCGATTCGCAGGTCGGCGACGGCCTCCTCGAGGGAGTGCTCCGCGTCGACGAGTCGGTACAGGAGCGGATCGATGACCGCGTAGCGCGCGCCGAGGTCGTCGGCGTCGGTCTGCGTGGCCGAGAACCCAGCCGTCGGCTCCTTGGAAATGATTCGTCGCGGGAGCCCGATGTGTCTCGCGAGTGCGCGGACCTCCGTCTTGTAGCAGTCGCCGATCGGATAGGCGTCGGCCCCGCCGTCTCCATACTTCGTGAAGTAGCCAAGCAACCGCTCGGAACGGTTCGCAGTGCCGAGGACGAGCCGTGACTGGCGGTTCGCCGCGTAGTACGCGGTGACCATCCGCAGCCGCGCGACGGCGTTGCCGACCGCGGTGGTGCGTTCGTCGGGCCGCCCGCGCTCGTTCGCTACCGACTCGAGTTCGTCCGCGACCGTTCCCTCGAACGCCTCGAGGAGCGGCCGCAACTGAATCTCTTCGTAATCGATTCCCAGTCCCTCGGCGAGCGTCCGGGCATCGCTGACGTGAGCCCCGTCCGTCTTGTGACAGGGCAGCCCCAGTCCGAGCACGTTCTCGTTGCCCACGGCTTCGACCGCGAGCGCTGTCGTCAGCGTCGAATCCAGGCCGCCGCTCATCGCCACGACGACGCCGGTCGCCCCCGCGTCGGCGACCCGGGTTCGAACGTCGGCGACGATCCGTTCGCGTATCGCCTCGAGCGAGCGGCGATCCGTGACGAACGCCTCGTTCGTCCGCTCCGCGTCCGAGAAGACGAACGTCGTCCTATCTACGCTCATACGTTGGAATCACTCCGTTGATCACGTGATGGCTGAACGATCGTCCCACATATGAAGCTAATCCTTAAACACCTAGTTGTTCTGCCCGTGTCGAAGCTGCACACGGTCCGGTGTCTGCGACGTGTCCTGATCATATGCCCACGTTCACGCCACCGACGCTGTCCTTCCGTACGGGTGCAGCCTTTCCGTCGGCGGGGTCGGTCGTCACCGGATTCGTCCGGTCGCTCGCTCGAGTTCCGTCGCGATGATACGTGAGGAATCCCGATCGTCGCTTACGCCGAGGAGAGGTATCGGCCGGCGGCGTAGACGACGCAGGAACTGATCGCTGCCGCGGCACCGACGGCGATCACGGGGACCGGGACGCCGGTCCGTCCGTAGGGGTCTCGTGGCGCGGATTCGACGATGGCGGTGACGGTCTCGACGCCGGCGTGGCCGAGCAGGAAGAAGCCGACCGTAATCAGGATCGCGAAGCCGCCGGTCGCCAGTCCGAACATCGACGCGACGTCCTCGAGATTTAGTAGCGTGTGTACCTGTGACTCCGAGAGGGAGGGCTCGTACCGCTGACGCGCGATCGCTACCGCGACGAGACAGGTTGCAGTCCCCACTTCGATGCCGCCGGCGTAGACCCCCACCCAGAGGACGAGCGGCGACGACCACAGCGGAGCGCCGCCCGGGAACGTCGCTTGTACTGACGACGGATAGGTGGCGACGATCGGAACGACGAGCGCGAGCACGAGCAGCAGGCCGCTCTGGTAGACGAGTTTTTGTGGAATGCGGCGCTTGATCAGCGCGTATCGCTCAACTCTGAGTCGTTCGTACGTCGATTCGCCGAGGAGTGCGTCCGCAATCGGATCGTTCGGATCAGTCGAGGTCATCGGTTGTGGAGGGAGCGTTGTGATCGGGCTATCCGACCGAACACAGAACACCCCAAAATACGCTGCGGTTTCATCTTCCACGTCAAACTTCTGGACATACACGCTACAATGAGAGTTGTTTCCGTTAGGGTCAAGCAATATGTGTTACGCTGCTCTAGCACCACCCATGGCCGCAACAGTTGGCCCAGAATCCATTTGGCTATGGATCGGCACGATCGGCATGACCCTCGGAACCCTGTACTTCGTCGGTCGCGGACGTGGCGTTCGTGATCGGAAAATGCAGGAGTTCTATATCATCACGATCTTCATCACAACCATCGCCGCTGCCATGTACTTCGCGATGGCAACCGGCTTCGGCGTCACCGAAGTCATGGTCGGCGACGAGGCGCTCACGATCTACTGGGCGCGCTACGCCGACTGGCTGTTCACGACGCCGCTGCTGTTGCTCGACCTCTCGCTGCTCGCCGGGGCGAACCGAAACACGATCGCGACGCTGATCGGCCTCGACGTTTTCATGATCGGGACCGGCGCGATCGCAGCGCTCTCGTCCACCCCGGGTACCCGGATCGCCTGGTGGGCGATCAGCACCGGTGCTCTGCTCGCCCTGCTGTACGTCCTCGTCGGGACGCTCTCCAAGAACGCGCGCAACCGGGCCCCCGAGGTCGCATCGCTGTTCGGGAGACTCCGCAACCTGGTTATCGCGCTGTGGTTCCTCTACCCGGTGGTCTGGATCCTCGGCACGGAAGGGACGTTCGGCATCCTTCCGCTGTACTGGGAAACCGCGGCGTTCATGGTGCTCGACCTCTCGGCAAAGGTCGGATTCGGCGTGATCCTGCTCCAGAGCCGCTCCGTCCTGGAGCGGGTCGCGACGCCGACGGCTGCCCCGACCTGAGGCCGCTGCATCGACTCCCGACGGACGGTGCCAGCGACCGACGCGATAGCAGAGACCCGGACGCTGTTCCGGTCTGCTCGTGTGCAGCCGGCCCGGGACGGCCACTCGTTTATGTGTCGCTCTGGTAAAGTGATCCGGGCCGAGCGGACTGTGGCACCAGTACACCCGGACTCGCTCCGGCCGACGACTGACCGAACCGATCTATATCGCGTGTCCCGATCGTTCCGAACCAGTATGGATACGGCGCTATCCGGCTCCCGTCCGTACTGCCGTTCACAGCGGTTCCGGTTTCCGCCCGTACACCGATGGCGAACGTCGATCCGCCCATGACCGACCAGTTCACGTACTTCGGCATCCATCTCGCCTTCCTGCTGCCGCCAATCCTGATTCTGGGATGGCTCTCGATCCGGCGCGATCGCACCTGGTGGGGAGTTCGCCCCCTCTCGGGACTCGGCGTCATGATCGTTCTCGCCATCGTCTACACGACGCCGTTTACGAACCGCCTCATCCCCGTCGGCGTCTGGTGGTACGGAGAGGGGACCGTCCTCGCGACCGTCTGGCACACGCCACTCGAGGAGTACCTCTTTTTCGTCCTCCAGCCGATACTGACCGCGCTCTGGCTGTTTCAGGTACGACCGTCCGCCGATCGGTCGCTGGCGATTCCTCGAACACACCGACTGCTCGGCGTCGCCAGCGGGCTGGCGATCGCCGTCGTCGGCTGGGTACTCCTCGGCGACACCGCCACGTACTATCTGGGCTGGCTGTTCCTCTGGGCCGGGCCGGTCCTCGCTCTCCAGTGGGGGTTCGGGTCGACGTACCTGTGGGCCATCCGCCGGTCGCTGCTGGTCGCGATCGCCGTCCCGACGCTGTACCTCTGGCTCGTCGACCGGATCGCGATCGAACTCGGCGTCTGGGTCATCTCCGACACGTACACCACCGGTCACGCGCTCTTCGGTCTCCCGATCGAGGAGGCGCTGTTCTTCCTCGTGACCAATCTCTTCATCGTTCAGGGGATCACCATGTACGTTTGGGTGCTCGATCGAATCGGCAGCGGTTCGGCGTGGACGAGCACAGCACCGCGGGTGCCGACGAGTTCCGATGACCGGTGACGCGATCGGCCGGCGCGCCGACGCGCGAGCGAGCGCCGAGAGTCGATCGCGCGCCGCTCGGCTGGCCTTTGGCTTCGGCTCGCTGCTCGCCGTCGCTGCCGGGGCGACGATCGTGTTCGGGTCGCCGCCGCTCGTCTACCAGTACGTGCCGCTAGCGCTCAGCGTCGTCGTTCTCGGACTCCCCCACGGTGCCGTCGACCACCTCGTGTTACCGCGGGTCCGGGGCGACCCGGTTACGCCGCGATCGCTCGCCTTCGTCGGCGTCCTCTACCTCCTCCTCGGCTCCGCCTACGCGCTCGTCTGGGTCCTCGCACCCGTCGCGGCGTTCATCCTGTTCATCCTCGTTACGCTCGTCCACTGGGGACAGGGCGATGTCTACGCGCTCCTCGAGTTCGTCGGCGCGGACCACCTCGAGACGCGAGCCAGTCGGCTACTCGCCCTCCTCGTCAGGGGCGGCCTCCCGATGCTCGTCCCGCTGGTCGCCTTTCCCGGGCAGTACGCGTTCGTCGCCGAGACGCTCATCGGGGTGTTCGATCCCAGCGCGGCGACCGCGCTCGATCCCCTCTTCGAACCGACGGGTCGGGCGGCCGTGGTGATCGGGTTCGGATCGCTGATCGCGCTCTCGCTCCTCCGCGGGGGCTGTCGAACGAGCCCCGGCGAGCGGTGGCCGTGGCTCGTCGACGCCGCCGAGACGCTGGGTCTGGTCGGCTACTTCGCCACCGTGCCGCCGATCCTCGCGATCGGCCTCTACTTCTGTTTCTGGCACTCGCTCCGGCACGTCCTCAGAACGATGCTCGTGGACCCCGTCGCGAGCGCGGCCCTCGAGCGCGGGGCGATTCGGACTGCCGTGTCCCGGTTCGCCCGTGACGCAGCGCCGTTGACCCTCGCCGCGTTGGCCGTCCTCGTCGGAATCTGGCTCGCCGTCCCGCGAACGCCCGCGACCGTCGCCGACATCATCGCGGTCTATCTGGTCGGGATCGCCGTGCTGACCCTCCCACACGTCGTCGTGGTCACGCTGCTCGATCGGGAAGACGGGATCTGGTCGCCCTGAGTCGTGGGAGCGGCCGCTCGCGTACCACCCCTCAAAAATCTGCACGAAAAAGCTCGCTCACGTCGCTCGCTCGCGGATCGATCGTCTACGATGGAACGACCGTCACCGAGTCCTTGCGGTCGATCGCTCGCTCGAGTTCCTCCGCGATCGCGCTCCCTCGAGACACCTGGATCTCGCCACCGCGGCTCACCGTCGCGGTGAAGAGGTACTCGCCGCCGGCTTGCACCTCGACGGTCTCGCCGTGGTTACCGTCGACGGGGATAACGATGTGTCGCGAGGTGATCTCGGGCTGGACCATCTGGCCGGCCTGAGAACCGCCGCTTCCGCCGTTCGCACTCGCACCGCCGGAGCCGCCGCCTGCGCCATAGTTGGGGTTCTCGTCGTGGGTCCGGACATCGATATCGATCCCCAGCCGGTTCTCGATGTCGGTGATTCGGCCACCGCCCTTGCCGATGACGCTCGAGATGTCGTCCTCCTCGACGTAGACGACGGCCGTGTCCTGGCTTTTGAGTTCGACGTCGACGTAGCCGTGGGCGATCGATCGGATCTCCCGTTCGATCTCCTGTTTGGCGATCCGGTCGACGCCGGACTCGGTGCCGGGGCCGCCGTCCTCGTCGGTGAGCGGGACGGTGACGACCTGGCGGTTGAAGGTGTAGATTTCGTACTCCGGCTCGCCCGTCTGGAAGTTCGTGACTTGAATGACCGGGCGAGCGAGGTCCTCTTCCGTGAGCCCGGCAGGGACCTTGACTTCCGTCTTGACGTCGTAGACGGTCTCGACCTCACCGGCTTCGATGTAGACGACGGTATCGACGACCTGCGGGATCATCCCGAGTTCGACCCGGCCGACCAGTCGCTGGAGCGAGTCGATCGGCCGCGTCGCGTGGACGACGCCGATCATGCCGACGCCGGCCAGGCGCATGTCCGCGAAGACCTCGAAGTCGTCGGTCTTGCGGACCTCGTCGTAGATGGTGTAGTCCGGCCGGACCATCAACAGAGCGTCGGCGGTCTTGGCCATCTCGCCGCCCAGTTCCGTGTACTGGGTGATGTCGGGACCGACCTGCAGGTCCCGTGGCTTCTCCATGGTCTTGACCGAGTAATCGTGATCCGAAATATACCGGGCGACCGCCTGCGCGAACGTCGACTTCCCGGCCCCGGGCGCACCCGAGATCAGGACGCCACGCTGGCGCTCGAGCAGTCGCTCTTTGAGTTCGTCGGCGTGTTCGTAGTCCTCGATATCGGTCTGGGCGATCGGCCGGACGGCTGTGATCTCGATCCCGTCGGAGAAGGGTGGTCGGCCGATCGCGATCCGGTAGTCCCGGAACTGGACGATCTTCATGCCCGGCTCCGAGAGTTCGATGAAGCCGTCGGGAGTCTCCTTCGCACCGTCGACGACTTCGCGGGCGTACTCGTCCATGGTCGCCTCGTCGAGCGGTTCGTCGGCGATCTCCTCGTAGGCCATCGCGCCGAGGTCGCCGCGTTTGGCCCTCGGGACGGCATCGGTCTTGAGATGGAGGCTCATCGTCTCCTCGTCGAAGAACTCCTCGATGGCCAGCGTCCCGACCTCCCGTACCTCGGGGGATACGCGTTCGACGTCGAGTCCTTTCGCCTGGGCGACCTCGGCCTGAACGATGTCGCTGGTGACGAAGGTCGCATCGAACTCCTCCGCGAGATCGCGGATCAGCGCGTCGATCTCGCCCTCGGAGGCGTGGCCCCGCTCGATCGCGTTGGGCCGCTCCCCGACGTAGCGGAGGTCGATGACCCCGTCGTCGGCCAGGTCGGCCAGCCGCTGGAGTTCCTCGAGACCGTCCCAGCCGCTGTCGATCCCGTCGTTGGCCTGCGCCTCGAGTTCCGCGACGACCGCCTCGGGGACGCAGATCGTCGCTCCCTCGAACTGCCCGTCTTCGATTGTCGCCGAGACGCGGCCGTCGATGACCACGCTCGTATCCGGCACGACGTTCATACGTAAACTGATCGACGTACGCCTATAAGGGTGTCCACAGCATCGCCCCGTCTCGCGGACGTATTTTTCGAGAGTTAGGTCCCGTGAATTCGTGTCGGGTGTTCCTATTCGGCGGGAACAGTAATGAACAGTTAACGGACCGACCGAACACGTTTCCCGCATGCAACCCCAGGAGACGTTCGGGCGCGGCGGACTCAATGGTTTTCTCGATGTCGACGATCTCGTCGACCGGATCGAACTCGACGAAGACGAAATCGCGTGGCGAAAGGCGTTCATCGGGTTCGATGAGACCGACGAACAGCGCCTGGCCGCTCTCGAGCCGCTCTTGCAGGCCAACGCGGAGGCGATCGCGGACGACTTCTACGAGAACGTCTTGCACTACGAGCAGACGCGGGCGATCGTCGACCGCTCCCCGAAAAACGTCGACGCGCTCAAGCGGACACAGCAGGCGTACCTCGTCTCGCTCGCGACCGGGGACTACGATCAGGCGTTCTTCAAGAACCGGGCCCGGATCGGCAAACTCCACGAACTGCTCGACATGCCCCTGAAACAGTACGTGGGACAGTACGGCGTCTACTATGACCTGATCATGTCTCGACTCAACGAGCGGGTCCAGCAACAGGTCGTCGACGCTATCGAGGAGTGGGCCGCGGAGCGTGACACCGAGGACGACGGCGGTCTCGACCGATTCGTCGGCGCGCTCGGCCTCGGCGGCAGCGCCGAAGACGAGAACGACGGTCTCGAGGAGTCGCTCGAGGAAACGGTCAGAGACGCCATCGACGACGGGATGATGGATGTCCTCTCGCTGCTGCGGATCATCAACCTCGACATGCAGGTCGCGGTCGACACGTACGTCGACTCCTATGCACAGCGACTCGAGGACTCGATCGAACGGCGCGAACGGCTCGCACGAGAGGTCGAAACCGACGTCGAGGCACCGATCGCCGAACTCCACGACTCGAGCGAGGTCGTCGCTCAGCGCGCCGAGGCGATCAGCGAGCAGACGGACTCGCAGGCGACGGGCATCACGCGGGCGGCGGGGGAACTCAACGAGATGAGCGCGGCCATCGAGGAGGTTGCAAGCGTCGCCGACGAGGTCAGCGAGGAGAGCGATCGAACCGAAACGCTCGCCGCGCAGGGCGTCGAGGCGGCCGACGACGCGCTGGACGAGCTCGCGGCGATCGAAGATGCGACCGACCGCGTCGCCGACGCGGTCGACACGCTCGCGAACCGAACCGAGGAGATCGACGAGATCGTCGACCGACTCGACGAGTTGGCCGAACGGACGACGGTGCTGGCGGCGAACGCGAAGATCGAGTCCTCGCGGGACGACGCGGGCGGCAGCGAGACGATGGGTGTCATCGCGAGCGAGGTCCGTTCGTTCGCCGAACAGACGAAGTCCGATCTCGCCGAGATCGAGGACGCCGTCGAAGCCGTCCGGCAGGACGCCGCGGCGACCGTCGAAACCACCGAGGAGACCGTTACCCGCGTCGATACCGGAACCGACCGCGTTCGGGAGACGGTCGACTCGCTCGAGGAGATCCACGAGTCGGCACGGACGACGGCGGCCGGCATGGAAGACGTCGCGGCCGCGACCGATCAGCAGGCTCGGGGCGTCGAGGTGACGGCGGAGACGCTCGAGGATCTCTCGGAGTCGGCCGACACCGTCGCAAGCGCCGCGGAGTCGGTCGCGGCGGCGAGCCAACAGCAAACGGCCAGTCTGCGAGAGGTCCGCGAGTCGGTTGCGCGGCTGACGGAGGCCGACACTGACGATGAGCCGCCGGTGTACGAACGGTACGAGTAAGTATCGAACGCCCCGGCGGGGCGACCGCTCTCCAGGCTGCTGTCCCGATGTCGGGAGTCGGTGCACTGAACAGCACAGCCCCCGAGACATTGCGTATGACTCTCGTCGAGTTGACGCGCGATCTCGTGTCGATCCCGAGCCACGAAGACGAGGCCGCCGCCGGTGACTTCCTCGAGTCGTGGCTGCGCCGCGAGACCGACGCCGACGTGACTCGGGACGCCGTCGGTAACGTGATCGCCCGAAAAGGGACGGGACCAGAGACGCTCGCACTGGTCGGACACCACGATGTCGTCGAGCCGGCCGCGTCGCAGGTCGCGGACGCGGACGGGACCGTCGACAACGCGAGCGAGTACGTCGTCGACGAGCGGGACGGCCGCCTGTACGGTCGCGGGGCGGCGGACATGAAAGGGGCGCTCGCGGCCGCGCTGCTGGCCTTCCGCGATGCCGACCCCGCCGGCGAACTCGTCGTCGCGAGCTTCGTCGGCGAGGAGGTCGGCGGCGTCGGCGCACAGTACGCGATCGACGACGGGTTTGCCCCCGAGTACGCCGTCGTCGGCGAGGGGTCGACGAACTATTCCGGCCCGAACGTCACCGACGTGGCCGTCGCCCACAAGGGCCGTCGCGGGAGTACGATCACCGCTCACGGCACCGCCGCACACGCCAGCGAAGCCAATGCCGGCGAGAACGCCATCTATCGCGCCACCGCGGCCGTCGATCGCGTTCGCGACCTCGAGCCCCCGTCGGTCGACGTGGCGGGCGAATCGATCGCAGGTCGGCTCACCGTCACGGAGATCGAGGGTGGGTCGGCGATGAACGTCGTCCCCGCTCGGTGTGCGGTCACGGTCGACGAACGGACGGTGCCAGGCGAACGCGCGGCCCTCGAGCGGGTCACCGATCTCGACGGCGTCGAGTGGACGGTCGACCAGGACTTGCCGCCGATGCGCTGTGACGACGATGCGTTCGCCGAGACGGTTCTCGAGGCCGCTGACGGCGTGCAAGCGGCAGACCCCGAGTTGGTGACGAAACCCCACGCGACCGACGCAGGGTGGCTCTCGCGGGCGGGTACCGAGTGCGTGATCTGCGGGCCGTCGGAACCCGGCGAGGCCCACACCGACGACGAGAGCGTCTCGATCGCCGTCCTCGAGCGCTGTCTCGAGACCTATCGGCGGGTCGCCGATCGGTGGCCGTCGGCGCAGTGAGCAGTGACTGGTGGGCCGTCGATGCGAGTTACGATATACTCTAGCCGTGGTGAACCGGCGGTGTTCAGATAAGCACTGAAAAGTGAGGAACGGCATTTTTGAAGTGTCTATGCCCAAAAGCGCCGTCCTCAACGGTTGTTTGGACGAGATCGAGTTAGGTTTTGTGGAGCGCGAAGCAACACCGCGACTGTTGATGAAGCTCAGTATTCAGCTACATCTTGCTGGATTATCGCTTTCTGATACTGTCTCTATTCTCGAACTGTTTGGCGTTAACCGCGTCAAGTCGACCGTCCACNTTCTGATACTGTCTCTATTCTCGAACTGTTTGGCGTTAACCGCGTCAAGTCGACCGTCCACAACTGGGTTCGCAAGGCCGACCTACAGCCCGAAGACGGTCAGTCACCGGATCACGTTGCGGTCGACGAGACCGTGATCCGACTCAATACTGAACAGTACTGGCTGTACGCTGCCGTCGATCCAGAAACCAACGAACTGCTGCATACAACGCTCGAACCGACCAGAACGAGCGTCTTAGCACATGCGTTCTTTACGGAACTACGCGAGAAGCACGACATCGACGACGCCGTGTTCCTCGTCGACGGCGCGACGCCGCTGAAAGACGCCTGCACGCGTCACGGGCTCGATTTCCGCTACGAACGTCACGAAAATCGCAACAGCGTCGACCGTGTCTTTCAAGAGGTAAAACGCAGAACTACCGTTTTCTCGAACTGTTTCGGTCACGCAAGTGCAGAAACTGCTGATGAAGGGCTCAAATCGTTCGCCTTCGCATGGAATCAGCTAATCTGAACGCGACCACCCTCCTGCGGGAACGTTTTTTAAGCCCCAACTCGAAGGGCAAGTGATGGAACTCGACGATCATGCCGAGGATCTCGCCTCCGACCTCGGTGTTGACAAAGAGGAGGTCAAAGACGACCTGCAGAACCTCGTGGAGTACAGCGTCCCGATCGACGAGGCCACACAGAGCCTCCGACGGAAGTACGGCGACGGGTCCAGCGGCGGTGGCGGCACGCCGTCAGCGAAGGACATCGCCGAGATCACGCCCGACGAGAGCAGCGTCACCGTGACGGGCGTCGTCCTGACGGCGGGCGAGCGATCGATCCGGTATCAGGGCTCCGATCACGTCATCGTCGAAGGCCGATTGGCCGACGAGACCGGCGTCATCGACTACACCGCGTGGGAGGACTTCGATCTCGAGCCCGGCAACACGATCACCGCGGGCAACGCGGGCGTCCGCGAGTGGGACGGCGACCCCGAACTCAACCTCGGCGAGAGCACCTCGCTGTCGTTCGAGGGTGACGCGCTCGAGGTCCCCTACGAAGTCGGCGGCGACGCACACCTGGCCGACCTCGAGACCGGCGATCGCGCGGTCACTATCGAGGTCACCGTCCTCGAGTGCGAGCGCAAGACGATCGACGGTCGCGACGGCGAAACGGACATTTTGAGCGGTGTCGTCGGCGACGAGAGCGGGCGGCTCCCCTTCACGAACTGGGAACCGGCTCCCNTCGAGTGCGAGCGCAAGACGATCGACGGTCGCGACGGCGAAACGGACATTTTGAGCGGTGTCGTCGGCGACGAGAGCGGGCGGCTCCCCTTCACGAACTGGGAACCGGCTCCCGAGATCGAGGACGGCGGCACGGTTCGCATCGAGAACGCCTACGTTCAGGAGTTCCGGGGCGTCCCCGAGATCAACGTCTCGGAGTTTTCGACGGTCACCGCGCTCGACCGGGCGATCGACGTCGGCAGTAACACGTCGACGATGGACATCGGCGACGCCGTCGCCACCGGCGGCATCTACGACGTCGAAGTCGTCGGTAACCTGCTCGCGGTCCGTGACGGCTCCGGGCTCATCCAGCGCTGTCCGGAGNGACGTCGAAGTCGTCGGTAACCTGCTCGCGGTCCGTGACGGCTCCGGGCTCATCCAGCGCTGTCCGGAGTGTTACCGTGTCATCCAGAAGGGACAGTGCCGGACCCACGGCGATGTCGACGGGATCGACGACATGCGCGTCAAGGCGATCCTCGACGACGGCACCGGGACCGTCACCGTCGTCCTCGGCGACGAACTCACCGAGCGAGTCTACGGCGGTAGCTTAGAGGACGCCCTCGAGCAGGCCCGCGAGGCCATGGATCAAGAGGTCGTCGCGGACCGGATCCGCGAGCGAATCGTCGGTCGTGAATACCGCATCCGCGGTCACCTCTCGGTCGACGAGTACGGCGCGAACCTCGACGCCGAGCGCTTCGAGGAGAGCGACGACGATCCGGTCGCCCGTGCGGCGGCCGTTCTAGAGGAGGTGGACGCATGAGCACGACCGAAAGCGACGACGATATTCCGGGCCGGGAAATCGCGTACCGACTCTTCGCGGCCGAGTACGACGATGCCTCGCTTTCCTACGCCGAGAGCGACGAGGAGCGGGCACCAAACTACGTGATCACGCCCACCGGCGCGCGGCTCAACCGCGTCTTCGTCGTCGGCACCCTCACCGAAGTCACGTCGGTCAACGACGAGATGGTCCGCGCCCGGGTGGTCGATCCGACCGGCGCGTTCGTCGTCTACGCCGGCCNTTCGTCGTCGGCACCCTCACCGAAGTCACGTCGGTCAACGACGAGATGGTCCGCGCCCGGGTGGTCGATCCGACCGGCGCGTTCGTCGTCTACGCCGGCCAGTACCAGCCCGACGAACTGGCGTTCTTAGAGCAGACGGAGCCGCCCGCGTTCGTCGCAGTGACGGGCAAAGCCCGGACCTTCCAACCCGACGACTCGGACCAGGTCTACACCTCGATCCGCCCCGAAAGCATCGCGGCGGTCGACGCCGATACCCGGGACCGCTGGGTCGTCAGCGCGGCCGAACGAACGATCGACCGCATCGGGACCTACGCCGGAGCCGCCGCACTCGCGGCACGGACGGAGCACCCAGATGCAGGCGAGGAAGCGGTGACCGACGCCCTGCTCGAGGCCGGCGTCGACGCCGGTCTGGCGGCGGGAATCCCGCTTGCGCAGGACCACTACGGAACGACGCCGTCGTACCTCGCGGCGCTCCGGAACTGTGCGCTCGAGGCCTGCGAAGTCGTCGCGGGCGATCGCGATCAGGTGAACGGGCTCGAGATCGCGCCGGACGCGACGAGTCCCGAGTTCGACGCGACGGTCGCTTCGCTC
>NZ_AOII01000075.1 GCF_000337615.1 Natrinema pallidum DSM 3751
CTCGCGGAGCGCGACGCTGTCGAGGCGACCATCGACATCGTTCCCGGCGAGGGTGTCGCACTCGGCGACGTTGGCATCTGTCACGGACACACGTGGCCCTCGCGGGCCGCCCTCGAGAGCGATGTCCTCTGTCTGGGCCACGAACACCCGTGCGTGCGACTCGAGGACGCGGTCGGCGGCAGCCGCGTCGAACGCGCGTGGCTTCGGGGGCGGCTCGACCCGGCCGCGTTCCGCGACCGGCCCGAATACGAGGGCGTCTCGTGGCTCGAGCGTGCCGACGGATCGCCACCGGCGGCGATCGTCGTGCCGGCGTTCAACGACCTCGTCGGGGGGACCTGGATCAACGTGACCGGACAGTCGTTTCTCTCCCCGTTTCTTCCGTCGGGACTAGCCGGCGGCGAGGCCTATCTGTTGGACGGGACGCGGCTCGGTCCCTACGAGGGAGTCTGAGCCCGGGTGCGCTCTAGCTGGTCTGCAGTCGATCGTCCGGTCCAAGCGATGGCGTTCGGTGCTCGTTTCGACAGCGGTACCGCCGTGGCCGACCGAAAACGCTTCAATTGTAGGATCAGAATCATGAAAGACGACCAACGAGAGATGCCCCTCCGGAACCCATCGGCTGCGTTCTTTTCGATCGTCCTCGGCGGATACGTCGGGGGACTCACGCTGTGTGCGGCCAGTCGCGTCCTCGGCGCAGCGTACACGGCGCTGTGGCCCGTCGCGATCGGTGCGTGTGCCGGGCTGGTCGCGGCCAGCCAGTGTTATACCCGACCTACGCCTGCGGCGACCCTCGTCCGAACGCGGTTGCACGCCCTCCCGTTCGCGGTGGTCGTCCTCGGGGCCGTCGTCTGGGTCCTCACGACGATCGGAGTGCGCGGCGTCGAGCCGTGGCTACGAACGTGGGTCGTGGAGATCGTCGTCTTCAGTTTCGGCGGTGCAGTCGTCTATCTAATCAGCATAAATCGCCACGTCACCGCGCTCCACGAACGGGAACCAGTGGTAGCCGAGTGGCGCACCCGGACCGGGTCGCGGACGCGCTCGGACGGGTCCTCGAGTCCGCATCAGCGGCCGACTAACGACCCTCCGCCGTTGCGCGGGGGACTGCCGCCTACCGTCGGATCGTCTCCGACTTGATCTCGTCGCCCTCGCGCCACTGATAGTAGTAGTACGTGGTACCGGCGATTTCGGTCGCCGAGACGCTCGCCCGCTCGGGGACGCCGTCGGGATACGTGACCGGCTCGCCGTCGTCAGGAGAGCGTGCGTCTTCCCCCTCCTTCCACGCCGCCAGCGTTTCGAGGTACTCGCTCGCCGCACGGAGCGCCGCCGGCTCCCGGGTGGCGAGTTCGTCGAGTGCCTCGTGGCCAACGCGGTCTAGCTCCGCCGGTGGGCTCGGTCGTTCGTCCGCGGTCATACTCGCTGCTGGGAATTGCTGGTCCCTAAAACTCGTTGTTCGGCCCGAATCGGGCTGCGGACCCGCACAGGTGTGCGGTATCATGGACCATATCATGTCCTAGTATCCATTGGTATCCAACTTACGTGTGGATTTATATACACGAACGAGGTGGCTAGTGCTGACAATGAATTCACAAGAGCACCGTCCCGCGACGCAGCTCGAGCCGGTTCCCGACGACCTCGAATCGGCCCGTGCAAAGCTAGTGTACATCTATCTCGACGTTACCGAGGGGGCGACGGTCGACGAACTGGGGGAGATTCTGGCGATGAAGAAGATCAACGTCCTGAGCGTCCTGCGTTCGCTCTCGAGCGACGGCCACGTGGAACGAACGGGATCGGAGTACGTCGCGAACTGATCCGACAGCGGTGCCGACACGAGAGCCGAATCGCCGTTCGAAGTTCTCTCAGAAGGNCCTCGTCCGATTCGAGGGCCGCGACTGCTTCGCCGAGGTTCGACGGCAGCGTGTCGATTCCGTACTCCTCGCGTTTCTGCTCGTCGAACTCGTAGATGTTCTCCCGGACCGGGTCCGGGCACTCGAGGTCGTT
The DNA here is from genome assembly GCF_000337615.1 of Natrinema pallidum DSM 3751. Classification (GTDB taxonomy): domain Archaea; phylum Halobacteriota; class Halobacteria; order Halobacteriales; family Natrialbaceae; genus Natrinema; species Natrinema pallidum. The sequence goes on from NZ_AOII01000075.1 coordinate 1,996, forward strand.
TTCGATCCCCTCGAGCCCGGCGTGGATCATGGCCGCTAGGGCGAGGTAGGGGTTACAGGAGGGGTCCGGCGAGCGCAACTCGACGCGTGAGGCTGCGGGCGTCCGCGCCGCCGGTTTGCGGATCAGTGCCGAGCGGTTGCGATCGGACCAGGCGACGTAGACGGG
>NZ_AOII01000076.1 GCF_000337615.1 Natrinema pallidum DSM 3751
GCGTGGGCCTCCTCGCTCAGGTTGAACTCGTCGTCCTCGTCGTGGAAGGCGTTCTCGCCGTCAGCGGTGAACAGCGAGAGGTGGGTGTGCATTCCCGAGCCGTTGATGCGCGGGATCGGTTTGGGCATGAACGTCGCGTGCAGGTCGTGTTGAGCGGCGATGGCGCGGACGACCGTTCGGAATGTCCCGACGTTGTCGGCCGTCGAGAGCGCGTCGTCGTAGGTGAAGTTGATCTCGTGTTGGCCCTCGGCGACCTCGTGGTGACTGGCCTCGACCTCGAAGCCCATCTCCTCGAGTCCGTAGATAATGTCCCGGCGAACGTCGCTCGCGAGGTCCTTCGGCGCGAGGTCGAAGTAGCCGCCGGCGTCGTTCGTCATGGTCGTGGCGCGGCCGTCGTCGTCCTCCTCGAACAGGAAGAACTCCGGCTCCGGGGCGGCGTTGACCTTGTACCCNGGTCGTGGCGCGGCCGTCGTCGTCCTCCTCGAACAGGAAGAACTCCGGCTCCGGGGCGGCGTTGACCTTGTACCCCATCTCGTCGGCGCGCTCGAGCGCGTTCTTGAGCACGCGGCGCGGATCGCCCTCGAAGGGGTCGCCGGTCGAGGTATCGATGACGTCACAGATCATCCGGGCGGACGCCCCATCCTCGCGGTTCTGCCATGGCAGTACCGCGAACGTCTCGGGGTCGGGCTTGAGGCGCATGTCCGACTCCTGAATGCGAACGAAGCCTTCGATCGAGGAGCCGTCGAAGTAGATGCCTTCGGTAAACGCTTTCTCGGCCTGTCTGGCCGGCACGGAGACGTTCTTGACCGTTCCCAGAATGTCGGTGAATTGCAGCCGAAGGAAGTCGATGTCTTCCGCCTCGATTTCGTCCAGTACCTCCTCTTCCGCAGCGGTTAGGTTCCCGTTCGTCATCTTCTACTCGAGTATGCAAACGGATTCTACTATTAAAGCTCTACTGTTGTTGGCGAATATCCGCAAATGTCATTAGCAGTGTCCAAATGTGTTTTACGATCCGGCATATGCGGCCGAAGACTGATATCGGACGAAATCGGCGACGAAAGTGAAAGCACGTTTCGGAAGCTCCGGAATCACCGTCAGTAATTTTCCCAACGGTCGGGGACAGATGCCGTTCGACGAATCGGCTACGGATCGGGGTATCCTCGGATACCGGTGGTCGCCCCGACGCCGACGAACGCGGCCAGACTCGAGAACCCGACATCGACGCTCGCCCGCCAGACCATCGTCGACGCGTGGATCGTTCGCTGCCACGCCGCCAGCGGTCCCGTCGCTGCCCGGTCGCGTGACGACCCGGTCGACCGCGGTCGCTTCGTGAGCGTCGTCCCACATTCGGGACAGACGTACGCGACGCACTGATCGCGGGGGTCCACCAGCCAGTTGCCGTCGACCGGACTCGAGTGGTCACACTCCCAGCAAAACAGCGTCGCTTTCCGCTGGACCGACACACCGTCGTCGCGGTCAGTTGCGGG
>NZ_AOII01000077.1:0-24851 GCF_000337615.1 Natrinema pallidum DSM 3751
CTCCGTGTCCCCGTCACACAATACAGCCGACCGATGACTCCTCGATGCGATACCGTCATCCAAATCGGAACGTGCGAGACCGACCCGTGATTCGAATTCCCGAGCACGAGGCCGGGCTGACGAGAGTTCCGGGCTCGAGGCCTGCTGCGTCCGTCAGGGGTTTCTATCGCGGACGCGTAGCCGATCCTATGGCCGTGACCAGCAAACCGAGTCGATTCGAGACCGGCGACGAACTCGACGAGTTCGTGGCGAACCACGACGTCGCGCTCGTGGAGTTCTACACCAGCGGCTGTGCGCTGTGTCAGGCGATGGAACCGGTACTGGGTAACGTCGCCCGCGCAACGGATGTCGCGATCGGAATGGTCAATCCCGGCGACGACATCGACCTCGTCGATCGCTTCGACATTCGGTCGGTCCCGACGCTGATCCTGTTCGAGGACGGAACGGAGACCGCGCGGCTGGCGGAGGGGTTCCAGGGCGGCGACGCAGTGACCGACTTCCTCGAAAGCCACGTTCCGAACGCCGCCGACGCCGACTAAAGCGGAGAACACGGCACGGCGAGCGAACGGCTACACCCTTCGTGTCGCCCACTCGTCTCTGCGATGTCCGAAGGCCGTGCGGAACCGGTAGCTCTCCGCTGTGACGCCGTCGCGCTCGCGACGAGCTCGACCACCCGTCTCGACCTCGTACCGCTACTCGTCGGGCTCGAGTTCGCTCGGATCGAGGTCGCCCGCGAGATACTGCTCGCCCGCGTCGGTGAGTTCGTAGACGCCGGGCATGTGACGCTTCAGGAGGCCGTACTTGGACAGTTCCCGACAGCGATAGGCCGCGAACCTCCCCGGACAGATCCCCTCTTCTTCGAACTGCTGCGGCTCGAAGACGTCTTCCGACTGCATGACCTCGAGGATGCGCCCGTCGGCGGCATCCATCCACTTGGCGTCGATTTCCGATCCGGCGTCGGAATAGATCGGGGCACCAGCCTTCGTTTCGACGGCGTGTCCGCCTTCCGTGTGGCTGTGAGCCTTCGTTTCGACCGTAACGTCGGTGTCTGCCTCGACACCGGTGTCGCTCTCCGCGTCGGCGTCGGGTGTGTGGTCGTCCATGTGGTGACGTTAGGTCCCCGTCCGGGAGTATGTTTACGTCTCGGATCGCCGGGAGCGCCCGGCGCGCTCGTCCGGTCGGGAGCGGTCAGTCGGGTCTCGACCGGCGAACCACGCCGTGACGAGACCGTCTCGGTCGACTACGACTGCGATCGTTCCGGCGTGCCGTAATCGACGTGGACGTTCGGGGTCGTCGCCGGCGTCCGGCCGGTGATCCCGCGATCGACGAACGTCACGTCGGTCAACTCGCCGCTGAAGCGGACCGTTACCGTGCCGTCCTCGACCGTTCCCTCCACCGTCGTCCCCGAGAGGACGGTCACATTGCTCGTTCCGTCCTCGCCGGCCGGTTCGATCTCGCCGTCGACAGTGAGNCTCGCCGCTGAAGCGGACCGTTACCGTGCCGTCCTCGACCGTTCCCTCCACCGTCGTCCCCGAGAGGACGGTCACATTGCTCGTTCCGTCCTCGCCGGCCGGTTCGATCTCGCCGTCGACAGTGAGTTCGACGCTCGAGGGGACCCCCTGTCCGATGATCGTCAGCGTGTTCGGGAGGGCACCGCCAGCGTCCGCTCCCGCCCGCGTCGCTGCGATGGTCGCCGTCGCGGTCGGTTCGGTGCTGAGCGGTGACGCGTCCTCGGCCTCGTCGTCGGCTGTACCGGCTCCGGTGTCGGGAGCCGCTGGCGCTTTCTCGCGTGCCATATGGTGGGTAGAGTCGGGTATGACAGCATAAGCCTTCTCACTGAACCAACGGTCCGATTCGGTGAAATATAACCTCTCGAGCGGAACATCGGTGAAATTTTGAACGCAATCGCCGGATCGCTCTCCCATCGAGAGAGGCATCGACGGCTCGCTCGTCGACAGGTTCCGTGAAGACTTCGGTCGGTAATCGAGGTGTGCAACCGATACGAGGGTGTGCATCCGGTCTGCTGTCCCGCTTGTCCGGCGGACCGACGTCCGGGCGGGTGCAGCGGTCCGAACCGACAGTGGCCGTCTCAGTCGTCGTCCTCGAGGAGGCCGAGTTCGGTGGCGACCAGATCCGCGATGCGGTCGGCGACATCGGGATCGACTTCGGCGACGTCGTCGCCGTCGTGGAGTTGGTCGTTGTGCCGTTCGACGGCGTCGGCGACATCCGAGAGGGGAACGCGGGAAGTCGTTTCACAGTCAGGACAGACGACCGGAACGCGCGGTGCATCCCCGTCCGACTCGCTTGTGTTCGTCATTTGTCGGCTATCTCGCGCCAACCGATAAAACCTGATTGGTTCGGACGACCGGCGGTCCCGCGTAGCCGTTCGGTCCGCGTCTCGAGGCCGCAGTATAATAGCATACCGCACATATCGTGGAAATCTTCCGTCCGTTTTCGCCGGTTTGCCCGTGAATTGGCCAGCAGTATTATTGTGTTTCGAGCGAACAGTCAGGTAGACGGGGGGTACGACAGTCTGTCGGTGGGGAGGTCCACCCGATCCGTCCGCCCCGTCATGACGTGCGAGGAGCTCCATGGTTCCCGGCTACATCCGTAGCCGTTCCCTGTCTTTCGGGCCGAGTCAGTTCCCGCCGAGTGACGACGCCGTTGCGGCGGTCGTCGTCGGGCCGGGTTCGGAGCCGGATCGATACCGTCTCCGGACCGCCTTATCCGCGGTTGCGGTGGCGAGCGATGACGGCGACCGACAGCGCGACGAGGGCCGCGAGCGCGCCGAACCCGGGCATCGGGTTCCCGTCCTCGGCCTCGTCGTCGTCGGGCTCCTGATCGGTCCCGCTCGTGGAGCCGCTCGAGCCGTTCCCGTCGGGATCGGACGGGCTCACGGAGCCGCCCGGCGCTGCATCGAGCTGTAGGATGACACTGACCTGTGCGTGAGTGGCCTCCGGTTCGTAGGTCCAGCTGCCGCCGACTTCCTCGTAGGGCTCCGCGGCGGCGACCGGATCGATATCCGAGTCCCAGCCGTCGCCTTCGGGGACCTGTTGGATGTACCCCACGACGTCGATCTTGTCGGCGTGTTCGCCGCTGATCTCCGCTTCGCCGTACTCGATGGTCGCGTCTTCGGGCTGTCCGTGCATCTCGATACAGTGGGAATCCAGGTAGCCGTCGCCCTGGGACATCTCCGGGCTCGTTCCGAACTCATCGCCGTCGAGCGGCCGGTCGTAGTGGTCGGTCATGGGGAACTTGACGGTCATCGGATTCGCCTTGGAGTGCCAGCTCGTCACGTTGTTCGTCGGAATCGTAACGGACGTGTTCGGGACCGACTCGCCGACGACGGGATCGCCGTTTTCGTTGAGCAGCGTGACACAGATCTTTCCGGAGCCCTCGCCGAGGTACGGGCTGCGATACTCGTCCCGCGGGTTCTCGTAGCTGATCCAGCTACCGTCTTCCGCTGCCGCTTCGAAGTAGGGGTCGCCCGGTTCGGGCGTGGACTCGACGTATTCCGCTTCCGAGACGGACCCGTTCGACTCCGGATCGACGAGGCTCGCGGACGCTCCGGCACCCGTCGCGACGAGACTGCCGATCACCGCCAGCCCGAGCGCCAGCGCGAGCAACCGCCGACAACCGTTCGGGAGCGGACCCCGTGAGCCGCGTGCGCCGGACATGGTCACGCGTCCGCCCCCATTCCGATACCGAGTGGGTCGATCGGACGACTGTACTGCGACGATGACTGTCGTGTGAGAGTACTAGTCATCGATCCGAGATACCGGATGTCCCGTTCTATATATGAGCAGCGTACCGCGAAGTAGCAGGTCGTTACGCTGAGTAGGCAGCGTTTGGGCGACCGGTCCGAATCGAAATGCTACTGCAGACAGTCCCCCGACTCGTCGGCGGCCGAACTGACCCGACCGTTCGAGGACGCCGCTCGTCCGGGTGCGACTCACCCCACGCAGCGACCGTCCGTCTCGTATCGCCACGGCCGTCCGTCATCGCGGCCGCACGTCGGGGCCGGCCGTTCCCCGGTCGTCGTGTCTCGCCCGAACGCCGTGCTGTCGGGCGGATTGTGATAGCAGAACGGATTTACGTTCGCGTCACCTGCTTTCGCGTATGGATTACGAATCGAGTCTCGACCGAGCGATGGAGGACGTCCCCGATATCGGGGGCGACGAACAGCGACTGCAGATTCCCGATCCGGAGCCACAGAAAGACGGCGCGTTCACGCGAGTGACGAACCTCGACGAGATCGCCGACGTGCTCTCGCGCGATACCGAACATCTCCACCGGTTCATCCAGCGCGAACTGGGGACCAGCGGCAAACTCGAGGACGGCCGTGGGCGGTACAACGGGACCTTCTCACAGACGGATCTCGACGCGGCGATCGACGCCTACGTCGACGAGTACGTCCTCTGTTCGGAGTGTGGCCTGCCGGACACCCGTCTCGTCCGCGAGGACCGAACACCGATGCTGCGCTGTGACGCCTGCGGTGCGTTCCGGCCCGTCACTAAGCGCTCGACCAGCAGCCAGCAGCAACAACAGCAAGACGCCGTCGAGGAGGGCCAGACCTACACNGCGCCATCAGAGATGTGTATAAGAGACAGGCTGCGCTGTGACGCCTGCGGTGCGTTCCGGCCCGTCACTAAGCGCTCGACCAGCAGCCAGCAGCAACAACAGCAAGACGCCGTCGAGGAGGGCCAGACCTACACGGTCGAGATCACCGGCACCGGACGCAAGGGCGACGGCGTCGCCGAAAAGGGCAGTTACACGATCTTCGTCCCCGGTGCCGAGGAGGGCGACATCGTGGACATCTACATCAAGAACATCTCGGGCAACCTGGCGTTCGCCCGCCTCGACTGATCGCGATTCGATTCGATTCGTGCGGCGTGTCGGACGATCCGCGAGGGAGCGCGGCGACGCGACCGTCAGCGCGCTGTTTCGGGGATCGCATCCGGCAAACAGACCACGTTCTCCCGACCGACCCGATAGCGGTCGATGACATCGCGCTCCTCGAGCTCCGAGAGGAGGCGGCTGAGCGTGGCGTGTGCCCAGCCGTAGCGCTCGGCGAACCGCCGTTGTTTGATCCGGCCGCCGTGTTCGATGAGGACGGCGCGAACGTACTCCTCGGGCGTGAGACCGTACTCGAGGAGTTCACTCCTGGTCGTGGGACCGCTGTCGGGATCGACGAGGTCGTCCGTGATCGACCGGTCCTCGTCCGACCCCGTCGCCGACGCGTCACCGGGTAGATCGTCGGCCGATCGAGCCCTGCACTGCCCGTGGTGGCCGATCGTCAACCCCTCGGCACGTCGGTTCGCGCCGCTCGAGTCCACCGGGGCGACACGGGTTCGAACCGTTCGTATGACAGCAGTTACGAGCCCGGAATCGATCGCACTCCGTCGTCCGTGCATTGTAGTCCGTCCTGGTGGCCATGTGAACAAAGGGGTATGCACAAAACCGTCCAAACAACCCCCCACCCGGATACCGCGAAATTAAAGGTAGGTTGTGCTAGTCACACTGGTGTGGGAGTATCGTTCGACCTCTTCGGGACGCTGGTGACCGCCGACCGGCCGGACGATCCGGCCGACGCCGTCGCGACGGAACTCGCGAAGCGAGACGTCGCGGTCCCCGACGACTGGGCCACGGCCTACGCGGAGCCACACGTCGACGCACCGGAGGGCGCGGAGGTGCCACTTCCGGCCCACGTCTCGCGCGCGCTCTCGAGTCGCGGCGTGGACGCCGAACACAACGCGGCCAGACGGGCCGTCGTCGCGGCGTTCGACCCGACCGTCGAGACGAGACCCGGCGCGCTCGAGGCGGTCGCCGCCGCCCGAAAGCGGGGTCCGGTGGCGATCTGTTCGAACTGCAGCGTCCCGGAACTGGTCGGGCGCACGCTCGTCAGATCGGCGTTCGAGCGCGACGATTTCGACGCGATCGTCACGAGCGTCGGCTGTGGCTGGCGCAAACCGGCCCCCGAAATCTTCGACCGGACCGCCGCCGAACTCGGCGTCGCTACCGCCGATCTCGTCCACGTCGGCGACGATCCCCGGACCGACGGCGGGATCGAAGCCGCGGGTGGCACGGCAGTGCTACTCGAGGACCTGTCGCTCGCGGCCGTGCCGGCGCGACTGGCAGCGTCGACGCCCGACGAACACAGCAGTAATGACTGAGCGGCCTCATTCGGACGACAGTATGGAGGCGAGGGTGGCGTGTTGAGGACGCTCGCGGTCGTCGGGCTGGCGTTCAGCCTCGACTTACTGCTCGGCGAACTGCCGACTGCGGCGCATCCGGTCGCGTGGTTCGGCCGCCTCGTCGGCGCGGTCGATCGGCCGTGGAGCGACGACGAGCGCCGCCAGCGCCTTGCCGGCGTCGTGATCGCCGTGCTCGCGCCGCTCGGTCCCGCCGCCGTCGTTGGCGGGGGCGTCCTCGCGGCGAGTTCGTTCGGACCGATGGCCGGCGGTATCGCTGCCGCGTTCGCTCTCTTCCTGACGACCAGTCTGCGGTCGCTGCTCGACCTGACCGCGGATGTCGTCGGGGCGACGGCCGGCGATCTCGAGCGAGCCCGCGACCGGGTCCGCGGGTTGGTCGGGCGAGAGACCGCGACGCTCTCGGCCGGTGCGCTCCGCAGCGCGGCCGTCGAGAGCGCGGCCGAGAACCTCGCGGACGGGCTGGTCGCGACCCTGATCCCGTTCGCGATACTCGCACCGATCTCGCTTCCGGCCGCGGCGGCCGCCGCCGCGTGGGTCAAGGGGGTCAACACGCTCGACTCGATGCTTGGCTACCCCTCGAAACCGATCGGCACCGCGAGCGCGCGGCTGGACGATCTCGTCATGTATCTGCCCGCCCGACTCGCCGCCGGGGCGATCGCCGTCGCCGCGGTCGATCCGGGCGCGATCGTGCGTGCCCGGCAGTGGGCTCGCGCGCCGCCGTCGCCCAACTCCGGGTGGCCGATGGCGACGCTCGCCTGCGCCCTCGGCGTTCGCCTCGAGAAGGAGAACGTCTACGTCCTCAATCCCGATGCCGACCGCCCGACGCTGGCCGAAGGCGAGCGGGCCGTCAGCCTCGTCGGGCGAGCGGCCGTCGTTTCGATCCTCGGTGCCATTGTGCTGGCGAGTGCCGTTCCGGAGCTTGCAGGTGGCTTCGAGACGTACTGGCAGTCGATGATCGCCTCGAGTACGGGTTCGATCGCGGGGGTGCAAGCGGAATGACCGTGATCGGCCGCTGGGTCGGGGCCGTTCGCGGCGCGCTCGGGTTTCTGACGCGGCTTCCGGTCGGGCACCGCGACGGCGATTGGGACGCGTTCCGCGCGACGCCGGTCGCGTTCCCCGTCGTCGGCCTCGTGGCGGGATCGCTGGCGGCGATCCCGCTGCTCGCTGCCGACACGCTGACCGCGCCGACCGTCGCGCTCGGCTACCTGCTTTCGGTCTACGCCGTGACTGGAATCCACCATCTCGACGGGATCGCCGATTTGGGCGACGCGCTGGTCGTCCACGGCGACGTCGAGCGCCGCCGCGAGGTGCTGAAGGACACGACGACCGGCGTCGGCGCGTTGCTTGCGGTGGCGATCATCGTCGCCGCGCTGGCACTGGGCGGGCTTGGACTGGCCGACCTGCCGGTCCTCGCGGCGGTCGGCATCGCGATCGGGGCCGAAGTGGGGACGAAACTCGGGATGGCCGCGATGGCCTGCTTCGGGCGTGCCGCCTACGAGGGAATGGGCGAGCAGTTCACCGACGTGAGCACTGCCGGGGCGTTTCTCGTGCCCGCAACGATCGTTCTCGCGGCAGCCGTGTTCGTCTGGCCTCACCCGGGTGTGATCGCCCTCCCCGGTGCCGTCGCCGGCATCGGGCTCCCGTGGTACTGGGCGGATCGCGCGCTGGGGGGCATCAACGGCGACATCTTCGGGGCAGCCAACGAGATCGGCCGCGTCGCCGGCGTTCACGTGGGGGTGATCGCGTGGACGCTCTCGTGATGTGCGGCGGGAAAGGCACCCGCCTCGAGAGCCCTCACGAGAAGCCCCTGCACCCGATCGACGGGACCGCGATGGTCGACCGCGTCCGTGCGGCGCTCGAGGCGAGCCGGGTCGAGACGATCACCGCCGCCGTCTCGCCGAACGCACCGGCGACGCGGTCCCATCTCGAGGAGCGCGACGGCGTCGTGACGATCGAGACGGCCGGTGAGGGCTACGTGACCGATCTGCTGGCCGCCCTCGAGCGGCCCGCACTCTCGCCGCCGCTCCTGACCGTCGCTGCGGACCTGCCGCTGCTCGAGGCGGCGGTCGTCGACCGGATACTCGCGGCCCACGGCGATGCCGAGACCTCGCGCACCGTCTGCGTTCCCGCGGCGCTCAAACGGCGGCTCGGCGTCAGCATCGAGACGCGACTCGAGCCCGACGACCACCTCGCGCCGACCGGGGTCAACGTGGTCGGCACCACGGACGAATCCACGACGATGACCGACGTACACTACGATCCACGACTTGCGGTGAACGTGAACCGACGCGAAGACGCCCGTCTCGCAGCCGACATGCTGCGCGACCGCACCGCGGAGGAGCGCTGAGATGCGCGTCGTCCTTCCCGCCGGAACGACCGAGACCGCGCTGATCGACGGCATCAGCGCCGCCGGGGCCGCACCGGAGCTGATGGAACACACGCCCTCGGCGGACGTCGAAATCGTCGAACACGGCGCACCGATCATGTCGCCGGTGACGCCCGTGAGCCCGAACGGCTGTCCGACCCCGGCTGCCGTGACCCGTGCGGTCAGAGAGGTCGTCGGCTTCGACGTGTCGGTGATCGACGCGGGGCTCACGCAGTCGACGGCCGCGCCGACGGTCGATCTCGGCGGCGACCCCGGGAACGACGTTCGCGAAGCGATCGCCGTGCCCGACGCGGCGGCGGCCTTCGATCGGGCGTTCGACTACGGCGCGAGGTTGCTCGACGACGAACTGCTGATCGGCGAGACGGTTCCCGGCGGGACGACGACCGCACTGGGCGTCCTGACCGCGCTCGGCGAGCCGGCCGGCGTCTCCTCGTCGCTCCCGGAGAACCCGATCGAGCGCAAACGGCGCGTCGTCGACGAGGCGCTGGCCGCGAGCGACCTCGAGCCGGGCGACTGCGAGGGGACGCCGCTCGCGGCGATCGAAGCGGTCGGCGATCCCGTCCAGCCGACGGTCGCCGGGATCGCGGCCGGGGCGCTCGAGTCCGGCACCGCCGTGACGCTCGCCGGCGGAACCCAGATGCTCGCCGTTGCCGCCGTGTTGCGCCACGCGGGCATCGACGCGCCGCTGTCGGTCGCGACGACCTCGTTCGTGGCCGACGAACAGGGCGATCGGCTCGCCGACGCCTGCGAGCGGTTCGACTGCGAACTGACCGTCACCGACCCCGGCTTCGACGAGCGTGACCACGTCGCGATGGACCGCTACTGCGCCGGCGAGGCCAAGGAGGGCGTCGGGATGGGCGGCGCGCTCTCGCTCGTCCCCGACGGCGAGATGGCGGCGGTCAGGGATCGACTCGAGACGGTCTGTCGCCGGCTCGGAATCGAGGGCGACGCCGATCCGAGCGCCGAGGACGGTGCGGACACCGACGCCCGGACGGAGGGCGGTCGTGGACCCTGACGCGATCAGCGCCGGCGACCGGGTTCCCCACGGCGGCGAGACCGACCGCGACCTGCTCGACTTCTCGGCCAACACGAACCCAAGAACCCCCGCGGGCGTCGACGACGCGTACGCGGCCGCACTCGAGGAATCCCGGCGCTACCCCGACGACGGCTATCCGGCCTTTCGCGCCGCCGCCGCCGACTTCGTCGGCTGCGGGCCGGAACGGGTGGTTCCGACCCCCGGCGGACTGGCCGCGATCCGACTCGCGATGGAGATCGCGCTCGAGCCGGGCGACGAGGCGCTCGTCCCGTACCCCAGTTTCGGGGAGTACGCCCGCGAAGTCGAATTACAGGGGGCGACGCCGCGGTTCGTTCGCTACGACGACCTGACCGAACTCGGCCCGACCGTGCTCGAGCCGTGTGCGCTCGCCGTGTGCTGTACGCCGAACAACCCGACCGGCGACGCGATCGATCCGGACGCGCTCGCGTCGTTCGCCGCCCGCTGTGCGGACGCCGAGACGACGTTGCTCGTCGACGAAGCGTTCCTGGGGTTTACCGATCGCCCGTCGATGGCGACCCTGGACCGCGAACACGTCGTCGTCGCGCGCTCGCTGACCAAACTGTTCGGGCTGCCGGGGCTTCGGGCCGGCTTCGCGGTCGCGACCGGCGAACGCCGGGCCGCGCTCGAGACGGCTCGCCGTGCGTGGTCGCTCGGGACGCCGGCCGCTCGGGTCGGCACACACTGCCTGCGACGGGAGACGTTCGTCCGCGAAACGCGCACCCATGTCGCCAGCGAGCGCGAGCGGTTGCGCGAGGCGCTCGAGGAACGGTTCGACGTCCACGACTCGGACGCACCGTACCTCCTCTGTGACGTCGGCGACCGGGACGTAGCGACGGTGATCGACGACGCGCGTGCGGCCGGCGTCGCGATCCGCGACGCGACGACGTTCCGGACGCTCGATTCCCACGTCCGCGTCGCGGTCAAGGATCGAACGGCCAACGACCGGCTGCTCGCCGCGCTGGGCGTTCGCGAGCGCGCGGACGACGATCCGGAAACGGAGCGATGACGGACTCGGACTACGACGCGATCCGGCGGGCGGGCGTGCTTCGCGTTCGCCGACCGGACACCGAATGGCTCTCGACCGGCTGGAACGGCGGCCGCCGGACGGCCGACTGCGCCTACAACATCTCGGTCCCGGAAGGATGGGAGCGGACGGAACTCGGACCCTACGTCGGCGACCGGCTCGAGCGGGCGGGATTCGGGACGCCCGCCGGGGACGCGGCCGGCCCGGCGTTGCTGACCGGCGTCGACATCGCGGACGCTCGCGGCGCTCGGTGCGGGTCCGTGACGGCCTACGCGACAGCCGGCATCTCGAACCCCGCCGCGTTACCAATGGAGCCGACTCCCACCGACCCGTCGGAGTCGACTGCGGTCGAAGCCGACGATGCGGGACCCGGGCAGGGGCGCGGGACCGTCAACGTCATCGTCGGAACGACGCGCGCGCTCGCCGCGGGCGCGCTCGAGAACCTGATCGCGCTCGCCGCGGAGGCGAAGGCGGCGACGCTGCTCGCCGAGACCGGGTTCCCGGGGACGACGACGGACGCGATCATCGTCGGCCACGACCCGTCGGGGTCGCCGGCGGCGTTCTCGGGCAGCGGCACCCAACTCGGCGCGGCGGCGCGTGCCTGCGTCCGGGAGGCCGTCCGGGCGTCGCTTAGCGCCCACTACGCGACCGCCGACGCGGAGCTGCCGGCAGCGGTCGACGATGCGACGTACGGTGTTTCGACCGCCCGTCGCGCCGACGTTTTTCAGCCGCCGCTCGCGAGCGAGCGCTCCCAACCCGACAGTTAATCCGTTGCGAGTCCAACCGTCGACCGATGGTCGAGGACGACCCGTCAGCCATTCGGTCGATCGCGCTCTCCCCGGCGGACGCCGTCGACGCCTACGTCTACGGGCGGGAAAACCCGGGGGAGGCTGTCCTCCGGGTAACGCCGCCGTTTCACGGCCGGATGCGGGCCCGCATCCACGTCTACCACGTCGACGACGCCGAACTAACCGGTGCGGTACACCTTTCGCCCGCAACCGTCATCGCGGACGATGTCCTCGCGGCGTACCCGGACCTCGAGTCGGCGCTGGCGGAGGCGGACGACGACCCGGCCGCGGACGACCGGCTCCGCGACCGCCACGCCGATGCCATCGCCGAGTGGCGAACGCGGGCACGCGACGCGATCGTCGATTCGATCGCGCTCGAGACCGACGACGGAACGCACCGCGTCGAACTCAAGACGCTCGGCTAGCGAGGCCCGCGATCGGCCGGAGCCGGAACGCCGACGACCCGATACCACGACTCGTTCGGACTCGAGACCCCCGCTAATGAAACTCGCGCGGAGCACAACGGGCGACGGCCGCGAACGCGCTACAGCAACCCCATCACCGCCCAGCACCCCCACCAACCCACCGCCGGACGGGACTGAAAGCGTGGACGAAACGTCGACTCGAGCTACGTCCACAAAGTCGGGGTAGAAAAGCACTTCACGGCGACCGCCCACCGACGACACGTGAGCGCCGACACCCGACGCGTCGAGGTATACCCCGACCGCGAGGTCGTCGTCGAGTTCGATCCCGACCTCACCTTCGAGTGCGTCGACGACTGCACGTGGTGCTGTCACCACGGCGTGTTGCTGTACGATCGGGACCTCCTCGAGCTGGCCCAGCGGGCAAACCTCGCGGAGACGACGACCGACTTCCGCGGCGAGAAGTTCGTCACTCGAGAGGCGAAAGACCGCGAGGATCACGTCGCCGAGGACGGCCACGCGTGTGCCTTTCTGCGCGAGGACGGCCTCTGTTCACTGCACTTGGACGCGGACTGGAAACCCACCCGGTGTTCGGTCTTTCCGCTCGCCGTCTGGCTCGAGGACGGCGACCTCCACGTCGATATCCGCGACTCGGCTCACGACCACTGCGAGGGGCTGAACGTCAGCGAGCGGTCGGTCATCGACAATCTCGAGGCCTTTCTGCCCGAACTGTTGTGGGACCTCGAGAATCCGGAGTCGGACCGCGAACTCTAGACCGCAGTAGCGATCGGTCGGGCGACGATGAATGTCAGTCGGAATGATCAGTTGGGGTATAGATCGGTGATACTATGTTGTGGGATACCACGTCTTTCCAAGCGTTTAAACGTCTGCCGCACATAGTTAAGTTGTGACAGAAGACTCCGGGCGACGGAACCTCCGTATGCCCAACAGCGATGAAGTATTCGCCGTCGTAACCGAACACCTCGGAGGCAACCACGTGCGCCTCCGCTGTGAGGACGGCGAGGAGCGACTCGGCCGCATCCCGGGTCGCATGAAATACCGGACCTGGATCGAGCAAGACGATATCGTCGTCGCCGAACCGTGGGACTGGCAAGACGAGAAGGCCACTATCGAGTGGCGCTACACCGGCCAGGACGCAGATCAACTGCGTCGCGAAGGCCATATCGATTGATCCTCGGTAGCGGTTCCGATACTTACTAGATTTCTCCCGCCGATAGGTCGCCCGTAGCGGTCGCGCTGGCGCTCGTATTCGGTCGCTCGCCGATAGCCCGGTGACAGGACGGCAAAACGAGGTGCGTTCGCAGAAGTATACCAGTCGGTATGGTCACGTGAGCACGTGACCGTGCACTCGCCAAGCGCCGCGCTCGATTGCCGCACTTTTACCTCCGTCTCCCATCGGGCCGATGCGAGACGGTGCTTACGCGAGCGGTCGCTCCGTTTGGCGTCCGAAGAACCGGTCGCATCGACCGTATCGAACCGCGAACGGCCGTTCCTCTCAATAGTCGATCCGCGCGCTGATGCACATCCCGACGTAGCGATCCGCCCAGGTCCGGGACTGCAGTCGGAGCGACTCGAGGCACTCAAGTACTCGACTACCGCAGTAACCGAGTTCTCGAGCGTTATCGCGTCGCTTGCTTCCACTCGCGCAGTCCGACGACCGCCCCGTCGACGGCCGTTGGCTCCGCTTCGGTCGCCGCCCAGACGAACATCGGGGCGACGGCGTCCGGGTCGCGGCCGGCCTCCCCCGACAGCCCCGTGGCGACGACCCCCGGGTCCAGACAGCCCACGACGTAGTCGGTGTCGGCGGCGAAGCCGCGAGTCACCGCCTCCGCCGTCGCCTTCGAGATCGCATAGGAGCCGTAGCCCGACTGCCCGTCTCGAGCGACCGAGCCCGTCGGCACGAGCACCCGCGCGCCGTCGTTTAAGTGCGGCAGCGACTCGCGGATCGTCGCGTACACGCCGCGTCCGTTCGTCCGCCAGTGGTCGTCGAACGCGGCATACGATTCGTCGTCGGTCGGCGTCGCTCCAGCCTCGCCGTGATACACGCCCGCCGCGGGAACGACGACATCGATACCGGCTGTCTCGCCCGCCCGCGAGGCGGTCTCCGTCAGCCGCTCCACGTCGTACTCGTCGCGAACGTCGGTTCTGAGCCCCGCCGCGGTGGTCCCCGCGTCTTCGAGCGCGTCGACGGTCGCGTCGACTTCGTCCGCGTCTCGAGCACCGACGACGACGGTCGCACCATCCGCACCGAACGCCTCGGCGACGGCAGCACCGATACCGCGTGTTCCACCGGTCACGATGACTGTCTGGCCGTCCATACGCACCGTACGGGCGCGATCCACAGGAACCTACCGGACGTGGGGAACGACCGCCGAGTTCGAGGCGACCCCGACCCCGCCCGCCGCGCCGACGACCGGCCGG
Organism: Natrinema pallidum DSM 3751; assembly: GCF_000337615.1. Lineage (GTDB taxonomy): Archaea > Halobacteriota > Halobacteria > Halobacteriales > Natrialbaceae > Natrinema > Natrinema pallidum. The sequence continues at coordinate 14,332 of NZ_AOII01000077.1, forward strand.
ATTCCCTATCTATGTATGAGACACGTTTAACAGCGGTCCGATACTCACGGTCGACCATGCAATCGCTGGCCGGTGAGTCGATCGTCGTGATCGGGAGCGGCATCGGTGGGCTCTCGACGGCCTGTTACCTCGCCGACGCGGGTGCCGACGTTCGTGTCATCGAGAAGAACGAACAGCTCGGTGGCCGAGCGAGCCGCCTCGAGAGGGACGGCTTCAGGTTCGACATGGGGCCCTCGTGGTATCTGATGCCCGATGTCTTCGAGCGGTTCTTCGCCGACTTCGATCGGACGCCGAGCGACTACTACGACCTCGAACACCTCGATCCCCACTACCGAATCTTCTTCAAGGACGGGGACCGGGTCGACGTCACGCCCGACCTAGAGCGGACGAAAGCCGTCTTCGAGGAGTACGAGTCGGGTGCGGGTGAGGCCCTAGAGCGGTACCTCGAGAAGTCGAAGGAAAACTACGAGGTGGGGATGAAACACTTCGTCTACGAGGATCGCGAGCGCCTGCGGGACTACCTCGATCTCGACGTGGCGCGACAGGCGCGGGGCCTTTCGCTGCTTGGCTCGATGCAGGGGCACGTGGCGGGCTACTTCGACCATCCGAAGATCCAGCAGATCATGCAGTACACGCTGGTGTTTCTCGGCGGGTCACCGACTAACACGCCGGCGCTCTACAACCTGATGAGCCACGTCGATTTCAACCTCGGTGTCTGGTACCCCGACGGCGGGATCGGCGCGGTCATCGACGGCGTCGCGGAACTGGGCGCGGAACTCGGCGTCGAGTACGACACCGATCGCCCGGCAACGGAGATCAAAGGCCGCACGGGCGGATTCGAGGTCGAAACGCCGGCCGGCCCCCTGCAGTCGGATCTGGTCGTGAGCAACGCCGATTACGCCCACACCGAACAGGAACTGCTGACCCCCGAACGGCGCGGCCACGACGCCGACTACTGGGACGACCGGACCTACGCGCCCTCCGCGTTCCTCCTCTATCTCGGCGTCGAGGGCAACGTCGACGACCTCGCCCACCACACGCTCGTGCTGCCGACCGACTGGCAGGCCCACTTCGATCAGATCTTCGAGGACCCCCAGTGGCCGGACGACCCGGCCTACTACCTGTGTGTCCCCTCCACGACTGACGACGACGTTGCCCCCGAGGGCCACAGCGCCCTGTTCGTCCTCGTGCCCGTCGCACCCGGTCTCGAGGACACGCCCGAAATTCGCGACGAGTATCGGAACGTGATCCTCGACGATATCGCCGAAAACACGGGGACGGATCTCCGGGACCGGATCGTCCTCGAGGAGCGGTTCTCCGTCGCGGACTTCGCGGGCCGGTACAACAGCTACGGCGGGACGGCGCTGGGATTGGCCCACACCCTCCGCCAGACGGCACTCTTCCGCCCGCCACACCGGTCGGCGGAAGTCGACGGACTCTACTTCGTGGGCGGTGATACCACACCCGGAATCGGCGTCCCGATGTGTCTCATCAGCGGCGACCTGACGGCGGAGAAAGTGCTCGAGGATCACGGACGCGGGGGCTGACCGTGCCGGAACCCCGAGGGACGGGTTGGGACGCGCAGCTGAGCCGACCCGCTTACAGAACCGAAGTGATCGTCCGCATCCGACCGCCCGCGCGCTCGAGACGCCAGCGATGAAGAGGGAGCCGACGGCGGGAAGCGAGGGCAGCGTCGGCGAACAGCTGTCGTACCTGCTGACGCTCTCGCGGCCGCGGTTCTGGCTCTATCTGGCCGGGCCGGTCCTCGTCGGCGTCGCCTACGCCGCGGGGTCGGTCGCGGACCTGATCACGCCGGCGACGGCCGTCCTGTTCGCGTACTTCCTCCTCCCCGCGAACGTCTTCCTCTATGGCATCAACGATATCTATGACCGGGAGATCGACGCGGCGAATCCGAAAAAGGACGATCGGGAGGCGCGCTATCGGGGACAGCGATCCGTTCCCGTCGCCGTCGCCTTCTGTGCGGCCCTGCCGCTACTGTTCGCGCCGCTGCTTGCGGCGGCCGCGATCCCGTGGCTCGTCGCCTTTCTCGCCCTCGGTGCGGCCTACAGCGCCCCACCGGCCCGATTCAAGACGACGCCGGCGCTGGATTCGGTCTCCAACGGGCTCTACATCACGCCGGGCGTGGCCGCGTACGCCGCCGTCGCCGGCTCCCAGCCGCCCGTGCTGGCGATCGTCGGCGGCTGGCTGTGGGCTATGGGAATGCACACGTTCTCGGCGATCCCCGACATCGAGCCCGACCGCGAAACCGGGACCCGGACGACGGCGACGATGCTCGGGGAGCGACGGACCTACGCCTACTGCGGCGCGTGCTGGCTGGCGAGCGCGGTCGCCTTCGGCGCGCTCGACGGGCGACTGGGCGCACTCATGCTCGTGTATCCGGGGCTCGTCGCCGCGATCGCGACCGCGAGTGTCACCGTCGATCGGGCCTACTGGTGGTTCCCGGCGATCAACACCGTCGTCGGCGCGCTCCTGACCATGGGCGGCCTCTGGAGGCTCCTCTATGGATAGCGGCGAGTCGGCGGGCCCGCCATCCAATCCGACCGCGGGAGTGAGCAGCGGGACGGCACGGGAGACGGTACAGCGGCGACTCGAGGCGCTCATCCGGGAGAACCGATTTACCGTCGCGGTGGTTTTCCCGGTCATCGGCGCGGTGACGCTGGTCGGCAGCGCCGAAGGGATGCTTCCGGCACCGCTCGCGTACAATCCGTTGTTGATCCTGTTCGGAACGCTGGTGATGCGGTCGCCGCTGGTCGTCGCCTTGCTGCCGACGATCGATCGACGGGCGGTCGCGGTCCTGGCCGTGTTGACGGGCTACACCTACGCCATCGAACTCGTCGGCGTTCGGACCGGCTGGCCCTACGGCACGTTCGAGTACGGGATTCGGCTCGGGCCGATGCTGGGCGGCGACGTGCCCCTGGCCCTGCCGCTGTTTTTCGTCCCGCTGGTGCTCAACGCCACCCTGCTGACGTTGCTGGTGCTTCGCGACCGAGCCGCGCGCGTCGGTCCCCGACTGCTCGCGGCAATCGCCGCCGTCGTCGCGGTCGATCTGGTCCTCGACCCCGGAGCCGTCGCCATCGGGTTTTGGGAGTACGTTCCGCCGGGCGGCTACTACGGCGTACCCCGCTCGAACTACTGGGGGTGGCTCCTCTCGGGGACCGTCGCCGTCGTCCTCGTCGATTGCGCGTTCGATCGCGCGGTCCTGCTCGAGCGGGTCCGGTCCTGCGAGTTCGCGCTCGACGATCTGGTGAGTTTCGTCCTGTTGTGGGGTGCGATCAACGTGCTCTATGGCAACTGGCTGGCGGCCGGCGTCGCCGGCCTGTTCTGTCTCGGCCTGTTCCGGACCGACCGCTACGACCTCGCAATGCTTTCGACGGCGCTCCCCGAGCGGTGGCGCGGTCGCTGACCGACGGCATTCGGTTCCCTGCGAGGTGCGGGACGAACATGCCGGCACGTCACTTTTGCTCGTGACCGCCCTGCCATTGCTATGGCAACGCGTAACTCGATCGAGTGCCCCATCTGCCGGGAACCCCCGGCCACCAACCAGCAACTCGAGGAGCACCTGGTTACCACGCACACGAAACGAAAACTCGCGAAATTCATCGTCGCGGAAACGACCGTGCAAACGAACGAAGACGTTTCCGAGTAGCGACCCGCGGTGAAAACTCACGGCCGGTCCGCTCAGACGAACAGGCTCGAGATGGCGTCGCCGAACACGACCAATAGGATCGCGGCGGCGATGATCAGCGCGAGCCAGATGCCGAGTCCGATCGCGGTCGTTCGGCCCATCTGACGCTCTTCGTCGACGATATCGGAGGTCGCCTCTGTGGGCATACACTGGGCTTCGAACGCGATGGCTACGAAAGTCGGGCCACTATATCGTGGGATTTGATAAACGGCCGGTCAGGTGCGTGTCGGCACGCCGTCTCCGTGTTCCGGGTGGCGATGGTCGTGGTCGGTCGTCGGCACCGCCGAGACGCGCTGGAACACTGCTTCGGGGTCCCGATTCCAGTGCCAGTGCCAGCGTGTCTTCGCCAGACACCACAGCTTTCGGGTCGTCGATAGCGACGGCTCCCGCGAGAGCACGTCGTACCCCTGATTGAGGATGACGGTGTGGTGTTCCGCGTAGAGAACCGCCGCCAACAGGACCGGAAGCTGGCAGTCCTCGGGCAGGTATCTGATGCCGGCCACGCCCTCGCGATAGAGTTCCTCCGTGCGCTGGAGTTCGGCGGCCATCGCCCTCGCGAACGACTCGGAGTACTCGAGTCGCTCGATCTGTGCCGGATCGACCCCGTGGTCCCGAAGCGTCTCCTGTGGCACGTAGATCCGGTCGCGCTCGCGGATGTCCTCGCGGACGTCCCGCAGGAAGTTCGTCATCTGGAACGCTTCGCCGAGTTTGACGGCGTGGGGGATGGCGACGTCTTCGGCGTCGGGTTCCATGATCGCGGTCATCATCACGCCGACCGACGCGGCCGACCCGCGCATGTAGGACTCGAGGTCCTCGTAGGTCTCGTACCGGCTGGTCTCGATGTCGGTCGCCATCGCGTCGATGAACGTGTCGATCTCCTCGTCGTCGATCCCGTACCGCTCTCTGAGCTCCCCGAACGCCTCGAGCACCGGATCGTCGGGCGCTTGCTCGCCCAGCGCCTGCGCCCGGAGCGACTCGAGTTGGGCCCGCTGTGTCGCCGGGTCGACGTCGTCGGCGTCGTCGACCACTTCGTCCGCGATGCGGAAGAACGCATAGAGGACGTGGGTCGCATGTCGCACTCGCTCGGGGAGAAACCGCGTCGCGAGATAGAACGTCTTCCCGGTTCGCTTCTGTATCGCCTTGCCCGCGTCGATGTGTTCCTGTTGCATTCTCTGTCCCGTAGACCCGCCGACGGTGATCGGATGTCTCCACTACGACAGATGTATATAAAATAACCCCACCTCACTATGTTCAGTCGGGCCGGAGACGGGTCGTCAGCGGGGGTCTCACTCGAGGAGTTCGTCGAGCAACTTCCGCTGGGCGGTTCGCAGGTGCTGGTGAAACGTCGACCGCGAAATGCCCATCGACTCGGCTAACTCCTCGCCCGACACGTCGCGGGGCCACTCGAAGTAGTTCGCATAGTAGGCCTTCCGGAGCGCCGTGAACTGGCGGTCGGTCAGCGACGACTCGAGGCGTGTCGTGATGCTCTCTCGAGTGGGCGTCGGCTCGTCGGTCTCGTGGTAGCTGACGAGTTCGACGCGCTCGTATCGACGCTCGAGCAGGTCGTACGCCGAGCGAGCGGAGCGACCGTCCGGAAGTTCGACGGTGAGGTCGGCGACCGTCTCGGCGACCGTCAGTTCCTGAATCACCGCCCCGTACTCGCTCAGGGCCGTCACCAGCCCGTCGTCGGTGGTGACCTCGAGAATGGTCCGCCCGTCGGTTTTCGAGAGGATCGTCACGTCGCCGCCGTTCGGGGACGCGTCGGGGATGTCTTCAGGGGCGATCGCCCGATCGGCATGGAGGTAGAGATGCGGCGTTCCGTCCCCGTCGTAGGTCACGCCCCGGTAGCTGATCGCGGCCTCGAGCGTCGCCGACAGTGCCGTGACGAACAGCGATGGGTCCTCGATGGCGACCTCGACCGAGACGACGGTCTCGGTCGTGAGCATGCGCCTGACTTCGAGGGCGTTCATCGCGGTCGCGATCGTGCCGGCGAGCGACTCGAGCACGAGGAGTTCCCGATCGTCGAAGGCGTCGGCGTCCGCGGCGAAAACGACGAGGACGCCGTAGGTGACCTCGCCGTACGAAAGCGGCAAGGCGGTGACCGATCGGACGGCATCGCCGGCCCCGGTCGGCCACCACCGGTCGGCGTCCGCGACCGACTCGAGGTTCTGGACGACCGCTGGCCCCCCATCCACGAACGCCCGAACGGCCGGGTGCTCCTCGTCGGTCCCGATGACGAGTTCGTCGTCCTCCAGAGGGATGTCACCCTGACTGGCCCATTCGTGGGGTGAGAGCCGCTGTGCCGTGACGTCCGCGCGGCCGATCCAGGCGAGGACGTAGGGGTCCGTCTCGGCGAGACACGCACAGACCTCGTGTTCGATCTCCGCTCTGGTCCCCGCGCCGACGGCGGCGTCGGTGACGTTCCGGACGAGTCCGTCAACGCGCTCGAGGACGTGTTCCAGTGCCTCGCGTTCGTTGCGTCCCTGACGGGCGTTCTCCTCGGCGGCGATCTCGGCCAGTTTCCGCTCGGTGATCTCGAGGTGAACGAGCGAGACCAGCCGCTGGCCGTCGTCGGTAAAGGGACTGACACGCATCATGAACCAGCGTTTCTTGTCCGCCGAGTGACACGGATACTCCATCTCGAAGGAGTCGCGCTCGCCCGCGAGAACGGCCTCGATTCCCGCGGTCGCCCGACGGGCGTGTTCGTCGTCCGCAGTCGCGGCGGTCGCGACGTAATCCGCGCCGACGTGGTCGTCGGGGTCCGGGCCGAAGTCGCGCCAGGATCGATTCGTCAGGAGGATTTCACCCTCGTCGTCGATGACAGCGACGGTAACGGGGAGCGTCTCGAGCGTCGCTGCGGCGAGGTCGTGCCGGGGAACCATCGCTCGGACGTACGGTCTGCTGTGGCTTAACATGATTGGCACGACGGGTGGTGCGGTGTGACCGAATCGTCACGTCCACGCTCACCACTGTCGCCGATGGCGTGCCCGCGACCGATCCTCCCGTTGCGATCGGTCGCACGACCCGTTGGCACTCGTGACGCTCTCTGCCGGCTGAACAAACGACTATGTAACCCTATCGCATATGTCGAGACATGGGTAGCGACCAGATGACACACGAACGGTCACGGTGTCGGAACTGCGGCTTCGAAGCGCCCGGTGGGGACGACGAGTGGCGGCGGATCGAGGTCCCGAAACTGGGGCGGATGACCCAGTGTCCCGACTGCGAGAGCACGGATATCATTACCAGCCGGTGACTGCGACGCCCGGGCACCGATATCGGCGCGGCCGTGTTCGGTCGACGCCGCCGGACTCGGCGACTGCGCAGACAGACTCTTGAGTGTCTCCCCCCTACGAGCGCCCATGAGCGACGAGTCGGATCACGTCCCGACGAGCGACGAGGAGTGGCGCGAACGATTGAGCGACGAGGAGTATCGAATCCTCCGGGAAGCAGGCACCGAGACGCCGTTCAGCGGCGAGTACGTCGACCACAAGGCGGACGGCTCCTACGCCTGCGCCGGCTGCGGAGCCGAACTGTTCGATTCGGAGACCAAGTTCGACTCCGGCTGTGGCTGGCCGAGTTTCTACGACGCCGACGACGATCGGATCGAAACCCGAACCGACACCAGCCACGGCATGCGCCGCACCGAAGTCGTCTGTGCGAACTGTGGCGGCCATCTCGGTCACGTCTTCGAGGACGGTCCCGAGCCGACCGGCAAGCGATACTGCATCAACTCCGTCGCCCTCGAGTTCGACGAGTAACGCCGGCGTTCGGAGCGGGGACACGCGGCGAAGCGACGCCCGGCCGAGCCCGCGGGTGCAGGCGACACGGTTTTGAAGCACCCCCGATCACCGCCAGCCATGGCCGCCGAACGACCGACCGCCGAGGAACTCCGACAGGGAATGACCGTCGAGATCGTCCAGGAGGACGCGGACCCCCACTCCGAGGACACGGAGCCGCTCATCGGCGAGATCGGAGTGGGTTACGGTGACGAACCCGACGGACCCCACGTGAAGCTGAAAAGCGGCGTCGTCGGTCACGTTCGCTCGGTCGTACCGGACGAGTAGACCGCTCGAGCGCACCGACTCGAAACCGAAGCGGGGTCGGTTGCGAGCGCTCGATCGAAATCCGTCCGAGTCGATCGGTGGCTCACAGTCGTCGAACTCCGATCGCCACCGACACGCAGTTTAGAAAATATAGAAATATGTCGGTTACAGTTTAATATCTAATCACATATTCGGGGCGTATCGATACATTCATAGTCGACAGAGTATTATTCCCGAGTATGGTGCCCGAAGCAGAGTCGATCGGAAGCCGATCGAGCGATACAGCCGATGTCGTCGCGGCGGTCGACGAGATCGACGGGACCCCGCACCTCGTTGTCGCCGATATCGCACGGGACGAGCGCTGGGTCGCCATGCCCGAACCCGACGTAGCCGCGCTCGACGAGTGGCGGTAATCGCTTCGGAACCGTGCTGACCGCTACCCGCGCTTTCCTTCTGCCATCGTATCCACGGTCGCGGACGATATCGTGACGTATCGTCATCCGCATCTCCTCGGTCCCGTCGCGTGAGGTCCGTAACCATCGGATCAATATCGCCGCGTCCCGCGTTCGACGCCGACCGCAACGCGGCCACGTATCACTGCGCTCGAGCAGTGACCGGGCGTTGCCGCAGCGATCGCAATCGGACCGATGGGTTCTATCCGCAGGCGGTCCTATCGGGGACGAATGGCTTCCGCACGCCCGCTCGACGACGCCCGGCTCCTCGTCGTCGCACCGCCCGATCGGAGAGCCGCCGGCCTGTCGGACGCGCTGGCGGACGAAACGCGCGACGTGACCACAGTCGCGACCGCGGCCGCTGCGCTCGAGCACCTCGAGCACCGCCCCGTCGACTGTCTCCTGACCGCCCATTCCCTGCCGGAGGCAGCGACGACCGGACTCGACCTTCTCGAGACGGTTCGCGAGCGCGATCCCGATCTCCCGGTCGTGCTCGCACCGGTCGACGGTGACGAGTCGCTGGCCAGCGCGGCGATCGCCGCGGATGTCACGGCGTACGTGCCGTGCGACGACCCCGGCAGTGATTCGATCGCGGACTGCCGCGCGGCGATCGAACGGGCGCTGTCGACGGGCCGCGAGCGACGCCGCCGACGGGAGCGCGCTCGCCGGTTCGACGCGATCTTCGAGGCCCCCGAAACCTACTCGTGGGTGCTCGAGACGGACGGCACCGTTCGACGGGCCAGCGAGTCCGCGCTCGAGGCGATCGACGCGGCCGCGAGCGACGTTCGCGGCCGGCCGTTACGGGACCTACCCTGGTGGCGGTGTACCACCGACGGGGGCACGGCGATCGGGGACGCGATCGAACGGGCGGCGGCCGGCGAGGTCGCACACCGCGAACTGACGCGGGTCCACACCGACGGCGCTGGGTCCGCCGATTCGGACATGACCGCCCCGTCGAGCGAGGAAGCAGACGCAACCGAGACGCATACGTTCGAGGTAACCGTCCGGCCGATCCGGGACGAGTCCGGCGACATCGTCTCGCTGCTCGCACGGGCGACCGACATCACCGACCGCGCCCGCCTCGAGCGGGAGTTACGCGAGTCCGAGGAACTGCACCGGGTGACGCTGAATAACATGACGGACACCGTCCTCATCACCGACGACGACGGCGCGTTCACCTACGTCTGTCCGAACGTCCACTTCATTTTCGGCTACTCGGACGACGAGATTCACGATCTCGGGACGATCGACGAGTTGCTCGGACCGGACCTCTTCGACCGCGGAGCCCTCGAGCGGGAGGGCGTGCTCACGAACATCGAGTGTACGACGACCGATCGGGCGGGCCGCGAACACACGCTGCTGGTCAACGTACGCGAGGTGTCGATTCAGGGCGGGACGACCCTCTACAGCTGTCGAGACGTGACGAAGCGAAAGCGCCGCGAGGAGGCGCTGACGGCGCTCCACCGAACTGCTCGCGAGTTGCTGTACGCCGAAACCGATCGCGAAATAGCCGCCCTCGCCGTCGACGACGCGACGGCCGTCCTCGACTGCGAGGCGAGCGCCGTGTATCTGTTCGATACGGACGAGAACGTGTTACGGCCCGCCGCGTCTTCCGCGGGCATGAAGCGCTTACACGGGCCGACCCGCGACCACCGAGCGGCGACCGACAGCATCCCGGGACACGTCTTCGTCGACGGCGAGAGTCGGTTCTTCGCCGATGTACACGACTCCTCGGTCCTCTCGAATCCCGGGACCGACCTGCGAAGCGCCGCGTACGTCCCGCTCGGTGATCACGGCGTCTTCGTCGTCGGCTCGGCGGAGTCGAACGCGTTCGACGAGGTGTCCCGAGAACTGACCGACCTGTTGGCGGCGACCGCCGAAGCCGCGCTCGACCGGGTCGAGCGCGAGCGGACGCTTCGCGAACGGGATCGGGAACTCGAACGCCGGAATCGGCAGCTCACCCGCCTCAACGACGTCAACGAGATCATCAGGGATCTCGATCAAGCGCTGGTTCGCGCGGAGACCCGCGAGGAGATCGAACGCGCCGTCTGCGATCGGCTCACGGCCGCCGACCGGTTCTCGTTCGCGTGGATCGGTCGGGCCGACATCGGCGGCGACCGCCTCGAGTCGCGCGCTCACGGTGGCCCGGCGGAGGGGGCGGCGTATCTCGACGCCGTCTCGCTCTCACTCTCCGACTCGAGCGAACCCGCCGTCAGGACGGCGACGGACCGGGCGGTGACCGTCGTCTCGAACGTCGCCGATGGGCTCCGCGACGAACCGTGGCGATCGGCGGCGCTCGCCCGGGAGTACCAGTCC
>NZ_AOII01000077.1:24859-26241 GCF_000337615.1 Natrinema pallidum DSM 3751
CCGCTGGCCTATGACGAGTTCGCCTACGGGGCGTTGACCGTCTACGCCGATCGGCCGGACGCGTTCGACGACATGATCCGCGCCGTCCTCGCGGAACTCGGGGAGACGATCGCCTCGGCGATCGCCGCCGTCGAGCGCAAGCGCGCACTGGTCGCCGACGCGCGGACGCGACTCGAGTTCGAGGTGGCCGACGACTCGTTCGTCTTCGCCCGACTCGCCCGCCGGGTCGACTGCGTGCTCTCCTTCGATGGCGGCGTTCGCCAGCACGAGCACGGGACGACGGTGTTCGCGACCGTCGAGGGTGCGTCGCCGGACGCCGTCGTGACTGCGGCCGACGCACTCGTCGACGTCGAGCGCGCACAGGTCGTCAGTACCGGCGGAGTCAGCCGTGGAAGCGAGGGCGGGGCGACCGACGACGCTAGTGACGATGCCGATCTCGGTGGGGCGGTCCTCTTGGACCTCTCACGGCCGGTTCTCGCCCAGCAATTCGCGGATCACGGCGTGGTGTTGCGGGGTCTCGAGGCGACCGCCTCGAGCACTCGGCTCGTGGTCGACGTACCGCGATCCGCCGACGCGAGAGGGAGCGCCGATCTCATCTCGACGGCGTTCTCGGACGTCGAACTGCGCTCCAAACGGACCGTCGAGCGGACGACACCACGGGACTTCCGGTCGGAACTGCGCGAGCGACTGACCGACCGCCAGCTCGAGGTGGTCCAGCTCGCGTACTACGGCGGCTACTTCGAATCACCGCGCGAGAATTCGGGGGAAGATATCGCCGAGACGCTCGATATCTCGCCGGCTGCGTTCTATCGCCATATTCGGACCGTCCAGCGGACGCTCTTCGATGTCGTGTTCGACGAGATCGGAGTCCCGGCAAAGGCGTCGGCGGGGGTTGAATAATGAAGGGGGCTTGCTTGGTACCGCTAGTTATCTGACGGATAGGTTCATCCTAATATCCCTAGTATTCCTCAGTGCGCAATCACTACGAGCACGACCGCTCGTTGTCTCTCCAATGAACCAGAAAGACGCGGAATTCGATCCGCAGGCGGAATCGACCTACGAATGCTTCGACTGTGGAACCGTCGTCCGTGCGACAGCGCCGGACGCCTGTCCCGAGTGCGGTGCCGAGATGCGGAATCGACGCACACCGATCGAATAATCATGGCCTCTCAGCAACGTTCGACGACGACACGGGAAGCGACGGCCGCATCGGCCGCGTCGGAGACCGCACTCGAGACCGCGCGCCGACAGCTCGACCGCGTCGCCGCACAGCTAGACATCGACGATGCCGTCATCGAACGCCTCTCTCACCCGCGGGCGGTCCACGAAGTGACGGTGCCCCTCGAGCGCGACGACGGCAGCGTGGAAGTGTTTACCGGCTA
>NZ_AOII01000078.1 GCF_000337615.1 Natrinema pallidum DSM 3751
CTACAAGGGCGGGCTCAGATACCATCCCGACGTGACCCGTGACGAGTGCGTCGGTCTCTCGATGTGGATGACCTGGAAGTGTGCCGTGATGGACCTCCCCTTCGGCGGCGCGAAAGGCGGCATCGTCGTCGATCCGAAGTCGTTGAGCGACGGCGAGACGGAACGGCTCACCCGCCGGTTCGCACAGGAGATCCGCGACGTGATCGGGCCGAACACGGACATCCCGGCCCCCGACATGGGGACCGACCCGCAGGCGATGGCCTGGCTGATGGACGCCTACAGCATGCAGGAGGGTGAGACGATCCCCGGCGTCGTCACGGGGAAGCCGCCCGTCATCGGCGGCTCCTACGGCCGCGAGGAAGCGCCGGGCCGGAGCGTCGCCATTGTTACCCGGGAGTCCTGTGACTACTACGA
>NZ_AOII01000079.1 GCF_000337615.1 Natrinema pallidum DSM 3751
CCTGCCGGTCCGTTTCGTTCTTGGGCGTCAACAAGAGCGCGTCGTCCTCGGGATAGAACTCGACGGTCGTTCCGGCGCTGACGTCATTGTCGGTCGCCCACGTTTTGGGGAGCGAGACGGTGTATGTCGATCCGCCCGTCACCTGGACCTTGCGCGTCTCCATGTGGCGGTGTTTCGACCGGTCGAATATAAATACAGGTGGAACTATAGAGCAGCCTCTGTAGATGCGTATACGCCACCTACTGACTCGTTTCTGACCGATTTCAGGTGGGAGTAATGCATAGGAATACTGTAATTGGTTGTGTGGTATATAGACATTCGTAGCTGGAGGAGGGGCTCGATTTTCGACTACGACCCGATACGTCCCGGTACTGTCGGCCGGCATATCGGACGGTCCGCAGTCGGAACGCAATCGCCGAACTCTGACGACTCCCGTCTCGTCTCGACCGGCTAGCGGAGTGGTTCGGTGCTGGTAATTCGAACGATACTGCCCACACTCGATGTCCAGACGGTCGTTTCGAGGGAACGGTGCTGCTCGAGTCCGTCGAGCCACCTTCGAATGTTCTCCGGCCGACGGCACCGATTCCAGTTGCCATCGCCGCCGCATCGATTGTGCTATATAGACATATGTGGACACTGATCGATATATATGGCTCATAGCATCCCTTTTTTATACCCCATCGAATCAATCACGTGATGGCAGACAACCAGTTCGGACGCGACGCAGTATCGCGACGGAAGTTCATCGCCGGGACGGGTGCCGCCAGTGTCGCAGCCATCGCAGGCTGCAGCGAGACGAGCGATGGGAACGGTGACGGGGATGAGCTCTCCGGAGAGGTCATCGTCAAGGGATCGAGTACCGTCTTCCCCATCTCGGACGAGATGGCCCAGCGATTCATGAACGACCATCCGAAGGTCAACGTCACGGTCGACCCGACCGGGAGCGGCGGTGGCTTCGAGAATCACTTCTGCCCCGGGAACGCCGACATCAACGGCGCATCGCGGCCGATCAAGCAGGAGGAGACGAATCACTGCGCCGAAAACGATGTCTCGCCGATCGAGATGCACATCGCGGGCGACGCCCTCACGGTCGCGGTCAGTCCCGAGAACGACTGGGTCGATAGCATGACCTTCGACGAACTGGCCCAGATTTGGGGCGACGACAGCGCTACCATGTGGTCCGACGTTAATTCCGACTGGCCCGACGAAGAGCTCGAGCTCTACGGCCCCGACACGACCTCAGGGACCTACGACTGGTTCAC
>NZ_AOII01000080.1 GCF_000337615.1 Natrinema pallidum DSM 3751
GGTATATCTGACGCCCTGGCTTCAGGGATTAGGCCTCGACGTGAGCCTGTTCAACCTGTTGTCCGCGTCGGTCATGGTCGGCATCATGATCATCCCGATGGTCTCCTCGATCAGCGAGGACGCCATGAGCGCCGTTCCGGACTCGCTTCGACAGGCGGGGTACGGTCTCGGTGCCACGAAGTTCGAGGTTTCGACGAAGATCGTCATCCCCGCGTCGATCTCGGGAATCTTCTCCTCGTATATCCTGGCGCTCTCGCGTGCGATCGGCGAGACGATGATCGTCGTCGTGGCCGGCGGCAGCCGAGCCCGAATGTTCGATCCGTCCGAACCGTTCGCGAATCTCCTCAACTCCGGGCAGACGATGACCGCTGCCATGGTACAGGCGGTGACGACGGACCTGTCCGGCGGAACCGCCGGGTACTATTCGATGTTTGCGATCGGATTGACGTTGTTCGCCATCACCTTCAGTATGAACCTGCTCAGCAACCGGATCGCCGCTCGGTATCGGGAGGAGTACCAATGACCCAGACCACCGTCACCGTCGCGTTCACAACGGAGGTGGGTCGCTGATGGCCACGACCGACGAACCGACGAGTACCTGGTTCGGCTCGGACGGACAGGTGAGCCAGCTCCGTGGACTGCTGTTCAAAGCCGGCTGCCTCGGCGCGACACTGCTCGCGCTGTTTCTCGTGTTCGTCTTTCTCGTCTNGATCTACTACTATCGTTTCGCTCCCCGGGCGGGTGAAGTCGCGTACACGGCGCTTGGATTACCCGTCGCCGCGACGCTACTCGCTGGCGGCGTTAGTATCGTTTTCAGACACATCGTGAGCCCACACGAGTGGCTCACCCTCGTCGTCGCTTCGCTCGTGGCGTACGGCGCACTCGAGGTCCACGATCGGGCTCGGGAGGCCGGGGTACTCGAGCGAGTCGTAGTCGGCGCGGCCGTGATCGGACTCACGATCGTCGGAGTCCCCGGACTGGTTCCCAGTCTCCGGACGCTGCTCCTCTCGCTTCCGGTCCTCCCGATGGCCCCGCTGTCGCTTCTGGGAACGTTCGTGGTTCCGATCGGGGTGGGAGCCGGCTGGTCCATCCGTCGCGCCCGCGAAAGCGATCGTGCGGGTCTGATCGCCGGCGGCGTGACGGTCGCCGCGGCCGCCATCGGTGCCGTCGCCGGACCGGTCGTCGGCGTCTCCTGGACGACGTGGCTCGTTCTGACAACGGTCGTCGGTGTTCCCGTTGGACTGTACGTCGAGCGGGTTCACAGAGGTGGGAACGGCGTTTCCGGACTCGCGCTCCCGGTCGTACTCGCGGCCGGCGTCGTCGTCTGCGCTGTCATCGTCGAAACGGCCGGGTTCGCCGGACCTGATGTCTGGATCGACTGGGAGTTCCTGACCAGCGCTCACAATCGGACGCCGCGGGAGGCCGGCATCTATCCCGCGCTCGTCGGGTCGGTGATGATGATCATCGTCGTCGCACTCGCGGCGTTTCCGGTCGGCGTCGGTGCCGCGATCTATCTCGAGGAGTACGCGCCGACGAGCGGATTGAGCGGATCGATCGTCCAACTTATCGAGATCAACATCGCGAATCTCGCCGGCGTCCCGTCGGTCGTCTACGGACTACTCGGCCTGGCGCTGTTCGTCAAGGTGGGCGAGTTGCGGCCCGGAATCGTCATCGTTGGGGGGCTAACCGTCTCGTTGCTCATTCTGCCGATCATCATTATCTCCGCACAGGAGGCGATCAGGGCGGTGCCCGACTCCCAGCGGCGGGCAGCCTACGGGATCGGTGCGACACGATGGCAGACAGTGCGGACCGTCGTCTTGCCGCGAGCAATGCCCGGCATCATGACCGGAACCATTCTCGCGCTCGGCCGGGCGATCGGCGAGACGGCACCGCTGTTGATGGTCGGTGTCGCGGCAGTCGTCCGGATTTCCCCGAGGTCGTTCTTCGGACTGTTCAGTGCGATGCCCCGACAGCTCTACTCGTGGGCACAACTGGCCAAACCGGAGTTCTATCACGGCGTCCTCGCGGCCGGCGTCCTCGTCTTGCTCGTCGTCCTCCTGATGATGAACGGCACCGCGATCCTGCTTCGCAACAAGTACCAGAGACGTGACTAAGATGACTCGAAACGACACACGGAAAGCCGACGACAGCGACGAACAGCGAACTGACGGCAGCGGACCGGCCGTCTCCGAACCGACTACACGACCCGACGCAACGAGCGACTCGCTGCTTGACGACTCGTTCGACGTCACCAGCGGGACGCTGTCCGCGGACGCCGACCCAGTGATCGAGACGCGGAATCTCGACGTCTTCTATGACGGCGTCCAGGCTCTACAGGACGTCACTATCGGGATTCCGGAAAACGGCGTCACGGCGCTCATCGGCCCCTCTGGCTGCGGGAAATCGACGTTCCTCCGGTGTATCAACCGGATGAACGACCTCATCGATGCTGCGCGCGTCGAGGGCGAACTCCGGTTCGAGGGGAAAAACGTCTACGACGACGACGTCGATCCGGTCGCTCTGCGCCGGAAGATCGGCATGGTCTTTCAGTCACCCAACCCCTTCCCGAAGAGCATCCGCGACAACGTCGCGTTCGGACTGGAGGTGCAGGACAAAGCGGGCGATGTCGACGAAACGGTGCATCGAGCGCTCGAGCGGGCGGCGTTGCTCGATGAAGTCGAAGACCAACTGGACTCGAGCGGGCTTGACCTTTCGGGTGGGCAACAACAGCGTCTCTGTATCGCCCGGGCGATCGCGCCGGATCCGGACGTGCTCCTGATGGACGAGCCAGCCTCCGCGCTCGATCCGATCGCGACCTCGAAGATCGAGGACCTGATCGAGGATCTCGCCGAGGAGTACACGGTGATCATCGTCACCCACAACATGCAACAGGCGGCNCCGCGCTCGATCCGATCGCGACCTCGAAGATCGAGGACCTGATCGAGGATCTCGCCGAGGAGTACACGGTGATCATCGTCACCCACAACATGCAACAGGCGGCACGGATCTCGGATAAGACGGCGGTCTTCCTGACCGGCGGCGAACTCGTCGAATTCGACGACACCGACAAAATCTTCGAGAACCCCGAACACGATCGCGTCGAGGACTACATCACCGGCAAGTTCGGGTAATGACCCGCGAGGACTATCGGGCGCGCCTCGAGCGGCTTCGCGACGCAGTCGTCGCGATAGGCGACCGGGTCCATGCGCAACTCGACGACGCCGTTACCGCGTTGTTTACCGACGACAGTGCGCTCGCACGGGCAGTGATCACGGGCGACGACGCCGTCAACGACCGATCCCTCGAACTCGAGCGGGAGTGTCTCGACCTGCTCGCACTCCACCAACCCGTCGCCGGCGACCTTCGGTTCGTCGTCGCCGCGTTCAAGATCGTCACCGATCTCGAACGGATCGGCGATCTTGCAACCAATCTGGCGACATACACACTGGATTCGACCGGGTCATCTCCACCGCTCCCCGATGTCGATTTCGAACGGCTCGCCGCGCTCGCCCTCGAGCAGGTCGAACGGGCACTCGAGGCGTTCGTCGCGGACGATGTGGAGGCCTGTTTCGGTATTGCCGACCGCGACGACGAACTGGACGGGCGCTGTGCCAGCGTCACCGAGCGTATCGTGCGGACGCTCATCGAGCGGGGCGTCGAAGACGGTGGAAGAAACGGCTGCCGGCCCCGAAATGGAGACAGTCGGTCACCGGTCGAGGACGTGATCGCGGATGTCTCGCGGACGTTCGTGATCGTTCGCGACCTCGAGCGGGTCGGCGACCACGCCGTAAACGTGGCTGCACGCACGGTGTACGCCCTCGATAACAACGAGGAGTTGCTGGTTTGACGGCTGCTTTGGGTTCTCGGTGGAAGCACATCCCGTTGAGTCGGCGGCATGGGCACCCAAACAGCGGATCGACTCGATCTCCGGAGTACGATACCTCGCCATCGATTCCTCGTCGTCCCGTCTTTTCACGTTCAGTACCTGAAGCCCCTCGTTTCAGTGACCTGGCCGATCGACATCTCCCTCCGAAGAACGAGTAACGCGATCCGAACCGCGTCAACGGCGCGGGGACAGGTCTGTCTCGGGAAGCGCGTTTCGTCCCTGGTAACGGACTGGCTACTCGAGGGTCTCGAGTAGCAGTGTGCCCCCGAACGAACGTGGCGTCGCGTAGTCGGCCGTCTGTGGTACGGCGACCAGGTCTATATATGTCGCCGTTATTCCGATCGCAATTGGTCTGGAATGTTTTCCGTTCTCGAAGGTCAAATAAACGGAACGGTATCTATTGGCATATGTACGCGTTCCATGGACAGCTGTCGGTACTCACCGTATCGCCATCAGCTCCGCCAGGTGGTATATAGCACTATATAGGTATCATAGTAGTATACTTATCCGCTCTGTGGCTTCGATTCGGTGATGTCGAGAGATTCCACGGCGTCTTTGCCGGCCGGACTCGGTCGGCGTGATTTTCTCGCCGCGGCAAGTGTTGGCCTCTCCGGCGGGTTGGCCGGTTGTACCGGCGTCTTCGCCGCGGAGGGCAACAACGTAAACATCGCGGGGAGCAGTACCGTCTTCCCCGTGACCGAGGCGATCGCCTCCTCGTTTTCCGAACAGAATCCCACCGTCAACCTCTCGCTCAGCAAGACCGGAACCGGTGGTGGGTTCGGGAACTTCTTCTGTGCGGGCCGGACCGACATTAACAACGCGAGTCGGTCGATCGCCGACGCCGAAATCGAACAGTGCGGGAACAACGATATCACGCCGATCGAACTCCAGGTCGCGACCGACGCGCTGACGGTCGTCGTCAATCCCGACGCCGACTGGATCGACTGTCTCACTGTCGAACAGCTCCGGGAGATCTGGCGCGCCGGCGGCGCGACCCACTGGAGCGATATCAACGAGGAGTGGCCCGACGAACCGTTCGAACTGTACGGGGCCGCGACGACCTCGGGGACGTTCGACTACTTCAACGAGGCCATCATCGGTGAGGAAGAAAACCACCGGAGCGATTACCACGCGACCGAGCGCGACCGAACGATCGTTCAGGGAGTACAGGGCTCGGAGTACGCGATGGGCTACTTCGGCTTCTCGTACTACAGCGAGAACCCGGACTCGATCAAGGCGATCTCGGTCGACGACGGCGACGGCTGCGTCGAGCCGTCGATCCAGACGGCGATGAACGGCGAGTACACGCCCCTCTCGCGACCCCTGTTCATCTACGTCGCCAAGGAGTCGCTCGAGAAGGCGGCCGTCCGCGACTTCGCCCGGTTCTACATGAAGCGGGCCGCGACGG
The DNA here is from genome assembly GCF_000337615.1 of Natrinema pallidum DSM 3751. Lineage (GTDB taxonomy): Archaea > Halobacteriota > Halobacteria > Halobacteriales > Natrialbaceae > Natrinema > Natrinema pallidum. Next base: position 5,295 of record NZ_AOII01000080.1, read on the forward strand.
ACCTCGTCTCGGAGGTCGGCTACGTGCCGATCACCGAGGACAAACGCGACGAGAACATAGAGAAACTCAAGGCCGCGATCGAGGAGGTGACGGCATGAGCCAGCCGGACTTCTCCCACGACGGGATCCGCACGGCGCGGGGTATCGCCTTTCGCTATCTCTTCATGCTGTGTGCGCTCCTGTCGATCCTGACGACCGTCGCGATCATCCTGACGCTGCTGATCGACGCGGTCGATTTCTTCGCCCAGGTGTCGCTCGTCGACTTCCTCACCGGCACGCGTTGGAGTCCGACGAACGAGCCGATCGCCTTCGGCGTCCTCCCGCTGATCTCGGGGACGCTGGTCATCACGATCGGATCGGCGCTGGTCGCGCTCCCGATCGGACTGCTAACCGCGATCTATCTCAGCGAGTACGCCTCCGATCGACGGCGGGCGTACCTCAAGCCTGCGCTCGAGGTACTCGCCGGCGTCCCGACGGTCGTCTACGGCTACTTCGCGCTGGTCTACGTCACGCCGGCGATCGACGCGATCCTGCCGGTCGATCTCTCGACGTTCAACGCGCTGTCGGCCTCGATCATGGTCGGCATCATGATCATCCCGATGGTGTCCTCGATCAGCGAGGACGCCATGAGCGCCGTCCCGGACTCGCTGCGACAGGCCAGTTACGGGCTCGGCGCGACGAAATTCACCGTCTCGACGTCGGTCGTCGTACCGGCGGCGCTGTCGGGAATCTTCTCCTCCTTTATCCTCGCGCTCTCGCGGGCGATCGGCGAGACGATGATCGTCGCCATCGCCGCGGGCCAGACGCCGCGGATGATCGACCTGACCGACCCGGCGGGGATGTTCCTCGATTCGATTCAGCCCATGACCTCCGCGATGGTCCAGATCGGCACCGGCGACATCGTCGGGCAGGGCCCGGCGTACAAGAGCCTCTTCGCGGTCGGGCTGACCCTGTTCGTCATCACCTTCGTCATGAACCTGATCAGTGAACTCGTCGCGTCGCGGTACCGGGAGGTGTATCGCTGATGGCGGCCGACACCGGAGAGACGCCTGCCGACGGCTTCGGACGCGTCAGTCGGACGAAAGACGTCGCGTTCCGCCTGCTCGCGCTCGCGGCGACGCTGGTCGGCATCGTGTCGCTTGCGGCGTTGCTGCTGAACGTCGCCGTCGACGCCGTCGGCTGGCTCGACTGGCAGTTCCTCACGAACCCGCCACACCCCAACCCCTACGAGGCCGGGTTCCTGCCCGCGCTCGTCGGCTCGATCGCGATCATGCTGATGATCGCGCTCGTTACCTTCCCGCTCGGCGTCGGGGCCGCGGTCTACCTCGAGGAGTACGCCAACGACGGCTATCTCACGCGATTCATCCAACTCAATATCGCGAACCTCGCGGGGGTCCCCTCAGTCGTCTACGGCCTGTTGGGCCTGGGCCTGTTCGTGGGCCTGTTCAACATCGGCTACGGGTCGGTACTGGCGGCCGCGTTTACCATCGCCTTGCTCATCCTGCCGATCGTGATTATCTCCGCACAGGAGGCGATTCGGGCCGTCCCCGACTCCCAGCGACAGGCGTCGTACGGGATGGGCGCGACGAAGTGGCAGACGATCCGCAACGTCGTGTTGCCCCGCGCGATGCCCGGCATCATGACCGGGACGATCCTCGCGCTGGGGCGAGCAATCGGCGAGACGGCACCGCTGATCATGATCGCCGCGCCGACGACGGTCTTCGGGCTGCCCAACAGCTTCTTCAGCAAGGTCAGCGCCATGCCACTCCAGATTTACAACTGGGCGTCCTATCCCCAGACGGAGTTCCAGTACGGCGTCGTCGCCGCCGGCGTCGTCACGCTACTCGTCGTCTTGCTTACGATCAACTCGATCGCGATCGTCATCCGGAACCGGTATCAACAGCGCACCTGACAATGACTAACGAACAGATGACTCCCTCGGAAACGGAACCGACCGACAACCAGACCGCCCCGACGCCGGGCACCGACGGCCTCGCCGATACCGCCGATTTCGACGGGGAAACGATGACCGATCGAACGCTGCTCGAGGCGCGGGACCTGAGCGTCTACTACGGGGAGGAGCAAGCACTCTCCGATGTCGACATCGAGATTCCCGAAAAGCAAGTCACGGCGGTCATCGGCCCGTCGGGCTGTGGCAAATCCACGTTCCTCCGGTGTATCAACCGGATGAACGACCTCGTCGACAGCGCCCGCGTCGAGGGCGAACTGCGCTTCGACGGGAAGAACGTCTACGATGACGATGTCGACCCCGTCGCCCTGCGCCGGAAGATCGGCATGGTCTTCCAGTCGCCCAATCCCTTCCCGAAGAGCATCCGCGACAACGTCGCCTACGGGCTCAAAGTCCAGGGGAAAAAGGACAACGTCGACGAGAAAGTACACACCGCCCTCGAGCGGGCGGCGTTGCTCGATGAGGTCGAAGACCAACTGGACTCGAGCGGGCTGGACCTTTCCGGTGGCCAACAACAACGGCTGTGTATCGCCCGCGCGATCGCGCCGGACCCGGACGTGATCCTGATGGACGAGCCGGCCTCGGCGCTGGACCCGGTCGCGACCTCGAAAATCGAGGATCTGATCGAGGACCTCGCCGAGGAGTATACCGTCGTCATCGTCACCCACAACATGCAACAGGCGGCCCGGATCTCGGATAAGACGGCGGTCTTCCTGACCGGCGGCGAACTCGTCGAGTTCGACGACACCAACAAAATCTTCGAGAACCCCGAACACGACCGCGTCGAGGACTACATCACCTGTCTCTTATACACNTCATCGTCACCCACAACATGCAACAGGCGGCCCGGATCTCGGATAAGACGGCGGTCTTCCTGACCGGCGGCGAACTCGTCGAGTTCGACGACACCAACAAAATCTTCGAGAACCCCGAACACGACCGCGTCGAGGACTACATCACCGGCAAGTTCGGATAACTCCGGTCGTCGCGTGCCGTCCGGTCGCGGTTTCGACCGAGTCATCGTCGCGTTCCTCCCATATGAGAGTGGAAGTCTCCCGACGGAGACCCTCGGGCGGTCGACTACTTGTTTTTGGCTGACCATGCCGCTTATTATCGGGTATCGCATGGTCTCGAGACCCATGGTCGCCACCGGGGTTCACATCCTGCTCAGTCTAGCACTGATTTCAGTCCTCCGTCGGTCCGGACGGCCCGAGCCGTACCTCGTCGGGGCACTCGCCGCCGCTGTCCCCGATAGCGACACGTTCGTGTTTCGGCCGCTGGTCGAAATCGGCTATGTCGGGGGTGTCCTGTGGGGCCATCGGGGGCTCACACACTCGCTGCTCGGAGGGGTCGTCGTGATCGTCCTCCTCTCGTTCGTCGGTCCGTGGCGGGCCGCTGCCATCGGGTTCGGTTCCCACGTCGTCTTCGATTTCCTGTCCGGTGGCGTCCGACTGCTCGCCCCCCTCGATCGAACGCTGTACGGACTGTCGTTCGATTGGGTACTCCTGAACGCGCTGACATCGGTGTTCGCTATCACCGTACTTCTCGGCGACCTGCTCGGCAGGAAATACGGCCTCGAGACCCGAACCGAGTCGTATACCGCGGAGCCGATCCTCGAGTGGCTCCGATAACAGTTATTGGCCTCGTTTAGGCCGTGTTTCGGTAAGCGTGAACAGTGAGGCGGCACGATTTTGTGGTGCCTATGCCAAAAACCGACCGCCTCAGCGGGTGTAGCGACTGGATCGATTTGAGTGGTGTGGACCGAGAGCGGACACCGCGGCAGCTGATGGAGTTCGGTATTCGACTCCACCTTGCTGGACTGTCGCTTTCGAATACCGTTCGAGAGCTCGAGAAGTTCGGTGTCAAGCGATCGCGAAAGGCCGTTGACGATTGGGTACAGAAAGCCGATCTACAGCCAGCAACTGATGCGAATCCAAATCATGTTGCGATCGGCGAAACCGTGATTCGGATCGAGGAGCAGCAATAGTGGCTGTACGCTGCAGTCGTTCCTGAAACGAACAGAATCCTCCATAGACGGCTGTTCTCCACGACGACGACCGCGTTGACTGAACTCGTTTTACGAGAACTAACCGAGAATCATGACATCGAAGATGCTGTGTTTCTCGTTGATGACGCACAGCATCTTCAGACAGCACTTCGCCGACATGGGCTCCGGTTTCGATATGAAAAACAGGGAAATCGGACTGCTGTTGAACGTGTTTTTAGGGAGATACGGCGACGTTCCTCCTCGGTCTCAAACTGTTTCAGTCATGTCTGCCGACCAATCACAAACTCATGGCTCCAAGCCGTCGCTGTCTGGCAGACTGCTACAAACTAAACACGACCGCCACCGATGGACCCGCCGATCGGGACCACCGGAGACGCCGACCGCGAGTCTCGAGGGGACGGCGACCGAGGTGAGATCGCACGCAGTCTTTATCAAGGATGGGCAGGTTTCAACCAGTATGGCCAGACAATCCTACCAGGAAAAGCTCACGGAACTCCGTGAGGACGTCCTTTACATGAGTGAGGTCGTCATGGAACGGCTTCGAATGGGCATGGATGCCCTCGAGCAGAAAGACGAGGACCTCGCCCGCGAAGTGATCGAGGGCGACGGCGAGATCAACCGGATGTATCTCGATCTCGAACAGGACTGTATCGACCTGCTCGCCCTCCAGCAGCCGGTCGCGAGCGACCTGCGGTTCATCGCCGCCTCGTTCAAGATCATCACCGACCTCGAGCGGATCGCCGATCTGGCGACCAACCTCGGCGAGTACACGATGGACGCCGAGCGGGACCTGTTCCCCGACGTCGACGTCCAGGAGATGGGCGAGTTGACGCTCGACATGCTCGAGGACGCGATGCTCGCCTACGACACCGAGGATACCGACAGCTGTCGAGCACTCGCCGCCCGCGACGATGAACTCGACCAGTTCGCCGAACGGGCCAGCGAGATCGTCGTCCGAGACCTCATCGAGCGCGAACTCGAGTCGACCGAAGAGGTCGAGCGGATTCTACAGGACGTTTCGCGGCTCCTGTTGACGATCCGTGACTTGGAACGCGTCGGCGATCACACCGTCAACATCGCCGCGCGAACCCTGTACATGGTCGAGAACGACGACGAACTCATCTACTGAGGGAGCCGCGGACGGCGTCCCACCGGATGCCGACCGGTCTCACTCGCTCGTTTCGTTGCCGCTTTCGTTGCCGCTTTCATTGCCGTCGGACTCGTTGCCGTTAGTCTCGTTGCCGCTGGTTTCGTTCCCGGCGGTTTCGTTACCGCTGGTCTCGTTATCAGCGGTTTCGTTGCCGCCACCGCCGCCGGTGCCGCCCGCAATCTCCAGATCGCCGCGCATCTGGGCCTCGTGGGGCTGACAGACGTACTGGTACATATCGCTACTCGCCGTGATATCGAGCATCTGACTCTCGTCAGGCTCGGACACCACTTCGGTCGAGAGATCACCGATCACTTCGTCGTTTTCGTTCCGGATTTCCATGTTGTGTGGCTGCCCGTTGCCTTCCGACCAGCCGATCGTGTAGTCTTCGCCCTCCTGTAGGATGAGCGTCGGGTTCTCCTCGCCCTCGATGGCGGACGGGGCGAGTCCTTCCCAGTGGCTGGTCTCGCCACTGAAATCGATCGTCGTGCCGGGTTCGATCTCGTACCCGCCGCTGCCACCGCCGTTACCGCCGCCACCGCCGTTTCCGTTACCGTTCCCATTGCCGTTGCCACCACCGCCACAGCCTGCGATGAACGCCGTCGACGCCGCAACACCGGTCAACTGAAGCATTCGCCGTCGGGATAACCGATCGTCTCGTGCCATCGAGTTGACTTTGCGCTCAACAGGAATAGTCGAATACCCGTCTACTGCGTGGGAGTCAAGTACGGGCCGGTTTGCGGCGGTCTTCCGCCGGTTTCAGATTGCGATCGGCGTCGCGCCGCCCGGGAGAACAGGGGTGGTCCTCAGTCGGGAGCCGACCGCCGATGTCGCCCCGGAACGCGGGTCAGCAACTGGGCCGTATCGACGACGTTGCGCGTCTCGAGCAGGAGTTCGGCCGCCTCGCGGACCGTAAACTCGGCCTCGAGAGCCACGCCGTGACAACGCGTGTAACACTCGAGCCAGCGGTTCATCGCATCCTCGAGTGCGGCGAGTTCGGATCGCGCGAACGGAACCATGCGACCGCCGGTCCGAGCCTGGACGTAGAGCCAGATGGCCGGCCCGACACCCTCGCGAAGGTAGCGCTCGGCGTCAGCGGGGTCTGGAACCCGGGCCGCCGACTCGTCGGGGCCGCGGTCGTCGAACGCCGCCCGCTCGCGCTCTGCCCGGCGGGCGAGTGCGGCGATGCGGGGGCCGTACCGGCTCATTCTATCCCTCGCGATACTCGACGCCCTTACCGCCGCGGGGGTGTTCCCACTCGGTGTCGGCGACGATCGCGCAGGTCCCACACTCGACACAGGGCTGGGTGTCGAGACTGACCAGCGTCTCCTCGGTCCCGTTGGTCTTGACCGCCTCCGTGCGGTAGCAGCCGCCGCCGAAGTCCCGCGCACTGACCGGGCAGGCGGTGACCGCCGCGCCGCTGGCCTCGGCCGACTCGTCTCTGAGTTCGATGTGGGGATTGCCGACATCGGTATCGTAGGTGAGGTCGCCGATGCGCTCCTCGAGCGTCGGCGGTTCGATGTCGCTCTCCCAGTGGATCGTCTTGCCGTGTGCCTCGGCGATCAGCGTCGGCAGGGAGACGTAGCCGGTTTTCGTATCCGGCAGCATCGAGACCAGGAACGGCGAGTTGTACGCTCGCTGCAGCAGGCGGTCCGCGATCGGGTTCCCGACCGCGAGCGGGCCGATCGGCGAGGCGAGCACTCGCTCGACGGCGTTTGTCACGGCGTCGCGCTCGCCGATGGTTCGGGCGAGATCGTACCGGCGAGGCCGGAGTTTGGCCATCGTACCGGAGTCGTCGAGCAGTTCGGTGTATCGCCGTCCGGGGGCCGCCGGGTCGGCGTTGCCGCGGGTGGCGGCGAAGGCGTCGGCCGCGAGCGCGCCGGCGGTGACGGCGTGGTTCATCCCCTTGATGATCGGCCCCTGAGCCTGCATCTGGCCGGCGGCGTCGCCGACGAGGACGAGGCGGTCGCGGTAGGGCCGGCGGTGGGCGACCTTCTTCGAGTCGGGAACGAGCTTCGCCGCGTACTCGCGCTCGTGATACTCGTTTTTGAACCAGCCGGCGAGCAGCGGGTGGGTCAGCAGGGCGTCGAGCAGTTCGTGGGGTTCGGCCGCCTGCTCGACGAGACTATCGAGATGGAAGACGGTCCCGATAGACAGCGAGTCAGCGTTGGTATAGAGGAACCCGCCGCCGCGGACACCCTCGAAGAGGTCGCCCGAGAACAGGTGGGCGGTCCCCTCCTCGGGGCCGATGTCGAACCGGTCGTCGATCGCGTCGGGGGCCATATCCACGACGGCCTTGACCCCCTGAAACCACTCCTCGGGCTCCGCCCAGTCCATCAGTCCGGCGTCGCGGGCGAGTTCGGAGTTGACGCCGTCGGCCGCGACGATCAGGTCCGCCTCGATCGGCTCGAGTTCGTCACAGGTAACGCCGACGATCTCGCCGTGTTCGCGGAGCAAGCCGTTCACTCGCACGCTCGTCAGGACACCGCCACCGGTCTCGCTCGTCTGCTCGTGGACCCGCGTCTCGAGCCAGGCGTCCATGTCACGCCGAAGCACGGCATCACACCAGTCGGTGTCGTGCTCGTGAAGATCGGTCAGGTCGTAGGTCTTGACCGAGTTACCGGCCACGTTGTGGATGTAGTAGTCCGTGATGGGACGTTCGGTCGCCGCCTCCCGGAAGCCGTCGAAGAGGTCGTCGAGCGTGTACGGCGCGGATTCCTCGGCGTAAATCAGTCCGCCGGAGACGTTCTTCGAGCCTGCTTCGGGACCCCGCTCCAGGACGAGCGTTTCGACGCCGTGATCGGCGAGCCGCGCGGCCGCTGCGGCCCCGCCGGGTCCACAACCGACGACGACGGCCTCGTAGTGTTCGCGGTCGTCAGTCATCGTCCTCACCCCCGTCGGCGACGGCCTCGGCCTCGAGATCCGTCTCGCCCGCTTCGATCGCCTCGGTCAGCCGCGGCAGGACCTCGAAGAGATCCCCTTCGACGAAGTAATCGCTGAAGTCCCTGATGCGGGCGTCGGGATCGGTGTTGATCGCGACGATCGTGTCCGACTCGTCCATGCCGACCTTGTGCTGGACCGCGCCGGAGACGCCGGCGGCGATGTAGACGTCCGGCGCGACGACCTGGCCGGTCTCGCCGATCTGGCGTTCCTCCGCCGAGTACGCCTCGACGTGTCCCTCGAACTGGTAGGAGGAGGTGACGATCCCACGCGTGATGCCGAGGGCGGCGTCCTCGAACGCGTCCACGAGGTCGAGACCCAGTTCCATCCCCGCGGTGGGATCGTCGGCGATCCCGCGGCCGAGACAGACGATCACGTCGTGACCCGTGAGGTCGATTCCGTCCTCGAGCCGGTCGTGCTCGGTGATGCCGACGCGGAACCAGTCGTCGGCCAGTGCCATGTCGTGTTCGACGACCAGCCCGTCGCGGTCGGCGTCCGGCTCCATCGGGTCGAAGCTGCCCGGGATGACCGAACACCCCTGCGGGTGGAAGTCCCGGGTCGGGTTGTCGAGACAGAGGATCGTCGAGTACTCGAAGCCCGAGAAGTCGGGTCGCTTCATGTGCAGGACCTTCTTGACGGTCTTCTTGACGCCCGGCTCGCCGGTTTTGACTGGATTCGAAATTTCGTTTTCCTCGATGAACAGGTCCGAACAGTCCGAGGCCAGTCCGGAGTCGAGTTCGGCCTGCACCATCGCCGAGAGGTCACGGCCGTTGTTCGTCGCCGGGAACAGGATATAGCGCGGCTCGTCGTACTCGCGCCAGTCGGTACTCTCGACGGTTCCGTCTCCCCGAGCCATGTGGGCCGCGATCTCGGTGTAGGGGTCGTGCAGGAACCGCCCGAGACGCTCGTCCTCGTGGTAGACCGCGACGTCGGCCCCGTAGGCGATGCACTCCTCGGCGAGGGCCTCGCAGTCGTCGCCCATCAGGAACGCGACGACCGCCTCCTGATCGCCGTAGTCCGCCTCGAACTGATCCATCAGTTCACGGCCTTTGCCCAGCATCTCCCGCGAGACATCGAGTAACTCCCCGCCCTGCGTCTCACAGAAGATCCACATGTCCGCGTAGTCGCCGTCCTCGAGCACCCGGACGTGTTTCTTGTCGCGGGTGGGGTGAGAGAGGGCGTCGTCCTCCCCCGGGTCTTCCCCGTCTGCCTCGCCCGGCTCGGCCTCCGCGTCGTCGGCTTCGCTGTCGTCCCCATCCGTGCTTTCGGCGTCGTCGCCCACGTCGGCGTTCGTCTCCTCGGACGCGCCTTCGGTTTCGGCGTCTGCTTCCACGCCGTCGCTCTCGGCGTCCGACGCGGTACCGACCTCCTCGAGCCGCCGGTGGACCGCCTCGCGAGCCGTTGCGCGGTCCTGACCGGCCCGCTCCGCCTCGAGAATCGACTGCAGGTCGTCCGCGTCGTCGATCGTCTCGAGTGCCGTGGTCAGTTCGTCGACAGTGTAGTCGTTCGGATCGAGTTCCGTCATGTTACTCACCTGCCTCGGCGGCGTACGGTTGCATCGTCTCGAGCACGTCACTCATACCCTTGTGGGGGTCGATCATCGTCGCCTCCCGTTCGGAGGGCGCTTTGGGGATCGGGTCGACCGAGGAGACGATCGTCGGCGAGCCGTCGAGCCCGATATAGTCGGGATCGAGGTTCAGATCGGTGTGATCCCACGTCGTCAGGTGGTCGTCGTGCTCGGCGGCCCGCTCTTCGGTCTCCGATCGGAGCGCTTTGTGCGTCAGCCGGTGGGACGCCGTCCGATAGGTCGGCTCGAACTCCGGATCGGTGACGACGAAACAGGGCAAGGGTGCCTCGACCGTTTCGATTTCGTCGAGATCGCCTTCGACGAGCCGTTTCGCGCGCAGGGTCCGTTCGTCGGGGTCGATGTCGAGCGCGATGACGTGCGTGACGATCGGCCACTCCATCGCCCAGCACGTCTGCGGGCCGGTCTGGCCCGTTTCGCCGTCCGCGGTTTTGAACCCTGCAAAGACGAGGTCGATGTCGGCGACTGTTTCCTGGTACGTCTCGAGGCCGGCGCTCAACGTGATCGCCGTCGCCCACGTGTCGGAGGCGGCGAGTTCACGATCCGAAAGCAGGTAGCTGTCGTCGGTGTAGACCGACGCCATCGCCTCCTGCAGGACCTCGCCGTACCCCGGCGGCCCCATGCTCATGCCGCTGACGTGGCCGCCGTGGCGGACCGTCGTCTGGAGCGCGGCCTGCAGCGCGAACTCGTCGTTCGGATTCATCACTGTCGGCGTCTTCCCTCGCTCCAGGTGGCCGTCCTCGTCGAACGAGACGGCCCCCTCGGAGAAGTCCGGGACGCCTTTCGTCAGGACGATCGATCGCATGACTCCTCCCGTGGATGTATGTCTATATTTAGCATGCCTGTCGCACCCTATCAGATTATCAGTATTAAGAATAGGGGTCAAAATCGCCGATAGATAGCGGCGGCGTCGTGACTGCCGCGTTCGGTTCGGACGAACGGAGCCGACTGCGCCGTCGCAGCGTCGTACCTCGGCGGAGTCGGCCCAGGCTCGAGCGCGGCGAAACCGGCCGCTCGAACCGCTGTGTCGAGAGAATCCGCCGGAGCGAATCGGACCGCGTTACTCGCGCTCGCGTTCGGTCGTCCGCATCGTGATCTCGCCGTCCGCCCGGATCGTGCCGTCGACCTCCGCGTCGGGGCCGAGTTCGAGGTCCGCACAGGAGACGTCACCGAGGATGCGGGCGTCGTGGTCGATGACGACGTCGCCGTTGCGGGTCGTCACGTCGCCGTGGATGCGGGTGTCTCCGCCCACGGAAACGTCGCCGCGCGCCCGGAGGCTCCCGAAGATGTTGCAGTCCGCACCGATGTCGATCGTCTCGGCCCGGACGTTCCCGTGGAGTCGGCAGTCGTCGCCGATCGTCGCGGGCGTCGAGACGCGCCAGGCGTCGTCGCCGACGGTCGCGTTCCGAGGGATGACCAGCGGCTCCGTATCGGGTTCGCCGTCCTCCTCGTCGACGAGTTCGGAAATGAGCCGCTGGGCGGCGTCTTCCTCGCCGAGCAAGAGGAGGTGCTTGAGGTAGACGAACAGGAAGACGATCGTCGGCATCGGGTTCCGGATGACGATCCAGCCGTTGGCTTCGAACCCGTCCTCGATCTCGACGTCGTCGCCGATGTCGAGATCGCCGGCGACTTTCAGTCGGCCGCCGATGTGGACGCGTTCGCCGATGTACGCGTCCTCGCCGACCAGAACGGTCTCGGCTACGTCACACCACATGTCGAGCCGACAGTCGCCCTCGGCCTCGATCCCGCCGCCGAACTCGGCCGATTCGCCGGCCAGCACGTTCCGACCGCGGACGCCGAACTCGACGCTCGAGCGCCCGCCGACGAGGATATCCCCGTCGGTAACGAGGTCGCGCTCCTGGGCTTCCGTGCCGTCGGGGACGACGAGTTCGTCGAGCGGATCCCTGCTGAAGGCCACACTCGGGCTCAAAGGGAGTAGCGCCTAATAAACCTCGCGCGTCGTCAGTCGTCCGTCAGACGCTCGTCCGCCGCCGTCGGCGTTCCCATCGCATCAGTCACCGATCACAGTCGCCTCGCTTTTAGCATCCCACTGCGTACGTTCGACCATGACAACGCTCGCATTCGACGACGACGGCGTCGATGTCGTCTACGAAGGCACCGAGTTCCGCCTCGAGCAGGACCTCATCGAAGACGCGACCGAAAAGTCCTACTACGACGTGACCGACCACGAGGTTCTCCAGATCGTCGCCGAACAGCCGAACCTGCAGGGCGAACCCCGACGGATCGGTGACATCCTCGACTGAGCCGTCCCGCGGGGTCCGAGACGGTCGCCGTTCGCGGTTCGGGCGACCGGCTCAGTAGACGACGTGCAGGAGAACGAACACGACGATCCCGAGCGAAAAGGAGATCAGCCACAGCGTCGCCGCGACGCGGCCGACGCGGGCGTGGCCCGTTTCGGGTAGCTCCGCGATCGGGCGGGAGAGCGCGAGCAAGAGCACGTAGTAGAGCAGGGGAATACAGACGATCGCGAGGAAGATGTGGATCGCCAGCAGCGGCAGGTAGACGAACTGATAGACCGAGTCGGGGCCGGGGAACGGCTGTGGACCGCCGGTCACGGTCAGCCGGTAAAGATAGAGCGCGAGGAAGGCCACGAACAGCCCGAACGAGGCGACCATCGCGACGCGGTGGCGTTCGATATCGTCGCGACGGATCGCCCGCCAGCCGAGCGTGATCGTGCCGATCGCGGCCGCGCTGAGCACGGCGTTGACGAGCGGGATCGTCTCGATAACCCACGCCGGAGCTGCCGGCACGCTCGAGGAGGGGATCCGGCCGCCCGCGGCCGCGAAGACGACTGCCAGCGACACGACGCTCAGGACGCTGGTGAGCAGGCGCACGCGCTCTCGAGGGACGTATTCCATGGCTATTCGTTCGGGTGCAACGGGAAAGGGATTACCGTCTCTGACCGACTCTCGATAGCGATCGGGTGAAGCCGTTTTGTAATCGCCACAGCTACTGGCTTCTCATCAGATCGGAATCATCTGGCGTTCTATTCGCTTCCGGCTGATGCAGCCGCCGTCCGTCGCTCCGTCGGCGAACTTGGCTTCCGTCTCACCGCGAACTCGAAACGATCGTCGACGCCCACGCCCTCGCCGACGCCATGGACCTCGTTTTCGCGGCAGTCGAGTTCCGACTCGAGCGCCTCGAGACGGGTGACTATCGGACGTGTATCGCCGTCGATGACGATGCCCGTCAACAGGTCGTAAGGTGCCTGTTTTATTGTCAGCAGAAACCACAGGGACGGGATAGTGTACGAGCAACGGGGCTATCGCTCGTCGGTAGTAGCATCGGAAAGGATTATGCGTGGGTGATGTCCTCGGAGGGAGATCACCTGCATCGTAGTGGTGGACATCGTCCACCGATGCGATGCGTGGGACCGGATTCGAACCGGCGGACCCCTACGGGACAGCGCCCTCAACGCTGCGCCGTTGGCCTGGCTTGGCTACCCACGCTCGCGGTCTCTGTCTGCACTCATTCGTATCCAGTGTGATTATAAAAGCCCTTTCCTTTAGGTCGGCGACTGCGGTCGGGTCCCACGGGAACCGGACCCGCGAGTGACGGCCACTCGCGCCACTCGCCTGCCGGTGGGCAACGGACGCTGGCCCCCCGTGGCACTCCACCGACCCGTTCGAGCGGCCGCTGACTCGCGGGAGACACAAAAGTTTCAATACTCGAGGGGAATCGTCGGTTGATGTCGCTGTGGTCGGTTCGAACGCGCGCGCTCGCTGGGGCGATCGTGGCCAGCGGCGCGGTCGCCGCGGGCGTGCTCGTCTCGCCGTCGACGATCGTCGGGACCGTCGACGCCGTCGCGGCAGACCCGATCCTGTTCGGCCTCCTCGTCGCCGGACTCTACCTCGTGCGCCCCCTCTTCGCGTGGCCGACGACGCCGCTCGCGGCCGTCGTCGGCTACGGCTTCGGCGTCCCCGTCGGCGTCCCCATCGCGCTCTGTGGCGTCGTGGTGACCGTCTTCCCCGTCTTCGTCGCGGCGCGCTGGCTGGCCGCCGGGGCGTCCGACGAGGACGCCGACGCGGCCCTCCTCGAGCGGGCCGGCGACGCCGTCGCACGCTACTACGAGACGGCGGGCCCGCTGCGCGGCGTTACCGCCTCCCGGCTGGCACCGATCCCCTCGGACGTCGCGACGTGTGCCGCGGCGGTCAGCGGTGTCGGGTGTCGCCAGTTGGTGCTCGGGACGGTGGTCGGCGAACTCCCGTGGACGGTCGCCGCGGTCGTCGTCGGTGCCTCGGCGGCGACGGTCACCGCGGGCGGGCTCGAGGGGGTCGGCGTGGCGCTCTCGCTGGCCTGTGCCGCCGCTGCCGTCCTCCTCCTTGCTGGACCCGCGTACCGCCGGATTCGGACGGAGAGCCGGTCGCCGACGGACGGGACGGGGCGATCGACGGACAGCTAAGAACGCCGGATACTCGTCGCCCCCACCCGCTCGGACGGGACTCGAGAGCGGCCGCTCAGCGGAAGGGATCGCTACAATCGATGATGACCCCATGCTGGGGACAGACGTACTTGCAGTGGCGCTTGTACATCGCCGCATCACAGTGTGGACAGCGCGGGCCGGCGGCCGTCCGGTCGCTCGAGCCGTCCGTCTCGACGCCACCGTCCGCTCCCCGCCCGCCGTCGGCAGTCATACGACGGCGTTCGCGCCGACCGATGCTAAGTGTGGCGTCTCAGCGGTCGTCGCGTGCGATCCGAACGAAAACACGACCGGGAAAAGCGGCGTCGAAACGGCCTCAGTCAGCGCTCAGCACTCGCTCCAGCCACAGGACTCGCACGTCTTGCAGCCTTCGGAGAAGTACAACGTCATCGAGCCGCAGTCGGGACACTCCGGCGACTCGCCGGCGTCGATGAGGTCCTGGGTCGTATCGTCGGCGTCAGCGGGCGTACCGCCCTGTGTGGCGGACGCGCCGCCGTCGGTCTGGGGACCGTCGTAGTCGGCGATTTCGGCGTCGGCCGACTCCTCGAGCGTCTGCTGTTTCGGGTAGGGTTTGTCGATCTCGCCGTCGAGGTAGCGGCGCATCGCGGTGCCGATGGCGTCCGGGATGGACTGAATCTGCTCGCCCTTGTCCCAGGCGACTTTCGGCGATCGGGTTCCGCAGAGTTCGTCGACGATCTCCTCGGGATCGACGCCCGAGCGCAGCGAGGTCGAGATGACCTTCGCCAGCGCCTCGGTAAAGGAGTTCGTGAAGCCGCCCGAGTGGCCGATGTTCGCGAACAGTTCGAACGGCTGGCCGGTCTCGGGGTCCTCGTTGATCGTCACGTAGATCTTCCCGTAGCCGGTATCGATGCGCTGGCTGACGCCCTGTAAGGCGTCCGGTCGCTCGCGCTTTTCGGTGAAGTCGATCTCGACCGGCTGGCGATCGTCGTCGGCCAGCGAGCCGACGTCCGCTTCGAGAACGTCCCGGACCTCGTCGCTCTCGAGGAAGGCCTCGAGACCGCCGAAAATCTCGTCGATCTGCTCGACCAGGGCCTGCGCGGCTTCGGTTTCGTCGGCGAAGTCGGCGTTGTCCGCGCGGGTCGTCAGCACCTGCTTGCTGCGGGTGCCATCGCGGTAGTAGGTGACGCCCTTGCCGCCGTTCTCGTAGACCCACTCGAAGACCTCCTTTGCGTCCTCGAGCGTGGAGTCGTTTGGCGCGTTGACCGTCTTCGAAATGGCGGAGTCGACGCCCTTCTGGCAGGCACACTGCACTGCCGCGTGCTGTTTCGCCGAGAGGTCCGACGTGATGACGAACAGTTCACCGATCGCGTCCGGCACGGTCGAGAGGCCCTCGACGCCGTCGAACTGGTTCGTCGCCATCTGTTCTTGGGCCTCCTCCTTGACCGCGTCGACATCGATGTCGTTGGCCTCGAGCGTCCGGAGGAAGTAGTCGTCGAACTCGACGAGCATCTCGTCGCCCTGCACGTCGTCGGTGACGTTCTTGTAGTAGGCGACGTTGTAGATGGGTTCACAGCCGCCCGTCGTGTTGCCGACCATCGAGGTCGTGCCGGTCGGGGCGATGGTCGTGACGTTGTGGTTGCGGATCGGGAAGCCGTCCGCCCAGTCGTCGGCGTCCTCGCCGGTCTGGCGCTCGAACCACTCGCGGTACGCGGTCGGGTCCGCGTACTTCGACTCGTCCCAGTCGTTGAACGAGCCGCGCTCTTCGGCGAGTTCGTGGCTCTTTGCCTTCGCGCCGTGGTTGATGTGGGTCATCAGCTGGCGGGCGACTTCGTTCCCTTCGTCGCTGCCGTACTTGATCCCGAGCTGGACGTACAGCTGGGCTAGCCCCATGACGCCGAGGCCGATCTTGCGCATGTCACGGACCTTCTCCTCGATCTCCTCGACCGGGAAGTCCGACATCGTGACGACGTTCTCGAGGAAGCGCGTGCCGTACTCGATGCGCTCGTCGAACTCCTCGAAGTCGATGGCCTCCTCGAGGAAGGCCGCGACGGCCGCTTCCTGCGAGTCGTATTCGTCGCCGTGCTCGTCGGCCCAGACGCGCCAGTCGGGGGCGTCCAGGTCGGCCAGCGTCGAGAGGTTGATGTGGCCGAGGTTACAGGCCTCGTACTCCTCCAAGGGCTGCTCGCCGCAGGGGTTGGTCGCGAGCATCCGGTGGTCGTCCTGTTCCTCGATGTCGAAGGAGTGTTCCTTGTTGACTCGCTCGAGGTAGATCACGCCGGGTTCGCCGTTCTCGTGGGCACCCTGAACGATGCGCTCCCAGACGAGTTCGGCGGGGACCGAGAGCGGTTCGCCGACCTCGACGTGCTCGCCGAGGTCGTAGCGGCTGTACATCTCTTTGGTCTCCTCGGTGGCGATGTGGGGTTCTTCGGTCCGCGGGTTGGTGAAGGTGTACTCCTCGCCGTTCCGGACGGCCTCCATGAAGTCGTCGGTGACGCCGACGGAGATGTTGAAGTTCGAGAGATGGCCCTCGACGGCGTTGCGCAGGTGTTTGGGCACGCGGCCGTCCTCGTCGATCAGGTCCCGGGCTTCCTCGAGTGCTTCCGAGAAGGTGGTGTAGGTGTAGTCGTCCGGGTCGTTCAGTCGCAGCGTGTGGGCCAGCGAGACGTCCTTGTTCTTGGCGTGGATGAACTCGATGACGTCGGGATGGGAGACGCGCATGATGCCCATCTGGGCACCTCGGCGGGTCCCGCCCTGGGCGATGGTCTCACAGAGCTGGTCGTAGGTCCGCATGAAGGTGATCGGCCCGGAGGCGATGCCGCCGGTCGAGCCGACCGAGTCGCCGTAGGGACGCAGCTGCCAGAAGCCGTAGCCGACGCCGCCGCCGGACTGGAAGACTTCCGCGGCCTTCTTGGCGGTCTCGTGGATGTCCGAGAGGTCGTCGTCGGGCGACATAACGAAACAGGCCGAGAGCTGCTGCAGTTCGTCGCCCGCGTTCATCAGGGTCGGCGAGTTCGGCATAAAGGAAAGCGACTCCATCCCGTCGGTAAAGGTGTCGGCGACGTCCTCGACGTGGTCGCGTACTTCGGCGGGGAGTTCGGGGACGACGGTTTCGTAGGCGAACTTGTTGACGTTGCGCTCGGTGAGCGTCGTCTCGGCGTCGTCGTCGTCGGCTGTGACGCCCTCGCCGAAGACGTCCGCAGCGAGTTCGTCCCGGCGCGGGTGGTCGGGCTTGAGCTGGTCGGGCGTGACCGTGATCTCGCGATCCTGCTTGTCGGCTTCGTAGACGGCTTCCGCGAGGGCGATGTTCTTCCCCACGCGATCGAAGAGGTCCTCCTGTGTCTCGATCAGTTCGCCGTCTGCGTCCTTCCGGAGATAGCGGGCCGGGAGAATGTTGTTGTACGCGTTGTCGGTCAACCGCTCCTCGAGAGTCTCCCCGTCGGAGCGTTTGATCGGGAGAGTGAGATCCGCCGCGGAAAGCTCGGCATCGCTCATGTGCGGGTCACCCCGTCGCTATACCGCTTCCGCGCGTCGATTCTGGCGTGGCTCGGGTTCCGTGCGCTCATCATTCGTGACGAAGGTTCGGTATTCATGCATCCATCATAAAACGTGGTGTTGTTGTCCTACTTTTCTTGTAGTAGTACAAATAGGGTTGTAGAGATGTCTCTGTAACCTATCGTGATCCATTCTCCCACGACCGCCGAAACGGCCGCCTGTGTGGTCAACGATAGCTACGTCGCGGACCGTCTTAACGATTTTCAGACCGGACTGAAAGTGACTGTAACCGACGAGATGGGGTCGCAATCCCCTGATTTTTTCGTTCGCCAATAGTTTCTCGAGAGTCAGTCGTCGCTGCGGATCAGTCACGATATCCAGAAAGGTTACGTCCCTGGGGCGTGGGAACTGGCGTATGTTCGATGTACTAACGTCGGCACCACCGATCCTGCTGGTGTTGGCCCTACTCGCCGCCTTCGCGGTCGCCGTCATCGCGCTCCGAATCGCGATCAAACTCGCCGTTCGAGTCGGTATCGTCGCTGCAGTCGTTCTCGCGGCTCTCTACGCGGTCGGGCAACTCGAGTTGCTCCCCGGCGTCTAACGAGACCGGCGCGGCCGGTGACCGACTACCGGCGCGGGGTCGGACCCGCTGTTTTTCGCTCCCCGTCTCGATGACGACCCGAGAGGGGTCACATCAGACCCGCGAAAGGAAGTTCTCGATCACGTCGTGGCCGTTCGCCGTGAGGACGCTCTCGGGATGGAACTGTACGCACTCGAGGGGAAACGTCTCGTGGCGGACGCCCATGACGAGCGTCTCCTCCCCGTGTTCGGCGGTCGCCGAGACCGTGAAACAGTCCGGGACCGCGGTCGCGACGAGCGAGTGATAGCGGCCCGCCCGAAAGCCCTGCTCGAGGCCCGCGAAGACTCCCTCGCCGTCGTGATCGACCGCGGAGGCCTTCCCGTGGATCGGGTCCGGCGCGCGGCCGACGGTCCCGCCGTACTCGTAGACGGCGGCCTCGAGACCGAGACAGATCCCGAGCGTCGGTATCTCTGGCGAGCAGTCCCGCAGTACGGCCATCGTCACGCCGACATCGCGGTCGTTCTTCGGGTGACCGGGACCGGGGCTGATGACGATCGCATCGGGGTCGACGGCGCGGACGTCCGCGAGCGAGGCAGTGTTTTTCAGCACCGCGGTCTCGGTGCCGGCCTGCTGACTGACGTACTCGACGAGGTTGTACGTGAACGAGTCGTAGTTGTCGATGAACAGGACCGTGATCGGGTCCACATCGCTGCGATCCGCCGCCGCGTCCGTATCGCGCTCGGTCCCCGTAGTGCTCATCGGCTCACCTCCGCCGTCGCGTCTGGGTCGTCGTCGGTCGGCTGCTCCGCTGCCGGGCGGTCGATCTCCTCGAGGGCCGCGAGGACGCCTCCCATCTTCTGTTCGGTCTCCTCGTACTCCGCGGTGGGGTCGCTGTCCGCGACCAGCCCCGCGCCGGCCCGGACCGTGATTCGATCCCACGAGCCTTCGTCCTCAACGGTTGCAGTCCGAATGACGATCGCGAAATCCGTATCGCCGGTCCACGAGTAGTAGCCCACGCCGCCACCGTAGAGCCCTCGCGGTTCGGACTCCAGGTCGTCGATGATCTCCATCGCCCGGATCTTCGGGGCTCCCGAGAGCGTTCCCGCGGGGAAGGCGGCTCGAGTCGCGTCGAACCCGTCCGAGTCGTCGGCCAACGTTCCGGTCACGGTCGACTCGATGTGCTGAACGTGGCTGTACTTGAGGACGTTCATGAACTCGTCGACGCGGACCGATCCCGGCTCCGAGACGCGCCGAACATCGTTGCGCGCGAGATCGACCAGCATCGTGTGTTCGGCGCGCTCCTTTCCGTCCGCCAGCATCTCGCCCGCCAATCGACGGTCCTCGACGGGACTCGAGCCCCGGTCACAGGTGCCCGCGATCGGGTTCGACATGACTTCGCGCCCGCGCACCGAGATCAGGGTCTCGGGGCTGGCCCCGACGACGGTGAGATCGTCGTGGTCGAGCAGGTACATGTACGGCGACGGGTTCACGTCCCGCATCGCCTCGTAGAAGCCCATGGGATCGATGTCGCCGGAGAGCTCTCGCGTTCTGGAGACGACGCCCTGGTAGATGTCCCCATCGAGGACGTGTTCTTTGGCCCGCCGGACGCTCTCCTCGTACTCCGCTTTGGGTCCGGCACGCTCGCCGTCGCGGGTGAAGCCGTTGGTCCGTGGCTCGTCGGCCTCGCGCAGCGTCGCCGCGACGGCGGCGGCTTCCGTCTCGAGCGCGTCGTACACCTCGTCCGGATCGTCGTCGGCCTCGATGACCGGCGTACAGACCAGCGAGACCGTCCCATCGCGCTCGTCGAAGGTGAGCGTCTTCGTCGTCAGCAGGAACTGCGCGTCGGGGAACCGCGAGTCGGGCCGCTCGCAGCCGACTTCCTCGAGCCAGAGATCGTAGACGGCGTCGTAGGCGAGGAAGCCGACGAGTCCGCCGTCCAGCTGCTGGCGGTCGTGATCGGGCGCGTTCTCGAGGCGCACGTCCGGCATCGCGGCCCGAAGCGCGTCGACGGTGTCACCCTCGGCGTCCGTCCGAATCGACTCGAGGGGCGCGTCGTCTGACAGCGCGTCGACAGTGGCCGTGCCGGATTCGACCGTCACGACGGCCTCGGGGTCGTACCCGACGTAGGAGTATCGCGCGTGCCGTTCGATCCCCGCAGCGCTGGGTCGGAACGCTCCATCCGGGTCGCTCGAGGCGGTCTTCTCCGCGCTCTCGAGCAGGAAGGCGTACGGCGACCGCTCGCGATCGATCGCCTCGGAGCGACCGGTGAGCGCGGCGTAGGCGGCCAGCGGCGTCGTCTCGATCTCGAGCGTCGCGACGGTGTGGACGACGGCGGGTCGATCCGCCCGGTCCGCGCTCGTGCCCGCGTAGTCGCGGAAGGTTTCCCGATCGACGTCGAACGCGGGCCGGTCGGCCGGCACCGAGTCGGAGTCGTGTTCGGTCACGGTTACGGCTCCGCCGGTCTGCGGGCGTTCTTGGCGCGATCGACGAACGATCGGACGGCGTCGGCGTCTTTGACCCCGCCGCGTTTTTCCACGCCGCTCGCGACGTCGACCGCGAAGGGATCGACGGTGCGGACCGCATCGCCGACGTTGTCGGGCGTCAAGCCGCCCGCGAGGATCAGCGGCGACTCGAGGTCGGCAGCGGCCAGTCGAGTCCGATCCCAGTCGTGGGTTCGTCCGGTGCCGCCGCCCCCGCCCTCGCCCGGCGTGTCGACGATAAGGCCGTCGACGATGTCGTCGTAGGTCTCCGCGGTCGCCGCGTCGTCGGCGTCGACCGCGAGCAGGAGGTCCGTCTCGAGGTTCGCGCGCAGGTACGCGAGGTCGCCGGTCCGGATGTCGCTGTGAATCTGAATCGCGTCGGGTTCGATCGTCTCGACCAGTTCGATCGCTTCCTCGGGGCCGGCCGGCATCGTCACGAGGACGCTCGTCACGAACGGCGGGGTGGCCGCCGCGAGCGCCGCGGCCCGTTCGATCGAGACCTCACGGGGCGTGTCGACCGAGACGTCGCAAATGAGCCCGATCGCGTCCGCGCCCGCATCGATCGCGGCCTCGAGATCGGCCTCGCTGGTCAGTCCGCAGATCTTGACCCGCGTCATTGTCCCCCCGCCCGTGCCGTCGCGCCGCGGAGTCGCTCGAGCTTTCGGGCCGCCGCGCCGGAGTCGATCGCCTCCCGGGCCGCGTCGACTCCGGCCTCGAGCGAGCGGGCCTCGCCGGCGACGTAGATCGCCGCGCCGGCGTTCGCGAGGATGACCTCGCGTTTCGCGCCGGTCACGTCACCCGCGACGATGCCGCGCATGTCGTCGGCGTTGTCCGCCGGCGAGCCGCCGGAAATGGCCGCGATGTCGTGTTCCGCGAGACCGAGTGCGGCCGGCTCGAGCGCGTATTCGGTGACGGTATCGCCGTCGACCTCCGCGACGACCGTCTCGCCGTGAATTGCGATCTCGTCGGTTCCCGCGCCGTGGACGACCAGCGCGCGCTCGATGGCCATGCGAGAGAGGGCATCCGCGAGCACGGGGACGAGGTCCGGGTCGTAGACGCCGACGACCTGTGCGTCCGCCCCGGCGGGGTTCGTGAGCGGTCCGAGGACGTTGAAGATCGTCCGCATGCCCAGTTCCTTGCGCGGGCCGATGACGGCCTTCATCGCCGGGTGAAACACCGGCGCGAGCATGAACCCGATGCCGTCGTCCTCGATGGCCTCCTCGACGGCCGGCGGTTCAGCTTCGACGGTGACGCCGACTTCCTCCAAGACGTCCGCACTGCCCGACGAGGAGGAAACGGAGTAATTGCCGTGCTTGGCGACCGGGACCCCCGCACCGGCCGCGACGATCGCGCTCGTCGTCGAGACGTTGATCGTATCGTAATCGTCACCGCCGGTGCCGCAGGTATCGACCAACGGCTCCCGGTCGGGCGTGATCGTTCTGGCCGCGTCGCGCATCCCTTCGGCAAAGCCCGCGATCTCGGCTTCCGTCTCTCCTTTCGCGCGCAGTGCCGCCAGCAGCGCGCCGATCTGTGCCTCCGTCGCGCCCTCGAAAACGGCCGTCGAAGCCGCTCGAGCGTCCGATTGCGTGAGATCCTCCCCGTCCGTGACTCGTTCGACGTATTCCTGCATAGTGCACACCAATGTACGTAGTTGTCTTGTAATGCCCAAATCAGTACATCGTCTTAAGCGTGTCGACCGTGTGCGTGGTTCCGACTCCCGCACGGCGGCCGATTCGAAACCTTCAATTGGTGTGGGGAGCAACGAACGAGTGCAGTCAGAAAGCGTGGCGACGCGAGCCACGGACGAAAGCCAAACCAGGGTTGGTGGTCTAGTCTGGTTACGACACCTCCTTGACATGGAGGAGGCCGGCAGTTCAAATCTGCTCCAACCCACTTTTCTTCCGCTTCCGCATCAATGAATCCTAATTGGGCTTCCTTCTGGTGGTTTCCGTGTAGAGACGTGTCGATCTCGTCTTTGGCTTCATTGGGAGTGGCAACGGTCGTGTCCGGTCAGGCCACTGTCCCGTGGTTATCAGCTAAGGAGATCGGGCAATTCCTTAACATTTGTCTTATATATGTAGGTTCAGTTAGGACTGTCTGATGGGTCGCTCTTGTTGGATTCCATAACTAAGCGCATGCCCGCGCCAACGGCGCGGGGGCGGGCACATGGCCCGCGATGAGTGTTTGTCGCGCCAGTCGTAGAACCCTCTCAACGAATACTGTTGCGCGAGTGTTCTGGGGATTATGGTGTTCTTTTTGTTCCCGTGCAGGAATGGCAGTATAACTGAGATGATGGATGACCCGATTTGGAAGATTCGGTCATGGGTTCTGGGGTGGCGGTTGAAAGTGCGTAACTGGGGTAACAGGCATATTAGATCACGTATCCCTGATCGGATTTATTGGCTATACACGGATGTTGATGCAGAGGTAATTGGGGTGCTTGATGCATTTCTTGTTCAACTAATACCGATCTATCTTGCGTATATTGGGCGTTTGTGGATAGCAATTGGGACGGCGGTTATTGGCAGGGTTGTTACCTCACGGCTGTCAGCACGGAAGCGGAAACGGGATCGGGAACAGATGATCGAGGACGCTATCAACAGGACCGAGGAGAAGAGGGAACGAAGAGCGAGAAGAGAAGGAAGAAGGCTGTGAACGTATCTGGCTAACACTTGAATTGGTGGAGTGGGGGTGTGGGACCGGTGGGGAGGTGAATGGTTTGTCTGACGCGATGAGCGCGTTTTCGACCCTTCAAGCCGTGGGGGAGGTGAAAGGTGGTGTGTCAGTCGTTCGTGTTGCAGGCAGGGGCACAGCCTGCCTCGCAGGTGGAAATCTGGAACGACATAATTCTTTTTTGAAATATCTACATTTATATATTATGATTAAATGCTGCAAAGACTTACTAAACTAAATTTTTACATCTGGTTAGTGAAAGTACTGAATGTGCAGGAAATGATTACGGATGGGCCGTCCGACTCGGACATTGATGCAGTAATTAATACCATCGCCGAATTTGACGTGGAACACGTCCCTCGACGTGATCTGAAGCAAGAATCAGTACCTCACAAAGCATCCGGAGCTAACTGATGCTGGATCGTGAGTTACCGACGAACCAAAGCTGGATTTGTGTTCTGAAGATCCATTCCNTCAGTACCTCACAAAGCATCCGGAGCTAACTGATGCTGGATCGTGAGTTACCGACGAACCAAAGCTGGATTTGTGTTCTGAAGATCCATTCCGACGACGAGAGACGGGAAGCCGTCGCGTCGGCGGCAATCGCCGCCGACAGCGACGGCGTTGCCACTGATCGGCAAGGCGTACTCGATTACTAGTTCCCGGTGAAACCGGTCGTCCGGTGGACGATTCGCGGGGACGGACCGACGCACTGCGAGGGCCGTCCACGCTGCCCGGGTCACCATATCGATGAACTCTTCGAAGGGCCACCACCAGAGGCGACGCCCGCCTCGGCGGGGCGTCGCCACGTACTCCCAGTGCAAGAACCGCCAGACATTCTGAATCAGGAGGCTGAGAACAACGAACAACAGCCGTCTCGTGGGATCTTGCGTTGTCGTCGAGATAATCGTTGACTCGGAGAGGCGATAGCTCGCTTCGATCCCGAAGCGTTTGCTGTAGTGGGATCGAGCCTGTCGTGGCTCGTCGATGAACGGCGCGTCGACGGCGTAGCCGTGACGCGCCACCCCATGCTCATCGTATCGACCATTCTTGTAGGTACAGTCGATCATCACCGGAAATTCGACGGTCCACTCGTGTTCGCCATAGGACGTCGTG
>NZ_AOII01000081.1 GCF_000337615.1 Natrinema pallidum DSM 3751
GGCGTGGAACGCAGTCGTTCCTGCTTTGGCCTCGTTGTAGTAGAGGCCGTCTGTCTCGTCTTCGTCACCGTAGTAGGGCCGCAGGTGGAGGGCAGCAGCGACCTCCACCTGCTCAGGGAGGGTTTCGAGAACATCCTGTTGGAGGAGCGTGTTCCCGGTAGATTCGACGGTTTCGAGGTCGAACTTGGTCCGGAGATGATGAAGAACACCGTTGCCAGAGGGAGCGTCTTCGCTCTTCTCGCAGAGGGTGGATATCGAGGTCCCGTCGGCGGTCGCGCCGACGAGGACCTCGAAGATGTCCTCTGGGTCGATTTCTGCGTTCTCACCAAGATCTAGCGTGAATGCGCTGGNCCCGTCGGCGGTCGCGCCGACGAGGACCTCGAAGATGTCCTCTGGGTCGATTTCTGCGTTCTCACCAAGATCTAGCGTGAATGCGCTGGTGAGAACGTTGACGAGAAAGTTAAGGAGCTGGTCTTCGTGGATTTCACTGTCCGCTTGCTCTGTTTGTTTGGTCACAACTCAGCAAGCGGACTTCTCAACTAACGGCTTTGTGAAGTACTGANCTTCGTGGATTTCACTGTCCGCTTGCTCTGTTTGTTTGGTCACAACTCAGCAAGCGGACTTCTCAACTAACGGCTTTGTGAAGTACTGATACTGGATTGTGACGGTCGCCGCGTCGGCACCGCCGAGAGCGACCAGATCGCCGGCGACCGTCGCCGACTCCTCGTCAACCCCGACGACGCCGCCGGTCTCGACGACGGGATCGGCGATCGTCTCGACCGTTTCGATCGCACCGACGGCCGAATCGCCGTCGGCCGCCTCGCCGACGATGCGGAACTCGTAGTTCGTTCCTGGCTCGAGGCCGTCGACGGTCGTCCTGACTCGGCCCGCGGACCCGCTGTCGACCGCCTCGGTCGTCATCCAGTCGGCGGCACCGAGCCGTCGGTACTCGAACCAGGCGGTCGCCGAGGCCGCGTCGCCGAGGGCAACGATATCGCCGGTCAGCGTCGCGTTCGTTTCCGTCACGTCCGTCGCCGTGCCGGTCTCGACGGCGAACCGGGGCTCCGTGGTGAACCGCTCGTACCCGGTTGACAGCCCGTGTTCTTGCTCGGTGCGAACGTGCGAGGTGAACTCGTACTCGGTTCCGGGCTCGAGACCGGTCACCTGCCGGGTCGCCGGGCCGGTCGCGGTGACCGTCCGCGTCGGCGTCTCGGTCCACTCCGAGAGCGGTTCGGAGTCGGCGGTCGGACTGTACGAGAACCACACCTCGGCTGACGGCTCGCCGCCGAGATCGGTCACGTTCGTGCCGAGCGTCGCCTCGGTTTCCCCGACGGCCGTCGCCCCCGTCGTCGTCGCCTCCGGTCGATCGGCCGGGGTTTCGATCGTTCGGACGTCACCGCGGTCGACGCCCACCGCCGTCTCCGCGACGGCGCGGTACGCGTACACCGTGCCGGGCTCGAGACCGGTCAGATTGGCCCTGAACGCGCCCGTCGAGCCTGTCGGTTCGGCCGCTGTGGTCGACCACGCGTCGCTCGAGTCGTTTTGGCGGTATTCGAATCGGACGGTCGCGTTCGTCGCGTCGCCGAGAGCGGTAAGATTCCCGGCGACGATGACGGCGGAATCGGTGAGCACGTCGGCCCAGGTGGTGTCGACCGACGGTGCTCCTTCAGTCGCCGAGTCGGTCGCCGCCACAGCACCCGTGGCGGGCACGACTGCAGCGGACAGTACGAGGACGGCGACGAGACACGTCCACGATCGCGTTCGAACGTCGGCTGAATCAATAGCAGTTCGCATGCGGAATTTCGTTCACAATCTCATAGTAATAACGTTACCATGATTCGAAACCGAACCGACCGGCACGCCGAACGCCGCGGCGGGCCGACCGCGCCGGACGGGTCAGCGGGACCGTGCGAGCAGGGCCACACCGGCGGCGATCGCGACGAGTGCGGCTCCGCCCGCGAAGCCGGGCACCGAGTCCGAACTCGAATCGGCGTTCGAGTCGCCGGAGTCGGTGCCGTCGCCTCCCGCGGTCGCCGATGGGGAGCCTCCCGTCCCGTCGTCGACGGTGAGCGTCCCCGCCTCGAGCGCCGGTTCGATGCGGGACCCGCCGTCGGCGTCGACCTGCAGGTCCGTTATCTCGAGGGTCGTCGAGCCGGTATCCGGTCCGGTCACTGCGACCGTCGCGAGCGTGACGTCGGTCGCACCGGGCGTCACCTCATCGGTGAGATCGGCGGCCTCGACGGTCACCGACTGCCCGTCGTCACTCACGATCGGGTCGGACGTCTTCCCGTACACCTCGGGGTAGCTGGCGTTCGAGATCGTCGCGTCGTCGGTCGATAGCTCGAGGGTGAGCTCGAAGCCGGCGAGCCCGTTCGGGGCGTCGGTGAGCGCGAGGCGATGGGTCGCCGTCTCCCCGGGTTCGACGGTCGCGTCGGCGACGACGAGGCTACTGTCGGCCCCCGCGGTGGTCGTGACCCCGGTCACGAGGGGCGATCCACTGCCCGCAGTTGCCACCGCGATCCCCGGGCCGACCGCCACACCGACCGCGAGGGCGACGACGGCGACCGCGACGATCGTCCGCCGCCACGGTCGCCCCCGGCGATCCACTTCTTTCGTCCGCGTTCGCGCCACGGGTTCCGAATCGGCGTCGTATCGATCCATCGGTCACTGCTCGTCGTACAGTTCGTCGATGTCGTCGTAGTCGATGCGACCGTTATCGTTGAAGTCGTAGGCGTCGGCGTTGAGCGTGACCGAGTCGTCCTCGATGTGTTCGAAGAGGAGAGTCACGTCGTCGTAGTCCAGCCGACCGTTCCCGTTGAGGTCCTCGAAGTGCCCGTCGTTGTCGGGGTCGGTCGGCGCTCCGCCGCCGGAGCCGCCGCCGATCGGTGGCGGGCCAGTGACGACCACGCCGGGCCGCGGGTGGGCTTCGATCGCGATGCCCTCGTCATCATCCAAGGCTTGCACGTCGGTCACGATGTCGGTCGTCCCGCTACCCACGCCCTCGATTTCGACGGTCGCCAGCGTGACATCCATCGCGCCGGGTTCGATCTCGTTTTCGATATCGGCGAACTGGAACTCGACCGTCGACCCGTCGTCGCTGATCGTCGGGTCCGCGGTGAGTTCGAGCGCGTCGTGATAGCTCGCGCCCGTGATCTCGGCGACAGCGGTGTGCTCGAGGGTGACGGAGATGCGCCCGCCTGCGAGGCCGTCCGGAACCGACGAGAGCGTCAGTTCGGCTTCGCCGGTCGCCTCCTGGCTGACCGCGACGGAGTCCACGTGCAGCGATGTCGGCGGTTCGTAGACCCACAGCGCGTCGTTGGTGTACGACCGGCCGAAGTTGCCCTTGTCCTCACAGAGGAGGACCCGACCGTCCTTGAGGACCAGCACGTTGTCCACGTTGATCGGGGCCGCGTCGACGATCGATTCGCGGTCGGTGGCGTCGGGGCCGACAACCACCGGCTCGAGCGTCGAGACGTCGTAGTCGGACTCGAGTTCGGCGCGGTAGACGACGCCGCCGTCGACCCGCTCCATTCGGACAGCGCCCTCGTCGTCGGCCATCCCGTCGTTGAGTTCCGAAATGCCGACGTAGAGGAAATCGCCCGGCTTGGCGTCGTCGAGCGAGTCGATCCCCTCCGCCTTGCGGAACTCGATGCTGGCACCGATTTCCTTCGCCGCGGCGCGCGTCTCGAGGAACGGGACCCGGCGCAGGTCCTCGTCGACCCCGTCGGGACCGTGGGTCTCGTACTGCCGGGCCCACTCGAGGATCTCCGCGTCGGTGATGTAGTCCTGATTGCCGTTGATCGCGACTTCCTCGTCGGCCTCCGCCAGTGCGGTCTCGAGGTCCGCCTGCCAGTCGGTTTCGGCGTGGGTCTCGAGGTAATCGACCTGCGTCACGTCGTCGTACTCGGCGATCCAGGACGCGACCTCGGCGTTGCTCGCGCTGCCGAGTTCCAGCCACTCGATCTCGAGGTCGACCTCGGCCGGCGGCTCGTTCGTTGCGGCGTCGTCGTTCGTGACGCGGGCGGCGTGCAGGGTTCCGCGGACGTCCATCCGGTCGTCGTAGCTCGGGATCGGCTCCTCGGCGACGAACTTGTAGAGCCCCTTGCTCGAGCCGTCCGAAGCGAGGTAGACGGTCCGTTCGTCGGGCATGAACTCGGGACACTCGAAGGCGGCCCGGCCCATGACGTAGTGTTTGACCGGGATCGGCTCCTCGCTGGTCGGCTCGGTGATCTCGACGATATGGCCGTACCGGTAGCGGTTGGGATACACATCGCCGAGCGGCTCCGTCGTGTTGGTGGTGCCGTCCTGGTCGACCGGCTCCGCGCCGAGGTAGTAGGCCTGCATCTCGACGCCGCCCAGGGCCCACGTCCCCTGCGGGTACCAGCTATCCTCGAACAGGTCGCCGAGTGCGCCCTCGATCGCGGTCGGATTCGGCCGGTTCCAGAACGCCGACCCGCCGCGGAGCCCGACGCCGCTTTCCGCGTCGGCCATGTCGCTTACCGTCGCCGATCCCGACACGCGCGGGTGGCTGTAGTCCTCCTCCGATGACATCGGCGTGTCCCAGGGGCTCAGATCGCCGTAACAGTTGATCCGCGTGCCGCCGAGTTCGCGGAAAGCCGGTTGGTTCTCGAGGTTCATCGCGGCCTCGTGGTCGGCGGTCCAGCCGTCAGCACCGCGGCTGAGCGGCGTGCGCGTGATGCTGCCGGGGCTCGTCTCGTTGTTCGTGAACAGATACCCCTCGAGTCCCTCGTCGTCGGTCGGGACGAAGAAGTTCATGTCCGGGTTGGTGCCGACGTCGCCGTACCGGCTGCCGGCGAACTCGGCGATATCGGTCCCGTCGGGCGTCTCGGGGTGGCCCCACTTCGCGTCGCCGCCGTCGATCGGATCGCCTTCCTGGACGAGAATGTCGTACTCGCCGCCGGCGACCTGGACGCGTCCCTGTGCCGCCTTCGACCGCGGGGCCTCGAGTTCGTCGAACTCGTCGTTTTGGCCGTTGAAGTCGAACCGATGGCCGGCGAGAACGCCGACCGCGGCCGTGTCGTAGGGCGCTGGATTGTCCCGGCTCGGGTGCTGGAGGCTGAACAGCACTTCGCCGTTCTCGAACACGAACGGGCCGGTGACCTCGGCCCCGCGAGCCGTGGTCGCGAGCCGTTTGAGGTCCCCACGTACCGTCGGTGCCCCCGGCGTGTCGGTGTCCGCCGCACTCGCCGTCCCGAGCGCTCCCATCCCGATCGCGGCCGCCGCCGACGATGCCATCAGCTTCCGCCTGGTGAATTCATCCATGCGAGCGATTCAAGCTACCGCCACGAAGTTATATTTTATAATATCTATACCGAGAAGAATATGGTGGTTAGAGGGGTATCGAGGGCTCCTAGAAAAACGAACGATATGTGCGATACATACACAGACGTTATCCCCTCGAACGGACCGCGACGACGGCGACACGACGGTTCCCGGGCCTGATTCGAAACGCGTCCCCGGCCGATCGGTCGTCGAGAAAAGCGCGGGCGGTTCGAGAGCGAGTCGACGCGTCGCGGCCTACTCGAGGTCTCGTTCTGCGACTCGAGACCGGACCTCCGCGGCGCGGTCGCGAACCCACGTACAGTATCGCTCGATGTCTTCCGGCGTCGTCCCGTAGAACGAGGCGACCCAGTTGACATCCGCCCACGGGCAGGTCACGAGGTATGCGGCGAGGGTGTCTTTGCCGGCCTGCACGACCTCCGGCGGGACGCCGCGGCTGCCCGTGTTCTCCTCGACGAAGCCGTTGACATCGAAGTAGACGGCCGCGTAGAGACGAGCGTCCTCGAGATCGTCGAACGCGATTTCGGTGTGGTTCGGTGCCTCGAATCGGTAGCGGGACTTGTCGCCGTCGCCCGCATCACTCTCGACGATCCGGACGCCGAGGACGTATCCGTCGACGACCGAGTCGTCCGTCTCGGGGGTGGGAGTGGACTGGGACATGACGAAGGTGTCGTGTCCCACCTCTCGTGTCGACTCCTTGAATGTTCGTATGTGGTGTATATAGCGCTCCGAAATCACCCGGGCCGGTACCGAGGCACACCGGCTCATCCGGACCCGATCGCTCTCAGCCTTACTCGAGCAGCGATTTCCCGGTCATTTCTGGGGGCTGCTCGAGGCCGATCACCTCGAGGATCGTCGGTGCGATGTCCGCGAGCGTTCCGCCCTCGCGGGCCGTCCGGCCGCCGCTGGTTCCGGCCGGGTCCAGATAGACCAGCGGGACCTCGTTGTACGTGTGCGCCGTGTGGGGGTTCTCCTCGGTCCCCATGTCGTCGGCGTTGCCGTGGTCCGCCGTAATGAGGACGTGCGCGCCGGCGGCCTCGAGCGCGTCGACGAGCCGACCGAGTTGGGCGTCGACGGCTTCGACGGCCTCGATCGCGGCCTCGTAGTCGCCGGTGTGACCGACCATGTCCGGGTTGGCGTAGTTGAGCACGAGCACGTCGGGGTCGTCCGACTCGATCGTCTCGATCGCCGTGTCCGTGACCTCGGGGGCGCTCATCTCGGGTTGCAGATCGTAGGTCGGCACGTCGGGGCTCTCGACGATCTTTCGGATCTCGCCGTCGAACTCGACTTCGCGGCCGCCGTTCAAGAAGTAGGTGACGTGGGCGTACTTCTCGGATTCGGCGATCCGGAGCTGCGTTCGGCCGGCGTCGGCGAGCACCTCGCCGAGCACCTGTTCGGGCTGGTTCGGCGGGTAGGCGACGGGGAGGTCGAACGTCTTGTCGTACTGGGTCAGCATCACGACCTCGGCGTCGGGCGGGCTGGTCGCGAACTCGTCGGCCCAGTCTTCGGGCCGGATGTCGGCGAGCAGCCGGGTTAGCTGGCGGGCCCGGTCGGAGCGGAAGTTGAACCAGACGACCGCATCGCCGTCCTCGAGCGCGGGCCGGTCCCGCACCAGCGTCGGTTCGACGAACTCGTCGGTCACGTCCCGATCGTACGAATTCTCGACGGCCTCGACCGCCGACGCGGCGCTCCACTCGGCCTCGCGGTTCACGATGGCGTCGTAGGCTCGCTTCGTCCGCTCCCAGTTCTGATCGCGATCCATGGCGTAGTACCGGCCCGAGACCGTCGCCACGTCGCCGGTGCCGTGCTCGTCGACGACATCCTCGAGCGTCGAGAGGTAATCCCGGCCGCCGGTGGGCGACGTGTCCCGCCCGTCCGTAATCGCGTGGGTGACCGCTTCGACATCACGGTCGCCGGCCAGTTCGATCAGCGCGTGTAGGTGTTCCTGATCCGAATGGACCCCGCCGTCACTGACGAGGCCGACGAAGTGGACCCGCCCGTCGTTCTCGTTGGCCCGGTCGAAGGCGGCGTTGATCGCGTCGTTTTCCCGGAAGGAGCCGTCCGCGATCGAGTCCGAGATGCGGGTGTACTCCTGATAGACGACCCGCCCGGCACCGATGTTGAGGTGGCCGACCTCGCTGTTGCCCATCTGGCCGTCCGGGAGGCCGACACGCCGGCCCGCGACCTCGAGCCGACCGTACGCTCCCGCGTCCGCGAGCCGGTCGAAGACCGGCGTGTCGGCTGCCTGAACCGCATCTCTGCCGCCATTACCGAGTCCCCAGCCGTCGAGGACGATCAGCGCAGCTTCCATACGTACTCGGTTTCCAGCGCGGCCTAACTAGCTGTCGTTGTTCGTAGGCCGGATCCCCAATTCGGCCCACATCACCCCCGGCTCGAGGGCGGAGAAACGCGGGGCTCCCGAGCGTCGTTACTCGCGTTGGATGAACTCACCCGAGCAGTCGTACTCGTGCAGTTCGTACACGCCGATTCTGGCCTTCTCGTACGGGGCCGCCCGGTCGGTCAGTCCGTAGAGCGTGACCTGCTCGACGCCGGTCTCGTGAGTGGTGTTCCAGCGATTACACAGGTAGTTGGCGAAGTAAGAGTGGTGGTTCTCGTTGTCGGCGTACCGCGTGTTCAAGGCGTACTTTCGCCACCGCGCGGTCTCGTATGCGTCCTCGACCGACGGTGGCCTGTCCCAGCTGACTGCCGACCCGTGGAAGACATCGGTTCGCGTTCCGTCCTCGAGTTTGCCCGGCACCACGAGCCAGCGTGCGTCGGACGCCGGGTCCGGCGCGAACATCCGCCAGCTCTGGTCGGCATCGGCCGTATCGAGGACGTTTTCGCCGGGATCGGGAACCTCGGTATAATCGACCGCACTGGCGTTCGAGAGCACGACGAGGACGAGGAGGAGCCACGGGACGACGGTCGAGAACAGGACGCGGCTGCGTGTCCTAACGGTGGGGAGGACGGGACGGTCTACCTGGGTCGCAAAGAAGTCCCGGATCGAACGCCGTGGCATGCTTCGTTGCAGTCGGTCCAGCCCCCGGCGGAGCGGGGTCGTGATCCCGATTCGAGTCGCCAGCGTCGTCATTCTGTCCCAGACGACTGGGGGGTAGAACAACACCAGTCCGGCGACGGAGATCAGCGGGAAGAGCCCGATCTTGAGCGTGACCAACATGCCGAGGTGCATGCCGACGAACAGGGTCGTGATGATCGCCCGTCGGTAGCCGGTCAGAACGATGAGAAGGGGCGAGAGCAGGATGAGCGTCATCCAGACGTACGAAAAGGCACGCAACAGGAAAAACTGCTCCGCCAGCACGTTGCCGAGCAAGTACGTGAGGTGATCGGCCTGAAAGATTTCGACGAGTGCGTCACCGCTCATCCACACGTCGCTTCTGGTCTTGTGGATGGAGTTAGTCACGTACATGAGCAATATCTGCAAGAGGACGGCCATCGTTCCGACCGAAGCCACCGTCGTACGGTCTCGGTCAGTCCGGCGGGCATCGATCGCCCAGCGCTCTCCCAGGGGGAGGAAGATCGCCCACAGGAACAGCATTCGAAAGAGGGCGTCGCCCCCGTTAAGGACCATCGGATTCCGGGCATGCAACGAGAACAACAGCAGCCACGAGACTACCGTCGCCAGCCGGGTCCGATAGCCGACGATCATCGCGACGGCGAAACAGCCGGCGACGAAAAACAGGAGCGCCTGTACCCACGCCTCGCCGGAGATTGCGTGGAGAGAGTAGACCGACGAGTAGTCCGAGAACAGCGCCTCGAGCGGGAGGACCCCGTCGTCAGTGTAGAACGCCGTGAGGTTTCGCGACCGGAGCAGGAGATCGACGATCACCAGCGTTCCGAGCGCGATACGGAACGCGGCGAGCGCTCGCAGGTCG
Organism: Natrinema pallidum DSM 3751; assembly: GCF_000337615.1. GTDB lineage: Archaea > Halobacteriota > Halobacteria > Halobacteriales > Natrialbaceae > Natrinema > Natrinema pallidum. Next base: position 9,195 of record NZ_AOII01000081.1, read on the forward strand.
ATTTCGAACCGGCGGACGAACCACTCCGAGGCGGTATCGAGTGCGGTCAGTAACCGATTCCGTCCGTTCGTGAGGAGGGCTCGAGTCATCGTACACTCTATATTGATTCGCTTCTCCCGGTTTCGTATCAAACGTCATAAGCTTGTTGTAAGCTGAAGTGTTTATTTTACCGACTTCGACAGTCAGGACCGAAAACGAAAAACGAGCGATCGTCGACCACAGCGGTAGTCGCAGTGTGTACGGACGACCATTACTCAAAAATCCGTTTCTTCCCCCGTCTCCCACCGCTCCCTCGGCGGCTCAGTGCGACGGCTCGGTCGCGTCCTCGTCGTATTCGAAGGTCGCTCCGCAGTCGCCACAGACGGTTTCCTTCCCGGGCTTGACTCGCTGTGCAAACACCGCACCGCAGTCCTCACAGATCATAAAGAGACGGTGTTCCGGCGCGATGCCGGCCTCGAACTCGGCGTGGATCCAGGCGTCAGCAGTGCCCTCCTCGTAGAGGGTCACCCCGGAACTGGTCCGTCGCCAATTGATCGCACGGTCGTCGCGGGCGGTTACGGACGATTCTCGCTCGGACATCGAGATACTCCGACTCTCGGCGCGACCATACATACGCTTTCTGATAGTAATTTACCCGCCCTCGAGTTAATCGCGTCGTTCCGGCGATCACTGGCTTTTTGCGGGTCGGGTCGGTGCCCCCAGGTATGACCCTCGATCCGGTCCACTTCGACGGGATTGCGCGGCTCGCGAGGCGGATCGACCACGGGACCGACGAGCGGGACCGGCGCGCGTTGGCCGAAACCGTTTGGGAGGCGTTTCTCGATCCCCTGCGCCACGATGAACGATCGGTCCTCGAGCCGGTCGACGAGCAGGCGCGACGGCTCGTCGACTGCGAGGGGGTCGCCCTGCGGGACCGCGAGTTCCCGAGCGAACACGGCCTGGACGCGGGGACGATCAACCCGACGACGTTCAAAAACGGGCTGGTCGTCGACATCGCACAGGCGGCGATGAGCGCGACCCCGAGCGACCTCGATCTCCATCGGTCGCGGACGACCGTGATGACGGTCCACTCGAACGACGAGACGATGATGGTCGACGAGACCTGGGGCACGTTCGACGCGGGCTACAGTCAGAGCCGCGCGGTCAAAATCCCGCCGTTGCCCCGATTCGCCGAGGGGGTCGTCCACGCGCTAGCACTGTATCTCGCCGAGAGCAAACACGCCCGCGATCACGCCGACACGGTTTCGGACCTGCTCGTCCTCGACGGCCCGCTCTACCCGCGGGGGCTGCTACGCTGGGCCGACCAACATCCCGACCTCGCGGATTTCCTCCTCGAGGACCCCCGTCCCACGACGGTGCTGGAGAACTACGTGCGGTTAGTCGAGGACTTCGTCGAACGCGACGTTCCGCTCGTCGGCTTCGTCAAAAACCCCGCGACGCGCGTACTCACGCGGACGCTGCAGTCGAAACGGGATGTCGACATCAGCGTCCCCTGGAGCGACGACTCGGCGCTGTTCACCCGCCTGCTCGAGCGCGGCGAGTACGTCGATGATGTCGACGGCGAGCGCTGGGAACGGGACACGTCGTCGCTCTCCTATACGAACTGGTTCCGCTCGCGAGGCGGCGTCGATCGACCGCTGTCGGCCGAGGGCGACGCGCTCGGCGTCGAGCGCCGCCTCGATCGCGAGGCCTACGAGGTCACCTTCTTCGTGATCTACGATCCACGCGACGATCTGCTGTACCGGATCGAGGCCCCGTACGCGTTCACCAGGGACCCCGAACGCCGCGAGCGACTGACGATGCAACTGTTACAGGACGTCGCTATCGCCCACGGTCCGCCGACGATCGTCGCGAAAGCCGACGAACTCGCCCGGATCAGCAACTCGGAGAAGGCGTCGCTCCGCGAGACGCTCGAGGAGCGATTCGACGCGGCCCAGGACCGGACCTACGACGACCATCGGTGGGACGACCAGCCCTATTAGCTGCCCCCATCGTAGCAACTGACAGTCAATGCAGACCTGATCGCACGGCGGCGTTGCGATCAGTGTGTCAATCGTTTCAGGTGCTACTATAGCCGTCGCTTTTTTCGACCTCGAGCGAAACGTCGTCGGGATCGATGCCGATCCGCGCGAACTGCGTTCGGACGTGCTCTTTGGCCCCCTCGAGCGCCTGTTCGCGGGTGTCGAAACCGCGTGGCATGGGTGACTCGAACGCGAGGTTGACCTCGCGACCGTCGACGAGTTGCGTCGTCCCGCCGCTGTCGACTTCGTAAAATTCGTCGCAGACCCAGACGTACGCGGCGTCTTCGTCGGGTGCACCGCTGAACGTCGGGGCTCGCTCACCCCGTTCGTACAGCGTCCCAGTGAGCTCCGTCCCGCCTGCCCGACCGCGTACCATAAGCATACGCTATCGTACGTCTCGCGGACGCAAAAATGCCGTGGCATCGGCCAGCGAACGGCAATACCGTACTCGATCAGTGCCGACGGGTGTGTCCTCCGCCCACCCCACCTCTCTCAGCCGCGGAGCTATCGATCGGTCACGCGAACTAGTTGAAATATTGAACTATGTCGCTATCGAACGGGACATTCAACCGACCGGAACCGCGGAAGACGACGACACACATGATCTCGCTGGTTCTGTTCGATCATTCTCAACTGCCATCGGAAGCCGGCCGCCAACCACCATTTCCAAAACCAATTGCCGTATTCTATCGATTGCGAGCGCTTCAGCGTGTTACGGAGGCATTATCGAAGTAACGATCTCGTTTCCGGCCCAAATCGTTTTGGAAACGATCTTATCCCCATTGCAGGGGTTGGTCTGTGTAATGAGTTCGGACGCTCACCTCGGCGGCAGCATGCCCGATCCACTCGAACCCGTTCCGACGGAGTGTTACGAGATTCTTCGCCATCCTCGCCGACTTCGCGTTCTCGAGGTACTCGGTTGTCGACAGACGCGACTCTCCCTGTCTGCACTGACGACGGCACTGATCGACGAATCGACGGGCTCGAACGGCCACACGCGCCACGACGTCCGGACCACCCTCGTTCACAACCACCTCCCGAGACTCGAGGACTACGACATCGTCGACTGGGACGACGACGGCGTCACACTGGTCGACGAACCACCGGTCCACCCCGCCGACCTCTCCGTGCTGCTCGATCTCTGTGAGAGCGAGAACGCCCGAACCCTGCTCGAGACACTCGTCGACCCCGTTCGGATGCGACTGCTCACCGTTCTCGAGGCGGGCGATCGACCGCTCTCGCTCGAGCACCTCGCCGAGCGACTCAGCGCTCACGAGAGCGATCCGTTTGCCGACGCCGAGCGCGCGACGGTGGCGCTCCACCACTCCCACCTGCCCGCGATGGCCGACATCGGCGTCATCAGCTACGAGCAGGAGTCCCGCCTCGTCACGCGCTACGATCAGGTCGTCTCGATCGACGAGTAGCCGTCGACCGCTCCAGCCGCCGTCCGCCGACCCGATCCGCTCGCGATGCACCGATGTCCGGTTCGGCCGTCCCCATCGCTGGCTGCCCTACAATTGGCGGCCGGTGAGCGTCCGCCAGATCGACAAACGGTAAGACCGTGCCGTCCGTCAGTGGAAGACAGCGCGACATGGATACCACAAGACGCGATGCCGGCGCTCGCCCGCGCGACGGGTCGGTATTCGACAGTTACCGCACCGTCGTTCGCATCGGTTTCGTCGTCTGTCTCGCTTTTGCCCTTTCGGTCGCGCCCATCGCGGGGACGGCCGCCGCGATCGATCAGGTCGCGATCGTCTCGCCGGACCGGACGCAGATCGAGGCCGCTCCCGGCGAGACGGTCGCGATCGACGTGACTCTCCGGAGTCAGGGCGGTCACGGCGGGGGCGGCATCGACGCGGTGACGCTCGTCGCCCAGTACCACCCCGACTACCTCGAGATCGAGGATGTCGACCGCGGGTCGTGGCTCGAAGGCCCCGATACGACGATCCGAACCGCTGAGACCCTCGCGGACGAGCGGGGCACCGCGCTCCTCGAGCAGCGCCGCGAGCCGGCTGGCGACGGTGCGACCGGCGCGGGGACGATCGTGACGCTGACCGTTCGGGTCGCCGAGGACGCGCCGGCCGGGACAACGACGCTCTCGTTCGACGAGACCGAGGTCGAGACCACCGGGGACTGGCCGATCGCCGTCGTCGACGACCCCGCGACGATCGCGATCGACGGCGGTACCGAACCGCTCGAGTCGTTCGACCATCCCGATCCCGACGAACTGGCGCGGGACTCGACTCCCTCGAGCGAGGACGAGGCCGAATCGGCGGCGACCGACGGTAGCGAGTCGGTGCCGGGATTCACGGCCGGGCTCGCGATCGCAGCCATCACGTTGGGAATCGCGCTTGTAGCAGCCGCCGCTGACCGTCGCGGGGGATAAACAGTCCGCCCGACTGGAGGGAAACGCGTTTGTGGGATGGGCCGGATGGGGTTTGTATGAGCGATCTGGGAGACTTCGGCGATTTCGATGCCGATGCCGGTACCGACGACGGCTCGGCGGCCGACGCGGCGGGTTCGTCGCCGTCGTCTTCGGGTTCCGAGGGCACGACGGCCGCGACGACCGACGAGGTAACGGATGATTTCGACGCGACGACTGTCGAACCCAGCGGCGAGGACGCCGGTATCGGAACGATCTGCGTCTCCCAGGGGCTGCGGGTCGCCGAGGACGGGGACGAGACCACCCTCCGGGCCTACGTCACCCGCGGCAACCGGTCGTCGGTCCGCATCGGGAGCTACCTGCTCGCGCCCTATCCCGACGGCGAGACGCTGTTCTGTCGCATCACCGGCCTCGAGTACGCCCAGCAGTATCACGCCGACGACGCGACGGAGATACACGCCCGACGGGCGATGCGGACCGACGAGATCGACGAGGCCGATTACAAGTTCGTCGCCGAACTCGAGCCGATCGCCGTCCTCTACGACGACAGCGCGGAGCGAAGCTCCGCGAGCGGCCGGACGCAGTCCGACGACGACGGCGAGCTGAAACGGCGGATGACCGACCGCGTGCCGAAGCCACAGACGGTGATCCGGCAGGCCGACGACACCGAGGAGATCAAGACCGGACTGAAGATTCCGGACGACGGGGTCTTTCTGGGCCATCTCTCGGTCGGCGGCGAAAAGGTCCGGACCGCCGCGTCGCCGCCAACGATCGATTACCGGCTGAAGGACGACTACGACGCGGGCGATCCGCTCGTCTTCCGCCACTCGCTGATCGCCGGCGGGACGGGATCGGGGAAGACTCACGGCGCGAAGAACATCCTCCGTCAGTACCTCGCCGCGGAGCGAACCTATCCGATGGCCGACGGCCGCGAGGTTAGCCCCGCCGTCGTCCAGTTCGACCCGCAGGACGAGTACGCCCAGATGCACGACGACAACCCCGACCTGGACGACGAGTTCGCGCGCCGCCTCGAGCGCGAGGGGATCGCCTACGGCGGCCACGACGATACGACCGCTTTCATCCCGAAAGTGGGGTCGGCGTCGTACGCGGCGGGCCACCACCGCGCGGAACAGGTCGAGTTTACGATCCCCTTTTCGATGGTCCACGACAACCCGTGGCTGGTCGCGGGCAGCGGGTTAAACGACAACCAGTACGGCGCGCTCACGACTGTCCTCCTGCCGCGGTTCCGGAAGCAGTACGGCAACGGTGGAACGTACGAGGAGTTCACGACGTTTCTCGACGATCCGGCCCTGCGCGAGGAACTCGACGAGTCGGGGCGGGTCCACGAGGCGACCTTCGACGCCGTTCGGCGGCGCGTGCTCGGCTTCGGTCACGTCTTCGACCAGGACGCGCGCCCGATCACCGATCTCGTCCACGACTTCGTCCGCCCCGGCGGGCTGACCGTGGTACCGACCTATCACATCACCGACAGCCGGGCGACCGAGGCGATCGTCCTCGCGGTCTCCTCGCTGCTCATCGATCAGAAACTCTCGAACGACCCGGACTACGACCGAATCAAGGAGACCCCGCTCGTGCTGGGGATGGACGAGGCCCACAACTTCCTGACCGACGCCGATTCGGTTCAGGCCGGGAAGGTCATCACGAAATTCACCGAGGCCGCGAAGCAGGGCCGAAAGGAACGGCTCGGCCTCTTTCTCATCACGCAGGACCCACAGGACATCCACGATGCCGTGTTCAAGCAGATCAACACCACCGTCGTGCTCAACCTCGGTGACGAAGACGCGATCAAGAGCGTGAACATTCCCAGCAACCTCGAGTCCAAGGTGCCCTACATGGAGAAAGGTCAGATGGTCGTCTACTCGCCCGACAACTCGGAGCCCGTCGAACTCATCGGGCTTCCGCACTGTCTGACTCGGCACGGACGGGACTGACGCTTCTAGTGAACCGCCTCGGGGACACGTCCCGAGGCACTCGGCCTGCTCCACCTGTCGATGTCTGGTCGGTCGGCGTGCAGTGCTCGAGAGTGTCTTCGCGGCCGACGGCTCACGTCGACGCGAGCAGCGTCCGTTCGAAAAACGATCCGACCGTCGCCGCGATTTCGTCGTGTTTCCCGAGGAAGAAGTGATCGCCCGCCAGCGCGGTGACCTCGTCGCCGCGCTCTCGCGCGCGCTCGACCACCGGTTCCCAGTCGGCGGTCGTATCGCGCTCGCCGTAGAGGACGCACACCGGGACCTCGAGATCGGCGAGCGCCGCGGCGGCGTCGAGATCGGCCTCGAGTCGCGCCGTCGGAGCGAGGGCGGCGACGGCGTCGGGCGGCGTCGCTGCCGACGCGAGCAGGCTCTCGGACGCGCCGAAACTGTAGCCGAAAACGCCGACGGGGAGCCCGTCGGCTCCGTCGTACTCGCCGCGAGCCCATCGGATGGCGTTGCGAACGTCCGCCCGTTCGCCGCGGCCCTCGTCCCACGACCCGTAATCGAAGCGCAGGCAGGCGATATCCGCCGCGACCAAGGCGTCGCTGACGGCGACGAGCCGCGGATCGCTTCTCGAGCCGCGGTGTTGGGGGTGCGGCGGGCAGGCGACGACGACGGCCGCCGGATCACCGTCCGGTTCCGAGAGCGTCCCGCGGACGTCGCGTCCGCCGGGGAGTAGCACTGTCATAGCGGACGTTGCCGACGGCCGATAATGAAAGTCCGCTTGTGGCGGGCCGATCGAACCGGCAGCGATCCGGTCTCGGAAGCGAAACGGAGGGCGGTTGCGTCAGCGGAGACGCGACGGCAGTGGGATGGGGCGGCAAAGCAGCGAGCGCGGGTCTACTCGGCGACGCTGATCTCGAAGCCGTCGTCAGCGTCGCTGATCGTGACGTTCCGGCTCACGACGAACGAGCGCGTGATCGTTTCGTTCTCGAGATCGACGGTCAGACTCACCGAGGTCGTCTCGGCCGCCGGCGGAGCCACCTCGACGGTCACCGTCGCCGGACCGTCACCGGTCGCGTCCGTGACGGTGGCGGTCAGTTCGTCGGGATCGTCGAACCGGTTTTGGACGGTGTAACTCGCCGCGTCGTCGCTGACGACGAGGTCCGCGATCAGATCGCGATCGGCGGCGGACAACGCGTCGGTCCCGTCGGTCACGGTGACATCGACGCCGTCTAACTTCGGGAGGCGACGGGTGACCGTAACCGTCTCCGCGTCGAGATCGACCACTGCGACCGCGTGGGGCAGTCGGCCGTCGATCGGCGTAACGCGAACGGTCGCGGTATCAGCGGGTGTGAACGTGTCGGTGTCCGCGTCGAACTCCCGATCCCGTCTGACGCTCATCTCGACCGCGTCGAACCCGTCGAAGTGTGTCCGGACCTCGTCGGTCGCCCAGACGCGTCGGGCGACCGTCTCGAGGTCGCGTTCCGAGAGCGAATCGCGGTACCCGCGGAGGGAGGCGGTCACACCGTCGAGTTCGACGGTCGTTTCGGTCTCGTTTATCGGCTGGGCCTCGACCGCGACTGTCCCCGTCGAATCGTCGGCCATCGTCACGGTGTCGACCGAGATTGATTCGCTTTGGTTTTGATGGAGGACGTACGTGCCGTTCCGGTCGGGGCTCGCATCGACGGTGCCGGAGATGGAGTCGCTCTCGTGTACCGTGATTGCGCCGGAAACGCGCCGGTCGTCGACGGTTTCGGTCGCGAGATCGACGGTCGCGCGGACCGCGGGCGAGTCGCCGTCGGACCCGGTGAGGGCGACCGTAACGTGGTCGCCCTCGCGGTCGACGACGGACGCGTCGACGGCGTCCGGTTCGTCGAGCAGCGTCTTGATATCCCACTCGATATCGGGATTGTCGAGGAGAACCGTCTCGAGCCGGGTGCGTTCGTCGTCGGTCAGTCGATGGGACTCGTCGCCGAACGCGATGTCGACGTCGTCGATCGAGTGAAACCCCGTCTCGAGCGTGACCGTTTCCGCGTCCAGGTCGACCATCACGAACGCGTACGGGAGTCGCTCGTCGGCGGGCGAGACCTGGACCCGAACCGCGTCGTCGGCGGGGACGAACTCGCCGGCGTCCTCGTCGTAGATCGTGCGTTCGGAGACCTCGAACGTGAGAGCGTCGGGCTCGTCGAAGTAGCTGCGCACGTTCTCGTTCTCCCAGACGAGGTGTGGGAGTCGCTCGCGTTCGGCGGCGGTCAGCGCGTCTTGGTCGCCGAGTAGTTCGACATCAGTATCGTCGAGCTGTGCGTGTCGGGTGTCGTCCGTGCTCGGCTCACCCGTGACGACGAGGACCCCCGCTGCGAGGGCCACGATCGTCGCGAGTGCGAGCACGTACATCGCGTACTTGTAATCTCGTTTCATAGGGACCACGTTCTGGGCGGCGATCCGAGCGCCCCGATCGGGGCCGCACGTCCGTCTCGGCTCGGGACACCGGATCGCTCCGGTCGTCCGTTGGGAGAAAGCCCATTTCAAACCCCGTTGGAAACGGCCGCGAAACGCGTTCCGAACGCGTTTCACGCGTGTTTCAGCTCCGTTTCAGTCGTTCCAAACGGTCTCGAACCGGAGTTTTCATAGTTCGGTACACGTGTCACCGGGACGATGGTCGCCGCCGATCCGGCTCGAGTCGTCCTGGTCTCGTCCCTGCTCGTCCTCGGACTCAGCGTCGCCGCGTTCGCGAACGTCGCCGGCGTCACGTCGGCGATGACGACCGATACCGCCGGGACGTTCGCGGTCGACGACGGAGCGCTGACGTTTGCGCGGGGCGACGGGACGGAGACGACGATCGTGACCGACGTCCGTGACCTCGAGCGCATCGAGATCACCGACGGGAACGGCGGGGTTTCCGTGACGACGGAGCCCCGTGACACCCCGACGTTGAGCGAGCACCACCGGCGACTCGCGAAGCGAACCGTCCTCTCGAACGAGACGATCGCCGACCGCTTGGAAACGACCGGCGGAGCGACTCTCACCGTACTGCCGATTCGGGTGGGCGAACGCCCCCGTGATCGGACGACGGTGGCCGCGATCGCTCCCGAACGGGATCGACGAGCGCGAGCGGACGGCGTCGGTGACCCCGTGTTCGAGACGCGGTCGAACGGCTCGAACGGAGCGATCATGGTCGCTCGGAACGCGTCGGCGATCCGTGACGATCTCGCGCTCGTGATCGTCGAGCCCGTCGGCACGAACGCGGCGTATCGGACCGTGATCGATCTCGAATCGGAGTCCGTCGACCGCATGCTCCGGTTGGAGGTCGTCGCGGAATGAGACGCCTCGAGACGCGTCCGAAGCGAACGCGCACCGTCCCCGGGCGGGCCGCGCGACGACAAACCGATGATACTTAGATGCAGACACCTCGTCGTTGATCCATGTTCCCCCGAGCCCTCCGCGATACGCGACTCATCACGGCGACCGTCCTCGTCGCGTCGACGGTCGCCCTCGTCGGACAGCTACTGAACCCGCCACAGCTCGTGGTCGCTGCGAGCGGCCCCGGTGCCGACGTGACCACGGTCGGCAGCTACTTCACGTATCGGGAAGTTGGCATCGTCGCCGTGGCCGCGTGTCTCCTCGGCGCGAGCGGGACGGCCCTGCTACTGGACGGCCGATCCGACTCGAGGACCGATCCGGATCGGCCGCGGGTCGCGACCGACGGGAGTTCGGACGGCCGGGGAAGCGACGAACTCCTCGAGACACGGCGACGGGAGTGGGAGGAGCACGCCGACGAGTTGGGGGCCACGGAACGCGTCGTCTACGAGGCGGTCCTCGACGCCGACGGCGTCCGACCGCAACGGGAGATCGTCGACGAGACCGACCTCTCGAAGGCGACCGTAAGTAGGACCCTCGATAGCCTCGAGAGCAAGGCCCTCGTCGAACGGAAGCGACGCGGAACCGGGAACGTCGTCATGCTCCTGTGAGCGACGCGAAGCGACCGACTGTTGCCGAAGTGATGTTTTTAAGGCCGGGGAACGATACGTAGCGAGTATGGGCATCCTCTCTCGGGCCTCCTACGTTATCCGATCGAAGCTCAACTCGGTGCTCAACCGGGCCGAGGATCCGACCGAAACGCTGGACTACTCCTACGAGCAGATGCGCGACCAACTCCAGCAGGTCAAGCGGGGTATCGCCGATCTCACGACGCAGAAAAAACGCCTCGAGATGCAGAAACGCCGGCTCGAGGAGAACGTCGAGAAACACAACGATCAGGCACGAACTGCCGTCCAACAGGACCGCGAGGATCTGGCGCGACGCGCCTTGGAGAAGAAGAAGACGAAGATGAACCAGATCGAGGACCTCGAGCGCCAGATTTCGGACCTCCAGAACCAGCAAGACCGGCTGATCGAACAGAAGAACGAACTCCAGAGCCGGATCGAGGAGTTCCGGACGAAAAAGGAGACGATGAAAGCCCGCCACGAGGCGGCGAAGGCCAGTTCAACCGTCTCGGAGGCGATGACGGCGACCGGCGAGGAGTTCGAGGATGTCGGCCGCGCCATCGAGCGCGCCGAGGAACAGACCGAGGACATGGAGGCTCGCGCCGCCGCCATGGACGAACTCCACGAGTCCGGCGCGTTCGACGACGTGCTCTCGGACAAGGACAACATCGATCGCGAACTCGAGCAGCTATCGACCGACAGCGGCGTCGAGGCCGAACTCGAGACGCTCAAGTCCGACGTCGGGGCCGACACGGAGGCGGCGTCCGGCGGGGATGCCGAGGCCGACGCGGCGGCCGAGGTCGACGAGGACGAACTCACCGACCTCGAGAACGGGGAGCAGGACGAAGTCGAAGCCGAACTGGCGGAGCTCCAGGACGAAGAGAACTAACTCGGGGCGGCCGAATTACTATCACACGAAAGTCACTTCGATCGCGGTCTGAGGCCCGTGTACTGATGCGGTGGACGCGAACCGATCGGCGGTGAGCGATCGAATGGAGGAGAAACGGTTACCACCATTCATGATGAAGTATCCGGTATGAGTGACGAGTCACCGGTCGAATCCATCCCGCTGACCGCCCAGGTCGTCCTGCTCGGTGTCGCCGAACTCACCCACGAGGACGAGACGCCGGTCCAGACCCACGACCTCCGCCGGCACTGCCAGCAGCAACTGCCCGCGGTCGACACGGAGGTCGTCGGAACGATCACCGAAGCCGATGTCATTCGCTCGCTCTACCGACTCGAGGACGAGGACTTCGTCGAGGAGGTCGATCCGGCCGAGACGTCACCGACCGGCAAGGGACGGCCAGCGTACACGCTCGCCGTGAGCGTCGAGACCGTCTACGACGGGGTCGCGGACGAACTCCGCGACGAGGCGGCCGGTTGACCGGATCGGTCCGGTCGCCGCTCACGCTGGCCGCAGTCCCACGGTCGACGCTCGCACCGATCACGATGGGGTTCCCAGAACGGTGATATCGTAGCTGGCGACGTTCGACGGCGACTCGAGGACGATGACCTGAAACGCCCACGCCGAGTCCCCGTCGAGGTCGCCGGTGCTGGCGAAGTAGCGCCCGAGGAGGGTGCCGCCGTCGTCGTAGACGCGCGTTCGTACTTCGACGACTTGGATTCGATCGGCTCCCGTATTTGCGACCGTTCCCTGGATCGTCGAGCCCAGATAGCCGTCCTCCACGACGAACTCGTGGGTCCGTAGCTCGAGGGGATCGAGCGGCGTCACCGAGTTGGTCGGCTGTTGCTGTGCGAGCGCTGCCGCCGTGGACATCTGGGTCGCGTTCCTGCTGGTGGCGTTGCCGACGGTGACGCGTCCCTCTTCGTAGGTCGGCTGGCCGCCGAGTCCGTCGCCGCCGAGACAGCCGGCGGCCGTGGCCACGAGTCCGGTCCCGAGCGATGCGAGTAGCCGCCGTCGGCCCGTCGGGTCCGATCGGGTCATCGACGGCGAACGGGTGGCCGGACATCGGTTCCCTCACTACTCATGTCCCGAATGACACCGCCGATACATTTCAGTGTGGGCCTTGAAACGGCCGTTCGCCGCCGACGGGTCGCTCGAGCCGGTTGGTCGGTGAGGGCGGCGTCGATCCGGTGCGTCCCGCTGGGAACGGTGTATGCAACGCAGGCCCTTATTGCTGGGTCGGTGGACGGTACCGCCATGGGTTCCGCCGAGACCGACGAGACGCTCGAGTCCTACGGGGCCGACGTTGGGAGGCAGACAGGGCCGTTGACGCGGTTCCACGAGTGGTTCCTGATCCGGGGCAACCGGTTGGCCGTCACGGCGTTGCTTTTGGTTGTCATCCTCGCGCTGCTCGTCGGCCTCTACGAACTCGGCGTCGTCAACTTCGTCAATCCGAGCCCCGTCACGCGCGTCGCGAGCGGCATGATCGCGGGCACGTTCTCGCTCGTGACGCTGGTCGTCTCGGTCAACCAACTCATCCTCTCCCAGGAGTTCAGTGCGGCGGGGAAAGCACGCGACCGATTCGAAAGCGTCGTGGCGTTTCGTGAAGCCGTGGCGGACGAGGCCGCCGTTCCCGCGACACCGACCGCGCCCACGAGGGTGCTCGAACTGATCGTCGAATCGATCCGGCACGACGCCGTCGAACTCGCGGCTATCGTCGCCGATCACGACGACGACGTTCGCGAGACGGTCGTCAGGTACACCAACGTCGTCCAGGAGCGGGCCGACCGGGTCGACGAGACGCTCGAGCGGTCGGCGTTCGGGACGTTCGCGGCCGTGTCGGCGGCGATCAACTACGACGAGGCCTGGCAGCTGTACGTCGCGACCCATCTGCGTAACACCCACGACGAGTCGCTGTCGCCGGCTGCAACGGACCAGCTCGACGAACTGATCGACTCCCTGAAACTGTTCGCCGTGGCCCGGGAGCAGTTCAAGACGACGTACCTACAGCGGGAACTCACCCGGTTCTCGCAGCTCACGATCTACTGTGGGGTGCCGTCGATCCTGTCGGCGATCCTCGTCGGACTCCTCTACGCCGACATCACCGGCCCGAACGTCAGTACGGCCGCGCTCCCCTACGTCGTAAGCGCGTTGATCGTCGTTGTCCTCTTGCCGCTGGCGCTGCTCGTCTCCTACATCCTCCGGACCGCGACCGTCACGCGCCGCACCGCGTCGGTCGGCCCGATGATCCCACAAAAAGACCCCGACAAAGGGCCGTTCGACGTGACCTACGGCGAGGATCGGTAGCCGCTCCCGGTCGGCGACCCTGCCGTTCGGTCGGCCCGCACTCCCGCGTGGGTATTTTATCCGTCGTTGTCATCCGTATTGCACACGCAATGAGCGATTCGGACTCGAGCGGCGTGTTGAGTCAACGGACCGGCGTCGGCGGTCTGCGGCTGTGGGTGTTGCTCCGGATGGGGCGGTGGCTGTTTACGGCGGTCGTGTTGGTGGCCGTCTTCGCCGCGCTGGTCATTGCCAGTCGATTCGGGTTGACGCCCCTGCGCGTCATCGTCGCCCGGCACAACGGTACGTTCTGGATTTTCTCGGCGTTCATCGGTGCGATCATCACGGGGACATCGATCGTCGTCACGATCAATCAACTGGTGCTGTCCCAGGAACTCGGGGCGGTCGGCGACCAGCGAGAGCGCATGCAGGCCGCCATGGAGTTTCGCGGCGATACCGAGACCGTCCTCGACGACGAGGCGGTCATCCCGCCCGAACCCGCGGCCTTCCTCTACGAACTCGTCGACGGTATCGAACGGGAAGCGAACGCGTTCGAGTCGACGGTGGCGGCCGATCACGGCGACGCGGTTCAGGCGACCGTCGCCGACTACGTGGACGATGTCACCGAAAACGCACGGGTAGTCAAGGCCGACCTCGAGAACGCACAGTTCGGCTCGTTCGACGTGATCTGGAACGCGCTCAACTTCAACTACTCGCGGAAGATTCACGACGCACGGAAGATTCGCGCCGACTACGGCGACGAACTGTCGGCCGAGGCCAACGACGAGATCGACGACGTGATCGAGGTGTTGACGTTCTTCGGTCCGGCTCGCGAACACTTCAAGACGCTGTATTTCCAGTGGGAGCTGATTAATCTCTCGCGGGCGCTGCTCTATATTTCCGTGCCCGCGCTGGCGGTGATGGGGGGCTTGATGATGTACATCGACGGCACCGCGCTCCCCGGGACGCTGCTGGGTATCGACAATCTCGTCTGGCTGACCAGCGTGGGGTTCGTCGTCGGCCTCGCGCCGTTCGTCGTCTTCATCGCCTTCATCCTTCGGATCGCGACCGTCGCCAAACGGACCCTCGCGATGGGGCCGTTTATCCTCCGGGAGTCAGAACGCGACCAGGACCTGGGCTGAGTCGGCTCCGCCGCCGGCCGCCGGTCGCTCCCGCGGTCGCTGGTTCGGCGGCAGTACGCTCCCGTCGGGCCGACAGACGAATCGCGACGGTCCCGGCTCGCTCGAGTGCGCGATCCGGGGCGGACTCGGGAAACTACATCCTGCTTTTCGGTGGCGCGAGTGTGACGGTGTCCCCGGTCGAAATGTATTCAGGGACGATGCGGCCGCCCGGCTACGTATGGCTGCTGTCACCCAGTTAATCAAAAGAACCAGCCCAAGTGAATATGTTTGATATTTAAGTGGGTGAGGAGACATAAGGGTGCATGTCCAGTGTAGATAGATTTTTCCAATCAATTGTGAACGTCCATCGGCGTCGATTGTTGATTCACATGTTATCTCACAACCCGGAGGATGAATCAAAACTCTACACTGGCGATATTGAGACGACCGATATGGAGGAGGCAAGGTTGCTCACCGAGATGAAACATACGCATCTGCCGCTGTTAGAGGACTACGGGTTCATCGACTGGGATCGGGACACCCACGAGGTAACGAAGGGGCCGAACTTCGACGACATCAGACCGTTCTTGGAGATGATCGTGGCTCATCAGGACGAACTCCCGGATGACTGGTTGTAGTACTGGAATCGGCCCGTGTAGTGAGGGCTGAAGTGGGGTGCTGATCTCGGCGGAGACGACTCGCTTTCACGGAAGTAACAGTAGATATAAGTTAGTATAGGACAACGATTCGGACGGAAGCGGGTCTCCAGAAGCAGGGGACGTATCGAAACGTCCCGGGTGCTGGAACCACCCGAGACTTCGCTTCCAAACCCCGGCGAGGGGATTGCAAGCATGATTGCGTACATTCTACCGGGATATAAACATCCCGCACGACAGCCGAATCGCCCGACGCGAGTAGCCTCGCTGCTGTCATGGCGTGCGAGTGGTGGGTGCGATGGGTAGCGACGGGGCGGCGAGTGACGACGCCGCGTCGTCGGCACCGCCCGACTGTCCGCGCTGTGGTCGGCGGATCGCGTTCCTCACCGTCTCCGGCCCGATGACGGCGTCGGTCAGTCCCTGTGGCTGTTCGGTGCCGCCCGCGCTCGTCCACCGCGAGGATTAGCCCGGGGCTCGCCGCGAGTCCCGTCGGGTAGCCGACCGGTCGGTCCCGCCGTTCGAAATCACCACCACCACCCAACCGACATCGGTCGCCGGGCGGTCGGTCCGGAAGCGGGCCTCGTGTCGGGTCCGAGGCGTCGACTCAGTCGAACCGTCGGCGCGTAGTTTTCCGTGGCGAGGTTCTGCGGCGGATCGACAGCGCCTGCTCGGTGCGATCGGCCGCTTTCGTGTGGTGTCGGCGCCGCCCACACCGTCCCATCGCGCGGCTGTCAGCGCGCCGCGCGAACCGCGGTCGTGGCGCGGCCGTTAGCGGCCGAACTCGAGCCCGAGCGGGGCGGTCGGGGAGCGATCGCCGGGCAGCCGATCGGGGACGACCGCCTCCGGCAGCGCGTTCCAGTCGAGGTCGTCTTCGCCGGGGACCGCGTCGGTATCGAACTCGGGCTCGTCCGCGGGCGGCAGGTCGCGGTAGTCGTCGGGCGGCGCGTCGTGCGCGTAGACGCTTTCAGGGTGGTCGACCCGCCAGACGTGAAGCATACAGGGCGTTCGGCAGGGGAACTCGAGGAGGCCGTCCGTGGACGCCTGCTCGTAGGTCTGCCGATAGAACCACCACGCGAACCGGCCGGGAAGGCCGGTGTGGGCGTGCCACGGCGAACACCGTTGCTCGTCGTCGTCCGCGCCGTACACCGCCGGCGGTTCGACCGGCTCCCCCTC
The DNA here is from genome assembly GCF_000337615.1 of Natrinema pallidum DSM 3751. Classification (GTDB taxonomy): domain Archaea; phylum Halobacteriota; class Halobacteria; order Halobacteriales; family Natrialbaceae; genus Natrinema; species Natrinema pallidum. Next base: position 25,653 of record NZ_AOII01000081.1, read on the forward strand.
GTTCGTCGCGATGAACATGACGCCGAGGGACCGCCATGACTGGTTGTCGACGAGAACCGACTCCGGCCGGGTGGGGTCCAGAAGTTCGTCGTCACCGATGAATGTCGGGTTGAGCCAGTGTGACCAGCTATCGTCGCCCATCTCGAGCGTGTCGAAGTACGGTTTGTACCCCGCGTCGAGCAGCGCGTCCACGTCGGGATACCGCGTCTCGAGGGCGTCGGTCACCGCCGACCGGAGGGCCGTCGTCGCCGGGTGATCGTCCGCACAGCCCTCCATAGTCGCCCCCTCGCAGTCGGTCATGCTGGGCTCGAGGGTGGCCTCCGGACAGTCGTCGTCGAACTGTGACGCGCCTGTGGCGTCCCCCGTCCCCCCGGTGGCGTGCGCGCTGCCGATACCCGAAAGCGCGACCGTCCCGGCCGATGCCCGGAGCAGCGCCCGTCGGGACACGTTTCGCTCGCCGTTACTGTCGTCCATCCCAGCACGAACCACATCGACCGTCGGTAAGAAACCCCGTTGCCGCTCGGACTGAGAGTCGCCGAAGCCGACATTCGTCGCGGGGTCGTGCGTGGCGGAACGGCGCGTCAGTCGCCTGCCGACTCGAGGACGGCACCCGTGCCCGGGCGCTCGAGGCCGCCGAGGTCGATCCGGCCGTCGGGCATCGGAACGCCGTCGGCGGGGTCGTCGGCCAGCAGCAGCGAGCCGTCGAGGTCGGCGTAGTCGAGCAGCGGCGCGAGGTGACAGGCCGCCGCGATCGAGGCGTTGGATTCGGTCATACAGCCGCACATTACGTCGAGGCCGTGGGCGCGAGCGGCGCTGATCATCCGTCTGGCCTCCCGCAGGCCGCCGCATTTCATCAGTTTCAGGTTCGCGATGTCACAGCGGTCGGCGATCCGGGGAATGTCCGCGAGCGTGATACACGACTCGTCGGCGGCGATCGGTAGTGCCGACCGCTCGAAGACGAACCGCAGTCCCTCGGGGTCCTCGGCCGGGACCGGCTGTTCGACGAACATGAGGTCGAACTCGGCGAGCCGGTCGATCTTCGCGACCGCTTCGCGTGGCGTCCAGGCCTCGTTCGCGTCGACGAACAGTCGCACGTCGGGCGCGACCGACCGGATCGTCCGGACGATCTCGAGGTCGCGGTCGGTGCCGAGTTTGACTTTCAGCGTGTCGTACCCTCGGTCGACGGCCGTTTCTGTCTTCTCGCGCATCGTCTCGAGGTCGTCCAGCCCGATGGTGTAGGACGTTGCGGGGGCGTCGTCGGGATCGAGTCCCCAGTATCGGTACAGCGGGACCTCGAGCCGTTTCGCGACGAGATCGTGGAGGGCGATGCTCACTGCGGTCCGCGCGGCCGGATTCCGCCGGACCGTGTCGCGCATGCGACGTTCGATCCGCTCGAGTTGGTGGGGGTCGCCGACGTCCTCGACGACCGCGAGGAGGTCGGGCAGGACGGCCGCGACGGTGTCTGCGGTCTCGCCGTAGTGAGTCGCCGGGGCGGCAGCGCCGAGGCCCGTTGGTCCGTCGTCGGCGTCGATCCGGACGAAGAGCACCTCGGTCTCGGTCGTCGTTCCCCGGGCGATCCCGAACGGGAACTCCAGGGGGAGCGAGCGGCGTTCGACGGCGGTCTCGAGGCTCATCTCAGCACAGCACCTCGAGCAACTCCTCGGTCCCGAAACGGATCACGTCGGTCGCGGGGCGACCGAGCGCATCGGCGTACTCGTCGACGGCCTCGCGGGCTTGCTCGTCGCTCTCGAGGCCGGCGGTGTTGAGCGCGCCGGCGACGACCCGACTGTCCGCGACCGGCGCGGCGATGCTCTCGTAGAGATCGATGTAGGTCTGCATCGACGGCAGCGGGACTGATTCGTAGCCGTGGATCGCGTCCTGTCCGGCGTTGTGACAGAGGACGAGCGTGTCGGCCATCGACCCGTGGAGGATGCCGAGCGTGACCGCCGAGTACGCTGGATGAATGATGCTGCCCTGGCCCTCGACGAACAGGTAGTCGTGATCGTCGCCCTTCTCGAGGATCAACTCCTCGACCGCGCCCGCGGCGAAGTCGCTGATGACGCGATCGATCGGCGTGCCCCAGCCTTCGATCATGATCCCGGTCTGGCCGGTCGGGATGACGGCGGCGTCGTGTCCGGCCGCGCGGGCGTCGCGGGCGAGTTCCATCGTCGTCGTCATCTTGCCGACCGAACAGTCGGTGCCGACGGTGAGGATCACCTCGGCGTCGACCTGGTCGGCGACGCCGTCGGCAACCGTGAGATCCGCCGGCGGGTTCCGAACGTCGCGAATCTCGCAGTCGTTGTCGGCCGCCAGCCGAGCGAACTCCGCGTCGTCCGCGAGGAAGTAGTGCAATCCGGAAATCACGTCACAGCCGTTCTCGAGGGCCGTCCGCACGTCCTCGCGCCAGCTCTCGTCGAAGCCGCCGCCGATCGGCGCGATCCCGATCAGCAGGGCATCGACGGCGTCGGGCTCGAGGTCGGCCATTCCGGAGACGATCGGCGCGTCCTGAACGTCGGGAACGAGGTCCGCGACGCGTCGGTCGTCGTTCGCTCGATCGAGGACGGCGACGACGTCGTGATCGGCGTACCGGAGGACGCCGAGTGCTGTCTTGGCTCGGTCAGGGAATTTCTCGTGTGCGAGAATTGCGACACGCATACCCGGAGAGAGATGAAGCGGCCACTTATACTATTGGCGGCCAGTCCGGGAACGCGCCGAGAGACCTGTAGTCGAAACTGAACGGCAGCGAACACCTGATCGCACGACAGCGTTGCGATCAGTGTGTCAATCGTTTCGGTTGCGACTATCGGTTCGGTAACCAATGAGTGTCGTCCGGCGAAGGGCACTGATCGGACCGGGCGGCGATCGGCGGCGAACGACGAGTGGTTAAAAATCGATTACGATATATAATTGAATTAAATATATCAGGGCTCGAGAGCGAATGCTATCAAGAAGTTTTTACTATTTCGTGGATACCGAAACTCTCATTCCGGTTACCACCCGATTCGACCACAACTTCGTGTTCCACCAGTTCGGACGAGTCGGTACGGGGCCGATTCGCGACGGTTCTGTCGATCTCGTTCAGTGGGGCCGAATCAGTACGTCGAACTGACATTGCTCGGCGGGAGTGCTGGAGAGAAATGACATCCGATACATCGGTTTCGAACGTCGTGCTCGTCACGGTCGACTCGCTGCGGGCGGACGCGATCGGTCCGTACGAAAGCGACCGCCACACGCCCGTCATGGATTCCCTCGCCGACCGCGGGACCGTCTTCGACCGGGCCTTCGCGACCGGTAACTGGACGCCCTTTTCGTTCCCGTCGATTCTCTCCTCGCGGCCCGTGTTCGCCGACAACGGACGAATCGGCGTCGAGGAGTCCCCGACGCTCGCCGAGACCGTTTCGGACGCCGGCGTCGCGACCGGCGGGTTCAACGCCGCAAACGGGTTTCTCACGACCCACTGGGGGTACGACGACGGGTTCGACGAGTTCGACTCGTTCGTCGCGAACGTCGGCTCGAGCGTCTACAGCCGCTATCTCGCGACGCATCCGACCGTCGAGGCCTGGCTTCAGTTGGCCGCCTCGCCGATCCGCCGCGCGGGCTCGTGGCTCCGGGGCGAGACCGACGATCGGCCGTTCCTCGATACGTCCCGGCTGTTCGACATCGAGCACGCCGCAAGCGAGTTCGTCGCGGAGACGTCGTCGCCGTTCTTCCTGTGGGTTCACTACATGGACGCCCACACGCCATACGTCCCCGCTCCACGCTACATCCGCGAGGTCTCGGACGACCGGGTCGGGACCCACAGAATGCTGCTCGCCCACACCCGGACCGGACTGGGGTTGGGCGTCAGCGATCGCACCCTCTCGGACCTTCGAACGCTCTATCAGGCGGCGGTCCGACAGGTCGACGCGAGCATCGGGCGACTCCTCGAGACGCTCTCGGCGAACGATCTCGCCGACGACACCGCGGTCGTTCTGGCGGGGGATCACGGCGAGGAGTTCCAGGAACACGGCCATCTCGCCCACTATCCGAAACTGTACGACGAACTGATTCGGGTCCCGCTCATCGTCGACGTTCCCGGTGCCGAGGGGGGCCGAGTCGAGGGGCAGGTCGGACTCGATTCGATCCCCCCGACGGTGACCGATCTGCTGGACATCGAGGCCCCGGCGTCGTGGACCGGCGACACGCTCGTCCCCAGCGTCGTCGGGGACGAGTCGCCCGCCGACGACCCGGTCGTCTCGGTCACGGTCCGGGACGACTCGGTGACGGCCCAACCGATTCCGCGCTCGCTTGCGGACGGTGACCTCCTCGTCAGCGCCCGCAATCGAGACTGGACCTACATCGAAAACGTCGCCACCGGGGAGCCCGAACTGTACTATCGGCCCGACGATCCGCGACAGCAAACGAACCTCGCGACGGAGCCGACGCCGGAACAGCGGGACGTGATCGAATCGCTCGCGCCGGTCGCGACGGCGCATGCGAACACGCTCCGGGACCCCGACGACGAGGCGACGGCCGACGACGAGGGCGTCGACGAGGACCTCGAGGCACGGTTGTCGGCACTCGGCTACCGCTAGCATGATCCGATCATTCCTTCGCAGTCTCGTCGACGGCCCGTTCGCGCGCCAGTTGCGGCGGTTCGTGATCGTCGGCATCGTGGCTGCGGGGGTACAGATGGGGTTGCTCTGGGCGTTCGTCGACAACGTCGGCCTCCATTATCTGCTCGGGGCGGTGATCGCCATCGAGATCACGATCGTCCTGTCGTACGTGCTCAACAACGCCTGGACCTTCGAGGCGTCACAGAACACCGGAACAACCGAGTATCTCGTCGGCTTGCTCAAGACGAACGTCGTCCGCGGGACGGCGATTCCGATCCAGCTCGGCGTCCTCTTCGGCTTCGTCGAATGGGTCCACCTGCCGTACCTGCTGGCCAACGGGATGGCCATCGCGCTCAGTGGCGTGTATCGGTACGTCCTCGACGCGCGATGGACGTGGGGGTCGTGATGGTCGCACAGTCCCTCTCGGCCATGTCCCGCCGCACCCAACGGCCGATCGGTCGACCGACCGGGCGTTGACCGCCCGAGCAACTGATCAGCCATGAACGGCATACTTCCGCTCCCATCGCTTCTCGTGTTCGACGTGCTGTACGGACTCCTCGTCGGGAGCGGCGAGGCCATCGTCGAATCCGCGACCGGTTGGGGCGGCATGGGAATCGTCTTCGTCTACTCGTTTCTGATCGCGTTCGTCCTGCCGGGCCCCAGCGAGGTCGTCCTCCTCGCGCCGCTCGAGATCGGCCTGCCCCCGTGGCTGCGACTCTCGAGTATCATGCTCGTCAGCGCGACCGGAAAGATGGCCGGCAGCGTGTTCGCGTTCCACCTCGGACAGGAGGTCAAACACTCGGGACCGATAACGCGGTGGCTCCGCCGGTCCCGGTGGGACGTGCTGGCGTGGTCGGAGAACCGCACCGTCCAACTGGCCCAACGGTACGGCTACGGGGGCCTCGCGATCGCCCTCTCGGTTCCGTTCTTCCCCGATACGATCTCGATCTACGCCTTCGCCGTCCTCGAGACGGATTACCTAAAATTCGCGCTGGCGACGTTCGTCGGAAGCCTCGGCCGGTTCCTCGTGACGCTCGGTCTCTTCGGCAGCCTCGTAACGGTGTTCTGATGCCGGCGGTGATCCCGTCGCCGGTTCGGGTCGGCCGGCCGTTTCGGCCACGGGGTCCGATGGCTCGGTCCGAATATCACCACGGTTTATCAGTTCGCGTCCGAGGTGACGGTAATCACTGATCGCTGGCTCACCGCCTGGGGACTCGGCTCGATCGCCTTCGGTGGTGCATCGCTGTTAGTCCCGCTCTACCTCGTCTTGCTCGGTGCAACGCCGGTACAGCTCGGAGTCCTGGCGGCGACGGCGGCCGTCGTCGGCGCACCCGGTGCGATCGTATTCGGGCGAGTCGCGAATCGAGTTGACAGTCGTCGACCGCTGGTGCTCGGAACCCTGATCGGCGTCGCCGCGTCGCTCACCGCGATTCCCTTCCTGACGTCGATTACGGCCGTCATCGTCGCGAACGCGGTTCTCTGGCTGTTCGTCTCGTCCGTCGGGCCCGTCCTGACGATGCTCGTCGTCGACGACGCGCCGGAGTCCGCGTGGAGCGAGCGGATCGGCCTGGTGAACAAGTACCAGGGGTACGGCTGGGCGGGCGGGCTCGTCCTCGGGACGGTCTGGCCGTTCGTCGGCGGCCGGCTGCTCGCGGCCGGCACGGTGACGCGGACGCTGTTCTGGGTGCTCGCGGCCTGTGCCGGCGCGGCCGCTGTCCTCGCGGCGCGAACGCTTCCCCGGCCCGCGCCGTCGGCACACGTCACCGACGAGCGCGCCGCCCGGCGGATCGGACGGCTCCTCGCGGACTCGGGCCGCGGTATCAGAGGCGCGACTTTCGCCCTCTCGCCGAACCGGCTCTACTGGACGACGCGTGGCATCGACCCGCGACGACTCGCCGACCGATTCGATCCGGCGCTGACGACGTACTTCGTCGCCGGCCTCTTCTTCTTTACCGGCTCCGCGGCCTTCTGGGCACCCCTTCCGCTGTTCCTGACCGACGCTGGCTTCGACTCGAGTCGGGTCTTCGCGCTCTATCTGACCTCGAGCCTCGGCTCCGCGGTCTGTTACGAAACCGCCGGGCGGCTCGCGGCCCGGTACGACGTTCGCCGTCTCCAGTCGGGCGCGCTCGCTGCCAGAGGAGCGCTGTTCCCGTCGCTCGTCGCCGTCACGGGACTGGGTGCCTCGCTCGCGTTTGGCGCTGCCGGCCTCGTGCTGGCGCTGCTCGGGGTCACGTGGGCGGGGATCGCCGTCGTCGGGACGGCGATCGTCACTCGACTCGCGCCGGCCGGCGCCCGTGGCGAGATACTCGGCGCCTACGTCGCACTGGGCGCGGTCGGCGGCGGACTCGGCGGGGTCCTGGGCGGGTGGGCCGCTACCGCCGGTTACTTCGTCGCCTTCGCTGTGTCCGGTGCACTCGTCCTCGTCGGTGCCGGTCTCGTCGTCTCGCTCGAGGCACTCTCTCGCGACGACCGCGTCGCGACCCCGTCGGAGCCCGCGGCGGCATCCGGGTCCGACGACACGGAGATGGGATCGACGGCAGCGGCGCGCCCGCGACGCGACTGACGCTCGGTCGCCGATGGCGGTACTGATAAACCGGCCACGCGTGAACTGCGAGGTGAATGCTCGAGGGAGTCAACGTCGCGCTCGGGGTGACCGGTTCGATCGCCGCCGTCAAGACAGTCGAACTGGCCCACGAACTGCGACGGCAGGGTGCCGCGGTCCGCGGGGTGATGACCGACAGCGCACAGGGGATCGTCCACCCCTGGGCCGTCGAGTTCGCGACCGAGAACGCGGTCGTCACGGAGATCACGGGCGGCGTCGAACACGTCGACCTCTGCGGATACGACGGCTGGGCGGACGTGCTCCTGATCGCGCCCGCGACGGCCAACACCGTCGGCAAGATCGCCGGTGCCGTCGACGACACGCCCGTCACCACGTGCGCGACGACCGCGCTGGGTGCCGACACGCCGATCGTGATCGCGCCCGCCATGCACGAACCGATGTACGACCACCCCGGCGTGCTCGAGGCCATCGACACCGTCTCCGAGTGGGGCGTCGACTTCGTCGATCCCCGCATCGAGGAGGGGAAGGCCAAGATCGCCAGCGAAGAAGCGATCGTCCGCGATACGGCCCGCGCGGCGGGCGATCGGCCGCTCGAGGGCGCACACGTCGTGGTCACGAGCGGGGCGACCAGCGAGTCGATCGACCCCGTTCGGGTTATCACGAACCGCTCATCGGGGAAGATGGGCCGGGCCGTCGCGACGGCCTGCTACGTCCGCGGGGCGGACGTGACGCTCGTCCACGACGGTCCCGAGGTTCCCTACGCCGATGTCCGCACGGTCGAGAGCGCTCGGGACATGCTCGCAGCCACGCGCGAGGCCTGCGACGACGCCGACGCGCTCGTCTCCGCCGCGGCGATCGGCGACTACACCGTCGACACGAGCGCGGAGAAGATCCGTTCGGGCCAGGACCTTACGCTCGACCTCGAGCCGACGCCGAAGCTGATCGACGAACTCCGCTCGGCCCATCCCGACCTCCCGATCGTCGGTTTCAAGACCGAGACCACCGGCGACGAGGACGCGATGATCGAACAGGCCAGGACCACGCTCGAGCGGGTCGACCTCGCGTTCGTCGTCGCGAACGACGCGAGCGTGATGGGTGCCGAGCGGACCAACGCCCTGCTGGTCCACGCGAGCGATGCGGCTCGGTACGAGGGGACGAAAACCGGACTGGGTGGCGAAATCGCCGACTCGATCGCGGCGATACTGTCGCCGAACGTGACAGATAGTTAATTGTAACTCGAGTCCGTCAGGACAATTATATGGGTGGGGTTCATCCGACCGGCATAATGGATAGACGATCGGAGTTGGAAGGGAAGGGATCACCGGCGTCAGCCGGCGCTTCGAGGTGATCGAGGTGGTACAGCGACAGCGAACTGACGAGACCGATACCGGTGATGGGGGGGCCGACGACGCTGCCGAGGACGCCGTGACCGACGACCCGCTCTCGAAAGGTGAAATATTCGAAGTCCTGCGGAACCAGCGGCGGCGCTACGTCCTGCAGTATCTCAAGCAGGACGACCGACCGGTCGAACTCGGCGATCTGGCCCAGCAGGTCGCCGCCTGGGAGTACGAGACGACGTTAGAGGCGGTTACGCCCGAACAGCGAAAACGGGTCTACACCACGCTTCAGCAGACGCACCTCCCGAAGATGGACGGGTCCGGCATCCTCCGGTTCGACTCCGACCAGGGCGTCATCGAGGCGACCCAGCGCACGCGCGATATCAGCGTCTACCTCGAGATCGTTCCCGGTCGGGAGTTCGCGTGGCGGGAACTGTACCTCTCCTTGGGTGCGATCAGTTGCGCGCTCGTCGCCGCGCTCTGGCTCGAGATTTATCCGCTGGTCCGACTGTCGAACCTGGCGTGGACGGCCATGATCGCGGTGACGTTCACGCTGACCGCGGGCGCACACATTTACCACGAGCGGAACATGCGCCTCGGTCACGGAGACCAGCCGCCGGAACTCAGCTACAGTACCGACGAGTAGCGATCGGTGTGCCGGAAGGGCCGGCTAACGTGCTCGAGGCGACGATATGGGTGTTTCGACCGACCGAACGGTCGGCTGGACCGGCGCGCTGGATGTGAGACGTTCGCATCTGTCGGGCCGCTCGCTCGTATCGTCAACTTTTACTCCGCTACCGTCCCACCGACGACATGGATCAGTTGAAGCAGTCGCTCCTGGAGGCGCCGATCATCGAGAAGAACGGCTATCACTACTTCGTCCATCCGATCAGCGACGGCGTTCCGAAACTCGACCCCACCCTCCTGCGGGAGATCGTCATTCGGATCATCCGGAAGGCGGAACTCGACGAGGTCGACCGGATCGTCACCCCTGCAGCGATGGGGATTCACATTTCGACCGCCGTCTCGCTGATGACCGACATTCCGCTGACGGTCATCCGGAAGCGCCAGTACGGACTCGACGACGAGGTCGCGATCTCCCAGAAAACGGGCTACTCGGAGAACGAGATGTACATCAACGACGTTCGCGAGGGCGAGCGCGTGCTCGTCCTCGACGATGTCCTCTCGACGGGCGGCACGCTCGCCTCGGTGCTCACCGCACTCGACGAGATCGGTGCGGAAGTCGTCGACACCGTCGCGGTCATCAAAAAGGTCGGCGGGGAGAACGAAGTCGCCGACACCGACTACAACGTCAAGACGCTGATCAACGTCGATGTCGTCGACGGCGAAGTCGTCATCATCGACGAAGAAGGCGATCAGTAAGTAGCGTCGGTTACTCGCCGGTTTTCGAGCGATATTCCCGGTCGCTTCACTTGTCCGTGTACACCTATCACAAGGAATATGTCGCTACGATTTGAATTACATACCGATGCCAGGAAATAGCGTCGGATCGCGCGAGCGGCGACCGATCCGGCGGCGTTCGCTCTTGACGAGCGTGGGTCTGGTGGGAATCTCCGGGTTCGCCGGCTGTATCCGCAGTAACAGCGTCGAAGCCGACGGGCCGGCCGAGGAGCTGATTCAACAGGGGTTCGCGGCGACCGATACCGACCCGCCGTTCGAAACGACGATCGTCGTCACAGAGGGTACCGAGCGAAGCCGCGTTGCGACGCTCCTCAAGTCCGAACTCGAGGACACCGGCTTCTTCGAGATATCGATCGAGGAATACAAGTGGACGACGCATCTCGATCTGTTGACCACGGCGGCCGACGAGAACAAAAACGCCCTCTTCATCGTCAGTTGGACCGGCGGCTGGGACCCCGACGACTACGTCAACATGCTGTTTCACTCGGACAGCCACCCGCCCAACGGACTCAACGTCAATCAGTACGCCGACGAGACCGTCGACGAGTACATCGAGACCGGACTCGAGGAAACGGTCTTCGACGAACGGGTCGAGATCTACCGGCAGTTACAGGAGCGACTGGTCGCCGACGCTCCGGTATCGTTCGTTCGATTCGGCGAGGTGACACACGTCTGGGATGCCGACGCTGTCAGCGGGTGGCAGGCGTATCCGCTCGAGACGGGAGCGTACAACGCGGTCTACGCCCCCTGGGCCGACACCTTCACGAAACTCGAGGGGAGCACGGAACTCGTCGGCGACCTCGGAAGCGATATCTCGACGACCGATCCCGCGTCGATGAACGACACCGCCTCGAGCCAGGCGACGCAACTCGTGTACGAGGGGCTTACCGGTATCGACTTCGACGGGACGGTGCAGCCTGTTTTGGCCGACGAATGGAAGCGGCTCGACACCACGCGGTATCGGTTTTCCCTCCGGGAGGGCGTCCAGTTTCACAACGGCGAGGAACTCACCGCCGCCCACATCAAGTGCTCGTTCGAACGCTACGAGGGCGAACCGCGCGAGGCCGACGTCTTCGATTGGTACGGTGACAGCGAGATCGTCGACGACTACACGATCGACATCGACTGCCGACGGGAGTACGGCCCGTTCGAGCGGCGACTGTTCGACGTTCCGATCGTCCCGATGGCGGCGATCGACGGTGATCTCGACCTCGAGTCGACCCCGATCGGAACCGGCCCGTATCGGTTCGTCGACTACCAGGCGGGCAACGACTGTCGGCTGGAACGGTTCGACGAGTACTGGTTCGAGGGCTCGGAGACGGTTCCGGCGACGGCACCGGTCGAAACCGTTCGTCTCGAGGTGATCACCGAACCGGCGTCACGACAGGGCGCACTCGAGGCCGGGAATATCGACGTCAGCTACGGCGTCCCGTCGGCGAGCCTTGCGGACCTGACCGCCGACGACGCCTACGGCGTCGACCGCCACGTCGGCGGCGGGTTCGATATGCTGATCTACCCGCTCTACCGCGAGCCGTTTTCCAGCGCTGCCGTCCGCCGGGGCTGTAACATGTTGCTTCCGCGCGAGCGGATCGTCGAGGAGGTGTATAACGGGGTCGGCCAACCGGCGTACACCCCGATCTCGCCGCTGCTCGAGGCGTACGCAGACGAGGAGTTTCAGGAGCGGATCGCCGACGAATACGTGCGGTCGCCCTGACTACCCCATCAATGTCGCTCGGACGCTACGTCCTCACGCGGATTTCGGTCGCGGTTCCAGTCCTGCTCGGCGTCACCGCGCTGACGTTCTCGTTCATCCACGCGCTCCCGGGCGACCCGATCGATGCGCTCGTCGGGTTCCGGAGCGTCAGCCCCGCCACTGAGGCCTCGATTCGGGCCGAATACCACCTCGACCGGCCGATCTGGGAACAGTACCTGCTGTGGGTGCGGAACGTGCTGGTCCTCGAGTTCGGCGAGTCGCCGATCACCGGTCGGAACGTCGCGGCGACGGTCGGCCGCCGGCTGCCCGCGACGCTCGCCCTCGGCGGGGCGGCGTGGCTGCTCGCGCTCGCGATCGGCGTTCCCACCGGTATCGTCGCCGCAGTCCGGCGCGGCGGGCCGGCGGACGAGCTCAGTCGGCTCGCCGCGCTTGCCGGGATCGCGACGCCGAACTTCTGGCTCGGACTCGTCCTCCTGTTGATCTTCGGCGTGCGACTCGGCTGGGTTCGCGTGATCCCGCCGGACGCGCCGCTGGCGAGCCTCGCGATGGCGAAGTTCATGCTCCTGCCAACGATCACGCTCGGAACGGCCTCGGCCGCCTTCGTCACGCGGCTGCTGCGGTCGTCGATGCTAGCGGAACTCGATGCGGCCTACGTTCGGACGGCGCGCGCGAAGGGGCTGCGCGAACGAACGGTGATCCTGAAACACGTCCTGCGAAACGCTCTCCTCCCGGTCGTAACGATCACCGGGCTCCAACTCGCGTTTCTGATCGACGGTGCCGTCGTGGTCGAACGGATCTTCTCCTGGCCGGGCATGGGACGACTCCTCGTCCGGTCGATCCTCCAGCGGGACTATCCGGTCATTCAGGCCGGCGTCCTGCTCATCGGCGTCTCGATCGTCCTCGCGAACCTGCTCGTCGACATCGTCTACGCGGTACTCGATCCACGCATCCGATACTAACCATGAGCGACCGACAACCCACCACCGACCGCGGCCGGATTCGCATCGTCGGCTTCGACGACGCGGACTCGGATCGACCCGGCGACGCGACCTCGAGCGATGACGGCGACGGGTCACTGGCTGCGACTGCCGAGCCACCGGCCGGGCGCACCGATCGACCGACCGCCGACACGCAGTCGCGGACGGGCCCGACAGCGGGGGCGAGTAGGTCCGGGACCGCACTCGAGGGACCCGGATCCCGGTCCGCCGGGTCGTGGCAGCGGTTCCGCCGGGATCGGACGGCGATGGCCGGGCTGACGATCATCGTCGTCATGGCAGTGCTCGCGGTCTTCGCCCGCCCGATCGAGGTCTCGACGGCGGAGTACACGATGACGCTCCAGCCCGTGTCGCTGGCCCCGTACGATCCCGCGCAGCCGTTCGTCGGCCCGGCGAACGCGCCGCCGTCGTGGGACCACCCCTTCGGCACCGACTGGGCGGGCCGCGATCAGTTCTCTCGAGTGCTCGTCGGCGGCCGCTACACCCTGACCGTCGGCCTCGTCGCCGTCTCGCTGGCGTTGGGCGTCGGGATTCCCCTCGGCGCGATCGCCGGCTATTTCGGTGGCTGGGTCGACGAAATCATCATGCGTCTCGTCGACGTCCTGTACGCCTTTCCGTTCCTGATTCTCGCGATCGGAACCGTCGCGATCCTCGGACGGGGCTTCTGGAAACTGGTGGTTGCGCTGGTCGTCACCGGCTGGATCGGCTACGCCAGGCTGTTGCGCGGCGAAGTCCTCTCCGTCCGCGAACGGGAGTACGTCACGGCGGCCAGAGCGCTCGGCATCCCCGACCGAACGATTATCCGTCGCCACGTCGTCCCGAACGCGATCACGCCCGTCGTCGTCCAGGCGACGCTCAACGTCGGCACGGTCGTTCTCACGGCGGCGGCGCTTGGCTTTCTCGGGCTCGGCCTGGAAGCCGACACCGCCGAGTGGGGCGCGATGCTCTCTCGAGGACGGGACTCGCTGCTCCAGGGCCACTGGCACGTCACCGTCTTCCCCGGGATCGCGATCTTCCTGTTCGTGCTGGCGATCAACCTCGTCGGCGATGGCGTCAACGACGCGCTCGATCCCCACCGGGACGCGAGCGACGACCGGAGGCGGATGCGCTGATGGCGCTGCTCGAGGTCGACGATCTCGTCGTGCAGTTCTACACCGACGATGGCGTGGTCCGTGCCGTCGACGGCATCAGCTACGAGATCCGCGCGGGCGAGACGGTGGGACTGGTCGGCGAGAGCGGGGCCGGCAAGAGCGTCGCCAGCCTGGCGCTCCTCCGTCTGCTCCGTGACCCCGGCGAGATCGTCCGCGGGGAGATCCGGTTCGACGGCCGCGACCTCCGCGAGTGCTCGGCCGCCGACCTCCGGGAGATCCGCGGCAACGACATCGCCATGGTGTTCCAGGATGCCGACGCCGCGCTCAATCCGGTCTACACCGTCGGCGAACAGATCGCCGAAGCGATTCGCGCCCACGAACCCGTCACCGATCGCGAGGCCCGCGAGCGGGCGATCGACCTCCTCGAGCGGGTTGGGATCGCGGACGCGACAACGAGATACTCCGACTATCCCCACGAGTTCTCCGGCGGCATGCAACAGCGGGCCGTCATCGCGATGGCGCTGTCCTGTGACCCCGCCCTCCTGATCTGTGACGAACCGACGACGGGACTCGATGTCACCGTACAGGCCGGCATCCTCGAACTGCTCGCGGACCTCGCCCGGGAATCGGAGACGGCGATTCAGCTCGTGACGCACGATCTCGGCGTCGTCGCGGAACTCTGTGATCGGGTACTGGTCCAGTACGCCGGCGAGATCGTCGAGCGCGCGCCGGTCGAGGACCTGTTCTACGACCCGAAACACCCCTACACCGCCGGGCTACTGGCGTCGATACCCCGACTCGGCGACGATCGGAACCGCCTCGCGACGATCCCCGGGACGATGCCGAGCCTGGTCGACCCGCCGACGGGCTGTCGGTTCCATCCGCGCTGTCCCTTCGCCGAGGACGCGTGTGCCCGTCGGAACCCGTCGCTCGTCGGGGCCGCCTCGGGGACCTCGGCCGTCGACGCCGGCCCCGACGCACACCTCGCTGCCTGCCTCGAGTACACCGGCGATCTCGAGGCCGGGCTGGACTACGAAGTCCAGGTCCGAGACGGGAGCGAGACAGGAGCGGACGATCCATGTCGCGAACGGAATCCGGGGACTCGGCGGGGTGAGACGCGGTGACGACGGCCGAGGACGCCCCGCTCCTCCGGGCCACGGGGCTCGAGACGTACTACTCCACCGCGGACGGGCTCCTCGATCGATTGCTCGGCCGCGGCGAGACGGTCCGAGCGGTCGACGGCGTCGATCTCGAACTCTACGCGGGCGAAACGCTCGGACTGGTCGGCGAGAGCGGCTGTGGGAAGACGACTCTCGGCCGAACGCTCCTCGGACTGCGGGAGCCGACCGGCGGCTCGGTTACGTACCGCGGCACCGAACTGACGGACCGCTCGCGATCGGCCCTGCGGGAGCTCCGGACGGAGATCCAGTACGTCTTCCAGAACCCCACGGCCAGCCTCGACCCGCGACTGACGATCGGCGAGAGCATCGCTGAAGCCCTCACGGCCCACGATATCGTTCCCCCCGACCGCCGCGACGAGCGCGTTCGAGAACTGCTCGAGACGGTCGGGCTGCGGGCCGGCCACGCGAGTCGGTATCCCGACGAATTCTCGGGCGGGCAGCGCCAGCGGATCGGGATCGCCCGCGCGCTCGCGGTCGAACCCGAACTCGTCGTCTGCGACGAGCCGGTCTCCGCGCTCGACGTCTCGGTCCAGGCCCGCATCCTCAACCTGCTGTCCGACCTCCAGGACGAGTTCGGCCTCTCGTATCTGTGTATCGCCCACGATCTCTCGGTCGTCGAGCACATGGCCGACCGCGTGGCCGTCATGTACCTCGGCGAGATCGTCGAAACCGGACCGACGGCGGCCGTCTTCGACGATCCGTCCCATCCGTACACGGCGGCGCTGTTGTCGGCGATTCCCGAACCCGATCCCTGCTGGGAAAGCGATCGGACCGTTCTCGAGGGGTCGGTCCCGTCGCCGACGGAGCCGCCCGCCGGCTGTCGGTTCCATCCCCGCTGTCCGAGAGTCGTCCCGCCCGCGGCCTACGAGTTCGCGGACGACGCGTTCCGCGCCGTGATGTCGTTACGGACCCGTCTTGCACAAGCGGACGCCGACGCCGGACTCGAGGCATTGCTCTCCCGTCCCGATGCTCACGCGGACGTCGCGGCGGCGCTCCGGGACGCCTACGGGATTCCCGATCGGCTCTCCGATCCGGATGCGGACGCCGTTCTGACGGCCGCGCTCGAGACCGCCGCGGCCGGCGACCTCGACGAAGCGCGACGGCGTCTCGCGTCGGCGTTCGAGACGCCCTGCGAGACGGCCGCGCCGGTGTTGGAACCGGGGACGGCCGACCACCCGATCGCCTGCCATCGGTTCGACGACCGAATCGCGGGCGACGCCGAGTCGGACGGGAGCGACACGAATGCCGGCGGCGTTCAACGGGGACCCGACGATGACTAGCCGGACTACCGACGCACCAACCGGATACAGAAAGCGGCCCGCGCGGGCGGCCGACCGACGAGAGGTTACGCGATGAGACGGATCTACGAGTCTCGCGCGCTCGAGCGAACGAACGACGACCCGTTCGCCCCCGACGAAGACGAGTCGCGAGACGGGCCGCGGACGATCGACTGGGCGGCGTTCAGCCACGCGTTCACGCCGACGGCGCTGCGCCACCGGGCGATCGAGGTCGGCGTGTCGACGGACGCGCGGCGGTACGAGCCCGGCGACCCGGTCGACATCACGGTCACCTTCCGCAACCGACTCCCGTTCCCGATTCGGCTTCGTACGGAGTCGCCGAACCGCTGGCTCTGGACCGTCGACGGGCTGCAAGCGGCGTCGAAACTGCCGCGTGCGGTTCCGGACCGGCCCGCCGCGTTCTCCTTTACCCGCGGCGAACGCAAGACGTTCCGACGGCAGTGGCCCCAGCGCATCCAGGTCGCCGACGACGAGTGGGAACCCGTCGATCCCGGCACCTACACGATCGCGGTCCGGGTCGCGCGGGCCGACGCGGCCGATCGCGGACTCGTCGACAGCACGGCTATCGAAATAACGGAGTGACGGCCCCGGTTTTCTCGCTCGAGCATCGATGCCGGGACACCTCACTCCTGGCCGTGCTCGTCGGTGACTCCCCGAAAAGTACGTGAAAAGTACGCGAGCGGGTTGAACCACGGTCACAGCGAAGCCGCTTCCCGGTTCAAACGACTGCCGTGCTATGGATGACGGTCACGGATTCGTTCGCGCCAAAACATAGCGGGAGGTAGATTTGAACTACCGGTCTGCGGGTTATGAGCCCGCCGGAATCTCCTGGCTATCCCATCCCGCTATCACATCATACCCGAGTGCACTAGTTAAGGGTTGTGATTCGGGTGCCGTATGCGGGTTTTTATCGCTACTCCTGGTGAACCTGCCAGGTGTAGAGGCTCTCACAGGTATAGTTGACGAAGAAGCCGACGCCGATCCCGATCACGTTCGCGGCCACGTACCAGACATCGAACTGTTGGACCAGGACGCGCAGGACGGCCAGCGTCACCAGAAACCCGCCGAACCGGACGCCGTTCGAGCGGAGGAACCGCCTCACCAACGGTCCCAACCCGACCTGCCCGTACTCCGCGAACGTCCACCGCTCGTTGATGGCGAAGATAATCATAATCCCGAGCTCCCAGGAGAGGATCTTCGCCACGACCGGTCCGAGAAACGTCGCCTCGACGAGCGCCACGAGCACCACCGTGTCGACGGTGGCACCGACGGTCCCCACCCCGACGAACTGGGTAAACCGCGACGTCGAAAGCAGCGCACGAACCCGCGTCCGGATGGCCTCTGATAGGGAATCACTCATCGTCGTGTTCGCTCTCGAGCGGCTCGATCGTCGTCCCCCGGATCGCGATCGGAGTCGTCGAGCGACGCGTCGTTCCGAACGGGTCGGGAGACGGGTAGCCACTCGCGGGACCCATTCGTCCGCATGCCAGCCGCGGGAAGAAAAACGTTCTGAGACGGCTCGGGGAACGGGCCGACGACCGAGCCGCGACGACGCTCAGACCGCGAGATCGCTCTTCGATCGGACGACTTCGACGTCGTCGGCGTCGACGCGGTCGACGTCGAGGAAGTGGGGCGTGAAGTTTCGTTTCTCGTAGTCCTCGTATTCGTCTTCGCTGCCGACGGTACACCAGAGCTGGACCCGATCGGGACCGTGATACTCCCCGTTTCGATTGATCCCGAAACAGACCACCTCGGAGTCACCCTCGTCCCCCTCGTACCGAACGATGGCCCCGTTGCGGATTCCGGGATCGCCGTGAATGATGAGCTGCTTCATGGACGGCCGTTCACAGGAGAGCGGATTAAACGCTTCGGACCCGGGAGTAGCCGTCCGGATCGAAACGACAGCCGGCAGTAACGAGCGACGACGAACCAAACGGGTTTTAAACAGCGCTATCTTAGGCCACGGCAAGTGAGATAACTATGCAGATGCCACGCCGATTCAATACGTACTGTCCGCACTGCAACGAACACCACGAACACGAAGTCGAGAAGGCCCGAACCGGTCGCTCCTCGGGGCTGAAATGGGACGCTCGCCGAACCCGGCGGAGCACCTCGAGCATCGGTAACTCCGGTCGCTTCTCGAAGGTGCCGGTCGGCGAGAAGCCCACCAAGAAGACCGATCTCAAGTACCGCTGCGGCGAATGCGGCAAGGCCCACCTCCGCGAGGGATGGCGCACCGGCCGACTCGAGTTCCAGGAGTGATTCCAATGGCAGGAAATTTCTACAGCGTTCGATGCGGTGACTGCGAGAACGAACAGACCGTCTTCGGCAAGGCCTCCTCGGAGGTCGCCTGTGCCGTCTGTGGCACGACGCTCGTGCGGCCGGCCGGCGGGAAAGCCGAGATCGAACACGAGATCGTTGAGACAGTCGAGTCACGATGAAGTACAGCGGCTGGCCCGATCCCGGCGAACTCGTCGTCGGCAAGATCGACGAAATCGAGGACTTCGGTGTCTTCGTCGATCTCGAGGAGTACGAGGACAAGCGCGGTCTGATCCACATCTCCGAAGTCGCGAGCGGTTGGATCAAGAACGTCCGCGATCACGTCCGTGAGGGCCAGATCGTCGTCTGCAAGGTCCTGGACGTCGACGAGGGGTCCCAGCAGATCGATCTCTCCCTGAAAGACGTCAACGACCACCAGCGCTCCGACAAGATCCAGGAGTGGAAAAACGAGCAGAAGGCCGACAACTGGATGGAACTGGCCTTCGGCGAGGAGATCGCCGACGAGGACTACACCGCGATCGCCAACGAACTGATCGCGATCCACGGTGGGCTCTACGAAGGGTTCAAGCAGGCCGCGATCCACGGCGACGAGGCCCTCGACGACACTGATCTCGACGACGACGAAATCGCATCGATCGTCGAAACGGCCCGCGAAAACGTCTCGGTACCGTACGTCAACGTCACCGGCTACGTCGATCTCGAGAATCCGACCGAGACCGGCGTCGACGGCATTCGGGAGGCCCTCGAAGCGGCCGAAGGCAACGGCGAGGTGCCCGAGGAAGTCGATCTCGAAGTGAGCTACGTCGGCGCACCCGAGTACCGAATTACGGTTCGAGCGCCCAACTACAAGACCGCCGAATCCCAACTCGAGGAGAGCGCACAGCGGGCAGTCACGGCGATCGAAGGCCACGGCGGGACGGGCGAATACCATCGCGAGCGCCGGACCGACGACGAGTAATGAAATCCGACATTCGGGTGTGCTCGGCGTGGCGCGAGGCCCACGACAGCCCGGTGTATACCCTTTCGGATAGCTGTCCCGACTGCGGCGCGGACGCGGAAAACAGCGCGCCGGCACCGTTCGATCCGAACGACCCACACGGGAAGTACCGACGCGCTCTTAAACGTCGCCGCCGCTGATACGGTATGGACGAACTCGAGATCGACGCAGTCGCCGAGGTCGAACTGGACGACCCCGTCCTCGTCGAAGGGTTGCCGGGTGTCGGACACGTCGGCACCCTCGCGGTCGAGCACTTACTCGAGGAACTCGAGGGTGAGAGCACGCTCGTCCGGCGGCTTTACTCTCGGGAGTTCCCGCCGCAGGTCAGCGTCGAGGACGGCGTCTCGGAACTGACCTGCGCTGAGATTCACGCCGTCGAGGTTCCCGAGGGCCGCGATCTCCTCCTGCTGACCGGCGATCATCAGGCACAGAGCAACGCGGGCCACTACACGCTGACCGACGCCTTCCTCGACATCGCCGAGGCGTTCGGTGCGACCGAAGCGTACGCGCTCGGCGGCGTCCCAACCGGCGAGCTCATCGACGAGTACGCCGTCGTCGGGGCCGTCAACGACGAGTCGCTGCTCGAGCCGCTCGAGGACGCGGGCGTCGAGTTCCGCGAGGACGAACCCGCCGGCGGCATCGTCGGCGTCTCGGGACTCCTGCTCGGACTCGGCGAGCGGCGCGGCTTCGAGGCGACGTGCCTGATGGGCGAGACCAGCGGCTATCTCGTCGACCCCAAGAGCGCCCGCGCGGTGCTGGAAGTGCTCGAGGACGTACTCGGCTTCGACCTCGCGTACGAGTCCCTCGACGAGCGGGCCGACGAGATGGAGGAAGTCATCGGCAAGATCCAGGAGATGGAGCAACAACAGCAGATGGACGTGCCCACGGACGACGATCTGCGATACATCGGCTGACGGCAGCGACCGGCAGCGCCGGACGGCGGAGCACGAGTCCCTTTTCGAAAGCCGACGCGCCGCGAGAGCCCTCGCTGTCGTATGTCTCGAGTAGCTCCCGGAGTACGGCCGGTCGACTCAGCCTTCGAGCACTTCGTAGGAGATGTCGGCGTCCCGGAGCGCGTCGGTGACGCGGCCGACGGCGTCGGTCGTGGCCACGGCGGTGACCTCGAGTCCGTGGTTCGCGGCGTCGGCCGCGACCTCGCCGACGGCGAACGTGACGTCGGGATCGGCGTCCGCCTGTCGGCAAGCGACGATGGCTTCGACGCCGGCGGCGACTACGATATCGGCACCGTCGCAGGCGTCGGTAACCGTTTCGTCGTCGATCGCGCGGCTGCCACCGGTGCGGATCGAGGGGACCTGCAGAACGGTGACGGAGCCGGGAACCAGGTCCATGACGCCTTCGAAACTGGTGACGCCGACATCGGTTCCGGCCTCGGCGTCGGTCGTCGCGATGCCGGTCGCGGGACCGTCGCTGTCCGGCGTGGCGTGGAGCAGTCCGTCTTCGACCGTCAGCGAGACGGTCTCGCCTTCTTCGATGTCCGCGGTCGCGATGTAGGCGTCTTCGCTCATCGCGCCGAGCACGTCGCCGGTGACGTGGTCGGCGAACCGGCGGACGTCGTCGGCTGCCCGGAAGAGCCAGTCGACACCTTCGCGAGTGACGCGATAGCGCGATCGGCCTTCCTTCTCGACCAGGCCGTCGTCGACGAGTTCGCGGATGTACTCGCTGACGGCCTGGCTCGTCACGCCGACTTCCCCGGCGATCTCCCCCTGGCTGACTGCGGGCTGGCGCTCGGCGATCTGGACGAGAATCCGGAACCGCGTCGCGGCCCGCTTGTTATCGAGGACGTCGACCATGTAGCTAGCGTTTTCTCGAGCGACGGAAAAAGGTACGCGGTCGGCGGGTCGGCCGCCCGGACGCTCCGCCCGCCCGAGCGTTCCGAGGCGTCAAGTTGATAGCGGGAGAGTTCGTCGGGTTCACGTGAGTATGTCGGCCCTCTCAGCGACGACCGCCGCAACCGTGCCGGCCGCCGATTTCGTGGCGACCGGGACCATGTCACCCATTCCGGCAGTCGTCGGCCAACTCGGACTCTCCGACTGGGTCGCCTGGATCGCGATCGGGACCTTCGTCGCGGCGATGGCGCTGCAGTGGTCCGGTGCCGTCGATCCGGCGCGATACGTCGCCGCAGCGGCCTGGTCGGTCTTCGGCGTCTACTGGCTCATGCTGGTGCCGTACTACTACGGCCACCTGCAGAGCCCACTCGAGACGCTGTTGGCACTCGCCGCGCTGCCGCTGTGTCTCTACACCGCCTACCTCCTCGTCACGGGCCGGGAGTCGCTGCTCTTGCTCTCGAAGGCCGTCGCGTTCATGGGACTGCTCTACCTGCCCGCCGAGACGATCCCCGTCGTTCGCACGTGGTTGATCGAGACGACCGCGGCACAGACCCACTTCGGGATGGAGTTGCTGGGGCACAGCCCCGGACTGACCGAAGGTGCGGACGGGTACATGAGCAAGTTCGACTTCGACCCCGAAAAGACGGTCACCGGGCGGACGACCTACATCATCATGGCCTGTACCGGGATCGGTAGCATGGCCATCTTCGGCGGCCTCATCGCCGCGGTCAACGCACCGCTCAAGCGGAAAGCAATTGCCTTCACGAGCGCGATCGGCATCATCTGGCTCCTCAACCTCTCCCGGAACGTCTTTATCGGGCTGGCCTCGCCGTGGGGCTGGTTCCAGCAGGACGTGTTCGTCTACATCGCGAGCGACTTGATGGGTGCTCCCGTGAGTCGCACGTCCTATCTCGTCGCCCACAACTTCATCGCCCAAACGCTGTCGATCGGCGCTCTGCTGGGCATTACCTACCTCGTCGTTCGCATCCTCCCCGAAGTCCTCGAGCCACTCGAGGATGTCCTCTTCGTGCTGACCGGCTCCGAGTACGATCTCGCGGCCGCGCTCGGCGAGGAAGGACACCCCGGCGGCGGTGCGGAGACGTCCCGGTCCGACCAGCGGTCGGCGGTCGACTCCGACGCCGCGTCCGGCTCCGACTCCGACGATGACTGACCACACGGCCGTCGACATCCCGTTCACGATCCACGACCGCGCCGTGTTCGTTCCCGCGGCCGAGACGCTCGTCGTCGCCGACATCCACCTCGGCAAGGCGGCCGCCTCGAGCGTCGAGGCACCGATCGATGACGGACGCGATGTCGTCGAGCGGCTTCGAGGACTCCTCGCGGAGACCGAACCCGCCACCGTCGTGGTCGCTGGCGACCTGTTACACTCGTTTTCGCGGCTTCCGCGGGGCGTCGAGCGTGACCTCGAGCGACTCGTCGCGACCGTCAAGGCGGCCGGTGCCGAGCTGATCGTTACGCCCGGCAACCACGACACGCTGCTCGAGGACGTGTTTTCGGGCACGACCGTCGGGGAGTACCGGCTAGCCGACGGTGACACGGTCGTCTGCCACGGCCACGAGCGCCCCGACGCGACGGCCGACCGCTACGTCGTCGGCCACGACCATCCGGCGCTGTCGATCGAGGGCCGGAAACTGCCGTGTTTCCTCTACGGGCCGGCGTGTGACGAAGACGCGGACGTCCTCGTCCTGCCGGCGTTTACGCGCCTCGCCGCCGGGGCGACGGTCAACGGGATGTCCGGCGTGGATTTCCAGACGCCGCTGGTCCAGTCCGCCGACGCGTTTCACCCCGCGGTCAGGGACGACTCGAGCGGCGATGTCCTGTGGTTCCCGCCGTTGGGGGAGCTACGACGGGTACTGTGACTGTCGAGGGACCCTCCCACCAGGTGGACGACGTTCGATGGCAGCGACTCTCGAGTTCACTGGCCGACGGCACGATCACGAGCGACAGCGCGCCGACGCGACCGGCGTTCGAGTCGGCGGCCGCCACCAAATTTTTGAAGAAATCGCTGAACGTGAGCAGCAAGACCGCGGCGGTGATGATCAAGATGAGGAACGCGAAGAATATGATCGCCGCTTGTCGCCCGGTCAGCGTCGTCCCTTCGAGAAAGTCGTCCATTGCCATGTCGGTTCCGTTCGTCTCCCGAGGGGACGGGACGAGGCGAAGTTAGTAGTTTCCCGCTCGCCGATGGCTGTCGTCGGCCGAAGCACGTCTCGGCGCGGCGGCGACACCGGGACGCCGCGGTTCCCGGTCGCCGACCGACTCGGACGAGAGTGCGGTCACCGCGACAGATCGTCGAGCACGGCTTTGGCTGCCTGCCGACCGCTCTCCATCGCGCCCTGAATCGACGACCACTGCGTGTAGTCGCCGGCGAGATAGACCGGCCCGGCGGGCGCGCGAACGTCAGGCAGCCGGTCGTAAATCCCCGGCGGCTGGTCGAACTGCGCGAACGGGACGCGCTCGGTGTGGAGCGCCTCGAGCGCGGCGAACCGTCGGTCAGGATACCACGACTCGAGGGCGCGTCGCGTCCGCTCGACGAGGGCGGCGTCCGACGCGTCCGGGCCGCGGTCGGCGTCGCTCCCGGTCGAGGACCCGGTGCCCTCGAACTGCTCGTCGAGGTAGGTCGCGCTGAGCAGCGTCGCCCCGTCGGGGGCGTACTCGGGCGCGACCGCGCTGTGTGGGACGACGTGGTTCGGCCCCCGATCGGTCGCGTTCAACAGGAGTCGCCGGCCGGTCTCGAGGTCGACCTCGGCCGGCAGCGCGTAGTATTGGGTGACACACCCCCGCCCGTCGGTCGGGATCGACGGAACGCCGGTGAGGTCGCGAGCGGTCGGCGGGTCCGTCGCGACGACGACCGCGTCGGCGTCGATCGATCCGCCGTCGGCCTCGAGCATGACACGACCGTCCACGCGCTCGGCACCGCTCGAGTCGGCGTCGGTCGCTGTGACCGACTCGACCTCGACGCCCGTTCTGATCGTGCCGCCGGCCTCGCGAACGCGGGTGGCGAGTTGGGTTGGGATCGCTTCCATACCGGTCGCCGGAACCACCGTCTCGCCGGCCGCAAGCGTCCGGAAGGTGTACTCGAAGACGCGTCTCGAGGTCGCGAGCGATCGGTCGAGCGTGATCCCCCCGTAGAACGGCGCGATGAAACCCTCGATGAACGCCTCTGAGAAGCCGCGGTCGCGGAGGAACGCGTCGATTCGCTCGTCGTCGCCGGCGAACAGGGCGTCCGGCTCCGTCCGCCGGAGTTCCCACCAGAGCCGGGCGACCCGGAGCGCGTCGCCAGCGGAGACGTACGGACTGGCCAGCGTCGATGGGATCGTTCCGGGCTCCCGAAGCGGGTCCGCCAGCGTCGATCGCCCGGTCGGACCGGCGACGGTGGCACCCGGGGCGAACCGCCGGAGGTCCAGCGCCTCGAGATCGAGTTCCGTCCGGACCGCCGGATAGGCGGTAAAGAGCACCTGAAAGCCGCGGTCGAATCGATAGCCGTCGCGCTCGAGGGTGCGGACCCGCCCCCCGACCGTCTCTCGGCGTTCTACCAGCGCCACGTCCACGCCGCCGGCGGCGAGGTGGCGCGCGGCGACCAGTCCGGCGAGTCCGCCACCGGCGACGACGACCTGCGGAGTCGAGCGCATGGGTGACCATCCGGCCGGCGGCGAATAAAATGGTCGACCCAACAATGCAGGCGCGTCGACGACAGTCCGGCCGGTCGTCCCTCGAGAGTGGCATCTACTGCCGGCGGACGCGTCGGAAACGGGCCGGGAAAGCACCGTCAGTGGACGCCGACGTACGCTTCGCGGACGTACTCGTTGTCGTGGAACTCCCCGTGGGTCCCCGACAGTTCGATCTCGCCGGTTTCGATCAGCGAGAGTCGATCGGCGTGGTTCAGCGCGAACGTCGCGTTCTGTTCCGCGAGCAGGATCGTCAGTCCCGTTTGTGCCTGCAGCGTCTCGAGGGCCGCGCCGATGTCCTGGATGACGACCGGGGCGAGGCCGAGCGTCGGTTCGTCGAGCATCAACACGTCGGGATCGCTCATCAGCGCCCGGCCGACGGCGAGCATCTGCTGTTCGCCGCCGCTCATGGTCTCGGCCTCCTGCTCGCGGCGCTCGTCCAGCCGCGGGAACAACTCGTAGACCATGTCGAGATCCGCTCGGACGCCGTCGCGGTCGTCGCGGAACTGAGCGCCCATCAGTAGGTTCTCGTGGACCGAGAAGTACGGGAACAGGTCCCGATTCTCGGTACAGTAGACCAGACCGTCCCTGACGATCCGCTGTGGGCTGACGGCGGCGAGATCGGCCCCGTCGTAGCGGATGGTGCCGTCGTAGTCGACGAACCCGGCGATAGCGTTGAGCATGGTCGTCTTTCCGGCCCCGTTTGGCCCGATCACGCCGTAGATCTCTCCCTCGTCGATCGACAGCGAGACGCCCGTCAATGCGTGTGACTTGCCGTAGTAGACGTCGAGGTCGTCGATCTCGAGTATCGGTTCGGTCATCAGAGTCCCTCCCCGGCGAGGTATGCCTCCTGGACCGCGTCGTTGTCGGCGATCTCCGCGGGCGTTCCCGCGGCGAGGAAGTCGCCGTTGTTGAGGACGACGACGCGATCGACGAGTTCCATCAGCCCGCCCATGTTGTGGTCGACGACGACCATCGTCATCCCGTCCTCGCGGAAGCGTTCGATCTGGGCGGCGAGTGCCCCGATTTCGGCCTGGTTCATCCCGGCGAACGGTTCGTCGAGCAGCATGAGTTCGGGCTCGGTCGCCAGCGATTTGGCGATCTCGAGCCGTCGAACGTCCGCATGCGGGAGTTCGCTCGGCATCTCGTGGAGTTTGTCTTCGATATCGATGCGTGCGGCGTACTCGCGGATCTCCTCGTCGCTCGCGCCACCGTGGAGCGAGCGGATACTGTTCGGGAGCGTGAACAGCCTGATGTTCTCGCTCACGGAGTACAGGTCGATCGGGTTCGACTCCTGTGAGACCCGCGAGAGTCCCTTGGTGACGATTTGGTGGGTCGAATCCGACGTGATGTCCTCGCCGTTGAACCGTATCTCGCCGTCAGTCACGTCGTACAGACCCATGATGCAGTTGAACACCGTCGACTTCCCCGACCCGTTCGGGCCGATCAGTCCGACGATTTCGCCCTCGTCGACTTCGAGCGAGAAGTCGTCGACGGCGACCAGTCCACCGAACGTTTTCGTGAGGTTGTCGACTTCCAGAACGCTCATTCGGACTCACCTCGAACGGCACCGAGACGGTGCCAGATCGCCCTGAACAGCCCGTCGCGTGCGAACACGAGCACGAACAGGACGATTAGCCACAAGAAGAGATACCTGACCGGCGTCGAATAGCCGTGGAGGACCTGGTGGTTGAGAACCTCGAAGAGGAACGCGCCGCCGAGCGGCCCGAGGATCGAGCTCATACCGCCGATAACGGCGATCGCGATCATCTCGATGCTGTTGTCGACGACGACGAACGTACTCGGGTCGACGTTCCCGGTAAAGCCGACCAGGAGGACGCCGCCGATCCCCATCGGCACCGAACTGAGCACGAACGACCAGAGCTTGAACTTCGTCGGATTGAGCCCCGCGGCGGACACCGCCGGTTCGTTTTCGCGGATCGCGATCAGGATCATTCCGAGGTTCGATCGGGCCATGAACGTCAATGCGAGCGCGATGAGCAGCATCGGAATCGCCATGTAGTAGTATCGCACCATCGGGTCCCAGGTGAAGACGTCCGGCTGGCCGAACCCGGGAATGCCCCCGAGCAAACTGAACGCCGTCGTCAGCCTGTAAAACAGGAGCACGGCGACGAACGTGATCAGCGAGAAGTACGGCCCCTCGAGCCGAAGCGTAGGCAGCGCGATTAACAGCCCGACCACGAGCGCGGCCAGCACCGACACCGATCCCGTGACCCAGATCGACAGCGTCGGA
The DNA here is from genome assembly GCF_000337615.1 of Natrinema pallidum DSM 3751. Lineage (GTDB taxonomy): Archaea > Halobacteriota > Halobacteria > Halobacteriales > Natrialbaceae > Natrinema > Natrinema pallidum. The sequence goes on from NZ_AOII01000081.1 coordinate 52,916, forward strand.
TCGACGTGTACGATCAGGAGGGCCGTCGTGTAGCCGGCCGCGCCGGACAGCGCGGAGTGGCCGAAGCTGATGTAGCCGGTGTATCCGCTCTGGATGTCCCAACTCATCGCGAAGATGGCCCAGATACTGGCCAGCGCCAGCGTTCGCAGAAGGCCGCCGCCGAGGAGCGGGCCGACCATCGGAGCCCAGGTGCCCGCGGTGAGGAGTCCGGCGACGCTGACCGCGATCACGCCGAACTGCAGTCCCGACATCTCGCCGAAGTACGGCCCCAGCGATCGGTTGTACCCGTCTGCAACCGGATCGAGGACCCGGTCGATCGGTGCCAGCAGCCGCTCGAGCGTTCGACCGATCGGCCACAGAACCTGTCGCCGTAGCGTTCCGGCGACGCGACCGATTCGACCCGTTACCGTCGAGCAGACCGTTCCGAGGAGTAGTATCGTACTAATCATGGGCGAACTCCCTCCCGTAGAGTCCCTGCGGCATGAACAGCAGGAAGGCAACGAGCACGACGAGCGAGAGGATGCCTCGGAACCCGTGCCCGACGAACGTGACCGTGAACTGTTCGAGGAATCCGATGACGTACGCCGCGACGACGGACCCCTTGATCGACCCGATACCGCCGATGACGACGATCATAAACGCCAGCGCGAGCGGGTTGAGCCACATGAGCGGCGTCGCCCCGCCCGTCGAGCCGAGGATGATACCCGCGGTACCGGCGAGTGCGCCGGCGATGAGCCACGTCTTCGACCGGACCGAGTGAAGGTCGACGCCGGTCAACTGCGCCCCCCGCTCGCTCATCGAGGCCGCGAGGATCGACCGGCCGTCGTCGGTCTTCGTGATATAGTACCACAGCAGCCCGATCGCGATCCACGAGATGACGAACCCGACGAACTGAACGATACGGGGCCGCGCGTTGATCCCGTAGGGCTCGAGGTTTACGGCTCCACTGACGAGCGTCATGCCAAGCGGCGAGCTACCGAAGCGAATGAGGATGACTTCCGTCGCCGCGACCGCGACGATGACCGTCGCCAGAAACGTGATGACGACGTTTTCCTCGACCCAGCGGACGAGAATCTGATAGAGCCCCCGAGCGTGTCATAGAAAGCGTCACGTACGAAGCAGCAGGGTGCGGAAAGTGTGTCCAGCACAACCGCGACCCTGCAAGACGTTGCTTC
>NZ_AOII01000082.1 GCF_000337615.1 Natrinema pallidum DSM 3751
CGGATCGTCATTGCAATCACCAACTACGAGCGAGGACACGATCCAGGACGTGAGATGCTCAAGCTATGAGTTGGATTCTATGACACGCTCCCCCCACGAAAGGAGCGCGACCACGACGATGGTGACTGGGAACGCGACGGCCGAATGGATACTCTGTGCGAGGACGCCGAAGACGTAGGCACCGGACATGATCAGCGCGCCGTGAGCGAGGTTCAACGTCCCGCCGACGCCGAAGATCATGGTGAATCCGATCGCGATCAACGCGTAGACGGCACTGATCATCGTTCCTTGTAACACCAGCGTGGCGATGTCCCCGAGCATCGCTCACTGCATCCACGACGGCAGTTGGTGCTCCGCAGTCCGGTGCTCGTCGGGGTAGACGCACTCGCTTTCGTCCGGGCCGACCCACTGGGTAACGGGGTAGTTCGTGATCGTCCCGTCCGCTCTGCGCTCCTCGCGAACGTCGTGCGGGTAGTCGGAATCGGGCCCGTAGAAACTGAGTTGTCCGGCGACGCCGGTGACGTCGACCTCGAGCATCTCGGCGACGAAGTCGTCGAGATTGTTCCGCGTGTCCGTCGTCTCGAGGGAGTCGATTGCCGCCTTGAAGACGTGGATGCCGTCGTACGTGTTGAATCCCATGTACATCGGGGCTCGGATCGGAGCCTCGTCCGCGTCCTGGTATCGACTGGAATACGCTTCGACGAACGGCTGCGTCCGCTCCGTAATGGCCGTCACACCTGCGGCACCGGACTGTGCCGTCGTTTCGTATGTCGCCGCGCCTTCGTAGAGTTCGTTGTACGACGGCACCATTCCGGAAACGTGCACGCCCTCGATGCCGAACTCGTACTGCCCTTCGTGCCACCGCGTGAGCATATCTCCGCCGTCGATGTGTGCGAAGAACCGCAGGACGAAGTCCGCGTCCGATTCGTTGACGTCGCTCATCACCGGCCCGAAGTCGGTTCCTTCGATCGACAGGGCATCCTGATACACGATCTCTAGATCGCGCTCCGAAAGCAACCCCGGAATCCGTTCGCCGAACGGCTCCGTCCACTCGGCCTGATCGCGGAGGAACGCGACCCGCTCCCAATCGTGTTTGTCGTTGAGGTATGCACAGTAGTCGGCGATCGACTCGGCCTGAAAATCGGAATTGATCGGCCCGATACGGAAAACGTTCTTGTACGTGTCGTAGTCGGAACCGGCGTAGTCGGTAACGAGACTCGGGGCGGCCGATCCAGTGATCATGAGGGGAACATCGAACTCCGCCGTGAGATCCAGAATCGACTGCGTCGTCTCGGAGTTGAACGTTCCGATCAAGAGGTCAACGTCTTCCTGCTGGATGAGTTCCTCCGTCACGCTCTGTGCTTCGCTCGAGTCCGTCCGCGTGTCCTTCGTGATGACGGTTGCCTGTTCACCGTTGAAACCGCCACCCTCGTTGAGTTCCTCGACGGCCATGTCCACCGTCCGTTTGGACCCGATTCCGAGCGGGTTACTCATCGGCGCGAGATGACCGATAGTGAGCCCGTCGCTCCCGCCGCCACCGAGGCACCCGGCGAACGCCGTTGCCATCGTACCGGCCCCTGCAGCCCCCAGGAATCGCCGCCGTCCCACGGTTCCGTTACCAGTTCTACCCGATTTGAGACTATTATTATCGTCGTTAGACATTATCTATCACTAAGTTACCGATTCTCACCCACCCCTTTCGATCCTGCCATAATAAAGATGAGGGAAGTTAGCAAGTCACTTGGCAACTATACACGACTGTACTGTTGTCCGTGACTACCCGGTCATCGGCCATCGCTCCCGCCGCGATGGGTACGGACCGATGGGACGACATCCTCGAGATCGATCGCCCCGTCCCGGAGCCGGTACTCGCCGTTTTCGTACGCGAGACACCCCTCGTGGCGGAGGTGATCGAGATGTGCGAACGCCTCTCCGGGGCCGTGGACGATGTGAATGCCCTCGAGGTCGCCAAACAGGTGGGTGCTGACCGTCCAGGCATCGGCCGGTCCGTTCGCCGACAGGAACTCGAGGACGGTTTCGGTTCGCTCGCGGTGGTGCTCGAGGATCATCAGTGCGCGATCGGTCGGCTCCGAGATCGAATCGCGGTGGCCGGGCCAGACCCGCTCGTAGTCGCGGTCGGCGAGTCGCGTGAGGGCAGCCCTATACTTCTCGAGGGGATGGTCGACCCGGACGTCCGCCCCGCCAACGTTCGGCGTGTACACCGGGAGGACCGCGTCGCCGACGAACGCCTCGTCACCGCCGTCGAGTTCGAAACAGCACAGGCCGGCCGCGTGGCCTGGTGTGTGAATCGTCTCGAGGGTACGTCCGCCAACCGTGAGCACATCGCCGTCCGCGATCGGCGTCGGATCGACCGACTGGCCCTCTATCTCCGCCGCCTCGAGAAAAGCGAGGAATTCCGCTCGTGCGTCCTCGGGCACGCCCCACTCCTCGAGTCGGTCCCGGTGGCGGTCCTCGACCGCCGCGACCGCGGCGGATTGCTGGGCGACCAGCGGAGCGTCGGCTTCGTGGACGTAGACCGTCGCGTCGCTTTCGGCCTGGATCTCGCCGGCCAGTCCGGCGTGGTCGGCGTGGAAGTGCGTAAGCACGATGTCGTCGACATCCGCGATGTCGTAGCCGCGCTCGGCGAGACCGTCACGGAGGTCCCGACGAACGGGATCGGTTGCGAGTCCGGTATCCACGAGTGCGAGTGCGTCCACGTCGTCGTCGGCGAGCACGTAGGCGTTGTTTCGACCCTCGAACTCCTCGTTGCCGAGCGAAATGCGGTCCATGTCGGCTACCGACATGCTTCCTGCTAATAATTCGCGCGGTCGCGGAACGCGGCTTCCCACGACGGAGGTGCCGACCCTTGGCCCGCCACCGTGCGGGCACCGCTCGCTCCGTCACTCGAGTCCCACCGATCCCAGTCAGCGCGCTCCCGGGACCGTGACGTGTCTCTCGAGTCGTCCTCGCCGATACTTATGAGACCGCGTCTCGAATACAGATCGTATGGGAACTCCGCCGTCCACAGCCGAGACGTTCGAGTGTCCCTCCTGTGGCAACCTCGGCTTCGGTCAGGGCGAAATCGTCTGTTGCGATCGGCCGATGGAGCGGGTGACCGACACGGCTGTCGGCGTCAACCAGCCGGAACTCGACGAAGTGATGCGGTCGGTCTTCGGGATGTCCGAAACCGAACTGGACATCTGTCTCTGCGTCATGGAGGGTGGCGAACAGACCGTTTCGGAACTGGCCGAGCAGGTCGAGTACGATCGGAGCGTCGTCTCCCGCCATCTCAATCACCTCGCCGATCTCGGTGTGGTCGATAAACACCGCCGACTCCTCACGGAGGGCGGTCAGGTCTACATTTACGCACCCACGGACCCGGACGCCGTGCGACACACGCTCGCGGGAGCGTTCGTAATGTGGGCTCGAGAGGCCCTCTCGCTCATCGATTCGCTGAGTCGCGAAAAGACCGAAGCGATGGTCGACCGCGAAACACAGGACGCACAGTGGCGCATCTATCAGGAGTAACACCGCGGCGCTCCGCTCTCACCGGAGCGGGGTTATAGGAGCCACCGGCAGTCACTGCACGCCTGACCGCATGACGGCAGTGCGGTCGGTGTGTGAATCGTTTCAGTGCCCACTATCGGTTCCGCCCTCGAGCACGCCGTAGACGCCGCCGAGCACGAGACCGTACACGGCGTGCCAGAGCAGCGACGGCGGCGCGAAGTTGGGGAACGGCGGCGACGCGGGGGAGCCGACCGCACTGAGCCAGACGGGCATGAGGAGTCCGGCCAGCGCGACCCAGATCACGACGCCCCAGACGAGACCGAGGCCGACGACTTTCCCCATCGACTCGAACCCCAGCACACCGGCGAGTCCGGCGAAGGCGAGCCCCAACACTGCGCCGTGAAAGACGTGAACTGCCATCCCCACGGGGACAGTCGCCGGGGGTGCCAGGAAGTACAACGACGGAATCGCTACGGCGATCACCGCATCGTTCATACCGAGCATCAGCGCCCCCATGACGATTCCGCCCGCTATGCCACCGCCGACGCCCGCCTTCCAGTTGCTTCTGTGTGAAATCGTTCGAACACCACGACCGGTTTCAGTGGCCATACCGAACGGAGGACCCGCGTTTTCATAGGCGTGCTGAGGGTGTGGGATATGGACCCACGTTCGCGAAACAGTTATAAACCCAGCCGTCTCGAGCCGCTCAGAGCGTCGAGTATGGGCCCACCGCGTCGATTCTCGTCGGGCTTTCCGATCGGTGTCGCGGTCGATGGAGTCGGATTCGGGGTTCAGCCCTCGAGTTCGCGCCGCAGAAGCTGATTGACATCGCCGGGGTCGGCGCTGCCGCCGGTCTTTTGCATGACCTGACCGACGAGGAAGTTGATCGCGCCGTCGTCGCCGCTCTCGTAGTCGCCGACGGCGTCGGGGTTCTCGTCGATCGCTTCGACGACGGCCTGCTTGACCTCGTCCTCGCCGGTCTTCCCCAGCCCGTCCTCTTTGACGACCTCGTCCGGCATCCGACCGTCGTCGAGCATCGATCGCAGGACCGTCTCGCGGGCGTTCTTCGCCGTAATCTCGTCGTCGGCGACGAGTTCGACGAGCCGTTTGATCTCCTCGAGTCGCCCCTCGATCGCGGTGATCTCGATGTCGCGATAGTTGAGTTCGCCCAGCAGGTTGTCCGCGACCCACGTGGCGGCGAGGTCGGGATCGAACTCGCCGGCGACGTCCTCGTAGAAGTCCGCGACCTGTTTCGTCGAGGTGAGCTTCGAGGCGGCCTCCTCGCTGAGACCGTATTCCGCCTGGAACCGTTCGCGGCGGGCCGCGGGGAGTTCCGGAATCGCGATCTCGTCTTTCCAGCCCGAGACGCGCAGCGGCGGCAGGTCGGCCTCCTCGAAGTACCGGTAATCCTTCTCCTCCTCTTTCGACCGCATCGAGACCGTGATCCCGCGGGATTCGTCCCAGTGGCGGGTTTCCTGCTCGACCGCGCGCCCACGTTGAATGGCGTTTTTCTGGCGGGTTTCCTCGTAGGCCAGTGCTTTCTCCGCGCCCTTGTGACTCGAGATGTTCTTGACCTCCGTCCGGTTCGCGGCCTCGAGCGCGTCCATCCCGATCGCGTCGGTGTCGTCGCCGTCGATCTCGTTTTCGGGGATGATCGAGAGGTTGGCGTCGATCCGCAGGCTGCCGTCGCGCTCGGCATCGAAGACGCCCAGGTACTCCAAGACCTCCTCGAGTTCGGCGAGGAACGCCCGTACTTCGCTCGGACTGCGGAAGTCGGGTGCCGTGACGATCTCCATCAGGGGCGTGCCGGCACGATTGTAGTCGACGAGGGTGTACTCCGCCGAATCGATACCGCCACCGCCGCCGACGTGCTGGAGGCTACCCGGATCTTCCTCGAGATGGGCCCGTTCGATCGCGACGGTGCGTCGCTCGCCCTCGACGGCGATCTCGAGCGTGCCGTCCTGACAGATCGGCTCGTCGTACTGGGTGATCTGGAAGTTTTTGGGCAGATCGGGGTAGTAGTAGTTCTTCCGGTGGAAGCGGGTCTCTTCGGGAATGTCGGCGTCGATCGCCTTCCCGATCTTGACGGCGGCCTCGACGGCACCCTCGTTTACCACCGGGAGCGCCCCGGGAAGGCCGAGACAGACCGGACAGACGTTGTCGTTCGGTTCGTCGCTCGGCTCGGTCGAACAGCCACAGAAAATCTTCGTGTCGGTCTCCAGCTGGACGTGGACCTCGAGGCCGATGACGGTCACGAGGTCGCCCTGCTGGGCGGTCTGGGCAGTCATTGCAGCCCGATTCGGGCTGGGTGGGGTAAAACGTAACGGGACGGAGCCGCCGGTCGCAGTCGAACGGTCGCTGCCCACGGTAGAGAGCAACGGTTGAGGACCCGCCCGCGCGGCCGTCGGACGACGGTCTGCGACGACGAGGGACCGGGAGTCCGAAGTACCACGGAGGGGGTGTTTCAGGTACAGCCCCGTGAGTTCGTCACCCGTCGGTCCTGGCTGCGACCGCCAGTCGACAGCCGACGGTGGCGACGACGGCAACGACCGCTCGGCCGGCGGCTCCCAGTGATACGCCGGCAAGTGACACGAGCGTGTTCGTCAGCATGAACAGGACGACGACGGGCAACACCCAACTAACCGTCAGCAGCCACGGCTCGGCCAACACGGCGAACCGATCGGTGCCAGCGCGAAACTCCGCAAGTGCCGCCGCGCGGAGCAGCCACCCGACGATCGCGACGAACGCGAAGAGACCGACGGTTAACAGCAGATCCGCGAGCGTACCGGAGACGAACTCGAAGATCGGACCCACGAGCGCCAGCCCGCTCCCGGTCACCGCGAGCAGGAGTGAGACCAGCAGCGTTGCCCTGCGCCGCGGGACGTCGAAACAGTCGATAAGCGTCGCAACCAGCGTTTCGAGCAGATTAATCCCGCTGGTCACCGCAGCCATCAGGACGGTGGCGAAGAAGGCGGTCGCGACGACGGTTCCCCCCGGCAGCGACGCGAACGCCGGCGCGAGCGAGACGAACAGCGCACCCGGACCGCCGTGACCGGGATCGATACCCTGGGAGAACAACAACGGGATGACGACCAGTCCGGCGAGGACGCCGATGAACATATTCGAGAACGCGATGACGAGCGTGTTCCGTGGGAGCGAGACGTCCTCGTCGAGATAGGAGGCGTAGGTCAGCATCGCTCCGGTCCCCAGCGAGAGGGTAAACAGCGCTTGGCCCGCTGCCGGTCCGAGAACGCTCGAGAAGTTGGCAACGAGGTAGTCGGCGTCGAAGCTGAGGTAGAACGCGTAGCCGGCGGCGGTGTTCGGCTGTGTCGCCGTCCACACCGCGAGACCGCTCAGGAATAGCACGACCGCCGGAAGCATTACTTTCGAGGCGCGTTCGATGCCGCGGCTTACGCCGAAGAAGACGATCGCGGCAACGACACCGAGAAAGAGCAGGTGAAAGACAACGGCCTGAAGGCCGTAACTGATCGTTCCGAAGAACTGCTGTGGCTGACCGAAATACGCTCCGGTCGGCGAGGCCAGCATGTAGCGGAGGATCCACCCGCCGACCACCGAGTAAAACGAGAGGATCACGAGTGCCGTGATGACGTTGAACGTGCCGAGGGCCGACCCCCAGCGGGAGGCGATAAGCGAGCGAAACGTTCCGATCGGGGTCTGGCGGCCGCGGCGGCCGAGGACGAACTCGGCGAGCAGTCCCGGAACGCCGACGCCGACGACGATGAGCGAGTAGACGAAGAGGAACGCGCTGCCACCATTGCCGGCGGTCAACCACGGGAACCGCCAGATGTTCCCGAGACCGGCTGCACTGCCGATCGAGGCAAGAACGAACCCCACGTTCGATACCCACGAGTCGCGAGTGGACATTTATGTACAAGACTGGTCACTAACGTTGGGATAAGTCAGTGTTGATTCGGCCGTCCGTTCTCCTCGAGACGTTATCAGTTGCCCGCCAAACCGTCCCGGTGTATTTCGAAACAGTCGTATCGGACTATTGTCCCTTGTTGCGTTCGAACGCGCCCGCTGCCGGCTGGCGACGACGCGGCAGTCGACGCGTTCGCGGCCGCCCCGAGAGCGGCGGCGACACCGCAGCGGAGGACGACTGATCCCGCCCTTATCTGGCGTTCTCGAGTCGCTCTAACGCGTCGGGATTATCGATGCTGCTCATGTCGCCCAGATCCTCGCCGGTGTAGGTCGCCTGGACGGCCCGGCGGATGATCTTGCCCGACTGGGTCTTGGGGAACTCGTCGACGAACAGTACCTCTCGCGGGCGGAACGGTTTCCTGAGCCCCATTATGCCAGCGATATCACGCTCTATTTTATATACTGCAACTATAAATTCTCCCCAACCCACACAAGACATTTATAAATGTAAAAATACGGTAGCTTATGCAAAGACGGTCAGTACTCCAAACGATGGGCCGGACCAGCGTTGTCGCAGGCGTGACGGTATGTGGCTGTCTGAGTTCCGCCACCGATACCGAGTATCGGTGGAAATACGAGGTGGGCGGCAACATAGATGCCGTCTCCCAGAACACGGTATTCGTCCGAGAGCGCTCCGAGACGGAGTCACCCGACGATGGCGGATTCTTCAGTTTGAGCAACTCGAGCCCGTCGGCAAACGGACAGGTCGTTGCGCTCGATGCCGAGACCGGCGACCCCCAGTGGACGTACGGCGAAACGGGCGAAATGGCCGGCTACACGGAACTGACGGTCACGGATGATGTCTACTTCAGTTACTGCGGCGATGACAACTGTCATAGACTGTTCGCACTCGAGAGGGACGGTGACACGCGCTGGGAGAACGAGACGGGCGGTTCCTGGAATCGTCCAGTCGTCGCCGACGGCGTCGTCTACAGCGCTAACGATACTGGAACCGTGTGGGCGTTCGACGCAGACACTGGTGACGAACGCTGGACACGTCGAGTTCGCGGCCCCGACGGTGGCGGGGGGAGTTCCGGATCCATCATCGCAGTTGCCGATGCCGTCTACGTCGCAATCGACGCCGGGGTCGTCGCACTCGAGCGGGGCGACGGGAGTACGCGCTGGCGATACGATATCGATACCGAACGGCCGATTCTCGACACTGAGGTCGCAGACGGCGTCGCGTACATCGTGACGACCGATCGGGTCGTTGCGGCCGCGGACGGCGATCGGCTGTGGCACCGGCAGTTCGAGGCGGTCGATATCGGTATCGAGACGACGATCACAGGTCTCGCGACAGACCGACTGTTCGTGTTCGCCGAAACCGAAGGGGCCGCGTTCCGTCTGTTCGCGTTCGATACCGCGACCGGCGAGCGAGACCGGGTCTCGGAACCGCTCGAGCATCCGAGCCAGGAGCACGCTCCACAGGCGACCCTCCGCGACGGGACGGTCTATCTCGGATCAAATCAACTCCATGCCCTCGACGTGGTGACCGGGAACGAACGCTGGGAGGTAACGATCGACGCCGGTCCGATTCAGTCAGTGACAACCATCAGCGCGGAGACCGCGGAAGACGACGCCGTGTTCGTCCACGCCGACGGGAGCCGACTGGTCGGGTTCACCTCGGACGGCGAGCGAACGTGGACGGGTGCTGTCGACGGACGAATCCGGAACTATCTGGTGGACGAATCCGTGTTCGTGTCGACGGACGAAGCGGTTTACTCGCTGCGCCGATAGATCGCGCCCGCCTCGAGATGGTCACGAATCCATACGATCCGCGCTGACTACCGCGCGTCCTCGAGTTCCGCGAGCGCGTCGGGATTCTCGATACTGCTCATGTCACCCAGATCCTCGCCGGTGTAGGTCGCCTGGATAGCCCGGCGGATGATCTTTCCCGACTGGGTCTTGGGGAACTCGTCGACGAACAGTACCTCTCGCGGGCGGAACGGCTTCCCGAGTTCTTCGCCGACCTGCGCGCGCAGTTCCTCGCGGAGGTCGTCGGTCTCCTCGAGCCCGTCCTCGAGGACTGTCTCTTATACACATCTCTGATGGCGCGANCGAACAGTACCTCTCGCGGGCGGAACGGCTTCCCGAGTTCTTCGCCGACCTGCGCGCGCAGTTCCTCGCGGAGGTCGTCGGTCTCCTCGAGCCCGTCCTCGAGGACGACGTAGGCGACGACGGCGGTGCCGGTGGTGTCGTCGGGTGCGCCGATGGCGGCGGCCTGGGTGACGGCTTCGTGGTCGATGAGCGCACCCTCGACCTCGGCAGGGCCGACTTTGCGGCCGGCGACGTTGAGGGCGTCGTCGGCGCGGCCGTGGAGGAACCAGAAGCCGTCGTCGTCCGTCTGGGCCCAGTCGCCGTGGTCCCACAGNCGTTGAGGGCGTCGTCGGCGCGGCCGTGGAGGAACCAGAAGCCGTCGTCGTCCGTCTGGGCCCAGTCGCCGTGGTCCCACAGGTCGTCGAACGTCGACCAGTACTCCTCGAGGTAGCGCTCGTCGCCCGACCACAGGGATTTGGTCATGGAGGGGCAGGAGTCGCGGGCGACGAGATAGCCGCGTTCGGTGTCCGCTTTGACGGAGTTGCCCTCGCGGTCGACGATGTCGATGTCCATGCCGAGGCCGGGGCCGCCGAGCGTACAGGGTTTCAGCGGCTGGGTGNGAGATAGCCGCGTTCGGTGTCCGCTTTGACGGAGTTGCCCTCGCGGTCGACGATGTCGATGTCCATGCCGAGGCCGGGGCCGCCGAGCGTACAGGGTTTCAGCGGCTGGATGGGCAGGGGCATCAGGAAACAGCCACAGATCTCGGTGCCGCCGGAGATGTTGATGATCGGGGCCTCGCCGTTGCCCACGTTCTCGTGGAACCAATGCCAGGACTCGGGGTCCCAGGGCTCGCCCGTCGATCCCAGAACGCGCAGCGAGGAGAGATCGTGGCCCTCGAGCCAGTCGTCGCCGTGTTTGCGTAGCGCGCGGATCGCGGTCGGCGAGATGCCGAACTGGGTGAGCTCTGTCTCTTATACACA
>NZ_AOII01000083.1 GCF_000337615.1 Natrinema pallidum DSM 3751
TCCCGAAGTGGACCTCCTTGGCGGGCTGAACGAGTGCGCCGGCGTGGGTGTGGACGATTCCCTTCGGCTTGCCGGTGGTGCCCGACGAGTACAGCAGCATCGACTCCTGGTCCGAGGCCAGGGATTTCGTCTCGTACTCGTCGTCGGCCGCCCCGACGGCATCGGCCCACCATTCGTCGCGGTCGTCGGTCCACGGAATCTCGTGTTCGTTCGTCCGCTCGCGGGACCCGCCGGGTCCCGCTCGCCTCTCCGAGACGCTTCGCGCCCCGCTGCTCGAGCCGAGCCGGTCGAAGACGATCGTGTGTTCGACGTGGCCGGCCGCCGCGATGGCCTCGTCGGCCGCGGACTTGAGGAAGACCGGATCGCCGCGGCGGTAGAAGCCGTCGCCGGTAAAGAGCACGGTCGGCTCCGCGTCCGCGATCCGGGTGGCGGCCGCGTCTACCCCGAAGCCGGAGAAGATCGGGACCGCGATCGCGCCGACCTTGAAACAGCCGTAGAGGATCGAGACGACTTCCGGGACCATCGGCATGTAGAGGCCGACGGTATCGCCCGTGCCGACGCCGCGCTCCTCGAGCGCGTTCGCGACTCGATTCGACTGGCGGTGGAGTTCGTGGTACGTTATTTCCCGAACATCGCCGTGTTCTCCCTCCCAGATCGTGGCGACCGTGTTTCGGCGCTCCGCGTCGACGGCCGCGTGGCGGTCGACGACGTTGTGGGCGATGTTGAGTTCGCCGCCGGGGTACCAGTCGGTGAACTGCGGCCCCTCGCTGTCGTCCCGGACCTCGTCGTAGGCCTCGTCGAACTCGATCCCGAGGTAGTCCACCAGTTCGTCCCAGAACCAGTCCACGCCGCTGTCGGGTTCGTCCTCGAGGTCGGTCGTCGTCCGTGCGATGAGTTCCTCGTAGTCGTCGATCCCGTACTCCTGCATGAACTGCCAGACGTTGGTCGATTCGACGAACTCCTGGCCGGGCTCGTGGGCGATCTCGTCGATGTCCGCGAGACTGGGGCTAGTTCCGGGCATTGATACCCGGAGGTACGAGACAGACCATCATCAAACAACAGGTCGCCCCTCCAACGCGGGGAGCGATCCCCGTTGGACACCGCTGCTGACCGTTCCGAGTGACCGAGACACGACCCGCGAGCGCCGGATGGCTTTTTCGCGTTCGACAGCTATCGGACGGCTATGAGTACTCGAGCGGACGCGGACGACGAGACATTCTGGGAGGATGCCGACGACGTTGCGCTCCACCGGTATCGAACGCTCGTCAACGCGATCGACGACGGGCTCTACCAGCTCGATGCCGATGGGCGGTTCGTCGCCGTCAACGACGTCATCGTTGAGACGACCGGATATACACGCGACGACCTCCTCGGCGAACGCGTCTCGCTCGTGCTCGCCGATGCCGATGTCCGCCGGACGAAACGCGAACTCGAGTCGGTTCTCGAGAGCGTGGTGGCTGACCTCCGTCTCCGGATCGAGGAGGCCAACACCGACATCGAAATCGCGGACCTCCCCCGCGTCGAGGGCGACGCGAGCCAGTTGCGACAGGTGTTTCAGAACCTGCTTTCGAACGCTATCGAGTACACCGACGGCGCGCCGCCGCGGATTTCCGTCGATGCCGAGCGCCGAGGGTCGGAGTGGCTGATTTCGGTCCACGACGAGGGTATCGGGATCGAATCCGACGATCAGGACCGCGTGTTCGAGGTCTTTCAGTGCCTCCACAGCCGGGAAAACTACTCGGGGATCGGAATCGGCCTCGCGCTTTGTCAGCGGATCATCGAACGTCACGGCGGCGAAATCCGGGTCGACTCCGAGCCGGGAGTTGGGTCGACGTTTTCGCTGACGCTACCGGCGGTGGCGACCGACTCGCGGTGATGCTACTCCGACGGCCCGGCCGTGTGACCCCGTTCAGAAATTCCGACCCCGCGGCCGTCTCGAGCGAACTGCATACCGCGCCGGCCCACTATAATAATATATCTAACACTAGTCTGACGTACGTTTATGTGTCCAGACCGACCCCTAGGGGATATGTCGAACAATCGCGTCGAGCAGCTCGAATCGACGGTTGCGGAACTCGAGTCGACGGTAGAGGGCCTGACGGACGAACTCATCGAGGCGAAGGAGCGAATCCGCGTGCTCGAGGCGGAGCTCGATACCGAGACGCCGACACGCGTCCCCGAACGGCGGGCCGAGGAGACGGGAACGACGACGGTCGACGAGGACGACACCCCGGAGGCCGAACCCGACGAAGTCGCCGAAGCGGCGGCCGATGCCGAAGACGAGGACGACACCGTCGGCGATGAAGCGGAAGACTCAGGTAGCGACGACATCATCGTTGCGTAACTGCTGCCGACGCCGTGTGCGGGGAACCGCGGCGTGGGTACCACCGTCGACCGACGGCTGGTGGCTATACGGAGGTCTCGCAACAAGATGTATATCAAGGCGATCGTTCTCGACGATTTCAAGAGCTTCGGCCGAAAGACGAAGATCCCGTTCTACGAGGATTTCACCGTCGTAACGGGTCCGAACGGCTCCGGGAAGTCCAATATTATCGACGCCGTCCTCTTCGCGCTCGGGCTGGCTCGGACCCGCGGGATTCGTGCCGAGAAACTGACCGACCTCATCTACAACCCCGGCCACGAGGGTGCCGACACCTCGAGCGGCCCCCGCGAGGCGACCGTCGAGGTGATCCTCGACAATTCCGAAGGGACCCTCGATCGCTCGCAGGTCGTCAACGCCGCGGGGAGCGACGACGTCGGCGACGTCGACGAGATTCGCATCCGTCGCCGGGTCAAGGAGACCGAGGACAATTACTACTCCTACTACTATCTGAACGACCGGTCGGTCAACCTCTCGGACATTCAGGACCTGTTAGCACAGGCCGGGATCACGCCGGAAGGGTACAACGTCGTCATGCAGGGCGACGTTACCGAGATCATCAACATGACGCCCCACGCCCGCCGGGAGATCATCGACGAAATCGCGGGCGTCGCGGAGTTCGACGCGAAAAAGGAAGACGCCTTCGAGGAACTCGAGACGGTCCAGGAACGGATCGACGAGGCCGAACTCCGCATCGAGGAGAAACGCGACCGGCTCGATCAGCTCGCGGACGAACGCCGGGACGCAATGCGCTACCGCCGGCTGCGACGCGAAAAAGAGGAGTACGAGAGCTACAAGAAGGCCAGCGAACTCGAGGAGAAACGCACCGAACTCGAGGCCGTCGAGGACGAGGTCGACGACCTCGAAGACGAACTCGCGGACTTCCAGCGCGAACTCGACGAGCGTGAGGGCAAAGTCGTCCGCCTGCAGGAGGATCTCGAGGATTTGAACGCCGAGATCGAGCGCAAGGGCGAGGACGAACAGCTCCGGATCAAAAGCGAAATCGAGGAGCTCAAAGGCGACATTTCTCGGCTCGAGGACAGGATCGAGGCCAGCGAGGGGCAGATCGAGGACGCCGAGGCCGAGCGCCGCGAGGCGTTCGTCCAGATCGACCGCAAGCAGGAGACGATCGACGACCTCGAAGACGAGATGCGCGAGCACAAACTCGAGAAAGCCTCGATCAAAAGCGAGATTCAAGACCGGGAGCAAGAGCGCGCCGACCTCGAAGCCGAAATCGAGGCCGTCGACACCGAGTTCGACGAACTCAAGGCGGCCCTCGCGGAGCGCAAAGACGAATTAGAGGAGGCCAAGACCGAGCGGAACGACCTCCAGCGCGAACAGGATCGCCTCCTTGACGAGGCCCGCCGCCGCTCGAACGCGATCAGCGAGAAAGAGACGACGATCGAGGACAGGCGCGAGAAAATCCCCGAAATCGAGAGCCAGCGAGGCGACCTCGAGCGGGAACTCGAGAAGGCCGAACGGAACCGCGAGAACATCACCGATGTCGTCGACGACCTGAAAACCGAGAAGCGCCGGTTGCAGTCCGACGTCGACGATCTCGACGACGAGATTCAGGCGAAACAACAGGAGTACGCCGAACTCGAGGCCAACGCCGGCGAGAGCGGTGACTCCTCGTTCGGTCGCGCGGTGACGACGATCCTCAATGCGGGACTCGACGGCGTGCACGGTGCGGTCGCGCAACTGGGGACCGTCCCCGGCGAGTACGCGACCGCCTGTGAGACCGCCGCGGGCGGCCGGCTGGCGAACGTCGTCGTCGACGACGACATCATCGGCCAGCAGTGTATCGATCACCTCAAGTCCCGAAACGCGGGCCGGGCGACGTTCCTCCCGCTGACGGACATGAGCCAGCGCCGGCTGCCGAACGCGCCGAGCGATCCGGGCGTGGTCGGCTTCGCGTACAACCTCGTCGACTTCGACAGCGAGTACGCCGGGGTCTTCTCCTACGTGCTCGGGGACACCTTGGTCGTCGAGGACATCGAAACCGCCCGCTCGTACATGGGCGACTACCGGATGGTCACCCTCGACGGCGACCTCGTGGAGAAAAGCGGCGCGATGACCGGCGGTTCCGGCGGCGGTTCGCGGTACTCCTTTACCGGCGGCGGCGAGGGCCAACTCGAGCGCGTCGCCAAACAGATCACGGAGCTGCAGGAGGAACGCGAGTCCCTCCGCGAGGACCTGCGCGGCGTCGAGGAGCGGCTCGACGACGCCCGCGACCGCAAGAACGACGCGGCCGACGAGGTTCGCTCGATCGAGGCCGAACTGGCGGGACTCGACGACGAGCGCGAGGCCATCGAGGCCGAGATCGAGGACCTAGCGGACGACCTCGACGACCTCCGCGATGAACGAGAGTCCGTCGACGAGCGGATGAACGAGATTTCAGCGGAGATCGACGCCAAGACGGCGACGGTCGAGGAACTCGAGGCCGAAATCGACGACCTCGAGACGGAACTCGCGGACTCGAAGATCCCAGAACTCACCGACCAGATCGAGGCGCTGACGGCCGAGATCGACGAGCGCGAGGATCGGATTCAGGAACTCGACGCCGAACTCAACGAGTTGAGCCTCGAGGCGGAGTACGCGGCGGACGCCATCGAGGATCTCCACGACGACATCGAGGCCGCCCAGAACCGCAAGGCCGACCACGAGGAGCGAATCGCGGAGTACGAGGCGAAGATCGAGGACAAGCGCGAGACGCTCGAGGACAAGCACGAGGCCGTTGCGGAGCTGGAAGAGGAGCTCACCGAGTTGAAAGCGGAACGAAGCGATCTCAAGGCGGAACTCGCCGATGCGCGGACGAAACGCGACCAGCAACAGGATCGCGTCAACGCCATCGAAAGCAAACTCGAGGACGCACGCGAACGTGCGGGCAACCTCGAGTGGGAGATCGAAGCCCTCGAATCGGAGGTCGGCGACTACGATCCCGAAGACGTCCCTGACCACGAGACCGTCCTCGACATGATCGACTACCTGCAGACGGACATGGCGTCGATGGAGCCGGTCAACATGCTCGCGATCGACGAGTACGACGAGGTCCGCAGCGATCTCGACGATCTCGAGGCGGGGCGGGAGACGTTGGTCGAGGAGGCCGACGGTATCCGAGACCGGATCGAGCAGTACGAAACCCAGAAGAAGCAGACGTTCATGGACGCCTACGACGCGATCGCCGCCCACTTCACCGAGATTTTCGAGAAGCTCTCGGAGGGGACCGGCTCGCTGCACTTGGAGAACGAGGCCGACCCGTTCGACGGCGGGCTGACGATGAAGGCACAGCCGGGTGACAAGCCGATTCAGCGCCTGGACGCGATGTCCGGCGGGGAGAAGTCGCTGACCGCGCTGGCGTTCATCTTCGCGATCCAGCGGCACAATCCGGCCCCGTTCTACGCGCTGGACGAGATCGACGCCTTCCTCGACGCCGTCAATGCCGAGCGGGTCGGCGAGATGGTCGAGGAACTGGCCGGGGACGCCCAGTTCGTCGTCGTCTCCCACCGCTCGGCGATGCTCGATCGCTCCGAACGGGCGATCGGCGTGACGATGCAACAGGACAACGTGAGCGCGGTGACCGGGATCGATCTGAGTAGTGGGGAGGTACCGGCTGATGACTAGCGAGGAGCAACGTGATCCGCAGGGAAGCGAGCCACGGCCCGGTAAGAGCGAACTGCGACCCGACGGCGGCGATGACATCCCCCTCGATATCACCGGTCACGACGATCGCGAGCGGCCGAGCGAGTCGCCGCCGGGGTCCGTTCTCGAGTCGCCGGCGGACGCGAGCGCGGGCGGCGACGAGGAGCGGACAGGCGGGTCCGGCGATTCGGTGCTCGAGTTCACGGAAGGAGACACGGCCGGGGGCGACGACGGTGCCGAGAACGAGGACGCAGTCGAACCCGTCGAACTGCTCGTGCAACTCGCGAAGGACGGCGAGATCGATCCGTGGGACATCGACATCGTCGACGTTACGGACACGTTTCTCGCGGCGATCGAGGACGCCGACCTCCGAACGTCCGGGCGCGCACTGTTCTACGCGAGCGTCCTCCTGCGGATGAAAAGCGACGAGTTGTTCGCGACCGACGACCCGGACGAGGACGACCTCCCGCCCTGGGAAGCGCCCTTCGCCGATGACGGGCCGGTAGACGCGGCAGGTGACGACCGGGCGCACCCGCCCGGGTTCGATCCCATCGAGACCCTCGAGAACGAAATGGAACGCCGCCTCGAGCGCAAGCACGCCCGGGGGAAGCCCGAAACCCTGGACGAACTGGTCCGCGAACTCCGCAGCGCCGAACGCGACACGTGGTGGAAGGAGTCCCGGAGCTACGATACGAGCGACTCGCCGAAGGGGTACGACCGGGGTGTGCAGGAACTGCACTACCACTCCGGCGACGACTTCCGGGTCGACGACGAACCGACCAGCGACGACGTCACGCACACGACCCACGAGGAGGACATCGAAGCGGTCATCGACGACGTCGAAACCGAACTCGAGGCCCACTACGAGAACGGGCGCGATGAGGTGCTGTACGCCGAGATCGACGCGGTCGGCGGCTCCCGTGTGATGACCTACCTCGCGCTGCTCTTTCTGGCCCATCGCGGCCGAGTCACCCTCGAGCAGGACGAACTGTTCGGCGACCTCTGGGTCAGAGACGACACGGTGGCGTCGGACGCGGGCGAAGCGGTCACCGGCTGAGGGGCCGTTTCGATCGTCGTCGCCCGATTCGGCCGCCGATACGAGCCGCGCCGTTCCATCGGCCGATGGGGCGAACGGCAACCTTCTATACTCGAGGCCGTCAACCGGGAGCCATGCGAGATGTCTGCATCGTCGGCGGGGGCGTCGCCGGTCTCACCGCATCGATTTTCACCGCACGCGGGGGATTGGATACCCTCGTCATCGACGGCGGGGAGTCCATCCTCGCGCGCAACGCCAGCCTCGAGAACTTCCCCGGCTTCCCGGACGGGGTCGACGCCCGCCGGCACCTCCGGCTGACCCGCGAGCAGGCACAAGCGGCGGGTGCCGAATTCGAACTCGGACGCGTGACCCGCGCCGAGTCGGTCACCGAAGGGGCGCTCGAGGAGGGGTTCGTCCTCGAGACGGAGGGCGGCGAGCCCCTCGAAGCGCGTCGCGTCATCGCCGCCTCGTGGCCGACCAGCGACTTCCTCGAACCGCTGGACGTGGGTCGGATGCAGCGGGGTAGCAAACACTTCGTGAGCGTCGACGAGGGTGGCCGGACGGCCGTCGACGGCGTCTACGCTGCGGGTCGGATCGCGGACGAACCCCACCAGGCGGTCGTCGCGGCCGGCCACGGGGCGAAAGCCGCCCTCGCGCTCCTCTACGACGCCGATGTGCCCTTCTATCAGGACTGGGTCGTCCCGGAGGGGTATTTTACCGGCCGCGACCGCGAGGTCCCGCCGGGATGCGAGGAGATCGACGACGAGGAACGACGGCGACGCGACGAGCGAGCCCGGGAGACGATGTGCGAGGCGTTCGGCGAACCGCTCGACGAGGAACCGACGATGCATCCGAGCGTCGACCGGGACTGATCGCGCGACCCACACCGCGCTCCGCTCGGACAGTCGCGTTCGCGACGATCGGCGAGGTGGCGAACCGGGTCACCGAGGCGGATCACCGGTCACGAACCCGGCGGTAATCGAAACTCGGGCCGGTTGCAGCCGTTCCCCGGAGCGAGTCAGATCCGGTTTCGCTCCGACCCGTACTGTGCAACGGACGATGCTATTATACATAGTGCAGTGGTATCAACCGTCATGGATGGCGTCCTGAACGAGGCGACGGACAAGCTTCACAAGTACGAATCCGGCCAGTCGGACTTTCAGACCACCTGTGGCGCGACTTCGCACGTCTCACACGATCATCTCCGGCTGGTTCCCGTCGAACAGACCGCTACCGACGGCGACGTGAACCGGTGCGGCCGCTGTTTTACCGACGGCGACAGTTACTGACGATCGATCGGGAGCGGCTCACAACACCCGTAGCTCCGTCGTCCAGAACGAGTGAACGGCGTCCTCGAGCGCCGGCTCCGGATCGCCGGTCGCGTCGACGGCGGCCGTCGCGGCCGGTTCGAGCCCCGCTTCCGCAGCGAGCGCGTCGACGATGCCGCGCTGGCCGACCATATAAAGCGGCGTGTCGGCGGCCTCACCGCCGGGTTCGTACGCGGCGAGGGCCTCCGCACACCGCTCGAGGTGATCGTCGATCTGCCCGTCCCGAATCCGTTCGAAGCGGGCCTGGGAGAACCCGCCCTTGGAGTGGTTCCCCTTGACATCGCTCTCGAAGCCGCGGTAGTCGACGCGCTCGTCGCCCTCGTAGACGCCGAGGGCGAACAGATCGGTCCGGACGAGTGCGACCGCGTGGCGACCGGTCGGCAAGAACCACTCGCGCTCGAGGGCGAATCGGTCTCGCCAGGTCGCATCGAGCTCGGGGACGACCGGCGGCTCGAGGGTCACGGCGAGCAGGCCGGCGTCGTCGACGCAGCACAGGCAGGGGCCGCCGTCGTCGACGAGGGCGAGTCGCTCGCCGAGGACGGGTTCCAGTTCCGCTCGGACGGGCTCCGCGACCCCGTCGTCGTCCACGCCGACGGTCAGCGCACCTTCCGGTCCCGTTCGAAACGACGTGAGGCGGTCGAACACTGCCTCGAGACGGGTCCCTCGGAGTTGGTCGCGGTGCCTGACGGATGGCCCGCTCTCCGCCTCGTCGACCCGTTCGAGTTCGCCCTCGAGCTGGGCGATCCGATCCTCGAGTCGATTGAGCCGCTCCTCGGCGTTCTGCCTCGCGGTGGCGGCCTCGGCCCGGCGGTCGGACTCGGCCTCGTAGCGTTTCCGTAACCGCTCGTTTTCGTCCTCGAGTTCGTCGATTCGGTCCCTGAGCGATGCACGGCCAAGCAACTCGTCGAGCATCCGGCCGAACACGGGAAGCGAGCGTACTTCTAGGTTCCGGCGTTTCGCAGGTCGTCGGCCGAGCCGCCGTCACCCGATGCCTGCCAGCCGCCGGCGAGTTCGAGCAACTGCCGGGCCCGGTCTCGGCGGGCGAGAAACACCTCCCGAAGCGACGGGGGGTTTCGAACGTCGGTTTCCTCGAGCATCGATTCGGGCACCGCGAGCGTGTTTGTCGGGACGTCGGCCGCCCCGTGGACCGGGAAGTGTCGGGTCTCGAACTTCATCACGAGCGGCGTATCGAGGCGCTCGAGTCCGTCGCCGGTCGCGTACACTTCCTCGTTGATCCGCTCGTGTTGCTCGCTGTGCATGAGTGCGTGCTCCCCGTCGGTGGGGGTCACGTAGAGACGTCCGAGATAATAACTTCGGGAAAACACCTCGAACATGCTAACTAATACCATGGTCTCAACAGACATAACTGTTTGCGAATACGTTTAAACAGTCGCGCTATCAGACCGTTCTCTCGGTTCTCGAGACGGGCCGGAATGGCCAGTCCTCGGCGTCGAGCTATCGGACGGTCGCCCCCGGACTGGCCGGGTTTCGTTCCCCACGTGTCGTAGCTCGTGATTGATCCGTTCTCGGGCGAGTGAAACGGTCCGAACGGTGAGCAACGGCCGGGCAGACGCGGCCGGCAGCGTTGGCCCTCATCGAGCGACAATGACGCGAGTTCCTGCCGCCTTGAACGCTCAAATCACCTCTCGGCGACGTACCGATCCGAGTAAACGGTCCGAACGAAGGTCCGTCTTTTTACTATGTACCGGCCAACGATAGAGCCGATGACAACCACTCGGTCGGTCGCCCTCCTCGCGGCCGTCGTCGTCGGATTCACGGCCGCGCCGCTTGCAAGCGCCGCAGCCGTGGGTTCGTTGACGGGGAGCCACGCTCTCCACGCCGACCACTCCGGGACGGCATCGACGAACGCATCCGTCGGAACGCTGCTGCAGGCGACCGCGGCTGAGACGAAGGAAACGGTCGAGACCGGGATGTTCGAAGCGGCGTACGAAACCGCGGACAACGAGAGTCGGGCAGCCATCGTCGGCGACCGGACGACCGAACTCGAATCGCAACTGCGGTCGCTCGAGGCCGAACGCGCCGAGCTCCGGGAGCAGCGCGCGGGGCTTTCACGCGGCGCTTATCGATCCAGACTGGCGAGATTAACCGTCGAAATCGCCAGCCTCGAGCGCTCGATCGAGCGAACAAACACTACCGTCGCCGACGGCAGTATCGACGAAAGCGATCTCGCGGAGCTTCGGGAGAACGCGACACGGCTCCGAGAAAACGCCTCCGCGGAGGCCGGGCCGGACGTCGCGGCGGTCGCTCGCGGGCTGTCCGACTCCGACGAGGCCCCCGGTGTCGGAGCGGGACCGCCGGACGACCGTGGACCACCCGCCGACAAGGGAGGCTCAAGCAGTGATCGGACGCCCGGTAACGGAGCAGGCACCCCTACCGAAGCCGCAACCGGTGAGGGGACGGAGCCCGGCTCCCCACACGGTGACGATGTCCCCGGAAAGAGCGGGGATACAGGGGCCGGCTCGGAGAACGGCGAATCGAACGGAGACGGAACCGCAAACCGCGCGACAGGGGATGACGGAACCGGCCCCGGAAACGCTGCGCCGGGATCGAACGGGGACGACAACGGAAACGTCGGGTCGAGCGGAGACGGCGCTGGGTCCCAAGGCAGCGACTCAGCCGGAGCCGATACCGGGTCCGGGAACGGCCACTCCGCTGGCAACGACGACGGGGGATCGACGGGACCGTCGTCCGCCGGGTCCGGCCCACAGGGCGGCGATCGGACGGCCGGTTCCGGCGGTGGGACGGGCGGCGCTAGCGGGGGGACCGATACCGGCCGTGGGTCGCGGTAACGGCCCCGCCGAATCGGGTCTCCCGACAGTACGGTGAGCAGACACGCTTTTCAGCGGCGATCACTAACCCTCTCTCGATGGACTCCGCCGCGTTGTTGGATTTACTTGGGAACGAAAACCGAAGACGAATCCTTCGGTTGCTCGCCCGCAAACCTTGTTACGTGACCGAAATTTCGGAATACCTCGGCGTGAGTCCCAAGGCGGTTATCGAGCACCTCCGAAAACTCGAGGAAGCGGGACTGATCGAAAGTCGCGTCGACGACCAGCGGCGAAAGTACTTCCATATCGCTCGGAACGTCCGTCTCGAGGTGACCGTCTCACCCTATGGCTTCGCGAGCAAGAGCGCCTATCCGGCGAACAACAGCTTCGATATCACCACCTGCCGACACCTCTCGCTCGATGTCGCCTGGGACGACGCCGACGACCTCGACGACCTGCTCGTCGCTCTGGAGGACCTCGAGCGACTCGAGAACGAACTCTCCTTGGCCCAGCGCTGGGTCCAGGGGCGGCTCTGTGACGTACTCGATGACATCTCCGAATCCATCGGTGCCGGGCCGGAAAGCCGGATCTACGCCGACCTGCTCGCGAGCATCCGTGCCAAACCGAAATCGGTCGACGAACTGAGCGACGATATCGACGCTCCCCGCGAAGTCGTCGCCGAATTGCTCGAGGTAATGGCCGATAACGGGGTCGTGCGTCGGACCGAACGGGGCTGGGAACTGACGACGAACGGCTGAGGACGGTTCAATCGATATCCTGCGAGAGTCCGGCGCGGAGATCGCGACCGAAGTAGTAGCCGACGACGGACGCGAGGAGGCCGACCGTCGCGCCGACGGCGACCAGCGTCTGTCCGGAGCCGATGGCGGCGATGACGGCGTTGCTGAGGATCGCCGCGATGCCGCCGACCGAGACGCCGGCAACCCCCATCTCGAGGTAGCGCCGCTTCGACGCGAGGAGCCCGACCGCGAAGGCGGCGGTAAACATCCCGATCGGACGGCCGGCGAACGGCAGCGCGGTCGCGCCGGCCAGCAAGCCGGCGCTGAGCACGCCCACGAGCGCGATGTACTCCTTCGGCGAGAAGTACCGCCCGAGCGAGAGCCGTGCGGTAAGCGGGGCGAGCCACGAGCGCGATGAGTCGCTCTCGGACCCATCGGCCGGATCGTCGTCGGCGGGCGTACCGGTCGGTCCGCGATCGAAATCGGCGTGGGAATCCAGGGGATCGGCGTCGACGGACGGCGCTGACGCGCCGGCGGACTCGGGCGGTGCGTCGCCGGCGTCGGTGCCCGCGTCCGAGAGCAAGCGGTCCGTTTCCTCTAAAAGGTCGTCGGTAGCGGGAGGGTCTCGGCTCTCGGTGACCTCGTCCGAGCGGTCGCTCATACGTCAATCGACGCGTGCCCACATCATGGGCCTTTCCCCACGGAGTGAACCGTCGGTCGCCGCTCCAGGGAGTCTCCAACGCGAGGCGACGGTGAGACCCGTCGGAGCGGGACGGCACTCACTGCTCGAGGCGGTCGATGGACGGCGGAGAAAACGCAACCGGTTGGAGTTGCTTATCTGACGGAATCGAGCAGGAGTTTCTGTTCGACGCGTTTGACCTCGTGTTGGACGTCGCGGACGGCGTCGATGTTCGCCGAAATGGAGCTAATGCCCTCGTTGACGAGGAACCGAACCATTTCGGGCTTGGAGCCGGCCTGCCCGCAGATACTCGTCTCGACGTCGTGTTCGCGGCAGGTCTCGATGACGTCACCGATCAGGCGCAGGACGGCCGGATGGAGTTCGTCGAAGCGGTCGGCGACGTGTTCGTTGTTGCGGTCGACCGCGAGCGTGTACTGGGTCAGGTCGTTGGTCCCGAAGGAGGCGAAGTCGATGCCCGCCTCGGCCATCTCCTCGACCGACAGCGCGGATGCGGGCGTCTCGATCATCGCCCCCCACTTTCGCTTCTCGGGATCGATGCCGGCCTCCTTCATGCAGCTTTTGGCCCGATAGATGTCCTCGGCGTCGTTGACCAGCGGGAACATGATCTCGACGTTGTCATAGCCCATCTCGTAGAGCCGGTGGAACGCCTCGAGTTCGTGGGCGAAGACGTCCGTCCGGTCGAGCGACCGTCGAATGCCGCGATAGCCGAGCATCGGGTTGTGCTCTTCGGGTTCGTCCTCGCCGCCCTCGAGCTGTCGGAACTCGTCGCTCGGGGCGTCGAGGGTGCGGACGCGGACGGGGCGCGGGTAGAACTCGTCTGCGACGCCGCGAATGCCGTCGACGAGCTCCGAGATGTAGTCGTCGACGCCGTTCTCGGCGATGAACTTCTCGGGCGTCTGGTTCAGCGAGAGGATCATGTGTTCGGTCCGCAGCAGGCCGACGCCGTCGGCACCGGTCGCGGCCGCACGTTCGGCTGCCTCCGGGATCGAGACGTTGACCTTGACCTCGGTGGCGGTCATCGGCTTGACCGGCGACTGCGGACGGACCTCCTCGACGGGTTCGGTCTCCTCTTCGGGTTCGACGGCCGAGCCCTCGAGTACGGAGCCTTTGTCGCCGTCGAGAGTGACGACCTGGCCGTCCTCCAGAACCGTCGTCGCGTTGGTCGTCCCGACGATGGCCGGGACGCCGAGTTCGCGGGAAACGATGGCGGCGTGGCTGGTCATGCCGCCCTCGTCGGTGATGATCCCCGACGCCCGTTTCATCGCGGGTACCATATCGGGCATCGTCATCTCGGTGACGATGATGTCGCCCTCGCCGACCTTGGCCAGATCGTCGAGTTTGGTGACGATTTTCGCGGGGCCGCTGACCGTCCCCGGGCTCGAGCCGAGGCCGTCGACGATGACCTCGCCGGAGCTACCTGCGTCGGCGGTGCCGGCGCTGCTGGTGCTCTCGGCGGCCTGGACGCTCCCGCTGCCGTCGGTCAGGCCCTTCGTGGGGTCGACGCTGCCGGTCGCGGCGTCGCTGCCGTCCTCGTCGATCGTCGTGATCGGTCGGGACTGGAGCATGTAGACGTCGCCCCCGACGATGGCCCATTCGACGTCTTGGGGCTCGTCGTAGTGGTCCTCGACGCGCTCACCGAGGTCCATGAGGGAGTCGATCTCGTCGTCGGAGATGACCCGCTGGGTGCGCTTGTCCTCGGAAACCTCGCGCTCGACGGTCCGACCGGTCGCCTCGTCTTTCTCGTGTTTGACTTTCTTCTCGGCGACGGTCACGTCCATCGAGCGGTCCGTGCGGTCGATAACGTAGTTGTCCGGCGAGACTGCGCCGGAAACGACGGCTTCGCCCAGGCCCCACGCGGCCTCGATGATCATCGTCGGGTCGCCCGTCGAGGGGTGGCTCGTGAACATCACGCCCGATTTCTCGGCGTCGACCATCTGCTGGACGACGACCGCGATGTTTACCGCGGAGTGATCGAAGCCCTGTTCCTGGCGGTAGTAGATCGCCCGCTGGGTGAACAGCGAGGCCCAGCACTCCCGGACGCGGTCGAGCAAGTCCTCTTCGGTGACGTTGAGGAACGTTTCTTGCTGGCCCGCGAAGGAGGCGTCGGGCAGGTCCTCGGCCGTCGCCGACGACCGAACCGCGACGAACGCCTCGCCGTCGCCGACCTCGCCGTAGCTCTCGAGGATCTCGTCGCGTAACTCGTCGGGGAAAGGGGTCTCGAGGATGAGTTCCTGTGCGCGATCGGCGGCGTCGGCCAGCGCACTGGAGTCGTCGACGTCGATGTCGACGGCCGCGAACAGTTCCTCGTCGATTTCGGCTTCTTCGATAAACGATCGGTAGGTCCCGGCGGTTACGACGAATCCCGGTGGAACGGGCAGCCCCGCGCCCGTCAACTCACCGAGGGAGGCACCTTTACCGCCGACCTGCTCGAGGTCGCCGGCACTGATCTCGTCCAGCCAGAGTACAGCCATCTCTAGAGAGTCCCTCAGTGGAACGAATAAAGAAGGTTGCGAACGGGCGCTCCCAGCCGAAACTCGGACCTGAGTAAATCACGCGCCGACGGATACGATCGGCGGGGGTCTCCCGGACCCCGACTCCAGCCGCGCGGTCAGGCCTCGAGGATTTCGTCCTCGTCGGCCTCGGGGACGGCCATCGAGCCGTCGAGGACGGTCACGCCGCGGCCGCCGACACGGACGGCGTCTCCGAGGCGAACGCGAACGATTCCCGGCCGGTCGACGTAGTGACCCTGCTCGAGTCGGAGTTCCGCTGGCAGATCGCCGTCGAACGCGCCGAAGCGATCGAGGTACGCGCTGACGGCCCCGCCCGCGGTGCCGGTGACGGGGTCCTCCGGAACGCCGGCTCCCGGTGCGAACATCCGCCCGTGGACCGTCGACTCGGCCTCGAGCGCGTCGAACGTGAACAGGTAGATCCCCGTCGCGTCGACGGCGTTCGTCAACGCCTCGACCGCGGCAAAGTCCGGTTCGGCGTCGCCGACGTCGGAGAGGTACGTGATCGGGACGATCAGGAACGGGAGGCCGGTCGAGGCCACGGCGAGCGGAATGTCGTCGCTCGCGCCCTCGAGCGCGGCCCGGTCGACACCGAGCGCGTCGGCCACGCGGCCGTAGCCGACGTCGACCTCGCGAATCGACGGCTCGTCCTGTGTCATCCAGACCGTCCCGTCCTCGTCCACGTCGATTTCGAGCCGACCGACGTTCGTCTCGAGGGTCATCGTCTCGGTCTCGAGGCCCTCGTCGTAGAGATGGGCGACGGTGCCGATCGTAGCGTGGCCACAGAGATCCACCTCTTGTGTCGGCGTGAAGTATTTGACCCGGCGGTCGGCGGTTTCGCTCGACCGCAGGAAGGCGGTCTCGCTGACGGCCATCTCCGCGGCGATCGCCTGCATCTGGTCGCTCGAGAGGCCGTCCGCGTCCGGGACGACGCCGGCCGGGTTCCCGGTGTGTGGCTCGTCGGTGAACGCGTCGACCTGCAAGATACGAGTCGTCTCCATACGACGTGGGTTGGGCGACCGGCGTATGAATCCTCGGTCGTGTCGCGTCCCACGACCCCCGGTTCCGTCAGCGCCCGTCGATCCAGTCCGCGAGATCGGCGACGACTCCCTCGGCGACCGTGTTCCGAACGGCGTACGCGAACTCCACCGACGGTCCCTCGCCCGGCATGAGCAGGTGATCGAGCCCGTCGTACGTCTCGAACGTCGCGTCCGCCCCCTCGAGTTCGGATCGCCACCGCTCGAGGTCGTCGGCCGCGCTGACCTGAAAGTCACGGGTCCCTTGCAGGAACAAGCGCGGCGCGTCGATGCCCGCCGCAGTCCCGAGGTGGTCGTACGCTGTAAGGCCGTCCCAGAACGCGCCCGGTTTGCCGAGCAGCGTTTCGGTCGACCCGTACTCTCCCGCACGAACCCGTTCGATCTCGTCGGTCCAGGTCTCGTAAACGTCCGCCAGGTCCGTCCACTCGTGGTCGCCGACGGAGACCTTGTGCTCGAGTTGGGCCAGCGTCAGTTCGTGGTACGGACGTGCCGGCGCTGCGAGGCCGACGATGCCCGCCACCGCCCCGTCGCGTGCGGCGATTCTCGGTGCCGCTCGACCGCCGAGTCCATGGCCGACGACGACGACCCGGTCCGGATCGACGCTCTCGGCCGCCCGGAGCGTGTCGATCGCCCGCACCGCGTCGTCGACGGTGACGTGATCGAGCGTGTAGTCACCAGGGTCGACTTCGCACACGGGTAGCCGCTTGTCGTACCGAAGGCTCGCGATGCCTCGCGTCGCGAGGCCCTCGGCCAGATCGGTGAACAGCTGCGTCCCGCCTCGAGCGGCGTTCCGGGTCACCGGTCCGGAATCGTGGACGAAGACGACGCCGGGAACGTCGTCGCCGTCGGCGGGCGTCGTGACGGTTCCCGGGAGCGAACAGCCATCGACCGCGAGGGTGACGTCCTCGGTGGCGATCGCGCTCGAGTCGACGTACGACGGCCGCTCGTACTGGTCAGCGACGCCGCAGTCGACGAGGCGGGATCGGTCGTCGACGACGATGCGACACTCGTGATGTCCGCCAGCGAAGGCAAGCGTCACGTCAACGGCGGTAACGTCGGTTCCAGTCGTCACGGCCGTCTCGACGATTTCCTCGAACGCTCCGCCCACCGCGCCGTATCCCATCCAGAGCCGCTCGAGGCGGCCGGGATCGCCGCGTCGCTCCCGTTCGGCCGCGACGAATCGCTCACTGGCCGCGTCGAACCGATCGGCCGCGAGGTCTTCGACGAACGCCGTCGCCGCGTCGCGGTGGGTCGCCGGGTCGTGTCCGTCTTCCTCCGTCGCGTCGGCGAGCGGGTCGGCGCAACCGGCCGCTGCCGACGCCATCGCCGTCGATACCGCCGCCAATACGGTCCGTCGTCGGGGTGCCATCGATACCGGACCGACCACGGTCTGTCGGATAAAGACGAGGTCGTTTCTCCGTGACTGTATTCGATCCCGATACGTTTCCGGGCCTTCGTCGTCGCCCGGTTCCTCGAGTGAGACCTGGCTGACGCCCAGCGTCTCGGCCACGCGCTCGTAACCGACATCGACCTCGCAAATGCGGGGGTCGTCCCGGACCGTACCGTCCTCGTCGATCTCGAGGATGCCGACGTTGGTCTCGAGGAGAGGAACAAAAGCCGGATCCCTTACTCGGATTCCGGGTTCGTTTTCCACGTGTTCTCTCCGATAACGACCACATTTTAGATTTCTTATATATTATCGAATCTGGTTGTGCACATGATCCCATCCGCAATTCATAAGAATTAGAACAGGATACGGGGCAGGGATAATTCTTATAATAGATAGTATATAAACTCAGTATATGGACAATAAAAATCCAACTCGTCGCAGAGTGCTACAAATATTCGGAACTGCTGCGATCGGCGGTACCATATCGCTCGGAGCAACGCCAGTTCAGGGAACGAACGGTGTGAGTCGTCCCGTTCTGGCCAGCGGAACGCGTACCATTCGTCGGATTCCAACGGACGGTGGATTTATTCGCGAAGAGAAATTCGAGATCGAAGACACGAACCCGATCTCAGTCGAAGTGCGAGACGGCGTTGTTACGACGAACACCGAGTCCGGTAGTTCTAATCCTGCTGTCGAGCCAGGCAGTACAGTTGACCTCGGGAGCGACGAAATGACGGTCGATGAACAAGCGATTGAAGGTCAGCTTTCGGAACAGACCGATGTCGATAGTGCTCTTGAGGGGACCGGATTAGAGATAGCCCGGCAGGATAATCCGGACGTAATTAAATACAAAGATACAACGATTTTGGGGACTGTCGAGCAACACTACGCTCAGGAGATGCGGGCGCGGGATGCAATGTTAGCCGACGATTCCGTCTCCCCGCAGGCGGAATCGAATCCGCTGCTTGCTGCGGAGTGTTCGAAGTACACGTACAATGGAGACGACCCGTCCGATCCGGATGACCTCGCCGAGCGAACAGCACCGATCAATGTCGCGTGGGATACTGGAAACGATGCATCGGACATACAGGCAGCGATGCAGAATGTCGGCTGGAAATCGCCATGGCCGTCCGGTGATAAATACATCCTCGAGGACGAATCTACCGTCAAGGCGCAGGATGAACATATAAAACAGAATATTACACCGACTGTGGTACCAACTCAGTATCACGTCCGAGCGTACGACCTGTCCGGTGTTGATAATCTGGCGGTTATCGGTGCGGGCCATAGAGACCCGGCGGACCACAATCAAGGCTGCGAATGGGTCGGAATCGGCTGTGATGTCAACTGGCGAGTGTCAGAGACGCGCGAAGAAGTGTCGGACGACTGGACGGACGTGTTGACAAAATGGGCGGGGAACGCAAACGTTGACTCCGCATCGGGCAATTACGACTACATTCGGGGGCGTGTAAACGGACACTGACAAGCAGACGGGCCGTTCTCCTATCTGTCCAGTAACCTCGAGTGAAAACAGGAGATCGCGTAGCAACTATCTACACGCCAGCAGTACCAAACTATTATGCAGGGCAATATTGGCCCGCAATTCGGGAGCAGGCCTGTTGATGCGGTCGTTTCGATCGTGCTCGCATCGCTTACCCTTCTAGGGTTGTATGCCCTCCAGAAACGAATCGACACTCCGAAAGGGGGCGCTGCAGCCAGTAGTGGGTGGTACGTTTTGATCTGTGCTCTGGTCTATCTTGGGCCGCGATATATCCATGACGCGTTTACATCTGGTGTCTTCACGCCTCAGTATCTCCTCTGGATCTTCGTGACTGTCGTTCCATTAGTGGCACTTCAGGCCGGACTCCCAGTGTACATTTTTGCAACCCGGAGCGTGTCATAGAAAGCGTCACGTACGAAGCAGCAGGGTGCGGAAAGTGTGTCCAGCACAACCGCGACCCTGCAAGACGTTGCTT